>CAJFSS010000006.1 GCA_904419745.1 Candidatus Pseudoruminococcus merdavium | reverse complement strand
AAAACTGCACAGTCATATTTTTCTGCGATTCGTCCGAGCTGTGCCATTACATTACGGACTTCATTGGCATTGTTCATATTGATATTAGCACCGACATACGCCTGAATTGGATCAAGGATTACCACCCTTGCACCGACTTCTATGATTGCTTTTTCAATGCGTTCATCCAACATACTGAGTGCAGCTTCCGATTCATCTATGACTTTGATTTGCGTACAGTCTGCCTCAGCCGCTTCTAATCTCGGCTTGATAGTATCTTCCAGTCCGTCCTCGGCAGTTTGATAGATAATCTTAACAGGCTCACGCTCGGTATTGTCATAGGGCAGTGCCTCTCCTTTTGAGAGAAGTGCTGCCAGTCTTAACGCCAAAGTTGTTTTGCCCTCGCCGGGATCGCCCTGAATAATTGTGATTTTTCCGTATGGGATATATGGATACCAGAGCCAGTTCACTTTCTTGCTCTGTACTTCATTCATACTGATGATTTTAAGTTCAGCCATTCCTGCCACCGCCTTTCAAAATAAAAGTGTTGATTTTCAAGTGATATGTGGTTATACTATTAACAGATACATTGAATGACTGCCTATCATCTGCGCCAACAGATGTGTTACAGGCGGTCATTTCTTTTTGTCTATTCATTCTGTTCCTCTCCTTTCAAGCCGCCGAGAATAACGGCGATCATCTCAATAACATCAAGCAGCTCGTCATCGATACAGCTTCCCGTTTCAATGCGTTGCAATTCTACAAGCACATCGGCAAGCTGATTCCGCAAGGCTTTGAAAACCCTCGGGCTTCCCTGCACAACGATATCTCTGTGCGTAAGCCGCCTTGTGATATAGTCCTGCTTGGTCAGTCCTGAAAGCTGTACATAGCGTTCGATTTGTTCATTTTCTTCCGGCGATACACGAAACGCTATGGTTTTGCTTCTCCACCGATTGTGATTATCACAGTTTTTAACTGACATAATCTTCACCCCTTTCCATATCCAGCTTATCCGCCATCTCTGTCTGCTTGGACGGAAATAAATGAGCGTACTGATAAGTGATTTCAATACTTTCGTGTCCCACACGGTCTGCAATCGCCACCGCTGAAAACCCCATATCAATCAGCAAACTGATATGGCTGTGCCGCAAATCGTGAATTCGGATACGCTTCACGCCTGATTGCCTGACGCCTCTCTGCATTTCTCTGTACAGATAGCTTTTTGTTATGGGAAATATCCTGTTGTCAGGCTTTACATCGTACAGCATACTCAGATAGTCCTGTATTTCCCCACAGAGGAATTTCGGCATCTGAATGGTTCGGTTGCTTTTTTCTGTTTTGGGAGTGGTAATAATATCCCTGCCGTTCAGGTGTTGGAATGATTTACTGATCGTAACCATTTGCTTTTCAAAATCAAAGTCCGCAGGCGTCAGCGCCAACAGCTCTCCCTCACGGATACCGCACCAGTAAAGCATTTCAAAGGCATAAAAGGAAACGGGCTTATCCATCATTGCATCTGCAAATTTAAGGTATTCCGCTTTCGTCCAGAACAGCATTTCACGGTTTTTCTTTTTGCCCATGCTTCCGGCTTTTTTGCACGGATTTTCTTTCAGGTTATAGAAGCGTGCAGCATGGTTAAAGATGGCGGAAAGCTGATTTTGGATTGTTTTCAGATATACGGGAGAAAACGGCTTTCCGTTTTCATCCTTGTAATTCAGAAGCTCATTCTGCCACTTGATGATCTGCTGCGGTGTGATACTGCTCATTCTCAGCTTTCCGAAATACGGAAGCAGCTTGGTCTTTATGATGTGATCTTTGGTTGCCCATGTGTTTTCCTTTATGCGAGTCTGTATATCTTCAGCATAATGCTGCACGAAGCTTTGGAAGGTCATATCCAGATCTCCGCCGAGGCGGTTGATCTGTTCCCTTTCCCAAGCCTGTGCCTCTCGCTTTGTTTTGAAGCCCCGCTTTTGCGACTGCTTACGCTCACCGTTCCAGCCGGTGTAGCGGTACAGTACCCTCCATGTGTTTGTCTTTTCGTCTTTATAAACTGCCATTTCATAACCTCTCTTTCCTGTCTTTCCTGATTGCACCGTAACAGGTGCGCTCCATAAAATATTGCTTATTCACACGCCCTGAAATTGTCAGGAATCCCTGTTCTTTCAGTTCGGCATTTAGCTTCTGCACGATTTTATAGGCGTATGATTTGGAAACGCCGAGTTCTTCAGCGACTTCATCCACTTTCATAAAAGTTGTTTCGGACATTCCGTTCACCTCCTTCGGATTGTTTTTATGATTGATTCTTTCGTGTCGGAATACTTTCTTGCCGCCTTCCGATTTGCCCGGGCGGGTACGCCATTACCGTGACGCACGACGGTTATTCATCTTTTAAAACTTAACGCTATTAGTTTAAGTCTGTATTGTTATTATACTAAGCAAATTCCGTAAAGTCAAGCGGTTTTCAAAAAATATTAAATTTATTTGTTTTAGTTATCTTGACAGGCATTAAATTTATATGCTATACTGATTGCACAATCCATACATAAGGAGCGTAATGGTTATGGCAATCGGCGAGAGAATTCGTTTTTTCCGCAATTTGCGGGGAATGACACAAAAGTATTTAGGAACGGTAGTCGGCTTCCCCGAAAAAACGGCGGATATCCGTATGGCGCAGTATGAATCCAGTTCCAGAACTCCAAAGGCTGATTTGACAAACAGTCTTGCGGAAGTCCTGGGCGTTTCGCCGCTCGCCCTGTCCGTGCCCGATATTGACAGCTATCTTGGCTTGATGCACACCCTGTTTACATTGGAAGACCGCTACGGTCTGACGGTTGAAAAGAACGAAAGCGGTGTTTCCATGCGTATTGACCCCCGAAAGGGTAAAGACGCAGCCGAGCTTTGCAAAATGGTTTCCGCATGGGCGGAGCAGGCGGAGAAGTATCATAGTGGGGAAATATCCCGTGAGGACTACGACAGGTGGCGTTACAATTATCCGAAATATGATGAAGCCTCCGGCTATGTAAAAGTTCCGTCGCAGGAACTCAGCGACGCAATGGTCGAAGCATTCAAAGACCAGCTAAAAGATTGAGGGAGGAAATAAAATGGGATTCCAAACAATATCAGTTAAAGAAGCTGTAAATAATGTAAACGCAAACTCAAATGGTTGGTTTTTACCAGCAGTTCAGCGCCCATATGTGTGGGGTAGTCGATACGAAAGTGAAAAATACATATGCAAACTGTTCGATTCTATACTAAACGGATACCCCATCGGTACACTTATCGTATGGAATACAGATAAAAAAGTACCCTACAGAGAGTTTATGAATGAATATGAGGACGGGAGAATAGCCACTCTTGTAGACAGCGATCTTTGGGAAAGAGCAGATAAATGGCTGGTATATGATGGTCAGCAAAGACTACAAACTCTATATTCTTGTCTCAAATACACTCTTAACAAGCGTGTTTTGGCATATAATCTTCTATATAAGAACAATGATGCAGATGAAGAATATGGATTTGAATTCGTGGATAAAAGTACTGAACATCCGGGTTATGTAAAGCTTCCGGCTCTGTTTTCCAAAACCAATGATGAAAAGGTCAGTTATAGAAAAAAGATTCAAAATTCTTTACCCGTAATGTCAGAAGAAGAGGAAACTCTTTTTGAAAAAAGATTTGATAAGCTTTGGTCGGTGTTTGTCGGAACCGATGTTAAATCCTTGGCTTATTTTCCGATTGATAAAACATGGAATGAAGACAAAGTCAATGATGTGTTTCAACGCTTAAATACTGGAGGAGTGCCACTTTCAGGAGCCGACTTGTTGTTCTCGAAAATAAAAGAATACGCTCCTTCATTCGAGGAAAATCTCATCGAAGTATCTAAGTGGATTTCTGAAGTTACAAACGGATATGCTTTTTCTGCAAACGAGATATTGCAACTCATAAATCTCATTATAAAAGGCACTACTCGTATTGACGCCTCAAAGGTTAAATCAGAGGAAATTACACAATTCAAGAAAATTGGAGCTTCTATAGGTGAACCACTTAAAGACTTTTTCGGTGAATTTTTTTATAAAACATTCAACATCAATAATAGTGCGATAGTCTCCAGAAAGCTTGCTGTTCTTCCGCTAATCGTTTTTTCATATCAAAATTATCAGAAAGGAAAAAAGATGTTGAATCTTTACCCCGACAGTGTTAAAAAGATGAAACAGTATTTCATTCTTTCGCAATTGAACGATTGGAATACGCAAGGCTTTGTAGAGGGAGCAACACGAAAAATCGTTGATGATAATTTTCCGCTTGATGAGATTAAAGAAATCGCACAAGAAAAGAATCGCATTGTAGATTTGCGAGCAGAGACACTTGAGTGTAATGTTTGGTTTACCTTAAAGGTTTTAATGCCAAATCGACTTTATATAAATCAGAAAAACACAACGGGAAGATACAAGCCTGAATTGGATCATATTTTTCCAATGAAACTGAAAGGGCGTCCAGAGAACTACGATGTGGATATTCTCTGGAATTTTCAGCCCGTAGCAGGAAAAACCAATCTTCTTAAAAGCAACATACATCCGCATGATTTCTTTTCAAATGAGGACACAAAAGCACATATTTCCGAATATGATTTTATGCCTGACGATTTGTCTTCGGATGAATGGAATGACCATGTATCTTTTATTGCTGAGCGTAAAAAACGAATGATTGGTTTTATGAAATCTCAATATGATATAGATGTTATTTAATAAGATTGTGCAACTTCATTTTCCAATAAATGGTGTGATACAAACCGAAATCCACTGTTAGACCTAAACAAAAGAGCTATCTGACTTCAACTTGAAATCAGATAGCTCTTTACTTTTACAATAATTCAAATAATGTTGCCATTTTGTTGCCACAAGGGGCACTCAAACGGCTAAAACCGCATAACTGCGGGCTTTTTCAGCGGTGAGAAATCATTCCCACTCAATTGTTGCCGGGGGCTTGGAAGTAATATCATATACAATGCGGTTAATATGTCGTACCTCATTGACAATCCGGGAGCTGATTTTCTCTAATACATCATAGGGGATTCTTGCCCAGTCTGCGGTCATAAAGTCGGTAGTTGTAACGCCGCGCAGCGCCAAAGTATAGTCATAAGTCCGGCCATCGCCCATGACGCCGACAGAACGGGTTGAAGTCAGAACCGCAAAATACTGATTGATGCTGCGGTCAAGTCCAGCATTGGCAATTTCCTCACGGAAAATAGCGTCCGCGTCTCTGAGGATGTCCAATTTTTCTTTGGTAATTTCTCCGATTACACGGATTGCAAGGCCCGGACCAGGGAAGGGCTGACGGAAAACAAGATAGTCAGGCAGCCCCAGTTCCAAACCAAGACGACGGACTTCATCTTTAAATAAAAGACGCAATGGCTCAATGATTTCTTTGAAATCCACATAATCCGGAAGGCCGCCGACATTGTGATGGCTTTTGATCACCGCTGCATCGCCAAGGCCGCTTTCGATAATGTCCGGATAAATCGTGCCCTGAGCCAGAAAATCAACAGCGCCGATTTTTTTGGCTTCCTCTTCAAATACACGGATAAATTCTTCCCCAATAATCTTTCTCTTTTTCTCCGGATCGTCTACGCCTGCAAGCTTGGAAAGAAACCGGTCTTCCGCATTGACACGGACAAAATTGAGTTCCCTGCCGGCAAAGGCAGCTTCTACTTCGTCCCCTTCGTTTTTACGCATCAGGCCATGGTCGACAAAAATACAGGTCAGTTTGTCGCCAACAGCACGGGAGAGAAGCGCAGCAACCACAGAAGAGTCCACGCCGCCGGACAAAGCCAACAGAACTTTCCCGTCTCCAATTTTTGCACGGGCTTCTTCAATTGCAGTTTTTGCATAGCTTTCCATGTTCCAATCGCCATTGCACCCGCACACGTCATAGAGGAACCGGCGTAAAAACTCGTTTCCATTTTGGGTATGGGATACTTCCGGATGGAATTGGACGCCATAGAGTTTTTTCTCCGGGTTTTGCATTGCCGCATTGGGACAATGGGCAGTATGGGCCGCATTGGTAAAGCCCGCCGGGAGTTTGGAGATATAATCGGTATGACTCATCCAGGAAATTGCGGTTTTCGGCAGATCGTGGAACAATACGCATTCCGTATTATAAATGGTGTCCGTTTTGCCGTATTCTCTGCTGTCCCCGGTTTTAACTTCACCGCCAAGCAGATGCGCCATTAACTGGTTGCCATAACAGATTCCAAGAATGGGGATTCCCATTTCAAAAATAGCGGGATCACACTTGGGGGATTCCTCCAGATAAACACTGTTTGGCCCACCGGTAAAGATGATGCCGGCAGGATGCATCTGTTTAATTTTTTCCAAATCTGTTTTGTAGGAATGGACTTCGCAGTATACCCCCAAATCGCGTACACGGCGTGCAATCAACTGGTTATATTGGCCGCCAAAATCCAGAATAATTACTAACTGATGAGCCATAGATTACCCCGACTTTCTATCAGAATTTATATCTTTTATCATGCCATGAAATGCGTGGAAAAGCAAGGAGTTTCATGGTCCGTTCTGCTATTTCAGTTTACTTTTACAAAAGAGAAGAAAAAATCTTTGCTTTTCTCGTCAAAACGAGAGAGGAAATCGTGTTTATTTAAAAAATCAAGGGATGAATTCAAGATGAAATACAACAGCAAGGTCCATAACATTGTTAGAAAGTGGGATGCGGCGTAAAAAACAGGAACCATCTACCACAGATGGTTCCTGAATTAAAAATAGGATTATTCCTCATCCTCTTCCTGTTCCGTGTCCTGGTGGGGTTCATCCTCAAAATTTTCCAATTCTCTCAGCGCCTGTTCTTCTTCCCGGCGCTTTCTCCATTCCGCGTCTTCATCATACTGGAGTTGCGGGTTCGAAAGCAGTTTGATGGCGGTAATACAAATACCCAGGGTTACTAAAAACGCATACAAATCCCCAAAGACCAGAAAGATGAGGCAAGCCGGACACAGGATATATAATCCAATCGGACGGATTCCGGCAGCCATATCCGGGCTTTTATACACAAGGTAACAAGCGGCAATATAGCCTACGACGCATGCGGTTAAAATTAAGGGATTGATGCTATATTTGATATGGTTTAAAATGGAGTTTCCTCCTGCGGCCGCCCCGGAACTGACTGAATTGCTGGCGGTAGACATCAGATCTGTGGTGGCGGATTGGAAGGCGATTGGGATTGCATATTCAACCACAAGCGCAATGCCCGAAATCCAAAGGGAAATAAACATCAGTTTTTTAAAATAACGGTAAAGATAAACATCTTTAATTGGCGGCTGTTTCATTTTGTCCTCCTGGTTCATTTGATATTTTTGGTTGAAATAACATGGGTATTGCTTACGCCATCCAATCCGGATAGAAATTCTCTCAGGGCCGGGATTGCCCGTTTCATATCCCGATATCCGTTTTGGTACAGGGCGTAGAGCTTTTCATAATCTTTTTCCGTGCGGGAAACAGTGATAGGATCGGATGGACGCAGGACAAATGCCTTTCCAGCGGCTTCCTGACGCGCCACATAATCCAGAGTATCATTGTATGTTAAGTGCCGATCCCGCATGGCCCGGGCAAGCATTTTATATTTTGGATACCTCAACCGACAGGTCCACCACAGGGAATTGGGGGTTTTCCGGTATCCGGCATTTTGCGTCAGGATAACCACATTTTTCGAAAAACCCTGGGATTCAAAATACCGAAGGGGAATGGAATCCGCTGTTCCGCCGTCGACTAGTTTGTGCCCATCCATTTCGACTGCGGGGGCGAGCAAGGGGAGGGAACTGGACGCGCGGATCATCCGGTTGATTTCATCCGGAGAGGCCCCGTCCGTATTGTAATATCGTGCTTGTCCGGTTTCGCAGTCCGTGGTAACCACAGTCAAATGGCATCCGGATTGATAAAACGCATCGTAATCATAGGGAAGCAGGCGTTTTGGGATTTCATCGAAGATAAAATCCATACCGAATACAGAACCGCGGGTCAGCAGGCCGGAATAGCTGATGTACCGCTTGTCATTGACAAAGCGCGTATTGATTTCCAAATTCCGTCCACGCTGCCCGGACAGATAGGACGTGGCATTGCACGCCCCGGCAGAGACGCCGATGACATGATGAAAAAGGATGTTTTCATCATACAGGCAGTCCAAAACGCCAATCGTATACAGGCCGCGCATTCCGCCGCCTTCCAGAACCAGGCCGACTTTTTCCATATTTCCATATCCTTCCTGTCAAATCGTTTTACAAACTGCTTACCGCCGGTCAATTTCATGGCGGCTCAGCCTGTGGTTAGACACTGCTAAAAACACCATCAGACACACAGCAAACCATAGGATGGACAGCCCGGCAAATTGCCGTTGCGCCAACAGATATGCGTAGATGAACACAATGTTGGGAATGATTACGGCCAGCGCAAACACAAGGGCGGGCTTTTTCAGCTGCGCACAATAGGCGGCGGTATCCACTTTTTTAATATCCGTTCCACGCATCCAGAGGATGGGGACGGGGTGATTCCTGGAGCACAGCAACAGGAAAAGGAAAAACACAAGGCTCCACACAATCTCCAGCAGATAAGTTCCAATGACAAAATCACTGCTGCATAAAAATACAATTATGCTCGCCAGCAAAATGGAAAAGAGCAAAAGCAGGATTCCCCGCCAGCCGCGAATGAGGCTTTTCATAGAGCACCGCCTTTTATCAAAGTCACAAAATCTATCCTACAGGAATTTTATGAACAGATTGTAACCAAAAGGGATTTTATCATAGAGAAAAAAAGAAATTCCCCCGTTTTTGGATTTCTTTTAGCGGAGAATGACCGGGTTAGTGAGAAATTCCCCTTTTGCGTGCTCAGGGAAAGCAAGCCCAAGGGCATAAAGCCCCTGCGCCCTGTCCTCCCATGCGACCAGCCGGGCGCATTCTGGAGACAACCGCCGGATATCCGCGCTTTTGGAACGGACGGAAAATCCCGGATATGGGCGGATGGCGCGCAGGATTTCCAGCCCACGGGGACCAAACCCCAGGATTTTTGCATAGGGCGGGGGGCGGTGCGCTTCTTTTTCCGTGATGCCCAGACAGGCACTGAGCAGAATTCTCCGCAGACGCGCATTGGGATACCGCTTGCAGGCGAGCAGGCGCAGCAAATCAGAATAACTGCGTGCGTCGCGCACTTTCTGAAAAATCCGGTGATGCAGGCCGTCCCCCATGTCCGCCGTCTGCTCCAGCTCTTGTAAAGATTTCCCGCGCAGGGAAAAAAGGACAGCTGCATCAACTGCCTCCTCTCGCCGGAAAACATGCCCGGACTGTTCCGCTTCCAGATATACGCCGGCGGCCTGCCGCGGGACATAGGGGAGCAGCGGGAGAAGATCCCCGCTGCTCTTTATGTTCTGCCGCAGAAAGGTTGCGGAGGCAAATCCCCCTTTGGCCTGCATCTGTTCATGGCCGACCTGATGACGGGGAATAGTCTGCGGCTGGATGGGACTTTTTAAGCGGAGGATCCACTTGAGGTATTCAATCCCCAGGGTATCGTTTGGGTTTTGGAGCAGGGAAGAAACCCGCGGCCCGTATAATTGTTCCACCGCAAGCGTTCGCGCCGGCGCAAATGCTTTTCCAAGGTCCATCTGCTCTTTTGCAGCGGACAGGACCGCAGGATCCATAACAACGTGCGCCGCTTCGAGCAGCAGCCCGATATCCCCGCATTCGCTGCCAAAATGGAGGACGTCCACACAGCCAAGCCGATCCAGGATGGAAACAGCGCCGTAGGCAAAACGCTCCGCCCTTGCCATTGCGTATGGGAGAGGGAGCTGTAAAACCAAATCCGCACCGCACAAAAGCGCGGCCTTTGCCCGCACATGCCGCGGAAACAGCGCGGGGGAACCGCGCTGTACAAAGTCGCCGCTCATCAGGCATATAACATGGGTTGCACCCGCGTTCCTTGCCTGTTCTATCTGCCAGGCATGGCCGTTGTGGAAGGGGTTGTATTCGCAGATAATACCTGCTATTTTCATCAGAAGTGAAAGCACCTTCCTTTTGGCAAAAAGCTTGAATTTTGCATCATGATGTAATAATATAGAAAGGAAGTATACTGTGTCAAGTAATTTCAGACTACTTGAGGAGGCAAATTGAAGTATGAAAGTGTTAGTTATCAATGCGGGAAGCTCTTCCCTGAAGTATCAGCTCATTGACATGACAACCGAGCAGATGCTTGCCAAGGGCAACTGTGAGAGAATTGGCATCGAAGGGGGACTGATTACTCAGAAACTCAGCGACGGCACTGCTTTCCAGAGCCAGACAGAATTCCCAACCCACAAAGAGGCATTTGAAAAAGTCCTTGAAATGCTCACCACTGGGGAATCCGCAGTCATCAGCGATATGAAGGAAATCTCCGCAGTCGGCCACCGCGTCGTACACGGCGGCGAAAAATTCTCCGCTTCTACGCTGATTACCGACGATGTCATTCAAACAGTCGAAGACCTGGCGGATCTTGCACCTTTGCACAATCCTCCCATTGCGGTTGCCATCAAGGCATGCCAGAAGGTTTTGGGTCCGGATATCCCTCAGGTAGCTGTGTTTGATACCGCGTTCCACCAGACCATGCCTCCAAAGGCATATATGTATGCGCTTCCGTATGAGTATTATGAAAAATACGGCATCCGCAGATATGGTTTCCACGGGACCAGCCACCGCTATGTTTCTCACCGCCTTGCAAAATTGATGGGCAAGGAACTCAAAGATCTGAAAATCATCACCTGCCATTTGGGCAACGGTTCTTCCATCAGCGCTGTAGAACATGGAAAATGTGTGGATACTTCCATGGGCTTCACCCCGCTTGCGGGCCTTGTCATGGGCACCCGCTGCGGCGATATTGATCCATCCGTCGTCCCGTTCCTGATGGAAAAGGAAAACCTCACTTCCTCCCAGATCAGCGATGTGATGAATAAGAAATCCGGTTATATTGGTATTTCCGGCGTAACCTCCGACGACAGAGATCTGAGAAAAGCCGCGGCAGAAGGCAATGAGCGTGCAGCGCTTGCCGGAGAAATGCAGCGCTACAGCGTGATTAAGTACATCGGCGCGTATGCGGCAGCCATGAATGGAGCGGACGCAATTGTATTTACCGGCGGTATTGGGGAAAACTCTATCGATTTGCGGAAAGAGGTTGCTTCCAGCCTTGGCTACATGGGCGTTGAGATTGATGAAATTGTTAACGCACAGAACAACGGAAAAGAGTGCAACATCTCCGCACCGGGCGCGAAAGTTCAGACCTGGATTGTCCCGACCAATGAGGAACTCATGATTGCGATGGATACCATGGCAATTGTAAACCGCGTCAAATAAATTTTTTTGATACAGTAAAACACCTCCCCCTCCGGCAAATGAGCGGGAGCCATAAAACAGTTGACAGCCACAACAGGTAATTCTGTTGTGGCTGTTCTTGCATTTTTTCTTTGGTGTGATAGTATGTGATCAAACAGACTGGTAACCTTAAAATTGGAGGAGTTCGTATGAAGATCAAAAAATGCACGAAGAATGCTTTTGTTGTGATTGGTAAAGAAGGTTCCACTTTGGATGGTCAGGGCTTTATTCAAAAATTATGGTCGGATGCAAACTCTCATTTTAGCGAAGTTCAGCCGTTAGCGAAAAAAGACGAAAATGGCAATTTGGTTGGTGTTTGGGGAGCAATGTCTGATTATTCCCATTTATACAAACCGTGGGAAGATAACTTTAGCAAAGGGCTATACCTTGCTGGTGTCGAATGTATTGATGATGCTGAAGCGCCCGAAGGATGGACAAAATGGGTAATTCCAGGTTATGAATATATTTGTGCAGAAGCTGAAAATGAAAATACATTTTCGGAGGTACTAGACTATATGAGGGCAAATAATATCACATTGGTTGGAGCTGTGCACGATTTTTCTTGTCCTGTAAATGGAAAGAATTATATGTTTTTCCCGATTAGAATTATTTAACCAATACTTATTTATCGAACAGATTATAAGGGCGCGCTTCTATACACTTACTGCGTATACCGTGCGATATGCGGTCTTGCGCCGCACCAAAGCCTCCCCTGTGTAAGGGGGGGAGGCGCCCCGCAGGGGCGGGGGTTGTCAATGCCTCAGTCAGCTTCGCTGACAGCTCCTTTTTCACAAGAGGGCCTTTTCAGAAACAGTACATATTATGAGAAAACCGACCTATGATCGTAACCATAGGTCGGTTTAACTGTTTTACGGACAACCGGCGAATTGCCGGGGGGTTGTTTCTTTTTTATAGGGGCGGGACGGCGTTAGATGGCACGTTTTTTGCACTCTTCGACAAAGAAACGGAACAGGTTTGTAAATTCCGTATAAATACCATACAGGTTTTCCGGATGGAACTGCACGCCCATGACAAAGCGGTCGCCGGTTCCCTCAATTGCTTCAATGACCCCGTCCGGTGCGGTGGCCACTGTTTTGAGGCCGTCTCCAAGCTGTTTGACCGCCTGGTGGTGGAATGAATTGACATACAGGCTGTCTTTTCCAAAAATCTGGTGCAGATAGCTGGCGGGCTGGATATCGATTTTATGGTACAGTTCTTCCCGTTTGCACCCGGACTGATCATGCCCGATTGCTTCCGGCATGGCGGAAGGGATATCCTGATACAGGCTTCCGCCAAACGCGACATTGATAACCTGATGTCCCCGGCAGATTCCAAGGATGGGGATTCCCGCGTCATAGGCGAGCCGCACCAATTCCATTTCCTGGCGGTCAATCAGGGCGTTAATGCGCCCCAGTGCTTTTTCCGGCTGTTCGGAAAAAAAGTAGGGGGCGATGTCACAGCCGCCCGGGATCAGCAGGCCGTCCATGTGGCGGAGCACCTGCTCATAATCCGATGTGTTTTTTATGGTGGGCAGCTGTACCGGGATTCCCCCGGCGCCGTCAATGGCCTTGATGTAGTCTCCGCTGGTGCCATAACCATAAAAGACGTCTTTATCTGCAATGTAGGAACTGACCGCAATCACTGGTTTCATATTGGATTCTCCGTTCTGCCTGTGGCTTATCTTTTTAAAGTATCCCCATTCTGGCGCGCTTACCTTGTGAAAATGGGTGTGTTTTCTATTGTAATCCCTCTGTGTGCGGATTACAATCATTTTGTAAGGAAAATGGAAGGATGGATATCAAATGCTTTATGGGTTACAGCCAGTGTATGCAAAACACAGCCGGGTCATGATTTTGGGTTCTATGCCGTCAGCCCTTTCCCTGCAAAAAGGGCAGTACTATGGCAATCCCCGTAATGCCATGTGGACAATTTTATGTTCCCTGCTGGAAGAACCGTTGGAAGAAGACTATCAGCGCCGGCTTCAAATGGTTTTGCGCCATGGACTTGCTTTTTGGGATATGGCTTATTCCTGCAAGCGGGAAACCTCCGCGGACAGTAAAATCAGGGAAGTTACCCCGAATGATTTGGGATGGATCCTGCGGGAATGTCCCAAACTGGAGGCGTTTGCTTTTAATGGAAAAAAAGCCTATGAGATGTTTTGCAAGTTTTATGATTGTAAGGGGAAAATCCTGTTGGAAAGGGACATTGACCTTTTGGTGATGCCTTCGACCAGTCCGGCTCATGCGGCCCTCCGGTTGGAACAAAAACAGGAGCAGTGGGCAAAGATACTTCCATACCTAACAAAAAATGAGTAAAAAAACCGTCAATCTTACGAAATCTTAAGAAATCATAAATTCTATCTAGACAAAGCACGGAGAAATTTTTATAATATACCATGTACAAAAATCACTGGGTGGTCTTTCCTGAATTGTTCAAAGTGAAATTCAGGAAAGACTGATTTTTGGGCTTTTTACATAAATTACGCTTTACTTTATTGTGAAAAAAGACTAGAAAGAAGGCTCTTTTTTTGAAGAAGCTCGGAGAAACCAAGTTTGTGGGAAAGATTGCCGGTTGGTTTGAGCGGTTCATGAAAAAATACTTCGACTCCCAGACCATGAGCTATCATACGGTTCTTTCCATTTACATCCCCCTGCTGATTGACCAGGCGTTTGTTTCCATGATGACAGTCGTCAACTCATCCATGGTCAGTTCTTCCGGAGCAGAAGCGGTTTCGGCAGTTAGCATGGTGGATTCCCTCAACTTTTTTCTAACCAACCTTTTTATTGCAATTGCAACGGGCGGAACGGTTGTGGTTGCGCAGTATATTGGAAAGGGGGATAAACGGAAAGCCAGCAGAACGATTTCCCAGGCGGTTACTTCTTCGGTTCTGATTGCGGTGATAGTTGCCGCAGTGATTATTATCTTTTCCAAACAGACGCTTGGACTGTTGTTTGGAAAGGCGGATCAGCTGATTTTGGACAATGCCTTGATTTACCTGATTGGCTCTGCAATTTCCTACCCGTTTTATGCGGTGTATCAGGCGAGCGCCGGTGCGCTGAGAGGACTTGGGGATACCAAAGCGTCCATGATGATGTCCGTTGCAATGAACGTCATCTATTTGCTGGGAAATATTGTGTTTATTGAATTTATGGGGCTTGGTGTGCTTGGCGTTTCCATTTCCATGGTGATCAGCCGTATTTGCGTGAGTATTTTCGCCCTGATTTACCTCATTTTCAAACGGGCGGATTTAAAAGTCCAGGCAAAGGATTTCTTTACATTGGATATGGGGCTGCAAAAGAGCATCCTGTATATTGGGATTCCCGCCGGAACGGAACAGCTGTTTTTCAATGGAGGAAAAATCCTGGTACAGACCTTTGTGGTTATGCTTGGAACCATGAGTATTACGGCAAATGCCATTGGGATGAATGTAATGAGCATGTGGCAAATCCCCGCCAATGCAATTCAGCTTGCTTCCATTACCATTGCCGGGCAGTGCGTCGGCGCAGGCCGGCCGGACGAGGCGCGAAAGTATTTGCGTTCACTCAACCGCACGGCGCGTCTGGTGTGCCTGATTATGATTTTGATTCTCTGGCCGCTGACTCCCTGGATTCTGGGATTCTTCAATCCTCCTGATGAAGCGCGGACGAAAATCATGTTTTTGATGATTTTCCCGGTTGTAGGGCTTCTGACTACCTGGGCGCCAAGCTTTATCACACCGTCCATCCTGCGTGCAGCAGGCGACGCCAAGTTTACTACGGTTGCCGCTTTAATCAGCGTATGGACTGTCCGCGTTGGATTGGGCTATGTGTTGGCCATTATCTGCGGATTGGATATTTATGGCGTATGGCTTGCCATGATTTTGGAGTGGGGTTCCCGCGCTGCAATTTTCACCTGGCGCTTTAAAGGAAACAAATGGGAACAGCACAAATTTATCAATTGATATCCACAGGTGTTTCGTTTGGAAAAAAGTTTTCCATCGTTGCGCTTAAAAAAACAGAAAGCTACTGATGTTTGGAAAATGGATTATAAAGTAAGGAGGGGCTTCCTTTGAAGCTAAGAGAAACAAAGGTGGGGGCGCGCATTGCAACGTGGTTCCAAAACTATATGACACGCAACTTTGACTCGGAAATATTGCCGTGGCAGCGCGTCCTGGCAATTTACATTCCGCTTTTGGTGGATCAGGCCTTTTTGACAGGCATGAACCTGATTAACTCATCCATGGTCAGTTCTTCAGGCGCAGAAGCGGTTTCAGCCGTCAGTATGGTGGATTCGCTCAACTTCTTTTTGACAAACCTGTTTATTGCCATTGCGACCGGCGGTACGGTTGTTGTGGCGCAGTACATAGGAAAAGGGGATAAACAGCGTGCGGCAAAAACGATTTCTCAGGCAGTTACCTCCTCTGTGCTGATTGCCGTGGTGATCATGATCGTGATTAACCTGTTCCCCAACCAGACGCTGAATTTGCTGTTTGGAGCGGCGGAGCAGAAAATCCTGGATAACGCCTATATTTATCTGATCGGATCGTCCATTTCCTACCCGTTTTATGCGGTGTACCAGGCGAGTGCCGGTGCGCTGAGAGGACTGGGTGATACCAAGGCGTCCATGGTCATGTCCGTTATTATGAACTGTACCTATCTGGTTGGAAATATTATTTTAATCCAGGTGCTCAAACTCGGCGTACTGGGTGTTTCCATTGCCATGGTATGCAGCCGAATTCTTGTCAGCATCCTGGCGCTGGTCTATCTGCTTGTGAAACGGTCTGATCTTGGAATCAAATTCAAACATTTCTTTACGTTTGATGGAAAACTGCAAAAGAGTATCCTGTACATCGGGATTCCGGCTGGAACAGAACAGCTGTTTTTCAACGGCGGAAAAATCCTGGTGCAGACCTTTGTCGTTATGCTTGGAACCATGAGCATTACTGCAAACGCCATTGGAAACAACCTATTGAACCTGTGGCAGATTCCAATGTTTGCCGCACAGCTTTGTACCACTACAATTATTGGGCAGTGCGTTGGCGCCGGGCGATATGATATTGCAAGGCGGTATTTGAAATCCATTAACCGTTATACCAAGTTCATCACCGGGATTATGATGATTATTTTTGTCCCGCTGACGCCGGTATTGCTTGGGTTCTTCCATCCGCCGGCAGAAGCGGCCCATAAGACCATGCTTCTTCTCCTCATTCCGATTATCGGCCTGGTAACAACCTGGCCTGCAAGCTTTATCACCCCGAACGCCCTTCGTGCGGCGGGAGACGCGGTGTATACTACAGTTGCGGCTCTTATCAGTATGTGGAGTATCCGTGTTGTGCTTGGTTATGTGCTTGGGATTGTATGCCATCTGGATA
Organism: Candidatus Pseudoruminococcus merdavium; assembly: GCA_904419745.1. Classification (GTDB taxonomy): domain Bacteria; phylum Bacillota; class Clostridia; order Oscillospirales; family Ruminococcaceae; genus Pseudoruminococcus_B; species Pseudoruminococcus_B merdavium. The sequence goes on along the minus strand of CAJFSS010000006.1, from coordinate 122,404 downwards.
TTTACGGCGTATGGCTTGCCATGTGTATTGAGTGGTGCACCAGGGCCGCGGTATTTACCTGGAGATTCAAAGGCACCAAGTGGCAAAAGCACAGATTGGTATAGAGAATTCTGGAAAGATATTATGATAGGAAAAGGGGGACATAGATTATGTTCCCCTTTTTTACGGGAAAAATAAAACCATGGCTTCCCTTTGTATTTGAAATTTTGCGCGCATTCAAAAAAAATTCATAAAAAATCTCTGAATCGCTCATAGTAATATCACTTTATCATCAAATAGCGTGGATAGAATAAAGATGTCAAAAGGAAACAGAAAATCGAACAGGAGGAGATTCCATGAACAACGATTTTGAATATAAAAACAACCAGGGCGAAGAAACTGCGGAGAACCAGGGAGCTCAAACGGATTTTGCCCCTTCTCAGCAGGCCTCTTCCGAGGAAAAGGCGGCCCCGGTACAGGCGGAAATTTCTGAAAGGACCTGGGAGACCCCAACAGAGGATTTGCCCCAGGATACTCAAAAAGCCCCTGAACAGCCCCCAGTACAGGAGACGGGGTTTATCCTAAAGGATTCCCAGTCTCCAGTTTCACAGCAACACCCTCCATATTATACAGCACCCCGCGAGCCCCAGTACCGGACGGCGGCGCCGGAACAGGAGTCCACGCAGTATGAATATAAACCTCAGTACTACGCTCCACAGCCAAAACAGGATGCGGCACAACCAAATGTGCCGGCCGGGGGGCATTCTGGGAACCAGAATAAGAAGAAACCCAAAAATAAAATGGGGCGCGTCATGGTGGCAACCATCGCAATTTGCACGGTAGCTTCTCTGGCATTGGGCGGCGTCAGCGGCGCTTTGGTCACATCCTATATGATGCAGAATCATTCCCCCTCTGCGTCACAGAGCAGTTCTTCCAATTCCACTTCATCCGGTTCCAACAGCACTGTGTACACGGATTCCTCCGGGACAAACGGAGCGCTTACCGTCTCCGATGTTGTGAAAAAGGTCGGGGACGCCGTAGTGGCAATTGACGTCAGCACGTCAACTGGTGAATTTAAGGACATTCCAAACAGTGAATCTTCCAGCGGTTCTGGAGTCATCATCTCATCGGATGGTTATATTGTGACAAACAACCATGTGGTAGAGGGCGGAAATACTATTACGGTTTATCTCCGCAATGGCGACAGCTATCAGGCCACCCTTGTCGGGACGGATGAGACAACGGATCTTGCACTGTTGAAAATTGAAGCCACGGATTTGATTTATGCAGAATTTGGCGACTCCTCTGCATTACAGGTAGGAGATACTGCAATTGCCATTGGAAATCCGCTTGGTCTGCTGCATGGCACGGCAACCACTGGAATTATCAGCGCGCTGGACAGGGAACTGACCATTGACAACGAAACCATGAACCTTCTTCAGACAGACGCTTCCATCAGCCCGGGGAATTCCGGCGGCGGCCTGTTTAATGATAAAGGGGAGCTTATTGGGATTGTCAATGCAAAATCCTCTGCGCAATATGCCGAAGGCATTGGGTTTGCTATCCCCATCAACGATGTCAAGCCAGTTGTGGAAGCGCTCAGGGAAAACGGCTATGTTTCCGGGCGTCCGATCATTGGCGTATCAATGATTGATATCAGCACCCAGGCAATGGCCAATATGTACCGGGTAAACCGCCTGGGAGTCTATATCTATGAAGTGACGGAAGGCGGTGCGGCCGATCAGGCCGGACTGATGCCCGGGGACTGTGTTGTATCGGTCAACGGAACCAATGTCAGTACTTCAGCTGAAGTCAGTCAGATTGTCAAAGAAAGCCAGGTAGGGGACAAACTCACGTTTGTTATCTATCGCGGCAATGAGCAGATGACCGTCAATGTAACAGTCGGTGAAAAAACTGCTGCTCAGAATAACTCCTAAAATTTCTTTTGCCGTCCTCTTTTTTTCATATTTTTCCCTTTTTGCACTGGTCCCCCATGCTAAAAAAGGCATGGGGGACCAGTGTTTTTCTTCTCCCCGAAAAGGGGAACCGTTTCATAAGGAGAAAGGGGAAAAGCGGTTTTTTTAGCGCGAAAGTCCCCTGGCGGAATAAAGGCTTTCCACAGGGAGGCGGCCTCTATGCAATAAAAAAGAGTACCAGCAGAAAATGAAAGAAAGTACCCGCAAGGACAAAAATATGAAAGAGTTCATGAAACCCAAAACTTTCCGAGATGTTCGGCTTTTTTACAATATAAATAACTCCTCCAATGGTATAGGAGATCCCTCCAAGAACCAGGAACACGATCGCCCACAACGGCATGGCAAGCACGGCGCCAAAATCCAGGACAATTGACCAGCCCATGAGCAGATAAAACAGGGTGGATAACCAGCGTGGAGCGTAAAACCAGCACATTTTTACAACAATTCCCAGGATTCCGACGGCCCAAATGGCGCCAGTAAAAATCACATTGGTGGGAGCTTCCATCATGTTCAGGCAGATGGGGGTATAAGTTCCGGCAATCAACACAAAAATAACGGAATGGTCGAGCCGGCGCAGGATTTGAACAATACTCGGCCGCGCATTGCTGAAATGGTACAACGCGCTGGCACTGTAAAGAACCACCATGGAAACCCCGAATAAAATGACCGAAACAAGCCGGACGGTGGTAAATCCCGGATCCAGGCAGGCTTTCAGTACCATAAGGGCGGTTGCAAAAAGCGAAGCGATCGCCCCCAGAAAATGGGTATAGGAACTCATGGGCTCCCGGGCTTTTTGAAAAGCAGACGTCATAATATCACCTCTATAATTGTATTATGTAGTTTTTAAAACTATATGATATAATTATGATAACACAATTGTGTAAAATTACAAGTATAGATTGAAAAGTTTACAATTTTGTTATATGATGAATACAAATCAAGAAAGAGGGGGCGTATCCAGTGGGACAAAAAGAGGAACTATCCTCTGTGATACGGCAGGTTTTACAGGATGGGGCAATCGAATTGGCGGATATCCCGCAGATTGATCTGTATATTGACCAGATTACAACGCTTGTGGACAGTAAGCTTTCCGGAATGTGTCGTACCCCGGAAGACAAGCTGCTGACCAAAGCCATGGTCAACAATTACAGCAAAGAAAAGCTGATTTCCCCAACAAAAGGAAAAAAATACAACCGGGAACAAATCATCCGTATCCTGATGATATGTTACCTCAAACAGGTGCTTTCCATTCAGGATATCAAACGCCTTCTTTCCCTGGTGGAGGGAGAAGAGGAAGCACAAAATATATATGAAATGCTGCTGCGGGAAAAACAGCAGGCGACCGGACAGATTTCCGCTGATACCCAGAGATATCTTTCCTTTGAGGAGACGATGGAACCCGCTGATGCGGTAGGGTTGATTGTGCATCTGGCGCTCCTCTCATCGTATACCAAACGAGTAAGCGAAGCGTTGATTGACAGGTTGTTTTCCCAGCAGGACGAGGGATCTGTGAACTGAAAAAGAGGTGCTGACATGTTATATGAGACAAACCTGAACCAGAAACTTGAAAAGGAAGAATACAAAGAAAAACTTGAGCCGTTAAAAGCGAAGATGGAACGGCTGGCTCTGCGCGTCCGGGAGGAAAAACTGCCGGTGATTATCCTGTTTGAAGGGTTTGGCGCCGCTGGAAAGGGTTCAATGATTTCCAAACTCATTGACAACCTCGATCCGCGCGGATTCAGTGTGCACACCATTGCCAAACCTACCGAAACGGAACTGCGCATGCCCCCAATGTGGCGTTACTGGAATACCATCCCACAGTATGGACAGATTTCTGTAATGGATCGCAGCTGGTATCGGGATGTCTCGGTGGACAGCGTGGACGATTTTGAACGTACCGATGTGATTGAACAGGGTTTGGAGGATATCCGCTGTTTTGAACGCCAGCTTGTTGACGGAGGATATCTGCTGATTAAATTTTTCCTGCAAATCAGCAAAGCGGAACAGAAAAAAAGGTTTGAAAAACTGGAAGAGAGCAGCTTTACCAAATGGCGTGTTACCAAAGAGGACTGGCGCCACAACCGGGAGTATGAAAAGCACCTGAAGGCGTTTGATGAAATGATTGAATCCACAAGCGTCAGCTACGCCCCATGGACGGTTGTAGAGGCGACGGATAAACGGTATGCTTTTTACAAAGTACTCAGCCATGTGGTTGAACGCCTGGAACAGGCGTTGGATGACAAGCAGCATGGCGGAGTTGATAAACAGCCAGTGGTTCCAAAGGACTTTGCACTGGTGAAAACCCCGCTTTTGAGCGAAATTGATTTAAAACGCAGCGCAGAGGAAGCCCAGTATAAACGGGAACTCAAGCGGTACCAAAAGCGGCTGGGGGAACTGCACAGCGAACTGTACCTGCGGAAAATCCCAATGGTGATAGCTTATGAGGGCTGGGACGCCGCCGGAAAAGGCGGCAACATCAAGCGCGTGACCAAGGCGCTTGACCCCCGTGGATATGAGGTGGTTCCCATTGCAGCGCCCACCAAAATTGAACTGGAACACCATTATCTGTGGCGTTTTTGGGGCAATCTGCCCAAATCCGGACATATTACCATTTTTGACAGAAGCTGGTATGGGCGCGTCATGGTAGAACGCATTGAAGGATTCTGCACAGAAGAGGATTGGAAGCATGCCTACCGGGAAATCAATGAGTTTGAACAGTACCTTTATGAACATGGGATGCTGGTTATGAAGTTCTGGCTGCATATTGATAAAGACGAGCAGCTCAAACGGTTCCAGAAACGGCAGAATACGCCGGAAAAACGCTGGAAGATCACAGAAGAGGATTTCCGTAACCGGGAAAAATGGGATCAATATGAAATTGCTGTCAATGAAATGCTGCAAAAAACCAATACGGAAAACTGCCCCTGGTTTATTATTGAATCCAATGACAAACGGTATGCGCGTTTGAAAGCAATGAAGAAAATTGTGGAATATGTGGAACATCAGCTGAAAATCCTATAGAGGTTTGCCAATTTTTCTGATTTTGTTTTGATGTATTTTCATTTCCTGTCCAGTATGATATGCTTTTGAAAAAGCAGCGCCTGCGAATATTCGTCCATTTGCAGGTGCTGTCTGGCGTAAGAATGATATTGGGGTGAGCAGCAGTGGAGCGGGTAATTTGTGGAATTGACCGCATTGAAAAATATAGCTATCTGTTTTCAAAAAAGAGAATCGGCCTGGTGACTTCACCGGCCGGATATGATGTACACATGCGTTCGAGCGTGGACATTTTCATGGAAAAATATGATTTGCGTGCGGTTTTTTCTCCGGAATTCGGCCTTTATGGGGATAGAAAAGCCGGAGAAAATGTCTCCACTTTTGTGGACGACCGCATTGGAATCTGCGTTTATGGGATTTATGGGGGAACCGATCGCCCAGTTCCCGGAATGCTCAACGACATTGACGTATTGGTTTTTGATGTGCAGAATACCGGGGTGCGTTATTCCAGTTTTCCGTGGACGCTGCTCGCCTGTATGCAAAGTTGCGCAAAGGAAGGCAAGGCGTTTGTTGTGCTCGATCGTCCCAATCCTCTCGGCGGGATACAGGTGGAGGGATGCCGCCCGGAAATTCTGGACGATGAAAAATACCTCTCCTATGGAATTCCGCAGCGCTATGCGTTGACGATTGGGGAACTCGCTTTTTTCCTCAATAATGAGAAAAAAGTGGGATGCGATGTGCACGTTGTCCCTATGGAGCACTATCGGCGGGAAATGCTGTTTGAGGATACGGGGCTTGTCTATCTTCCCGCCACTCCAAACCTGCCGACTCCGGAAGCGGCGCTGTTATATGCCGGTACGGGCATGCTGGAAAAAACGGCGCTTTCCGTGGGACTTGGCACTTCTGCGCCATACCAGCAAGTCGGGGCGCCCTGGCTGGATGGCTATGAACTGGCGCGCCGGCTCAATGAGAAGGGGATGGAAGGCATCCTGTTTCGTCCCGTGCGCTTTTTCCCATCCCAGGGCAGATATCGCGAACGGCGTTGTTATGGCGTGCAATTGCATCTGTCCGACAAAAGAAAGGCGCGCCCGACGCAGGCGGCTCTCCATTTGCTGGGCGAAGCTTTTTCCATGGCTCCGGAATCCGTCAATTTCTTTTCCCCGGAAAACGAGCAGTCCGCGCGCATCAAATTTGATTATACGGTCGGAACCAGCCGCGTGCGTACTTCTGTGGGGGATATTGATTACCTGGTTCGGATGTTTGCGCTGGATACGGAACAGTTTGAAAAGGAAAAACAGAAATACCATATCTATGAATGAGCTCCTGCGCATAGAATGGATTTACGGGCTTTTGGGCGGATATCCTGTCAATAGGGCTTTTTCCATAAGACAGAGCGCTGCGGGCAGCGGAAAGCGGGGAAACTGAAATGATACATCTTCGTCCGCACCATGGGCTGTGTATCCAGCAGTTTGTGGGAAGGGGATACAGCGAGGATTTTGTAAAAAACATGACGGAACTCATTGGCAGGCTACAGTCCTCTCCGCAGCAGATGATAGAGCTGTGCTGCCGGGCGGACGACCTGTGCGGCAGCTGTCCCCACAGAGTGGAAAACGGCTGTACTTCCGGGCAAAAGGTCCAGCAGTATGACGCGGCCTGTTTGTCCCTGTGCGGGTATTTGCCGGGGCAGCAGGTTTCCTGGGAAGAGTTCCGGGAAACAGCCGCTAAAAAGATTATCCATGCGGGCAAACTGGGGACTGTGTGCAGGGAATGTGAATGGCTTTCGCTCTGCCTGAGTTTTTACAAAGGAAAAACAGACTGATTGCAAAATTTACACAAATATAGTATACTTAAACCAACAAAATAGGAACGGAGGCAAACACGATGGAAGATATTTTGATTATTGGCGGCGGAACCGCAGGGCTTGCAGCCGCAATTTATGGAGTGCGCGCCGGGCACAGCGTCACGGTACTGGAAAAAATGCCAATGCCGGGCGGCCAGATTTTTAATACGCCGGAAGTGGAAAACTATCCGGGGATTCCCAAAATTTCCGGGTTTGATTTTTGCCAGCAGATTGCAAAGCAGGCGAAAGATCTGGGGGCCAAGGTGGTCAGCCGGAAAATTTCCTCCGTTTCCCTGACGGAAAAGGAAAAAGTTGTTGTCACCAATAAAGAGGAATACCGTGCCAAAACAGTCATCATTGCCAATGGCGCGCAGCACCGCCTGCTTGGCTGCGAAGGGGAAGACCGCCTGAGCGGGCGGGGCGTCTCCTACTGCGCAACCTGCGACGGCGCGTTTTATAAGGGCAAGGACGTTGTGATTGTCGGCGGGGGAAACACCGCGCTGGAGGACGCCCTGTTCCTTGCCAATAATTGCAGCAAGGTTGTCCTGATCCACCGCAGGGATAGTTTCCGCGCCCATCAGGTGACGGTGGACGCCGTCCTTGCCAGGGAAAATATTGAAGTGGTGTACGATTCCGTTGTCCAGTCCATCAATGGCGAAAAAAGCGTGGAGAGCGTCACGGTTAAGAATGTCAAGGACGGCAGCGAACGGCAAATTGAGGTATCCGGTGTATTCATTGCGGTTGGCCTTGCACCGGACAACAAACTGTTTGAAGGTGTAATCGACCTGGATGAGGGCGGCTATATCCGCGCTGGCGAGGATTGCCACACCAACGTCCCCGGCGTGTTTGTTGCAGGGGATACCAGGACAAAACTTTTGCGGCAGCTGATCACTGCGGCGGCAGACGGCGCAGTGGCGGCTGTGGAAGCTTCCAATTACATCAGCCAGAATTGGTGAGTTATCCAAAAAAACTTGTTGTGTGAACAGGGTGGCAACGCCACCCTGTTTTTTTGTGTTCCCTTTAAAAACGATAAAATTTTTCATTCAAAAGATTTTCTGTCGGGTGATTTTATCGGTTCTCCTGTTGATCCTGCTGCCGGGACGCTCCGTTTGCAGGGAAGAAAAACCGAAACAACCTGTTATGATGACTATGGGGGATATCCCAAAGCTCTGGGGCGGATGGAAAAATCCATTCGCCCCAGAGCTTTGAGGAGGTTATCAGAAATAGAAGTGGATAAACTTGATATTATAAAAATCGCAGGCGATCACATCGTCCCCTTCGATTTCATTGAGAAGGATGTAGTTGACCCCTACGCCAAGCAGGATTCCGCTGCGTTCGGACATGGTGTTGCTTCCTACAAGGAATTCCACAGTTACCCGGCGGCCAATTTGGGAGCGGAGAAATCCGTTTAAGTACTGTAAACTGGTGGGACTGAAGGATACGGGAATTTCTTCCGGGACAATATTGGGAAAGAGCTGGTTTGCCCCTGGCAGGGAACCGGCAGGGGCAAGGGTACTGGGACGTTCAATCACAGGGCCCGAGCCTCCATTTTGTACGGAGAAATCCGGTACTTGTTGTTGTGCCTGGCTTCCCTGCTGAGAAGCCGGATTTTGAATGGAGGTCGGCTGCTGATTGGTTTGCATGGGACCGGAAGTCCCCTGCTGACCATTGGCGTCAATGGCCTGTTGTACGGAGGACATGGGATTGGGATTGTTCATCAGGTTCGCCTGTGCGGCGATGCAGCTGGGGGATACCCCGCTTTGCAACATATTATTTATCCCGTTGATTCCATTGAGTGGCATAGAATTCATAAAATCGTTCCTTTCTGCCTATGTAGTTGGCGGTTCATTCATAAGAAATCAAGTCTGTGCATACAGTTGTGTGGGAACATAAAAGCAATGCTGATTTACCCGGTTATGGATGACGCCGGTTCCTCCTGGTGGAAAATAGGGGGCACAGTTGGAACTGTAGGGATTGTAAAAAAACAGGGAATGGTCAACTCCCGGCAGGATTCCGCCATCCAGGGCCCAGTCTGCAATTTCATAGTGGATATCAGTTGGGTTCATGTTCCAGACATTCTGGGCATTTGGCTGCCCTGCCAAACTGGTACGCATGCAGTTGAACTGCCCCTGCTGTTCAATAATGGCGCGGACATTCCCTCCCTGGGAAACCCTTGCAAATTCCCCGTAGGGAACCCGCACCCGGTTCATGATGACGGTGGCCACCGCACGCATCCCGTCTTCCCCTTCTCCACCGGCTTCGCACTGAATCAGCCTTGCCAGAAGTTCTCTGTCATCAAAAGCCATTTCATCACCTTACCGTTTGTAGGGATATTTTTGCGGCAGTGTGGTTGCCGCCTTCTTTATAGCATATGGAGAAAAAACAGATTTGGTGAATTGCAGGAAAAAGGGGAATCATTATGAAAAGTGTTGCGTCCCGCCTGGGGGAATATATTGAACAGGAAACGGTATATCATTCCTTTTACAAAGTGATGGCCGGTTGTACTGATAATACGCTTACCATGCAGATTTTTTTGGATCTGTCCGAACAGGCCCTGCAACATGTCGCCGTTTTAAAGGGACTGTACCGCTCCCTGTGCGCCAAAGATTATTTGGCAAAACAGGAAATGGATTTGAGCTTTTCCCAAAACTTCAGCGCCAGTGTCAAACGACATACGGTTTTGCTCATTCAGACGGCAAAGGATTATGCAAAGGAAGGGTTGTCTTCCCGGGACAGCAGGGTGCGGGAAGCTTTTCTCAAACTATGGGCGCAGGAGATTTCCGTGGTACAGAGGATGCTTTTGATTTTGCTCCCCGATTGACAGAGGGGGAGCTGTGTGATAGAATAAATATTGTGCATATGCACAATATTTATTCTATCGGAGGGACGGCAGATGCCAAGAGGAAAAAAATGCAGAAGAATCTGTATTGTTCCCAAAACCCGGGTGTTTGCCCCCAAAGGGTGCTCCGGACAGGGGCTCGTTTTGACATTGGAAGAACTGGAAGCGCTCCGCCTTTCCGATTATGAACACAAAGAACAGGGGGAAGCAGCCGCATTGATGCAGGTATCCCGCGGGACTTATCAGAGGATTTTGGTTTCTGCACGTCATCAGGTGGCAAGGGCCCTGCTGGAAGAACGGGCTCTCACCATCAGCGGGGGGAATTACCAGCTTTCGGATGGGGATTGTCCCTGTTTAAAAACATGTAAAAGCTGTCGGTTCCACCGGCAGAACAGTTTCAGGGAGGATAACAGCATGGTAGTAGCAATTGCACAGGAAAATGGAACAGTTTGCGGGCATTTTGGAAAATGCGCGTCTTTTGCACTGTTTACCATTGAGGATGGGAAAATTACAGCGCAACGGGATCTGGACACTTCCGCACATGGACATGCCCTTCTTGCCGGATTTTTAAAAGAAAACGGCGCGGATGCGGTTATTTGCGGCGGTATGGGACAGGGCGCCAAGGAAAAACTGGACGCGCTCGGCATGACCGCGATGACCGGCGTGACAGGGGACGTCCGCCAGGTTGCGGAAGCATACGCAGCAGGGACGCTTGTCTTTTCGGATAACGCCTCCTGCGCAGGGCACGGGCACCACCATGGCGAAGGGCACTCCTGCTCCTGCGGAAAATAAAAAGCATAGAAACCGGACGGGCTGCCGTCCGTTTTTTTATACCGTCTACTTTTTGTGGACGGGGATTTGAAAATTGAGGAGGATCTGTCATAATGCTTTCCCCCGCGTCATAGATATGGAACTATCTGAACGACAAAATGGGGGACAACCAAATGAATGTGATTATCAAGCTCAAACCCTTCCTGTGCTTTTTGTTCGTGCCGCCGGCCGCAGGGTTGCTGCCGTTTCTTGCCACCTCAAAACTCGGGGAGCGGTACCTGTCCGATATCCAGCCCGTGCTGCGCCTTTCCCTTTCGGGATTCCTGGCGCTTTGGCTTGTCATGCTTGTTTTGATGGGGCTGGCCGGGTATCTTGTCTACCAGTCGAGGAGCCGTTCCAAACAGCGCGCGCTGCGCTCCGGCGGCTATCTGCTGATGGGGTTTGTGCTGTGGGGGCTGTTTACCCTGGGATTAAACCTGCCCCTGGTCGGGCTGGTGCTGATGGCAGGCTGCGCGTTCTGCGCCCTGAAATTTGCAGCGGAGAGCCTTTGGGTGAATAAGGGGGCTTTTTTCCTCTGCGGGGCGGAATTTCTGTGGGCGGTTTATCTCGCCGCCAACAGCTTTTTCCTCTGGCGGCTGTAACCGGCGCCGGAATCGGAAAATGCCGTTTTGCCGGATTTTGTCGGTTCGGCGTTCAAAAGCGTTTGACAGCGGGAAGGGTTTGGAGTATACTGAAACCACAACAGAATACAGGGGAGTGTACGCATGTACTCTGAGAGGAAGCAAAACGCAGCTTCGACCCTTAGAACCTGATTTGGATAATGCCAACGTAGGAACCATACATCAACAGCATGGGGGATGTACCACATTGGTACATCCCCTTATTTTTATGCAAAGGAGAAAGCACCATGATGTATACCACACAGATGGACGCCGCGCGCAAAGGCATTGTAACCCCGCAGATGGAAGCGGTTGCAGCAGAAGAACAGATCCCGGTACAAAAACTGATGGAGTATGTCGCAGCCGGTACGGTTGCCATTCCGGCAAACAAAAACCACAAGTGCCTGAAACCTCACGGCATTGGCAGCATGCTCAAGACAAAAATCAACGTCAACCTGGGGACTTCCCGCGACTGCGTCAACCTGGACGAGGAGATGGAAAAGGTCAAAGACGCCGTGGACATGGGGGCGGAAGCCATCATGGATCTGAGCTCTTTCGGCGATACGCAGAAATTCCGCCGCAAACTGACCGCGGAATGCCCGGCGATCCTGGGCACCGTGCCCATCTATGACGCGGTGGTCTATTACAACAAGCCGCTTCCCCAGATTACCTCGCAGGAGTGGATTGACATTGTGCGCATGCACGCACAGGACGGCGTGGATTTTCTCACCCTCCACTGCGGGGTCAACAAGGCGACCGGGGAACGGTTTCTCAAAAACAAGCGCCTGATGAACCTGGTTTCCCGTGGAGGTTCCCTGATTTTTGCCTGGATGATGGCGACCGGGAACGAAAACCCGTTTTATGAGCACTATGACGAGGTGCTCGATATCTGCGCCGAATACGACGTCACCATCAGTTTGGGAGACGCCTGTCGGCCGGGATGCATTGAGGACGGGACGGATATCAGCCAGATTGAAGAACTGGTCACTTTGGGCGAACTCACCCAGCGCGCATGGGAGAAAAACGTCCAAATTATGATTGAGGGGCCGGGCCATATGCCGCTTAACCAGATTGCCGCAAACATGCAGATTCAAAAGACCATCTGCAAGGGCGCGCCGTTTTACGTCCTCGGCCCGATTGTGACCGATATTGCGCCGGGCTATGACCACATTACCGCGGCCATCGGCGGGGCCATCGCCGCCGCATCCGGCGCGGCCTTCCTGTGCTATGTCACCCCGGCGGAGCACCTGCGCCTGCCGACCCCGGAGGATGTGCGCGAGGGGATTATCGCTTCCAAAATTGCAGCCCATGCGGCGGACGTCGCCAAGGGCATCCCACAGGCGCTCGCATGGGATCATGAGATGGCGCTCGCAAGGCGCAACCTCGATTGGGACAGGCAGTTTGAACTCGCCATCGACCCGGAGAAGGCAAAACGCTACCGCGCCACTTCCACCCCGGAGCGGGAGGATACCTGCACCATGTGCGGCAAAATGTGTGCGGTGCGCACCTTGAACCGGATTTTGCGCGGCGAAGACCCGGACGTTATCTAAATTCAGGAAGTTCCACTCCCCATACAGGGTTCTGTTTACAATGGGACGGCCCTTCCAATGCGGGCCCAAAAAACAGGAGGCTTTTGCAAATGACACCCTTTTTGATTCAGAATGTGAGAAAACAGGTTCCCCTGGTACACGCGATTACCAACTATGTCACCGTCAACGACTGCGCCAACATCACCCTGGCGTGCGGCGGTTCCCCCATCATGGCGGATGACAAACAGGAGGCGGAGGAAATCTCTTCCCTGTGCAACGCCACGGTGATCAACATCGGCACGCTCAACTCGCGCACCATTGATTCGATGATCCTGGCAGGCAAACGGGCGAATGCGCTCGGCCATCCGGTCATCCTGGACCCGGTCGGCGCCGGCGCTTCCAAGCTGCGTACCGAGACGGTGTTCCGCCTGCTGGATGAAGTCAAGTTCACCGTAATACGCGGAAATATTTCCGAGATGAAAACCGTCTACGCGGGCAGCGGGACAACCAAGGGCGTGGACGCGGATGAAGCGGACGCCACAACCGAGGACAACCTGGATTCCGTCGTCCGCTTTGCAAAGGAACTCAGCGCACGCACGGGCGCGGTTATCGCCATCACCGGCGCGATTGACGTCATTGCGGACAGCACCCGCGCCTTTGCCGTGCGCAACGGCCACCCGATGATGTCCAAAATCACCGGGACCGGCTGCATGCTCACCTGCGTCGTCGCCTGCTACTGCGCGGCAAACCCGGAACATGTGCTGGAAGCAACGACCGCCGCGGTCAGCGCGATGGGGCTTTGCGGGGAGCTTGCCCACCGGGATGTGGAAAAACTGGACGCAGGGACGGCGACCCTGCGCGCCCATCTGATTGACTATATGAGCAAAATGGACGACGCCATGCTCAGCAGAGGTGAAAAAATTGAAAGTCGATAGAAACTCCATGCAGCTCTACCTGGTTACGGACAGGAGCTGGCTTGGCGGCAAAACCCTGCTTTCCCAGGTGGAAGCATGCCTGGACGCGGGAGTGACCTTTTTACAGCTGCGGGAAAAGGACTTGGACGAGCGCTCTTTTCTGGAGGAGGCCAGGGAAATTGGGCGCGCGGCCAAAAGCCGCCATATCCCCTTTGTTGTCAACGACAATCTCCAAGTCGCGCTCCAGTCGGATGCGGACGGAGTGCATGTCGGCCAGCACGATATGGCGGCAAAGGACGTCCGCGCGCTGATTGGGCCGGATAAGATTCTGGGCGTTTCCGCACAGACAGTGGAACAGGCGGTTGCCGCCGAACGCGCGGGCGCGGACTATCTCGGCGTGGGGGCGGTGTTCCACACCTCCACCAAACTGGACGCCGCGGATGTCGATCACAGCACCCTGCGCGCCATCTGCGATGCGGTCTCCATCCCGGTGGTCGCCATTGGAGGCATCGGGCCGGGGAACATTTTGCAGCTTGCCGGCAGCGGGATTGACGGGGTCGCCGTGATCTCCTCCATTTTGGCACAGCCGGACGTTGCACAGGCAGCGGCGGATATGAAACGGCTCTGCCTTGAAATGCTGGCGAAATAGGAAACAATCTGGAAATGTGGGAACCCGGCGGCATGTCCCGCCGGGTTTTTCTCAGAAAGGGAAATCGAATGAGGAGGGAAAACGGATGAAAACGGTGTTGACGATTGCCGGCTCCGATTGCAGCGGCGGCGCGGGAATCCAGGCGGATATTAAGACCATTACCGCACACGGCCTGTATGCGATGAGTGCCATCACCGCGCTTACGGCGCAGAATACGACCGGGGTTTTCGGCGTGCTGGAAGCGGGGGAGGAGTTTGTTGCAAAACAGCTTGACTGCATCTTTACGGATATTTTCCCAGACGCGGTGAAGATCGGGATGGTATCCAGCGCCCCGATGATCCGGGCGATTGCGCGCAAACTCCGGCAATACGGGGCGCGCCATGTGGTGCTCGATCCGGTGATGGTGTCCACCAGCGGGAGCAAGCTGCTGGAGGATACCGCGATCGAGGCGCTGACGGGGGAACTGTTCCCCTGCGCGGATCTGATTACCCCGAATATCCCGGAAGCCCAGGTGCTGTCCGGGCGGAAAATTGTCCATGCTCAGGATATGGAGCGCGCAGCCCAAGACCTCTCCGCCAGGTACCATGTCGCAGTGTTGGTCAAGGGCGGGCACCTGGTGGAAACGGCAAACGACTATCTCTTCTGCGGGGGTGAGGGAACCTGGCTGCGGGCGCAGCGCGTGGAAAATGAGAATACCCATGGGACGGGCTGCACGCTTTCTTCAGCAATTGCCTGCGGCCTGGCCCAGGGGCTTTGCATGGAGGACGCTGTGCGCCATGCAAAGCAATTCCTGCTTGGCGCGCTGAGCACCGGCCTGAACCTCGGCAAAGGGAGCGGCCCGCTCAACCACTGCTTTGCCATTGGAAAACCGCAGTGGTAATGCATGCGGCCTTGTCCGTATCAGAATAAAATGCAGTCAGGAACATCCCCTCCGGCACAGCAGCCGGAGGGATTTCCGTTATGGCGCGAAATTGCGCGAACCGGAAAAGATTCTGCTTTTTCCATCCCCCAAGCAAAAGCGGATTTTTCAAACCGTATGGTTTTGGTAAAATCTTGAGAAAAACAGTTTGAAACGGGACATTCCCGTGCTAAGATAGAAAAAACAGGTTTTAAAAAATGAAGGAGGGAATCCTTTTTGAAACAGATTCGGCTGATTGCCGTGGATATTGACGGCACGCTGACCAACCAGGATAAGCGGATTACTCCGCGGACGCAGCACGCCCTGCTGGAAGCCCAAAAACAGGGGGTTGTTTTGGTGCTGGCGTCCGGCCGCCCGGCCTGCGGGCTGAAAAAATACGCGCTCCAACTTCATTTGCCGGCATACGGCGGGAAGCTGATTGCCTTTAACGGCGGCCTGCTTGCGGACGCCAAAACGGGCGAAGTGATCTATGAGCGGAAAATGCCGCTGCCCCTTGCAAAAGAGGTGCTGCGCCATCTCAGGCAGTTTCCGGTCACAGTCATGCTCTGCGATGGGGAGGCACTTGTTGTGGAGGATGAAAACGGTTATCAGGTGGAGTATGAGGCAAACTGCAACCACCTGCGTATTACCAAAACGGACAGCCTGGAAGAATACCTGGACTTTTCCCCCTACAAACTCCTTGCCAGTGCAAATCCGCCCTATCTTGCGGGGATCCATGAACAGCTTTCCGCCCCGTTTGCGGGGAGGCTCTCCACCTTTTTCTCCGCGCCTTTTTATTTTGAATTTGTCCCGCTCGGGGTCAGCAAAGCGGACGCGCTGCAAAAACTCTGTGAAAGGCAGGGCATCCATCGGCAGGAGGTGCTCTGCTTTGGGGATGAGGAAAACGATTTGGAGATGATCCGTTTTGCCGGGCACGGCGTGGCCATGGGCAATGCCTGCGGGCTGCTCAAACAGGCGGCGGATGAGATCACCCTGTCCAACGATGAAGATGGGATTGCCGCCGTGGTGGAACGGTATCTTGACTGAGAAAAGGAGGAACCGCCTTTGAAAATCATACTCCCCTCCGGGGCGCGGCGGGTTTTGGATACCCTGGAACAATCCGGGTATGAAGCCTATGCAGTGGGGGGCTGCGTCCGGGACAGCCTGCTTGGGAAAAAGCCCCATGACTGGGATCTTGCGGCCGGCGCTTCCCCGGAGGAACTGCTGCGCTGTTTTCAGGGATACCGGACAATCACGGATGGAATCCGCCACGGTACGGTCGGCGTGGTGCTCCCGGACGGCGTGTATGAGGTCACATCCTTCCGCACCGACGGCGAGTATACCGATCACCGCCATCCAAAACAGGTGCGGTTTGTCCGCAGCCTGGAGGAGGATCTCGCCCGCCGGGATTTTACGATCAACGCCATGGCATACCATCCGGAGCGGGGCCTGGTCGATCTCTTTGGGGGACAGCGCGATTTGCAGGAGAAAACCATCCGCTGTGTGGGGGACGCCAAAACCCGGTACTGCGAGGACGCCCTGCGGATTTTGCGCGCGCTTCGTTTTGCTTCCGTGCTTGGGTTTTCCCTGGAAAGGGATACGGCTTTCCAGGCAAAAGAGTGTAGAGAGCAGCTTGCCCATATTGCGCCGGAGCGTATTTACACGGAGTTCCTCCGCCTGCTGTGCGGAGAGGATGCGGCGGCTGTCCTGCGGGAGTTTGCCGAGGTTGCCGCGGTGTTCCTGCCAGAACTGAAACCGGCTTTCGGGTTTTGCCAGCACAGTCCCTATCATATCTATGACGTGTGGGAGCATACCCTTCATGTGGTGGAAAATACCCCCGCACAGCCGGAGCTTCGCCTGGCGGCGCTGTTCCATGATTTGGCAAAACCGGCCTGCTTTACGTTGGACAGCGAGGGCAGGGGACATTTTTACGGCCACCCGGAACAGGGGGCGAAACGCGCGGTATCCGCGCTTTCCAGGCTGAAAGCGCCGAAAACGGTTGTCCGGCAGGTGGAGCTGCTCGTCCGCATGCACGAGCGAAACCTGCTGCCCACAGAATCCTCTGTGCGCCGGGCACTGTGGGAACTCGGCGGGGAACAACCCCTTCGCAGCCTGCTCGCTTTGCAGCAGGCGGATGCGCTGGCAAAAGCCCCGGATGCTGTACGGGAACAGATCGGGCGTCTTGACAAAGTCCGGGTTGTTTTGCTCGATGTCCTGGATACGGGGCAGTGCTATTGCCGCAAGATGCTCGCCGTCGATGGGAAGGATTTGCAGGCGCTTGGGGCGCGGGGAAAAACAGTGGGGGATTTGCTTGCCTTTTTGCTGGATGAGGTGCTGGACGGCGCTCTTCAGAATCAGCGGGAGAGTTTGCTCGCAGCCGCCGCAAAATGGCTGGAAAAATGATTGTCGAAATGGGGCGGGCATGGTATAATAGTCTGCAAACAGCTCCGTGTTTTGTTTTTGACCGGCTTGAAAGAAAAGGCGCTTTTGTCGGGGTCTTGTGGCTGGTAGGGCGATCTGTGGTTTGTTTTGACAGGCAGGGAGGAATGGAAGATGGAATCTGTCCGGTTTCTGCAGCCAAAATCCTCCCATGCTGGTGGGAAAAGCTCTGCTGTTTGAAAGAAAAGTTTTGAGGAAGAGGGGATTTTTCGTGAAATGTACAACTTGCGGCACAGAATTTGAAGGGAACTTTTGTCCGGCCTGCGGAGCGCCTGCTCCCCGGGAGGACAATCCGGTTTCCTTTTCCGGGGAGGCTTCCTCGGACAGCCTGTTTGAACAGCAAAATCAACCGGCGGACAGTTTTCCAACAGTCGACAGCTTCCCTGATATGGGCAGCGAAGTCCAGGTGGATGGCTTTTCCAATGCGGATGTGGGGCCGGCAGCGGATGATATTTACCCATCGCCGGATTTGGATGCAAAACCAACCAGGGAACAGGAGGATTATTCCTACCCTTCGCCGGATTTGGACGCAAAGGCGCCGGAAAATGGGACTGCTTATTCCCAACCGGATACACAGACTCCCGTGTATGGGCAGCCCCCGGTATATGGGCAGCCCCCTGTTGGAAATGGGACGCCTCAGCCGGGGAATCCCTATGGCGCCCCGAAAAAGAAAACAAACGGCTGCCTGATTGCGGCGCTGATTGTCGGCGGTTTTCTTGTTATCCTGATCATCATGGCGATTGTGATCGGGGTGATGATTTACAACAATGCAAAAGAGGAGCGGGATTGGGTCACCGGTAGCGGATTGACTTCCAATTATTCTTACAGCAGCTCTTCTTCCGGTCCCCAGACGGTCACCCCATCCGCCCCGGTACCGGAGGGCGCTTTGACAGATGAGGAAATCGCTCAGCTGTATGCGGATCCTTCCGCATTTGTGGGGCGGCCGGTTGTGCTCACCGGTATTGTGTTCACCACACCGGAAACCGATGAGGAAAACATTTATTTCCAGATGTTCAGCGACATTGCAAACTATGACGGCAACACAGTCGTCGCCTATGCCGATCCGGATTTTGACCTGGAAGAGGATTGTTATGTCCGCGTGGTGGGAACGGTCGGCGAAATGTTTGAAGGGGAAAGCATGACCGGCGCCACGCTCAATGTCCCGACCGTCATTGCCTCTTCTGTGGAAGTGGTTTCCTATATGGACGCGGCCGCCCCAACGCTCAAGGAAATTGCGGTTGGCCAGACACAGACGCAGCAGGGATACAGCGTTACCGTGGACAAAGTGGAGTTTGCCGAAACGGAAACCCGCGTCTATGTGACGGTCAACAATGGGGGAGATGATAATTTCCACCTCTATTCTTTCAATGCAAAACTGATTCAGGATAACGTCCAGTACGAGGAAAGCCCAAATTATGATGCGGACTATCCGGAAATTGAAAGCGATCTGCTTCCCGGGGCCACATCGACAGGGGTTATCGTATTTGAACCTCTGGAACAAAAGGATTTTAAACTGTACATCGAAGGGTATTCCGATGACTATTCTGTGGATTTTGAAGATTATACCTTTGATATCAAAGTCCAATAAAGCACTGTCTGCAAACAATCACCCGCCAGGGATTTGCCCTGGCGGGTTTTGTTTTTAATTTGGCAATTTTTTGTTTTCAGTTTCTTGAAACTCGTTTTCTAGATTTGTCATAATTTCCCGCTATACTAAAAACATGAAAAGAACAGGGAGGTTGATACCATAGAAATGTAACAAACATTGCTCCATTTGATTCTTTCTCATGTTTTATTATAAGGAACTGCCGCAGCTTATCGGATGGACGGAATACCGGCCGATAAGCAAAGCAGACAACAAATTCTCTTTTTCTGCCAGGAAAAAGTTTTTATAAATGTCCCTGCATTTACCCGGAACAGGGATTCGTTTCGGAAAAAGCCTTGAACCATTGTATTCCTCCCAACGGTTCAAGGCTTTCTTCTATGGCGCTTCCTCCTTCCTGTTTTGCTTTTAAAAATGTGAAAAGTCATTGTGTCCAAAAAGATGCAAAGAGATTTTATGATCAATATCTAGTATTTCTATTGATTTATTATCCCAGAAGTGGTATATTGGTTGCTGTAAACTATACAAGGAAGGTGTATTTATCATGTTATACAATTTTGTGACAGTCACGGGCGGAGAATTAGACGAAAAGGAAATTGGAGCTTATGTCGATCATGTCCGTTCCACTCATCCCCGCCGGACGATCAAATCCCTGGATATCAAAGTGGATGGGGATTATGTGGATTTATCCTACACCTTTGAACCGGTGGACTTTGAACGCATTCGCCGTATTACAGGGTATCTTGTCGGTACGATGGATCACTGGAACAATGCAAAACGCGCAGAAGAACGGGATCGCGTCAAGCACCTTTAATTCATAAAAAAGTTTCCTCCCGGTTTCAAAACGGAATCCCGGGAGGTTTTTTTATCGCCGGCCCCTTGCCAATCCTTAGACGGACCGGGGGATGCGTTTGTTCCAATCCCCCAAAAAGAAAACCGGCGTTTTCCAAAGCGCGGGATTTTTTCACCCGCTCGCCGGGCTTTTCTGATGGAAAAAAGGCTTAAAAGTCCGCCGACTGGATTTCCGGAACGCTCTGCACCAGGCGGATGATATCCGCAAGCTGATAGGACTGCGGAAACTTGACGTAGAGTTTGACCACCAGTCCTTCCTGTGCTTCGCTGCGCTTGATTTTGGCGCTGACAATTTCAATCCCGTTTTCCCGAAACCGTCCCGACAGAACCGCAAAAGCGGATTCCCCTCCAGTGAGCCGGACGGTCACCTGTTCCACGACCGGGGATTTGATAAAGCGGAATTTTTTGTGCAGCAGAAACTGGATGACAAGCATCAGCAGGGTGGCAGCGATTCCAAGCAGATACATGCCCGCTCCGATTGCCATTCCCACGCCGACAGTCGCCCAAATGCCCGCCGCGGTTGTCAGACCGCTGACGGTCTGGTTTCTTACAAAAATAACGCCTGCGCCCAAAAAACCGATTGCCGTGACGATGCCGGCGGCAATCCGGGAAGGATCCAGGTTCACGGAATCCAAAGCAATGACGTCAAAAAACCCGTATTTTGAAACCACCATCATCAGTGCGGCGGCAAGGGATACAATCACATGGGTGCGGATGCCGGCGGTTTTAAAGCGGCTTTCCCGTTCATAGCCGATGATAGCGCCGCAGCCCACAGCAAGCAGGATACGCGCCAGAAAAATCAATTGTTGGATCAGTTCTTGTTTCATCATAATCCCTCCTGTTCCAATGCATAGCAAGTTCAACGGATAAGATTCCTGTATTGTATAAACTTTGTGCTTTTGGGGGAAAATAGTTCCAGTTTTGTGTACCAAAGGAGATAGTAAGATGAGGGAATACCAGGATACGCTGCTGGACCCGGGAAAATGCGCCCTGTTGGTTCTGGACGTCCAACCCCAAATGTTTTTCGGCGCAGAGGGAAGTTTTCAAAATACGGTGATGCTCCATTTAAAGGGGCTTGCAAAAGCGGCCCGGGTTTTCCATGTGCCCTGTATTTTGAGTACGATTGCGGCAACGGCTTTTGCCGGGCCGCTGTATTCCGGGGTGCAGGAGGTGTTTGCGCAGGCAGTACCGATTGATCGCACCAGTCTCAATGCATTTGAAGATGGCAATGTGCGGCGTGCGGTGGAATCCTCCAGCCGGAAAAAGCTGCTTTTAGCCGGGCTTTGGACGGAAGCCGGCGTCACTTTTACCGCTTTGAGCGCGCTGCATGAAGGGTATCAGGTTTATCTGGTGGAGGACGCCTGCGCCGGTATGACCAAACCCGCCCATGAAGCGGCCGTTTCCCGCATGGAACAGGCGGGCGCCGTCCGCGTCACCTGGGGACAGGTACTGCTGGAATTCCAGCGGGACTGGAGCGACCGGGAAACCAGCGGCGCGGTGATGGATATCCTTACCGAACATGGGGGAGGGGCTTACCGGATGGGACTGGAATATGCCCAGGAAATGCTGGGAAGATAGACGTTCCGACGACTTTGTGCGTTTTTGTACGGCGCATTTTCTCCCCAGTCGTCCCGATTGCCTTGCGTATTGCCCCTGACTGGACGCCAATCCCTTTGCGCCCGGCGGGAAACCTCTGCTGAAAACAAAGGACGTCCGCCTGCCGAACGGTACCCGGAAAGCGGACGTTCTGAATCAATGACGTCATAAAGCGGCAGAGGAACTACTGCCGCAGTTTTTTTCAGCCTTTCAGCCCCCTGGCCTGACGATCCATGTCCTCGACTACAATGTCGTAGATTTCCCCAAGAGAAGCGCAGTATTCGAGCACCTTCCACGGCTCATTGGTGTGGAAGTGGATTTTTATCACGGATTCATCTCCTACAACCAGCAAACAGTCTCCCTGAAAGTGGCTGGTAAAATATTCGTCAATCGCATCCTCATCCAGGTGATTTCCATCAATCAGCAATTGGGTATCGTAACGGAATTCAGTCATATTGTCCATAGTGGGTTTCCTCCTGTCCCAAAGGGATTTGGCAGCTCAGCGCGGTTCTTTCCTGGAATATTCCAGCACCGGGAAATCCGCTGTGAAAGCATTCACCGGTACGTTTTAGGAGCCGGTTGTCGCGCAATTTTGGTGTGGAGTATTTCCCGGTGAGTTTTGCAGCCACCGCAATTATAATGGTTTCATTGTAACACAGTGCATGCATCCAAACAAGAAAAATCAGGAAAATGCCATCTTTTTTCCGGAGTTTGCCATTGTTTTTTCCGAAATGGGGGAGGAGAGGAAAAGAAATATGTATTGCATTTTTAAAGAAAATATCGTATAATGAAAAAGCTCTGTTTGAGCGTGAAAATTTAGTTGGTTATCAAAGGCAGGAACAGCGTGTCCTTTCCCATGCGGATGTACGGATCCTGTGCGACAGAACGCCGTGAACCATGTCAGGTGGGGAACCAAGCAGCATTAAGCGGTTTCTTCTGTGCGCCGCAGTCAATCTGTACGTCCGTGTGGTAAAGCACATGCCTCACTTAACGCTCAAATTAAGTGACTGCCTTTTTGTTGTATCTATTTTTTTACAGTGCTGTGCGCTGGACACGGGGAAGGTGAGGGAATGTATTACGCGCTGTACCGCAAATACCGCCCGCGCGTGTTTGAAGACGTGATCGGGCAGGACCATATCACCGTGACGCTGAGAAATGAGGTGGCGCGCGGGCATACGGCGCATTCCTACCTCTTTACCGGTTCGCGCGGAACGGGCAAGACCACCTGTGCAAGAATCCTTGCCAAAGCGGTCAACTGCGAGCACCCGGTCAACGGGGATCCCTGCCTGAGCTGCGATACCTGCCGTGGGATTGAAGAAGGCTCGGTTTTGGACATTGTGGAAATTGACGCCGCTTCCAACAACGGGGTCGATAATATCCGCGAATTGAAAGAGGAAGCAAATTTTATGCCGACTTCTGCAAAAATGCGGGTGTACATCATCGACGAAGTACATATGCTCAGCCCGGGCGCTTTTAACGCGCTGCTGAAAATTATGGAGGAACCGCCGGAACATGTGATGTTCATCCTTGCGACAACAGAAGCGCATAAAGTCCTGCCGACCATTATCTCCCGCTGCCAGCGGTTTGATTTTCACCGCGTGGATGCGCAGGTGATCGCGGATTTTCTGCTGACTATTGCTGAAAAAGAAGGGGTTTCCCTGCAACAGGACGCCGCGCTGACGATTGCCGCCCTTGCGGACGGGGGCGTACGCGACGCGATGTCCCTGCTGGATCAGTGCATGTCCAAAGCCCAGACTATCACCGCCGAAGTCGTGCGTGAATCTGCGGGCCTGATTTCTGACGACTACCTGTTTACACTTTCCGGGCAGATTGCAGCCCATAGCGTCAATGATATTTTTTCCACAGTCTCCGAACTGAGCGCGCTGTCGCTCGATCCGGGAAGGCTGTGTGAACAGCTTATCAGCCATTACCGGTGTTTGATGCTGACAAAATCCGGCTGTTCTTCTTTGCAGCTGCTCTCCTGTCTTCCACAGGAGTTTGAACGCTACCAGCAGACGGCTGCAAAATGCAGCATGCCGGAAATACTCCGGGTACTGCGGCTGCTTCAGGATACGCTCGACCGGATGGGAAGGGTGCACAACCGCCGTCTGGAATTGGAGATGTGCCTGTTGCAATGCGCCTCCCCGGCGCTGGATACTTCTTCTGACGCCCTGCTTACCAGGCTGGAAAAGCTGGAAACCCAGCTTGCCTCCGGCAGCATTCCTGTGATGCAGGCCCCTGCCGTGGGACTTTCTTCCGGGACGCCCCGGGAAGAAATGGGTGTTCCAGTACAGGCGTCCCATGAGACTGTGGCGGACGAGGCTCCTGCACCCGTAGCGCCCGCGCCGCATCCCGCAAAAAATCCACGGGCAAAACTGCCCTCCTATGACCAGGCGACGCCAATTGAACAGTGGGCGGATATTTTGCAAATCCTTTCCAGGACAAACCCGGCGCTAACCGGCGCGCTGTCCGGTTCGACGGCCTATCTTTCCGGGGAGTTTGTGCTCATTGATTTTAAATCCCCGCTGTTTTCCAAAATAATCCGGGAGGATTCCTTTGCAAAGGAGACCCTGCGTGCGGCAATCGCCAAAGTGCTTGGGCATTCCTACCGCCTTGGCCCCTATAAGGCTCCATCCCGGGAGGGAATGCAGATGCAGCAGGAAAACCCGGTGGAGGAATTGCTCCGGCGGGCAAAGGAAAACGGGATTGAAGTGATTGAAAAATAGTGGTATGATTGCAAAGGGCAGCGGTGTTCCCGCTGTTTTGACAGCTGGATTTTCCAGCGCATAGAATTAGTAAATGATGGAGGTTTTCGAATATGAAAGCAAGACTGCCAAAGGGTATGGGCGGCGGCCCGCAGAACATGGTGACCATGATTAAACAGGCGCATAAGATGCAAGAAGAGATGGAAGCAAAAAAAGCGGAAATTGAAGCGCGTGATTTCACCGCTACTGTTGGCGGCGGCGCAGTCGAAGTGATCATGAATGGAAAAAAGGAAATCAAGAGCCTGAATATCAAACCGGAGGTTGTGGATCCGGAGGATATCGAGATGCTTCAGGATTTGGTGATTGCCGCGGTCAATGAAGTTATCCGCACAGTGGAAACCACGATGCAGGAAGAAATTGACAAGGCCACCAATGGTATTTCCATCCCGGGTCTGCTGTAAAGGCGGCGGATTTGATACATGGAATACAATGTATTGCCGCTGACAAGACTGGTGGAACAGTTTGAACGCCTTCCGGGAATTGGGCGGAAAACCGCGCAGAGACTGGCTTTTTTTGTTCTGTCCCTTCCAAAAGAGGAGGCGCAGAAATTTTCCGACGCGATTATGGATGCGCATGAGAAAATCAAACGTTGTAAAATCTGCCAGAATTTGACGGACAGTGAAATCTGCTCCATCTGTTCGGATGAAACGCGCGACCGTTCCACTATTTGTGTGGTGGAAGACCCGCGGGACGTCATTGCCTTTGAACGGACGCGGGAATACCGTGGGCTGTACCATGTGCTGCATGGATTGATTTCTCCAATGGATGGGATAGGCCCGGATCAGATTTATGTAAAAGAACTGCTGGCCCGCCTTGCAGACGATACGGTCAAAGAGGTGATCATGGCGACCAACCCCACGGTAGAAGGGGAAGCTACCGCCATGTATCTTTCCAGGATTGTAAAGCCGCTTGGGGTCAAGGTGACCAGGCTCGCATATGGGATTCCTGTCGGCGGGAATCTGGAATATGCGGATGAGGTCACTTTATACCGCGCATTGGAAGGACGCAACGAAATTTAACGCTGAAGAAATATTAAACAATCCAGGAGGTGAGGCGTCGTGGCAAAAAAGGAAGGCAACAGGACAATTGCCGTTAACCGGCAGGCACGGCACGAATATTTTGTCAAAGAGGCAATGGAGGCGGGGATTGAACTCGCCGGAACAGAAGTCAAAAGCATCCGCCAGGGGGCCGTCAACCTCAAAGACAGCTGGTGCGCGATTGAAAACGGCGAACTTTTTGTCCGTGGGATGCATATCAGCCCCTATGAGAAGGGCAATATCTTTAACAAAGACCCTGTGCGGGAACGGCGCCTGTTGCTGCATAAACGTGAAATTATGCGCCTGCTGGGGCTGATTAAGCAGCAGGGTTATACCTTGATTCCATTGGCCTTGTATTTTAAAGGTTCGCGTGTTAAAATGGAAGTCGGCCTGTGTGTTGGTAAAAAACTGCATGATAAACGGGCCGATCTGGCTGAACGCGCAGCAAAACGCGATATTGAACGCGCGCTTAAAGACAGGGGACGTTATTAAGACGTTCCCTTAGATACGGGGGCGTAAAGGTTTCGACGGGGATTTTGAAGCAGGAACAGCGAGTAGAGGCGCCACCTCTTAAAAAGGCAACCTTTAAAATTAAACGCTAACGATAAAAACGTAGCACTTGCTGCCTAATTAGGCTGCCGTCCCTTCCGGAAGGACCACGGTCCGGAAAGGGGCGTCGATGAGTGGTGAACGTCCTGCGGGAGTGTCTCGGCCCGCTGGATGTATTTGGGACTACCGTAGTGCCCAGCCTGTTTATCGGCGGGGTATGAGGGGAATCTAAAACGATAAACTGCACTCGGAGCGGTTCCTGTGAATAGGTTTTCGGACGCGGGTTCGATTCCCGCCGCCTCCACCACGTCGCCGCAAGCTGCATATCGCTTGCGGCGACTTTTTTATAAAAGTCACCGGCGCGCTCATTCCACTGCGTCTCCTCTTTCGCAAAAAGTCACGCTCGGCTCACCTGTTCGGCCCAAAACGCCCTCACGACGGTTCGCCGTCGCTACCAACTTTTTGCGAGTTCGAGAGAGTTTAACTCCCACCGCCGAAAACGCTAGCATATCCTTTTCACTGCACAAACCCAAGCAAAAAGCTCTATGGACTGGCTTGACAGGCCAGTCCATAGAGCTTTTTCTTTTCTCGGTAACCCACTAAATAACCCGCTTATTTTCCTGCATTTAGAAATTGGACAAATCGGTTGTCCACAGCTCCAGCGGTATG
Source organism: Candidatus Pseudoruminococcus merdavium (assembly GCA_904419745.1). Classification (GTDB taxonomy): domain Bacteria; phylum Bacillota; class Clostridia; order Oscillospirales; family Ruminococcaceae; genus Pseudoruminococcus_B; species Pseudoruminococcus_B merdavium. The sequence continues at coordinate 95,843 of CAJFSS010000006.1, read as the reverse complement.
ATTCATCTTACGCTGATGAGATGGCAGGATACCCTGTAGGGTTCCACATTCATTTCTGTGACCCCAAAATTCCCTTACCCATTTTATCCCAATCTTTTTGGAATATGCAAACGCTTATCCGTAACACTTTTTGCAGGGGGTATATCCGTGGGATTTTGCCCATTCCAAAGTTTGCTGCGTAGGATTTTTCATACCGCTGCAACCCGATCTCCGGTGATATTTTTCTCCAGATTGCGGAATCCAGACCATGGTACTCTGTTGCGGCTGTTGTGCCGGCGCCGTATTTTGTTTTTGGGGAGCAGGTTTTGAAGAAGAAGTGGGGGCCTGCTGTTTTTGCGGTTTTGAAGATGATGAACTGGAAGAATTCGGTTTCCTGGCCGGGTTGCCGCTCGGTTTTTTTGAACTGCTTTGTGAAGAAATTTTTGAAGACTGTGAATTGGAAGAAGTTTCGGAACTGGAATGGCCGGGATTCGAAACAGCGGAACTTTCGTTGGAAGAAGATAGGGAGGACGTCTGCTGAGATGTGGTTGAGGAGGATTCGATAGAAGAAGTCCCAATGGAAGACGAAATGGAAGCGGCTAACAACGTGTCCTCATTTTTGGGGCTTCCAAAAATACTGCCCAGCAGGGCCAGTACCAGAAAGCATCCCAAAATACTTCCCGCAATTTTGAATGTGCCAGCTTTTGTCGGCTGTTTGAGTGGAGTTTGTTTTTGTTTTTTCATACTTTCCCTCTTTTTTAGGCGTTCGACGGAAATCGCCGAAACAGCCTGTTATAATGTTTGTCGAGGGGCGGGTTCAAAACAGAGCCACTCACAGAATGGACCGTTCTGGTGTTGCCACACCAGGACGGTTTTTTTATTCCGATAATTTCTTTTAAGTAATATTATAGCAACATTATATTGACAAAATGGAGAGATGGATTACAATAGATAAGGGAGAACAAGTGTTCCAACAGCATCTTTTCTACGGATGTCCCACTCCACCCTTGGGAGGATATCAACCGATATGAAAATGCCCGTATGGGAGACAGATTTGGTACAATCTGTGGCGAACGGGCAAACATTCATGGATGGGAAAAGCCGGCCCAAGCGCACCATTTTAGAGGAAGGGTACGTCCTCTGTGCGGGGCATATCGCAGGAAAACGGATGGTATTGGAACACAGAGTTTTGACGGAAAATACACCTGGCCTGGGTATGACCGGATGATTGCCCCAGGAATGCCTTGGACCAGAGAACATGAGGTGAAACAATGGATTTTATCAGGCAAATGCGAGGGTTCCGAAGACAAAGGCTGCTCAATCCGATCGCCGCAAACTCTATCTGCCTCTATCTCATATTATTTGAGTATGACAATGATTTGGGGTTTCTCGATTGGTTTACAGCCCCGAATTCCACCCTGCAGGGCTTAACGGGTCTCAGTCTCAAATCCATACAGAGGGCGAGAAATGAATTGATACAAAAAGGGTATATCCAATATCGAGCAGGAAAAGGGAGCGCCGCCGGGAAATATAAATTGTGTGATTTGACTGTCCATTTTGACCGGCAAACTGTCCGGCAAATGTCCAACAACATGTCGGAGAATATGACGGGCAAGGCGTGGGGCAACATGTCCACATTAAATAACGGAACAAAACGAAAACGAAATCATCCCCCCTCTCACTCCCCCAAAGGGGAAACGGAGGAATTGCTCGCCGGGAGCGAGATGATGGAATCCCTCTGCAAAGGCGGAAATTCGGAAGGCCACTCCACAACGCTTGCCATGCGGGGGTTTGAAGAGTTTTGGAGAGAATATCCCAAAAAGATAGGCAAGGGAGCGGCGGAACGGGCCTGGAAGAAAATACAACCGGACAAAAAGCTGTTTGATGAAATTCTCTCCGCTTTGCGGGCAGTGAAGCAAACGGATCAATGGCGCCGGGAAAATGGACAATATATCCCGAATCCATCCACATGGCTGAATCAAAGACGTTGGGAAGATGAAGTGCCGACGCCTGCGTTAGAAAACAATCGGAGTTCATCGTTGGATATGGAGGAAATCGATCGTATTTTTGCCAGGGGCACCATCATGCTGTAAAACTTATCCTCCCGGTTTTCCCCCTACCGTATGGGGAACAGAGTCGCAGGGCCGTCCACATCGGGCCGCTCCATCAGGATTTCAATCCACGCTCCCCATACCGGGGGAGCGACAAAAATGGGAAATGAGATCAGCACCCACACGGGCATTTCAATCCACGTTCCCCATACTGGGGAGCGACTCGCGGCGGCATCAGCCAGACATTTTCTTCGGAAGTATCATTTCCACCCACACTCCCCATAAGGGAAACGGCTCTGCACCACAGGCAGATGTTGTAAAAAGTCCGCCTTTCATCCATATCCTTTCGGGAGTGGACGCTATGTCCTTATCAATCCCATAAATCTCAACCTGCTCCTCACACGGAGAGCGGCGGCTCACGAAAGAGGAGTCGAAGCGCAAAGTGCTATTTCAATCCACGCTTCCCATGCGGGAGCGACAAGGAAATATGTACCAATACCTTATTTCCATCCCATAATACCCTAAAACCGGACAAAAAACAATCGATTTTCCTTTGGAATAGCATATTTTGCAGCCGCCATGCTTTCCCTGGTGCTCCTCGTTTCGGTTTTCAAAATTTCAGTTGCTATTTGCTTTTGGCCAATCGCTGTTTCTCCCTTTTTTGACTGGCAGGATATTCTCCCCATCTTGGAAAGACGGATGGAAGGCAAGCCGGAACCGCAGATGGTTTGCCAGGCAATCCATAGCCGCTGTACCGTGATCGCAGCGGGATGGCGTATCATCCTTGGGCTTTTCACGCCCTTGGCTCTTATTTATTTTGCAGCGCTCAGTGTTTTTAGTACCGTTCCGATATCTCCATCTATACAGATTGTCCGCGCTTCCATTCCGTTCGGGCAAATTGCGTCGCCTTGATTAATACAGGCATACATGGCCTTGGAGTTTTTGGCTGTCATCCGCCAGAAGGGATATTTGATGATGCCGGGGGTGTTAAATCCTACGCCGAGTTCTAAAAACAGCACATGCAGATTTTCCCTTGTCCGCAGAAAGTTTGCATAACGCTCAGCAGCCATATGCCATCCTTCATCTTCCACAAACTTGTCGTCGGATCGCAGATTCACGGTCAAGGGTTTCCCACAGTGGGGGCAGATGGGAAGCAGGGCGGAGGGAATGCGCATGTCCTTTTGCTGTTCTGTCATTTTTCGGATGATATCCTCATTATCAAAAGTTTCATGACAGCAGGGCTTGCTGCACTGAAAAAGGCCGTAATCCCCCTGTGTATAAAACAGGCGCTTTTTGTCAAATCCCGCTTTCTGGAAACAATGATCCACATTTGTAGTAATGACAAAATAATCCCTGTCTTTTACCAATTCCAGCAGATCCTGGTAGACGGGTTTTGGCGGATCCACATAGCGGTTGCAGTAGATATACCGGCTCCAGTACGCCCAGAATTCCTCCGGCGTCAGGTATGGGTAAAACCCACCGGTATACATATCGTGGAACCCATATTTTGCTTCAAAATCGGCAAAAGATTCGTGAAAGCGTTTCCCATCATACGCAAACCCCGCCGCCGCAGAAAGTCCTGCGCCGGCGCCAATGACAAGGGCGTCCGCGTTGTACAGCGCATGGCTCAGTTTACGAATTTGCTCCGAGTAATTCCCGGTAGATGTGATAGTCGCTCTCCTTGAAAACATTGAAAACCACCTCGATGTTGCTGTGCGTCTGCTTTTTGTATTCGCGTACTGTCTGTACGGCGATTTTGGCCGCTTTATCCGCAGGGAAATGAAATTCTCCCGTGGAAATACAGCAAAACGCAATGCTTTTTATATTGTTTTGCGCGGCAAGCTCCAAACAGGAACGATAGCAGCAAGCCAATTGGCGTTCTTCCTGAGCCGTCAACTTTCCATAGACAATCGGCCCCACTGTGTGCAGCACATACTGGCAGGGCAGGTTAAACGCCGGAGTCATTTTTGCACTGCCGGTTTGTTCTTCGCGGCCCTGCAATTCCATCAGCTGCGCACAAGCCAACCGCAGCTGTACGCCCGCATAGGTATGGATGGCATTGTCAATACACCCATGGCAGGGTACAAAACAGCCCAGCATCCGGCTGTTGGCGGCATTGACAATCGCGTCGCAGCGCAGGGTAGTAATGTCTCCCCGCCAGAGATAGATCCCCTCCTGTATGGGCTTGAGATCGGCTAAATCAGTTCTCCCCTTTTGCTGGATTTCCCGCTGCAAATAGGAATCCTGTATTTCCAAAAATTCCTCGCTGACAGGCCGCGGCGGGCGGATGTTAAACAGCGAACGGAGCAGATCCTTTTGCTGCTGTTTGTCCGCTGGAATGTCCCTGTCCGAAGAACCCGGATGCTCACGGAGCAGAGACCGGATTAAAAAAAGTCTTTTTTCAGCTTGCGTCATCGTATCCCCTCCTTAAGATTGCCTGAGTCGGGCAACGATCATAGCGGTTGCTCCGGCGCAGACCATGCTGCTGTAAAACGGAAAAAGACTGTCCCGGAACAATGCGGTTTACGGGATGCTGCGGGCACAGGCGCTATAATCGGATATCCAAAGGCTGTAAAAAAGTGGGAACCGGTCGATTGTTGCGCGGATAAAGCCGCGGGCGAAGACAGCCTTTTCCCCGTTTTCATCCGGGCAACTCCTTTTGTCACCCCGGTTTTGCATTCAGGAACTTATGCTCTGTGCAGATTCCATTGTACACCCTTTTGTTCTTTCCACAAGTACGCACTTTTTTCTCACTCAGTTACCGTGCTGTAACCTTTGCGCTGTTTTGCAGTTTTTTCGGAGTGCCAGGGGAACTTTTCCACTGAAAATTATGGGTGAAAGGCTTGGGAATGGATGCAGAGAACGCCATGGTTCTGGGTGAGGTTGCGAAAAGCTGGCATTTGGGCGCCTGTGCGGTGTAAAATACTCCTTTAAAGGCCCTCTCGATCGGCATGATAATTCCATCGAGAGGGCCTTTACTAATAATGGGCAGGCTTTTTCAAATTCCGAAAGATATGTTTTGGGGCAGGGAATCCCTCTTATGGCATGTCTCCGGAAGAACCAGGAAAAGCCGCTCCGGTTTCCATGGTTTTAAAGAATAGAACAGGCAAATTCCCATGTGCATTACACCACGGGCGGTATTTTGTCAGGCAGCTGGCAGAATTGCTGTTCCATTGCGAAAAGTTCTGAAGTTCTATGGGTCAGCTGATCATAAGAAAGGCGCTTGAGGATGGATATTTTTGCAAGCCAATAGGAAAACTCCTCCCATTTTGCTCTGGAAGCGGTCGCGGCGTTCTGGAATTTTTCCGGAATCTTAAGATTTTGAAACAGGATATCTCTGGCCGTAACAAAGGGAATCAGCTGATATAAAGTGGACATATAGTATGCTTTGGCATAAAAAGCAATTTTGGATTCCTGCCGCATCGTCTGCTCTATTTCCTGGAAGAAGGGGGCGATGGTTTCCAGAAGATTCAGCTTTTGTTTGCTGTTTTGGTAGATGACAGGATAATTCGGGGTTGCCTGGAAAAACCCCTTGTCATCCAAGCAACTGAGCTGGATGATCCCCCCCGTCATCATGTCTTTGACTTCCTCAAAGGAATAGGAAATATCCTTTTTATCACAGATTGTGATTTGCTGTTGTTGTGTATCCATCCCTTTTATTAAAAGAGCATGATTTGCATTTTGCATTTTGTGATAGTAAGAACTATGGCGGTTATAAAACTGGTCAATTAACAAGATCGTGACTTTGTTTTCCTGAAAACTCTTAATCAATTCCAGAACCAATGCGGGGAAATCCAGGTTTTCCTGGTAGGAAATATGCAGGTTGTACGCCTGCAAAAAATGGTTGAGGGGAGCATAAGCGTCCGTCTGCGCCTGCGGATTGTCCGGCACATGGTTTTGAAACCCAATACATGAATAAAACCAGGGATCATCGGGAAGCGGCTGTGCGCGGATTTCCGGACGGTAGGTTAAATCCATTTCAAGCAGGTATAAAAAAAGATCCATTTGATGCGGGCTGTTTCCCGCAAAATAGCGAAATGCGGAAAAAATCCGATCAAAAATGCAGCTCATCACTTTAACATTTGGCGGCGGCAGGCATTGATTCATTACTTTCATTTTCATCTTCTCCTGAAATTCCATGGGGTTTGTTTTTCTATATGATTCATGATAAACCACCTGGCTATTTTATCAAGCCCCAAAAGACAGGATTTTACATAAATTTTTGTGATAAAAGAATACAATATCATTTGAAATAATGAAAAATATTATAAATTCCTACAATTTACAACTGACCGAACTGGAAAATATTTGTTTCCGCGGGAAAACTTCCAAAGAGGCGCTGGGAATCTATTTGGTGAAAATGTCGAAATTTGAAGGATTTTTCTTGCGATTTCCGAAATTGTGAACAATAAATATAAGTATAAAATATTTTTTTATATATTTATTGAAATTCTACTATTGTTTTGCTATACTTTGGGTAATCAAATGGAAGGAGATGGAAAGTTGATGTATAAACCATCCATGTTCAATGTTGTTCACACAGTGGGCGACAGGGTTTTGCTTTATAATTCTCTAACCAAAAGATACCTCAAAGCGGTAACGAAAAAGGATGAGGTGCTGAGTATATTGAACAATCCCGACAGCAGTCCGGACAGCCCGGTCATCCGGCCTTTGGTGGAAAACGGGTTTCTTGTAGACAAAGACGAGAATGAAACGGAATTGTTCCAACTTTGGCGCAACGATATGATCAACTCCCCGGAGCTGATGTTGACCATTATGCCAACGGAACAGTGCAATTTCCGCTGCGTCTATTGTTATGAGGATTTTAAAATTGGCGCCATGCGGCCGGAAACCCAACAGGCACTGGTGACCTGGCTGCGCAACAACATCCACCGGTATTCCGCACTGAATGTCAGTTGGTTTGGCGGGGAACCTCTGGTGGAAAAGGACATCATCTATTCCCTGTCGGAACAGTTTCTCTCCATTTGCAAACAGGCGCGCAAACCCTATACGGCAACAATCATCACCAACGGTTCGCTGCTGGACTATGAAACCTTTCAAAAGCTGTTAAAATACCATGTCACGTTTTTCCAGGTAACCATTGATGGCACCAAAGAAACCCATGACAAACTGAAAGTCCGGCGTGATGGAAGCGGAAGCTATGACGCGGTGATGAACAACATTATCGCCATCAAAAACAACTGTAAATCCGGCAATATTGTGGTTGCGGTGCGTACCAATGTGACCACGGACGTGGTGGACAAGATGCCGGAGCATTTGAAAACAATGGAGGAACTCTTTGGGGACGATCACCGGTTCAGCTTTTATTTTCGTCCGGTGGGACAGTGGTCGAAGACCAAGGAATTCCATCTGAAAGATAAACTGGTTCAGAACTTTGAACGGCTGTATCAGCCGATTATCGATGCAAATATTCATCTGGACTACCGTGTTTATCAGGGGTTTACAGCAAACCAGATCTGTGCTACAACCCGACGCAATAGCTACATTCTCCGCGCGGACGGAAGGATAGTAAAATGCTCCATGCAGCTTGATGCTCCGGAAAGTAACGTGGGATTCCTGCACGACGATGGGACCATGGAACTGGATATGGCCAAAATCGCCAAATGGACCCTGCCGGATACTTCCCGGGAAAAATGCAGGACCTGCAACATGCTTCCAGTCTGCCTGGGCAGAAACTGCGCCGCGAAGGGCTATATCTTGCCCGATAAAGTGTTATGCGGGTATGAAGGCATGGCACACAAGTATGTTTTCCAGCTGCTGGACCAAAGCGGCGTATTTGAGCTTATTGATTAAGGGGGATACCTATGGAAACGGTCAATCGGTTAAAAGAGTGCCTGCACAGTATCGGGGTGATTTTTGAAGAGGACAAGGAGAACTTCCTGCTGTCCGATGTGGTGGAGGATTCCCTGATGTTTGTGACGCTGATCACAGAAATGGAACAGGAATTTGAAATAGAAATCCCGGATGAATACATTGTACCGGGGCGGCTGGCGTCGTTTAAAGACCTGGTGGAAATGGTCGAGGAACTGTCGGCTGCAAACGAATAGCCTTTAAATGTACATTTAAATACACAGGGAGAAAGGAGGCGCCAAGAATGAAAGTCGAACTGAAAAAACCGGCAATGGAAACCATGAATGACAACTGGCTCGATTTATACGTAGATAATGTGGGAGTCTGTGGTTGGATGTGTGATGCTGCTTGCGGACTCGAATGGTAAAGATTCTGTCAACATCATTGATTAAGAAGCTGGAGGCGCCAAGAATGAAAGTCGAACTGAAAAAACCGGCAATGGAAACCATGAACGACGGTTGGTTGGATCTGTATGGCGACCATAGTGTTGGTTTCATATGCGGGCTTGATTGGTAGGATTTATTAACTTCAATCGAAGACAGAAAAAGGAGGCGCCAAGAATGAAAGTCGAACTGAAAAAACCGGCAATGGAAACCATGAACGACAACTGGCTCGATCTCTACGTTGACAATGTAGGATTTTGCAGCGATTTTGCGTGCGGGCTTGATTGGTAAACCGTCATTCGATTCTCTGTGATATACAGCAGAGAAAGCTTCACATAGAATCCGCATCGGGTAGACGCTGATTCTTGCCAGAGCTACGCCCGGGAGGTTTGATATCTTCCGGGCGTAGTTTCCATGCTAATATTCCTCTGCGTCTATAGGATAACAATAGGAAGTGAGAACATGAAAATAGCGGTGCTTGACAGCCAGGCTTATCTGGAACACCCGGTGTTTCGCGGGAAAAACATCCGGGTATACAACGAGGTGGGCGATACATGGAAAAACCGGTCGCAGGAAAAGGAGACGGATCTCCCCCATGGGACGGCGGTGTGTGGGATCCTTGCCAATTATACGGATGAACGGGTGGAAATCCTCAATTTCAATATCTTTTCCCCTTCTTTGCCGGAACTTACCCGGAAAACCCTTTCTGCATTGCAGTATGTCTATGATAACGTGGACTGTGATATCCTAAACTTGAGTATGGGTCTTCGGGTGCCGAGCGATCCCTTAAAAGAGATTTGCCAAAAACTCGATAAAAAAGGCGTGACCATTGTCTCCGCGTTTGACAATGCAGGCGCTATTTCCTATCCTGCGGCTTATGATTTTGTCATCGGGGTGGATTCTTCCAGACGCTGTACGCATGCGGATGATTTTGTGTATGTGGAAAACAGCCCTGTAAACCTTCGGGCAAAAGGCGGAATTCAGCGGGTTCCCTGGAGAGATCCGCTCTATGTAATAAACCAGGGCTCCAGTTTTGCCGCGCCTTATGTGACGGCATATATTGCCAATTGTTATTTGGACGGGGTATCCAAACAGGAGATTCTGCCCTACTTGAAAAGCCATGCAAAATATGTCTACCCGTCCAAGGTCAAAGTTTCCCACAAACCGGATCTGGCAAAACAAATCCGGCGGGCTGCCATTTTCCCTTTTAATAAAGAGATGGACAGCCTGATCAATTACCGCAAACGCCTGCCGTTTGAACTTTGCGCCGTCTATGACACCAAATACTCCGGCCATATTGGACTGGAAGCAAAGGGGATTTTTGAAAAAGAGCCCGCGTTTACTGTCCAGAACATCGATCGCTGTGATTTCACGGGGTTTGACACGTTGATCATCGGCCATATTTCGGAACAGGAAGGGCGCGCCAACCAGCCGATAAAAAGCCGGATTTTGGAAAAATGCCTGGAACATGGAATTCATGTTTACTCCTTTGACGCGGAGTGTATGAAAGAATTTGAACCCAGATTTGAAGCGCAGGGACTGCTTTTGCAGTATCCCAAGCTGGAAAACATGGAACTGAAAAATAAATTTGGAAAACTGTATCTGACCAAATCCCCGGTATTGGGAGTGTTTGGGACAACCAGAAAACAGGGGAAGTTTACCGTGCAGCTCCAGCTGCGCTATTTATTTGAGGATGCAGGCTACACTGTGGGACAGTTGGGGACGGAACCGTCCTCCAAGTTATTCGGCATTGACAAGGTCTTCGCGTTTGGTTATAATCCGATTGTCAGCCAGGACCAGTTTGAGAACCTGGATTATGTAAATACCCTGATGCACCAGATTGATGAAAAAAATCCGGATATTCTCCTGGTGGGCGCCCAGTCTGGAACCATTCCCCAGGGCTATTACAATTTGGGGCAAATTCTTTTGGAACAGTATGCCTTTTTGCTTGCCACCAAACCGGACGCAGTGGTTTTGGTGGTCAATGTGGACGATCGTTCGGATTATATCAGGCGTACGATTATGGCCGTCCAAAGTTTGGTTTCCTGCCGGGTCATTGCGCTTGCCATGTACCCCAAAACCTTCCAGAATGGCTGGGGGATTGCAAACGATCACAAGACGGGCGTGGGGGAACAGCAGCTTTTGGCAAGAAAACAGGAGCTGGAAAACCTGTTCCATTTGCCGGTGGTTGTCACAGGAAACCCTTCGGATGGAGAAAAACTGCTGAACGCCTGCATTGATTTTTTCCGGGGGTAATTGGGATGTCGTCAAACTTTGATTGCGTCCATCTCAGGGCGGACGCCCATTTTGAACTGCGGCTATCCAGGGATGTGTACTGGGTTCCGGTCAACCGGCTTGGCGGGACCCGCTATACAAACGATCAAATACAGCAAATGGTCCGCCTTTCCCCGCAGGAAAAGCGGGATAGGATTTCCACCCTTTACGAGGCCGTGCAGCTTTTCCTCCTGTCCCGGTTTCACCAGATGTCGGATGTGAAACTGGTACGGGAAGGGGAGCGGCTTTGGGAATTCCACAAGCCGGGGTATTACGCGGTGCTGACCAACGAGGGCTGCTGTTCCTCCGACGCCTCCTGGCTGCGGTATTTACTGGATGGCAAGTATGAAAAGATGGGGTATTTTTCCTTTTCCCGGCCAACGGGGAGCGGGCATGTGTGCAATTATTTTGTGCATGACGGCTGGTATTACCTGTATGATTTGACCCCTTTTACGGATCAGAACGTCCACACTGCATTGGCGGAAACCGGACAGCGCCGGGACTATCTTTCCTGTAAATTTGTTTCCGGCATACTGATAAAGTGCAAAAGGCTGGAAGATTATGCGCATTATTTTGCAAGAATTCAAATGACCCGCGGATATGATCACCTCTTTTTTGATAACCCGGAACAGGAGATGCCTCCCATTGCAGTGGAACGAAACCAGGGGGTTATTACAATCTGTTACCCGCAGACGTCGGCGGTTTCCCCTGTTTTGTATCATGAGACGGCAACCATCAAATGGAAAAAAGTTTCCCCTCCCATGGCGCGGACGACATGGCTTCCGGATGGAAGGAAGGGGAATGGAAAGAAGGGAAATATTTGAAAAACGGAATTGGTTTTTTGATAGGATATAGCTGGAAACATGAAAAATGGTATGTGATTGACAGCATCCTGCTTCAATTTATTACCGCGGCAGTCCCCCTGGCGGACACGGTGATTCCCAAGTACATCATCGATGAACTGACCGGCATGCAGAGGGTTCCCGTTTTGGCGGTATTTATCGGGCTTTTGCTGATTATCAACCTTTTGGGCGGCTGGCTCAGCAATTATCTTTCCGGAAAGTGCATTAACTTAAAAGGAAGGCTCTTTGCCCTGTTCCAGGCGGATCTGTCCGAGCGGCTTTCCCGCAGCGACTTTGAACGGCTGGAAGATCCGAAGTTCCTGGATACCAAGGCAAAGGCGGAAAAATTCCTCTATGCCAATGGGCAGGGCTTTGGGGTGGTCATGGACAGCGCCTTTCAAATCCTGGGAAAGCTGTTCACATTCGCGGGTATTATCACCATTATTTCCACATTAAATCCCCTGATTGTGCTGCTGTTTATTGCGCTGGTGCTGCTCAACGCCCTGTATGAATCCAAGGTGAGGAAAAAGTATGTGTCCTGGGATATGGAGAAGGCGCCCATTGAGCGAAAAACATCGTATCTTGTGGATTTGATTGGAAACTTTTCCTTTGGCAAGGAGGTCCGGATTTTTGGACTTAAGGATTGGCTGGTTAAAAAAATCCGGCTGCATCTTGACGAGTCCTGTGATTTTTATAAAAAGCAGATAAATGAGCTCAATAAAGCGAACTATCTTGCAACCTTTATGAACTTTGTTTTCAAAGGCATCACCTATGGGTATTTGTCCTTTCAGGTGATACGAAAGGCCATAGGTATCGGCGACTTTACGATGTACATAACAGCCCTGCTCAATTTTTCCACCGCCATGAACGCGCTGATGAAAAGCCTGCTGGATATCCGCCAGTTCAGCGGCTATTATGATGCGCTGATGGATTATATGGATATCCCGCAGAAAATGAGACAGGGAAAGCGGCTCCCTTTGCCGCAGGGTCCCTATGAAATTCGGTTTGAACATGTGAGTTTCCGTTACCCCGGCCAGAGTTCCTATGCGCTCAAAGACATTAACATCACGCTTTCCCCTGAGGAAAAATTATCGGTAGTCGGAGAAAACGGGGCGGGGAAAACTACGTTTGTCAAGCTTCTCTGCCGTCTTTACGATCCAACACAGGGGCGTATCCTGCTCAATGGGATTGATATCCGCGATATCGATTATGACGCCTATATGCAGGCGTTTGGCTGTGTTTTTCAGGATTACAAGCTGCTTTCGTTCACCTTGAAAGAGAACATTGTCTTTGAACGTTCGGAAGAGGAAACGGATCAAATGGTGTATGATTTGTTATGCCGCAGCGGTTTGAGCGACAAGATGAAAAACCTGCCCGATGGGGTACGGACTTATGTGTATAAGAATTTTGTGGAAAACGGGTTTGAACCCTCCGGCGGTGAAGGGCAAAAGATTGCCCTTGCCCGCGCGCTGTATAAAGACTCTTCCATTATCATTTTGGATGAACCCACTTCAGCGCTTGATCCGAAAGCGGAAGCGGAAATCTACAAAAACTTTTCAGAGCTTGTCTATGGAAAAACGGCAATCTTCATTTCACATCGAATGTCCAGTTCCAAGTTCTGCGATCAGATTGCTGTGTTTGAAAATGGAGAGATGAAGGAATACGGCACGCATGAACAACTGATGCGGCAAAAGGGAACATACTATACCATGTTTGAATTGCAGGCGCAGTATTATGTATAACCCGTTATGGTTATTTTGCGGTATATCTGCACGGGTTTTGGCGGCGGGGCTTACGCCGCCCTTTCTTTTCCGGAAAGCGCGGGAACCGTTTTCTGGCGTGTTTTTGGCAGCGGCACACAGGGAAATCGGAAAAGATGAGAGTTTGTTTTTCTGATAAGGTGTGCTATCATGGGGGTATCCAGTACAAAAGGGGGAAATGGGATGGATACTTTTCGAGTCGCTTTGCTGCAAATGCTTTCTGCCTCCACACAGCAGGAAAATCTGGAAAAAGGGATGCAATGGTGCCGGCAGGCAAAGCAGATGGGAGCGGATTTGGCGTTGTTTCCGGAAATAAGGTGCACACCTGTGATTTTGATGTGGAGCGCAACCTGACGCCGGGAGAGGATTTTTATACGGCGGATCTGGATACGGGACGGGGTTTGGTCAGGATTGGCGCGATGATCTGCTATGATCGGGAATTTCCTGAAAGCGCCCGCATTTTAATGCTCAAAGGGGCGGAAATCATCCTTGTTCCCAATGCCTGCCCAATGGAACAAAACCGCCTGACCCAGCTGCGGGCGCGCGCGTTTGAAAACATGCTGGGCATTGCCACGGCAAACTATGCCTATGGCCAACCTGACTGTAACGGGCACTCTTCCGCGTTTGACGGGATGGCCTACCGTTTGGGAGAAACCCATGAGCGGGATACCCTGGTTATTGAAGCGGGGGAGGCGGAGGGAATTTACCTTGCCACGTTCCCGATAAAAGAAATCCGCCGCTATCGCAGCCGGGAAGTCCATGCCAACGCATACCGCCATCCACGGAAATATGGGGTTCTGGTTTGTGAGAAAAAACAGGCGCCGTTTTTGCGCGAGGATTCCCGCGATTGACTTCCAACGAGCGGTTTTTACGGAAAATCCCGTTTTTCTCTGTCGCAAGCCCATGGAACAGAGGGGCCGGGTGCTTTCTGGAAATTTCCAGAAAGCACCCGGCCTGTTTTTTATGCGCCTGGTGAAAAGGGAGAACTGTTTTTCATTTTCTTTTCCAGCCGGCGGGAGAGTTCTTCCAGCCGGTTTAGCTCCTGCACGGAAGCGGCCCTGCCATGGAGCTGTGCGGCGGTGTGGATGTAATCGCTGTGCCTGTGCAGGTCGCGCTGCAATTCTACCGGGAGCGAAAGAAAAAAATCCCGGCTGCTCTGGCTGTGTTCCAACAATTCCTCAAGGTTTTGATAGGACATCTCCATCCCTCCTGCCTATAGTGTGATCCCTCATTTTCAGAATATCCATCCAAAACAAACGGGGGTTCTGGTGAAAAACTTGACAATCCAAAAGCGCATATGATATGTTGAATATATGGTTAGTTGCAACTAATCAACCTGTCCCAAAAGAGCAACGGCAACTATGATTGAGGAGGATGGACATGTCGGAAACACGGCATTGTTTTCACATTCGGCTTTTGCTGTATTATCTCCAGGCGGAGCCGAGAAAACGCACGGTAACAGACGCCGCCCATTTCCTGGGAAAAAGTAAAGTGGCGGTTTCCCGTGCGCTGTCGGAACTGGAAAAACAGGGTTTTGTAGAACGCGCCGCTTCCAGGAAAACGGTTTTAAGCGCCTATGGCGGAAAAGTGGCAGAGGAATACCGGCGAAAGCTGGGGATTGCACAAACATACCTGCAATCTCTGGATTTACCGCCGCTCCAGGCCAAAGAGGACGCCATGGCCGCCATAACGGCCGGATTTTCAGAAGAATATTTCAAGCGAATGGAAGAACGGCAGCAACACATGCAGATAAAGGAAAATTTTGCGGGAAGGCAAAGCTTTTCCGGCAGCGAACTGTGCGAGCAGCTGGACGACGGCAGCTATACGCTCCCCTTTGTCATATACCGGGAGCATATCCAACATGGGAATATGATTTCAATGGGAAACCGTGGATTTGAACACCCCTGCGAGCTGATTGTCAAAAATCATGTGGGAATGCTCTACCTGACCATTGCGACTGTCAGAGCCCGTTCTGCACAGAGCGGCGCGATTCTGGAAGGGAGAGTTCAGGGGTTGCAGTACCAGATGGGGGACTCCTTCTTTCCGGCCGGGCAGGAGGGAAGATATGTGTATTTTCCCGTATCCGCGCTCCATTTTGTCTCGATGGGCAGGGGCAGGGAGCAAATTCTGCATGGGAGCGTCTGCATGAAAATGCACTGCAATGCCGGCACGCTGCATATGCCGGAAAGTACGGCGGTTTTTACAGTGATGATTTGCTGATGAAGAGGCAATTCCATTTTTTGTTACAAATAAGAAACAATCGCAAACCCCTGCATTTTCAGGAAACAGGAGCATTTCCTACAATAAAAGTAGGAAATTTGTTGCATGCTTGAAAGAAAACCGCCCTTTACAACCCGGATTTTCTGTGATATATTGGTGCTGATTTTGGAAGACGCTCCGCAAGGGAGTATTTTTTCAGGATTTTGGTTAGCTTTAACTAACCAAAAAATTAGTGGAAGGATTTAGCTCTTCCAGAAAAACAACAACCGTTTTGGCGGGAAACTCCCGCCGGCTTTCTTATTTGGGGAGGGAGGAATGCTGCGACATCGAATTATTTTCGGCGATAGT
Source organism: Candidatus Pseudoruminococcus merdavium (assembly GCA_904419745.1). Classification (GTDB taxonomy): domain Bacteria; phylum Bacillota; class Clostridia; order Oscillospirales; family Ruminococcaceae; genus Pseudoruminococcus_B; species Pseudoruminococcus_B merdavium. The sequence goes on along the minus strand of CAJFSS010000006.1, from coordinate 80,115 downwards.
TAGTTTATACTAACCAACAATTATTTCCATGGGAAATGAGAAAAGGAGGAATAAGTAAATATGGCATCGACCAAGCGTAATTGGTTGAAACGCGGGCTGTCTGCGGTACTGGCGGCGGCAATGTCCATGAGCATGGCCTTTACCGGCGTATTGGCAGCAGAACCTGCTCCTTCTGCAAATACGGTGGAAGACGGCGTTTACCGTGTCTCAATTGATCTGTGGCAATCCGCGCAGGATAATCCTTCCATGGGCAACCGCTCCATCCGGGGAAGCTCCAGCTACAACACCGAGCATGCGGAAGATGATCCCGATTATCGGCCGCTTCTTGTGGTAGAAAACGGGGAAGCAACCCTGATCATGGAAGTTGTCCCGATGGGGGCGCTGTATACTGCCGGGTACTTGCTACAGTTGAATGCATATAAAACAGATTTCCGCAGCGATTTACAGCCATCCCAGGTGCTGGCGGAGCACCGGATGACGGACGGCTCCCTCGCCTATGACGACTATAATACGGAGGATTCTTCCGTTACGGCGGCAAAGGGAAAGGCCTATCCGCACATCCTGGCAGTACCGGTAAAAACGCCGGACGAAGCGGAAACCATCGAACAGGGAACAGTGACCTGTGTACAGGTTTTTGTTCCGGTTATGGCATCCATTTCCCCGAGTTCCGGGAATCAGCCTGCACGTCTCTGTGTGGATTACAGCAGTATGACCAAAGTGGACGACCTGTCCGGAGAAACGGAATACTGGCTGTATCAGGCGATGAATACAAAAAAGGGCGACGCTTCTGCTGAGGATTGGGAAGCACTGCAAAACGTGATTTCCGATACCAAAGCAAAACTCTCCAACACCCTGGTCCGCCTGGAATATGACAAGGAGGCCATGGCTCCCCGGGTTATCCGTGTTGTGGAGGAGATGAACGCTTCCGAGCGCGCAGCACAGGTAAAAGCACTCCAGGGCGCCATCAACGCAGTAAACGGCCTGGAAGATCCGGAAGTGGACGCTTCAGCTTTGCAGGAGGCTCTGCAAAAGGCAGCGTCCGTGGACCAGAGCAAATGGACTGCGGACAGCTATGCAAAGCTCCAGGAAAAAGTAGAAGCTGGTGAAAAGCTGCTTGAAGGGAACCCTTCCGAAGAGCAGGTGAAGCAGGCGGCAAAGGACATCGAAGACGCCATTTCCGCTTTAGTCCCGGTACAGACCGGAGGGGATGAAGACGGCTGGGACGGCGTAACCACAAGCCCGGCAACGGTTCTGGCAACGACGGCCATGGTCGACAGTCCGGAAGAACTTGCATGGGCGGCACAGCAGATAAACAGCGGGGAGGCAACTTTTAAAAGCATTATCCTGACAAAAGATATCGATCTTAACTCCAAAGAATGGACCCCGATTGGAACCAAAGAACACCCGTTTACTGGAAGGATTTCCGGCGGCGGTTACACTATTTCCAATCTTTCCATCACCTCCGATGGGGACTACAGGGGATTGATTGGCTATGCCCAGGGCGCGGATATGAACAACGATCGGGTCAGCGTCAATCATCTCACCCTGGAAGGCGTCATCGACGTCACCGGGAATTATGTCGGCGCGCTCTTTGGGTATGTCGAAGAATTCCGGATTGACAACTGCACTATCCATGTAAAAATGACAGTGGATGGAAACTGCGTTGGCGGCGTTGCGGGACAGATGAAAAGAGGGTATCTTGACAGCACAACAAACCTCGGGGATATTGTTGGCAAAAAATCCAGCGGCTCCAAAACCGGCGGCCTGGTGGGCTATGCCTACAATGTCAGTATTACCGAATGCCTGAACAGGGGAGACGTTACCGGCGCGGGCCAGACAGGCGGTATTGCCGGACAGCTGAACAGCGCAAAAAGCAGCCTTTATGGAAATGTTTCCCGATCTTCCAATAAGGGGGATGTCTCCGGTACCAGCGATGTCGGCGGGATTGTCGGCAGCGCGACTCTTCAGGGAACCGGCTCCAACGTTGTGCTCTCCAACCTGGGCGATGTAACCGGCCAAAATCAGGTTGGCGGGATTGTCGGCGCTTTTTCCGGTGGCACATACGGAAGCCTTGTCAGCATTTACAATGTTGGCAAGGTTACGGACACGGGAACCGGGGATTCCGGCGCGCTGGTGGGCCGTATTTACTCCATGCTGTATATCATGAACGGCTATGCGCTGGAAAACAGCGCGGATGTGCTTTGCACCAACAACACTGCCAAACGGTGCGAAGTGGAATTTGAAAGCGACAGCTGGTTCAAATCCGAGGATTTTATCACGGCACAGGGGAATTTTGGCCATGATTGGACACTGGATCCGGCTGCAAACGATGGATACCCAATGATCGAGTTTGAAGCAGAGCTTATCGCTGCGGAAAAACTGGAAGCGGCAAAACAGGCGGCTGTTGCAGAACTTGACAAGTATAACCCGGATCATTATGCCGGACTTTCCAAAACCGCGGTAGAACAGGCAAAGAAAGACGCTGTCGGCAACATTGAAAGCGCTGAGACCGTCGAAGCAGTAAACCAGGCGCTTGCACAGGCCAAAGAGACCCTGGACGCTATTCCAAATGATGCAAACTACGGCCTCAACCTTACCGCGCTCAGAACAGCGCTGTTTAAAGCATTGGCAGTGGTGGAGCAAGGCGGAGACCTTTACACAGAGGAATCCTGGAATTCCCTCACTTCCCTGGTTGATGAAGCCAATGGGAAACTCACCACGGGCTTTGGTTCTCAGGATGCTGTCGATACTTATACGGCGAATTTGAATCAAGCTGTGGAAGATCTCGCCTATAAACCGGCGGATTATGCCGGGGTCAAAGCGGCGGTGGAGCAGGCGGAGGCCCTCAATGCAGAAAATTACGTTAACTTCTCCGCGGTAACTGCGGCGGTGGAAGCGGTCGACTGGACAAAGAACATCACCGAGCAGGCGGCTGTCGACGCAATGGCAAAGGCGATTGAAGATGCGATTGCCGGGCTGGAAAAAATCAGCGAAGAGCCGGCTTTGGACAGATACAACCTGGAAGACGGCGTTTATTCCCTCTATGGCGAGATGATTAAGGTTGACCGCATAAACCACTCGATGAGCAACGATGCGATTAACCATACCATCAAACTCACCGTGGAAGACGGAAAATATTATTTGACCATGGATTTCAAGGGGCTGTCCTATCTCAACAAGTTTGGATATCTCGGCGACCTGTCCTACTACCTGGATGGGTACACCTTTGGCGATTATGGCCGTCCGGTCGGCGAGACAGAACTTGCGGAGGTTCTGAGCACCCAGAAAAATGCGGATGGCAGCGATGTATCCGATGAATTTAACCAGGCGGGCGGTTCCTATGCTGGAAAACTGTACCCGGATCAGGTGAAGTTCCCACTGGTGTCCACCGCCCTGCATGATAAAGACGGTTTTGTGGCGCTGCACGTGTTTGTCCCGGTTATGGAGTCCATCTCTGCCGGAACAGGCAGCCAGGATGTCCTGCTCAAGCTTGACTGGAGCACTTTGGAAAAGACCACGGAGGATGATCCGGGCTTTGAACCGGAAGAACCAGTGGAACAGTCCCCGGCAGTCGATCTCACCGATGAGGCGACCGGTGTAAAAGTCCATGCCGACAAAGGCGTGTTCGAGGAAGGCGTCCAGCTGGTTGTAACCGAAATCACTTCCGGTACGGATTATGACAAAGCGGCAGCTTCCCTGAAAGATATCGGCAAAAAGTTCAAGCTGTATGACGTCAAATTTGTAGACGCGCAGGGCAACGAAGTTGTCCCGAACGGAACGGTGGATATCAGCTATCCGGTTGCAGAAGGCTATGAGGTCAACAATGTGGCCATTTACCGGATGAATGAAGACGGCAGTATTACCCTGGTGAAAGGAAGCTTTGAGAACGGGCATTACACGATCGTCTCCAAAACAGGCGCGAAATATGCGCTGGTAGAAAAGGGAAGCACGATGACCGATACGCAGAACACGGAGAACCAGGGAGGGGCGCAGACTCCTCAGACCGGTGACAATTCCATGACAGTTCCCGCCGTGTTGATGCTGGTTGCTTCCTGTGGGACAGCGGTGCTGACCCTGACGTCCAGGAAACGCAGAGTTTCCAAATAATCGTCGATGGTAGAACAATCCCCGTTGTCCGGGTTACCGGACAGCCGGATTGCCTCAGGACAGAAAGCCCTCTTTCCTTCTCCGGATTCGGGAAGGAAAGAGGGCTTTTCTCTGTATCGAAAAACGGGGTTCCTCCCTTGTGATTCTTCACAGAATTGAGAAAAAACTACGCCCGGAAATTTGCTTGACATTAAAAAACAGATCGCGTATTATATGTTCTATATCAAACAATTAGAAATAAAATTATCTTGAAAGAAAGGAAGGCGTGTCTTTTATGGCGCATGAACAGGATATCGGCTACCAGGTTCGGAAGCTTGATAACATGATGATGCGCAATCTCTTTAGTTATGTCAAAAAACACGGGGAAAACGACCTGACTGTCATGCATGAATGGATTCTCGGGTATTTATATGAGAATCAGGATCACGAAATTTTTCAAAAGGAATTGGAAACGGCGTTTTCCATTGGGCGTTCCAGTGTGACCAATATCCTCAGTTTAATGGAAAAAAAGGGCTACCTGGTGCGCCAATCTGTGAAACGGGACGCCAGGTTGAAAAAACTGGTTTTGACCCCTGCCGGGGAACGCCTGCATTTACGAACGGTATCTGTGATAGAAATCCTTGACAAGCGGACAAAAGCGGGAATTCCTCCTCAGCAGCTACAGGTGTTTTTTGATGTGATTGAAAAACTCAAAGCAAATCTGGAGAAACAAAGGGAGGAAAACGAATGTTAAAAACTCTTTTGGCACAGGTAAAGGAGTTCAAACGGGCTTCGATTGCCACCCCGCTGTTCATGATTTTGGAAGTTATCATGGAGATGATCATCCCCTTGATGATGGCCTCTATTATTGACGACGGCGTAGAAGCAGGAAATCTGCAACATATTTATGTGGTGGGCGTGTGGATGGTGCTTGCCGCGGTAATTGGTCTGCTTGCCGGTATGGGCGGGGGAAAATACGGCGCAAAAGCTTCCACAGGCTTTGCACGCAATCTGCGCCAGGCCATGTTTGAAAACATCCAGACCTATTCTTTTTCCAACATTGACAAGTTCAGTACCGCCGGCCTGGTTACCAGGCTGACTACGGATGTGACAAACCTGCAAAACGCTTACCAGATGATTTTGCGTATGTGTATGCGCGCGCCGGCAAGCCTGATTGTCGCCATGTTCATGGCATTTACCATCAACGCGGAACTTGCAAGCATTTACCTTGTTGCGGTGATTGTCCTGGGCTGCCTGCTGTTTTTGATCATGAGCAGGGCCACAAAATATTTCCGCGAGGCATTCCCAAAATATGACGATTTGAATGCAAGCGTGCAGGAAAACGTCTCTGCCATCCGTGTGGTAAAAGCCTATGTCCGGGAGGACTATGAATCGAAAAAATTCCAAAAAGCGAGCCAGAATATCTATAAACTGTTTGTAAAAGCGGAGAAAATCCTCAGCTTTAACGCACCGTTAATGCAGTTTACTGTGTACGGATGTATCCTCCTGCTCAGCTGGCTTGGAGCAAAGATGATCGTGGGGACTTCCCTGACCACCGGCGAACTGATGAGCCTGCTGACCTACTGCATGAACATCCTCATGAGCCTGATGATGCTCTCCATGGTTTTTGTCATGATTTCCATGAGCCTTGCAAGTGCGCGCCGCGTCTGCGAGGTGCTCAATGAACGCAGCGATCTGCACAATCCGGAGCATCCGGATACGGTTGTCCCCGATGGAAGCATCCGCTTTGACCATGTCAGCTTCCGCTACAAACAATCGGATGGGGAACCGGTTTTACAGGATATCAATCTTTCCATTCGTTCCGGTGAAACAATTGGTATCATCGGCGGTACGGGAAGCGCAAAAACCAGTTTGGTCAATCTCATCAGCCGGCTGTACGACGTTTCGGAAGGCGCCATCTATGTTGGCGGAAAAGATGTGCGCAGTTATGATATGGAAGTACTGCGCGATGAGGTTTCCGTTGTCCTGCAAAAGAATGTCCTGTTTTCCGGAACCATCCTGGAAAACCTCCGCTGGGGCGACAAAAACGCCACCGAAGAGGAATGCGTCCGGGCATGCAAACTTGCCTATGCGGATGAATTTATCCAGAAGATGCCGGAAAAATACAATACTTATATTGAACAGGGCGGTACGAACGTCTCCGGTGGACAGAAGCAGCGCCTGTGTATTGCAAGGGCTTTGCTGAAAAAACCGAAAATCCTGATTCTGGACGACAGTACCAGCGCGGTGGATACGGCGACCGACGCCAAAATCCGCAAGGCTTTTGCAGAGGAAATCCCCAATACCACAAAACTGATCATTGCACAGCGGATTTCCAGCGTGCAGAATGCGGATCGCATTATTGTTATGGACAATGGCCATATCAGCGGGTTTGGCAGCCATGAAGAACTGCTGCAAAACAATGAAATATACCGCGAGGTCTTTGAATCCCAGACCGGCGGCGGAAGCGGAGATTTTGATGAGAAAGGAGGAGAGGAATAATGGCTGAAACTGTGAAAACTGTGAAAGGCCCGGGAGGACCGCGTGCCGTCAGGGGCGTAAAACCTAAGATTGATCATCCTGTACGCCAGTTCATGCGGCTGATGAAGTATCTTTCCAAAAATTATCTGATACATCTGATTGTCGTCTTTGTGCTGATTATTGTCAGCGTCCTTGCCAATGTACAGGGCACCTTGTTCATGCAGACTTTGATAGACAGCTATATTTTGCCGATGATTGGGAGCGCTTCTCCGGATTTTGGCCCTCTTTTCCAGGCAATCCTTCGGGTTGGGGGCTTCTATCTTATCGGTGTATTTGCCACTTTTGGATATAACCGCCTGATGATTTATGTCACCCAGGGAACTCTGCGCAGCATGAGAAACGAGCTGTTTACCCACATGGAGCAGCTGCCTATCAAATATTTCGATACCCATGCGCATGGCGATATCATGTCCATTTACACCAATGATATCGACACCCTGCGCCAGATGATTAGCCAGAGCATCCCTCAGATTATCAACAGCTCGATTACTATCATCAGTGTGTTCATCAGCATGATTGTCCTCAACATCCCTTTGACCCTGCTCACTTTGGTTATGGTGGGGGTTATGCTGCTGGCTACCAAAAAATTCGCCGGGCAAAGCGGAAAGTGTTTTATCCGCCAGCAAAAAGCGCTCGGCGCCGTCAACGGCTATATTGAAGAGATGATGGATGGGCAGAAAGTTGTCAAAGTTTTCTGCCATGAAGAGGAGAGTATCGAGCGTTTTAAAGAACTCAACGATTCCCTTTATGAAAGCGCAAACAAGGCAAATACCTTTGCCAATATCCTTGGCCCTGTCAATGCGCAGCTTGGAAACGTCAGCTATGTGCTGTGCGCGATTGTGGGAGGAGCTATCGCTTTGAATGGGCTGGGAGGCTTTACTCTTGGTGGACTGGCAAGCTTCCTCACCTTTAACAAGAGCTTCAGCATGCCAATCAACCAGGTCAGCCAGCAGTTTAATTTCATTGTCATGGCAATGGCCGGCGCGGAAAGAATCTTTACCCTGTTGGATGAAGAACCCGAAGTGGACAATGGTTATGTAACCCTGGTCAATGTGAAAGAGGAAAACGGGAAACTGGTTGAATCCGAACACAGAACCGGGCATTGGGCATGGAAACACACCCATCAGGCAGATGGAAGCGTGGACTATGTGGAGCTCAAAGGGCGCGTTGTCTTTGACGATGTGGACTTTGGCTATGATTCGAATAAAATCGTTTTGCACAATGTCACGTTGACCGCACAGCCTGGCCAGAAAATCGCCTTTGTCGGTTCCACCGGCGCGGGCAAGACCACAATTACCAACCTGATTAACCGTTTTTACGATATCCAGGATGGCAAAATCCGTTATGATGATATCAACGTCAATAAGATGAAAAAAGCCGACCTGCGCCGCTCCCTTGGCATTGTACTTCAGGATACGCATTTGTTTGCGGGAACGGTTATGGAAAATATCCGTTTTGGGCGCTTGGACGCCACGGAAGAAGAAGTCATTGCAGCGGCGAAACTCGCCAATGCGGATGGTTTCATCCGCCGTCTGCCCGAAGGCTACCAGACGCAGATTGTCGGGGATGGCGCGAACCTCAGCCAGGGCCAGCGCCAGCTGCTTGCCATTGCCCGTGCGGCGGTTGCCGATCCTCCCGTACTGATTCTTGACGAAGCGACCAGCTCCATTGATACCCGCACCGAGCGGATTGTGCAGGATGGCATGGATAAGCTGATGCACGGCAGAACCACGTTTGTCATCGCCCACCGCCTGTCCACGGTCCGCAACGCGGATTGTATTATGGTACTGGAACAGGGACGCATTATTGAACGCGGAACCCATGATGAACTGATTGCGCAAAAGGGCCGTTATTACCAGCTCTATACCGGCAATGCGGTATCCAATTAAAAAAGAAAATATCTTTCCATTGTTGTACAGAATCAGACGACTATTTCATAAAAAACTATTGAATTTTACGGGGCTCTTTTGTATAATAATGGGCGAGGATTCTTTTGATTTCATGTCCTCAATCATCTTTTCCTCCTCTGCGTTTACCGCGCGGGGGAGCTTTTCTGTGCCTGAAAAGGAGGAATATTTACAACTGCGGGCCCTTGTGATAAAATCGGGTTGTAGTTTGGAAGAAAGAAAAAGGAGCGATGCCTTGTGGCAGAATTAAAAGTCGAACGTGTACAGGAAATGTGCGGCGGAAAAGGCCATGTTATCATTAAGCATATTCTGGGCGAACGGGAATTAAACGGGAAATGCGGGCTGTATGCAGAAGTTACCATTGAACCGGGATGTACCCTGGGATACCATGAGCACCATGGGGAAAGCGAGACATATTATATTCTCTCCGGCGAAGGGATGTACAATGACAATGGAACCAACCGTCCAGTAAAAGCCGGGGATGTTACCTTTACGCCAAATGGCTGCGGACATGCGCTTGACAATACCGGGAAGGAAGACCTTGTCTTTATGGCGCTGATTATCAAAGATTAAGCGGAGCTTTTATAAAACCGGCTTGCCGCCGTACAGTCCCATGCTGTTTGATTACAGGGAACAACAGGAGAAACCCCGGGGTTTCTCCTGTTGTTTGTATAAAAAGCAAGGGAAAACGCAGAATTAGCGGCGTTGTTTATCCAGATTGGGGGAATCGCCTTTGAAGGGGAGCATACAGAGCTTTGTGTTGGAGGATAAATCCTGCCATGTCTACCTGCCTCCCGGTGAGATTGCGCAAAAAGCCGATACGGTTTATGTATTGGATGGGGAGGATTTTGCCGGGCGCCTGGAAGAAATGGAACCATATCTCCGGTTGGAAACATGCCGCCCCTTTCGGCTGGTCTTTTTTGATCCGGTGGATTGGAACCGGGATTATTCGCCCTGGCCCGCTCCGGCCGTATTTCGCAGGGGGGAGGCGTTTGCAGGCAAGGCGGGACAGGTTTTGTCCTTTTTGCGGCAACGGCTGATTCCGGAAATACAGGACAGGTATCCGGGGGAGGATTCCCCGAAACACCGGGGGCTTTTGGGATATTCCCTGGGCGGGCTATGCGCGCTGTGGATGCTTTACACCAGCGGAGTGTTCCGTTATGCGGCGGCCTGTTCCCCCTCCGTGTGGTATGAGGGCTGGCAGGAGTTTGTAAAGGAAAATACCTTGTCAGAAGAATCCCGTCTCTACCTTTCCCTGGGAAACCGGGAAGAAAAGACGCGCAATCCCCATATGGCCCGGGTGGGGGATGTAATGCGGATGATGGAGCAGGAGTACCGCGGGAATTTGGGAAAGTCCCAGTTTTGTATGGAGTGGAACGAAGGCGGACATTTTCAGGACGTCCCCTTGCGTATGGCAAAGGGGCTCCAGTGGGTTTTGCAGCGGGAGGAAACGGCAGGAAAATCCCAGTAAAACCAATATCCGCGTCGTTTGAACCGCGTTTTGCGGCGACATAGGAAAATGCCCCTGGGCGGTTTCGCTCAGGGGCATTGCAATCGGAAATTCTCTGGCTTTTCCTGTTTTCCAAGGCTACTGTTTATTCAAAGAATTGGATGCGTTTTTGTCCTTTTTTTCATGTTTTAAGGATTCCTGTTCGTCTTTAGCAAGGGGAATGTCATAAATTTGCCCGTAAGAATGCAGTTTTGCCTCGTCACGGACTGCGGAGGGAATCAATCCCGTGCATTCAGTGTTGGAAGACACGGGGTATTCCTCATCGAACAATTCCATTTCGTCTTCTTCGTCATAAGGGTTTTCCATGAAATCTCTCTCGCGCATGGAGCAACCATCCTTTCTGCTGTTTTTTTCAGTATTTCCTGAAAAATGTTTTTTATCCTCCATCTGCTCCGGAATTGTTTTGATTTCATGATTTTTAAAAGACAAAGCGGCAAACCTAAATCCGCATTTGGGGCGCCCCGGTTTGTATGAAAGATTCTGCGGCGGACAGGGCCCTGTTTTGTCACAGGGCCTGATTTATGGTATGATAAGCGCATAATGGATAAAATTTTAGTTGGAGACAGCCTGCTCATGGCAGCCGGTGCCTGTGCAGGGTTTCCTGGAGTGTATGAAATAACAGTGATTTGACGAAGGGAGGGGAATTCCTGTGCTCCGAACCATTCTGGGGAAACCGGGAACCGGGAAGACGGAATATATCAGAAACTGCGTGGCGAAAGCGGCGCGGGATGGAATCCGGACGTACCTGATTGTCCCGGAACAGTTTTCCTTTGAAAGCGAGCGCGCTTTGAGCAGGCGGCTCGGGGAGGAAGCCTTCGAACGGGTGGAGGTGTTGAGCTTTACCAGCCTGTGCAACCGCATTTTCCGCGAGTATGGCGGGCTTGCCGGCAACTACCTGAGCGGGGGCGGGAAGTATATCCTCATGGATCTGGCCATTGAGCAAATGCGCGAACAGATGAAAGTTTATGCCAGGCAGGCATACAGCCCCGCCTTTACGCAAAGCCTGTGCCGGACGGTTTCCCAGCTGAAAACGGCCGGGATTTCCCCAAAGCAGTTGGTCGAACAGGCGGATGCGCTGGAAGATGAACTTTTGCTGCAAAAAACGCAGGAAATCGGCACGATTTACGGGATGTATGAGGCGCTGTTGGAACGCGGGTTTGCCGACCCGGATGACGATTTGACCCGGGCGGAAGAACTGCTCAAAGACCATCCCTTTTTTGAAGGGATGGCGGTCTATTTCGATGCGTTCGACGGCTTTACCGGGCAGGAATATCGGATAATCCGCCGGGTTTTTGAACAGGCGGACGAAGTGGGTTTTTCCCTGTGTGTGGACAAGCCGGAAGACGATGAGCATGGCATGGGGATTTTCTCCGCCGGAAAACGCACCCTCATGCGCCTTATGTCCCTTGCCAGGGAAGCGGGGATGCAGGCCGCCCCTCCGGTGGTGCTGAAAGAGCTCCACCGCGCCAAAACTGAGGGGATGCGCCAGGTGGTTGAAGGGATGTTTACCCCTTCCGCGGAGGCCGGCGGGGAAGAATTGGAGGAAGTCCGGGCAGCGTCCGCCAAAGACCCCTATGAGGAGATGGAGTACGTTGCCTCGGAAATTGAACGCCTTGTGCGGGAACAGGGCTACCGCTACCGGGAGATTGCCATGATTACCCGCGGCGCATCCGGGTATTTCCCCATGGTGCGCGCGGCGTTTTTGAAACGTGGAATCCCGGTGTTTTTGGATGAGCGCCGCAAGGTGGATGCAAAGCCGCTGTTTCAGTTTTGCAGTAGCGCGCTGAAAATCGCCTGTATGAATTTTGCAGGGGAGGACGTCCTGCGCCTGCTGAAAACGGGGCTGATCGCCATGGAACCCGAGGAAATTGCCCTGCTGGAGGACTACTCCTTCCGATGGAACCTACGTGGTTCCATGTGGAAAGTCCCTTTCCAAAGCCATCCGAAGGGCTTTGGGCGGGAGATGACGCCTGAGGACAGGGAGACCCTTTCCCACCTGAATCTGCTGCGGGAGCGGATCATCCCTCCGCTCGAGGATTTCCGCCGTTCCATCCTCAAAACGGACGGGGCGGGGATTGCCCGGGCGCTCTACCGGCTGCTGACGGATTTTGAAGTTTCCTCCCGGATGGCACAACAGGCGCTGAACCTCAAAGAGCAGGGGGAGGAGGAACGCGCCGGGGAATATGAAGCGACCTGGGATATCCTGATGGAAGTGCTGGATCAGCTTGTCTTTGCGACTACGGGCAATCCCATGAAGCCGGAACGGTTTTACGGCCTGTTCCAACTGGTGATTTCCGAATACGACATGGGTGTGATTCCCCAGACGCTGGATCAGGTTTTGCTTGGCGAGGCGGGGCATGTCCGCCTGGACAACTGCCGCGCCGTGTTCCTGATCGGCGCAAACGAGGGCCTTTTCCCTCTGGAAGAGGAAAGCCATACCCTGTTCACCGAAGATGACGCCGCGGCGCTGGAAGCGGTGGGAATTTCCCTGTTTGAAGAGGGGCGCAACCCCATGCTGGAGGAAACCTACTACGCCTATACGGCGATGGCGAGCGCGCAGGAGCGCATGGTGCTGACCTGCCCGGCGGCGGACGTCTCCGGCAGGGCGCTGCTCCCATCCGTACTGTTTACGGAATTTTGCAGGCTGTTCCCCCACAATCCCGTTGTCTCCGCCGGGCAGCTCCCGCCCCTGTTTTTTGTCCACAATGAGCGGACGGCGCTGGAAGCCTATGCTTCCCGGATGGAAGACGATACCCCGTTGACAAGTTCCCTGCGGGAGTTTTTGCAGGGAACTGCTTATCAGGACACGCTCGCCCATCTGGGAAAGCCCAGGCCGCAGAAACTGAGTATCCGCGCCGAATCTGCAAAGCGGCTGTACGGCAGGCGGCTGAAGCTCTCCCCGACCAGGATTGAAAAGTTCTACCGCTGCAAATTCGCCTATTTTTGCGAACAGGGCATGCGGATCCGCCGCCGCAGGCGCGCGGAACTCTCCCCGATTGAAACCGGTTCCGTCATCCATTACGCGCTGCAAATGCTCATTTCCAAATACCGGGATATCCCGCTTTCCTCCATCCCCAGAGCACAGCTTCAACGGGAAATCGACCGGATTTTGGAGGAATACCTGGAACAGTTTATGGGCGGGATGGAGGAAAAAACCGCACGGTTTCGCTACCTCTACCGCCGCCTGAAACGCACGGTGCTGCGGCTGATTGTACGCCTGGCGCAGGAGTTTGACCAGAGTTTGTTCCGCCCAAGCGACTTTGAACTGGAAATTTCCCCGGACAGCGGGGTCCCTCCGCTGGAAGTGCGCTTTGCCGACGGGACAAGCGCGCAGGTGGTTGGTAAAATCGACCGGGTGGATTTGTACCGGGAACATGGGACTTCGTATCTGCGGGTCATCGACTATAAATCCGGGAATAAGCTGTTCCAGCTCTCCGACGTCTACTATGGATTAAACCTGCAAATGCTGCTCTACCTGTTCACCCTTTGGCAGAACGGGGGAAGCCGGTATGATGCGGTTTGCCCGGCGGGCGTGCTGTATATGCCGGCTTCCAGTAAGCCGGTATCCGCCGACCGCCATGCAGGGGAGGCGGAACTTGCCGCCGCGTCGGACGCCCAGCTGAAAATGAGCGGGATTGTGCTTGACAACCCGGAGGTGCTCCACGCAATGGAGGCGGACGGCAAGGGGCTGTTTATCCCGGTCAAACTGAAAAAGGACGGCACGCCGGACGCGGCTTCCTCCCTGGCGACGCTTGAACAGATGGGGGATTTGAAGCGCCATGTGGAAAAACTGGTTTCCGATATGGCAAGGGAACTGCTGGAAGGGCAGATCGATATCCTCCCCGCGCAGGCGCCGGGCGGCTATGACCTGTGCGCTTACTGTGATTACCGGGGCGTCTGCGGGATTGACGGCAGCCAGGAACGCCGCCTGCTTGACGCGCTCAGCCGCAAAGAAGTCTTTGAAAAAATCCATGCAAAGGAGGAACCGTGATGCCAAGGCAGTATACAGCCGAACAGCTCCAGGCCATCCATGCAAGGGGCGGCACGCTCCTTGTCAGCGCGGCCGCCGGGAGCGGGAAAACCTCCGTGCTGGTGGAACGCGTGATAGAGCGGATTCTGGACAGGGAACATCCCTGTGATGTGGACAAACTGCTGGTGGTCACTTTTTCCAACGCGGCCGCGGCGGAGATGAAAGAGCGCGTGCGCGAACGCCTGTCCGCCCTGCTCAGGGAACAGCCGAACGACCAGTATTTGAAGCGGCAGCAGATGCTGCTTGCCAAAGCGAATATCAGTACGGTGCACGCCTTTTGCCTGAAACTGGTGCGCGAGCAGTTCCAACAGCTGGATATCGCCCCGAATATGCGGATTGCAGAGGAGGGGGAGCTCTCCCTTTTGCGGCGGCAGGCCGCGGAGGAAGTCGTCGGGGAATTCTATGAGCGGGAGGACAGCGCGGCTTTTGAGCAGGTGGTGGAACTGTTCAGCGGTTTCCGGGACGACGCGAAACTCATCGATACGGCGCTCACCCTCTATGACTTTCTGTGTTCCCATCCCTTTCCCAAGCGCTGGCTCAAAGAAAAACTATCCCTGTATGAAGATATCCCGTTGGCGGACAGTATTTGGGGGGAGCGGCTGTTTGAGCATGCAAAAGAGCGGATTTCCTTTGCCAGGGAACTGACCGAAGAATCCCTTGTTCTGATAGAGTCGGACGACCGGCTGATCAAAGCTTACCATTCCGCTTACTCCCAGGATTTGGAGTTCCTCACCGCGGCGCTTGCGGATATCCGCCGGCAGGATTATGCGGGGCTGTTTACCAGGGTTCACAGTTTCTCTTTCCCAAGGCTCGGCGCGCTGCGAAACTATGAAGACGAAGCGGCAAAAGCCCGCTTAAAAACCGCGCGGGATACGGTCAAGTCCCTGGTATCCGATTTGAAAGAACGCCTGCTCTGCTGTACGGAGGAGGAATATTTGGAGGATATTCGCTGGCTGCGCCCTCGCCTGAAAACGCTGTTTGATTTGGTGCAGGCGTTTTCGGAGCGGTTTTCCGCGCTCAAAAAAGAGGGTAATTTGATGGATTTTTCGGATATCGAGCATTTTGCCCTGCGCCTGCTTACCGTCCCGGAGGAGGGCGGTTACCATCGCACCCCGCTTGCAAGGGAACTCTCCGCGCGGTTTGAGGAAATCCTGGTGGATGAATACCAGGATACCAACGAAGCGCAGGATACGATTTTTCAGGCGATTTCCCGCGAAGGGGCAAACCTCTTTATGGTCGGGGACGTCAAGCAGAGCATTTATCGGTTCCGGCAGGCCATGCCCGAACTGTTTTTGAAAAAGAATGCGGAATATTCCCTCTATGACGGGGAACACTACCCGGCAAAAATCCTGCTGCACAAAAACTTCCGCAGCCGCGCCGGGGTGACGGACGGAGTCAACTTCTTTTTCACCCAGCTGATGAGCCGGGAAATGGGGGAAATCGACTACAATGAGGAAGAAAGCCTGATCGCAGGCGCCGCCTATCCCGCGGCGGATTTCCCCTGCGTCACGCTCCACGCACTGGATGCGGGAGAACGCGCCAAAGAGGAGACGTCCGCCGAATTTGAAGCGCAGTATGTCAGGGAACTGGTGGAAAAAATCCTGCGCAGCGGCAGGAAAGTGACCGATGGGGGGGCCCTGCGCCCAGTGCGCCCGGGCGATATCTGTATTTTGCTGCGTTCGGTCAAGGGCAAAGCGGAGGTCTATGCAAAGGCGCTGGAGGAGATGGATGTCCCGGCGCGCTATGAATCCTCGGACGGCTTTTTTGACAGCAGGGAAATTTCCGTCATGCTCGCCCTGCTGAAGGTGCTGGACAACCCGTTTGACGATATTTCCATGATGGCGGTGCTGGCAAGCGAATTGTTTTCCTTTTCCTTTGATGAACTCGCCCAGCTTCGCCTGCGAGACCGCTATGTGCCGCTGTGTGTCAATTTGCGCGCCGGCGCGCAGGAAGGGGATGCGCGCTGTAAAACGGCATGGGAGTTCCTTGAAACGTTCCGTAGCCGCGCCCAGACCATGCGCGCCGGGGAATTGATTGAGGAGATCTATGCCCAGACCCTGTTTGACACCCTGATGGCCGCGCAGCCAAACGGTCAGGTACGCCGCGCCAACCTCCGCCTGCTGTTGGACTATACCGCCCGGTTTGAGGAATCCGGTTACCGCGGGTTGTCGGATTTTATCCGTTTCCTTGCCAGGCTGGAAGAACAGGGGACGGATCTCGCCCCGGCAAACCTGAACGAAATGGACAACGCGGTGCGGATTATGAGCGTCCACAAATCCAAAGGGTTGGAGTTTCCAATCTGTATTTTGGCGGATCTGGGCAAGCGGTTTAATAAGACGGATCTGAATGGGCAGACACTGGTCCATAGCCAGCTTGGGTTTGCGACCAAACGCCGCGATGAACAGGATCATGTGTTCTCCACCCTGCAGCAGGAAATCATGAAGCTGGAGTTGGAAAACAGCATGCTTTCTGAGGAAATGAGAGTGCTCTATGTGGCGATGACCCGGGCAAAGGAGGCGTTGCATCTGGTGGTTACTTCGCCGGATATGCGCAAAAAGCTGGAAAAACTGGCTTCCGGATTGCCGGATACGGAGAAACTCCCCGCTATGGCGGTGCGCAGCGCCTCCGGTTATGGGGACTGGGTTTTGAGCGCGGCCCTGCGCCATCCGGGCGGAGGGGAACTGCGCAAACTCGCCGGGGTTCCGGTTCCCCTTGCCCGCGCGGAGGGTTCTCTCAGGGTTGTCCTCTCCTATCCGGATGGGGCGCAGGGAGAGGAGGCCGCCGTAGAACAACCAATCCCGTCATCTCCCACGGATTCGTCCCTGGTGGAGGAAATCCGCGCGCGGGCGCAGTACCGCTATCCCTATGAGAGGGAGACGAAAACGCCCAGCAAGGTTGCGGTTTCCGAAGTGGCGGAGCAGCGGACAAGGGAGCAGTATGCCTTTACCGCCCGTCCCCGGTTTGAAACCGGCCAGGCGCTGACGCCGGCCCAGCGGGGGACGGTGATGCACCAGTTTTTACAGTTTATGGATTTTGACGCCGCGGAACAGGATATCCAGGCGGAGATGAACCGACTGGTTGCCCAGCGCTTTTTCACCCCGCAGGAAGCGGAAATCCTGCAGCCGAACATGCTCTCCCGCTTTTTTAAAACGGAGCTGTACCACCGTATGAGAGCAAGCGGAAAAAGCTGGAGGGAGCGCCGTTTCCTGGTCTCGCTTGATTATGGACTGTGTACGGGAAATACGGAAGACACGGGACGGGAGGTCGTCGTCCAGGGCGTCTGCGACTTTGTGTTTGAGGAAGACGGGGAACTTGTCATTGTCGATTACAAAACGGACAGGGTTCGCTGTATGCAGGAATTGTCCGAGCGGTATGGGCGCCAATTGCTCATTTACCGCAAAGCCATGGAAAAAATGACGGGCAAACCGGTCAAAGAGTGCGTCCTTTATTCCATTCCCAGGGGTGAAGAACTGTCCTTGTCATAGGGCGTATATATGGCTCAAAAATCAGGGGCTGCGTCTTTTTCGGTTTCCGTATATATGGAAGAAACGGAGAATTTCTCCGTTTGAAAATTGGGTGTTGACAGACCCTGGAATCTGTGATATCCTAATTCAGGAAAAACAAAGTAGGTCGGCTCTGCCGATACTCACCTGCATGCGAACAATGGATGCATGGTCAATACATCTGTCCGGTGCGAAGGGCTTTTTGCCATTCGTCCGTCAAAGTTTGTGTTGCAGGCGTGAGTAAAATTTACTCACGCCTTCTGTTTTTCAAAAAATGAGAAGGGTAACGGAGGTGCTTTACCATTAGCAAAAAGGAACTGCAGATCAATGAAGAGATCCGGGACAAAGAGGTAAGAGTGATTGATGCGGACGGAAGCCAGCTCGGCATTCTCTCCTCCAAAGAGGCTTTTAAGATCGCAATGGACAAAAATCTGGATCTGGTAAAAATCGCGCCCCAGGCGGTTCCGCCTGTCTGCCGCATTATGGATTATGGGAAATACCGTTTTGAGCAGGCAAAGCGCGAAAAAGAGGCCAGAAAAAACCAGAAAACCATTGAAATCAAAGAAGTGCGCCTGTCGCTCAAAATTGATACACATGACTTTAACACAAAAGCAAATAATGCGATAAAGTTTTTAAAGAACGGCAATAAAGTCAAGGTTTCTGTCAGATTCCGTGGTCGCGAAATGGCTCATCCGGAGCTTGGACAGGAGAACCTCAAACGGTTCATTGACGCCGTGTCTGAGTACGGTGCGGTGGATAAGCCCCCGAAAATGGAAGGGCGCAGCCTGGCTGTGTTCATTTCCCCTAAGCCCGTGAAGTAAACCCAAGGAGGAATTATAACATGCCTAAGATTAAAACCCATAGCGGTGCAAAGAAACGCTTTAATCTCACCAAAAACGGGAAAGTAAAACGCGCTCATGCATACAAGTCCCACATCCTTACCAAAAAGGATACCAAGCGCAAAAGAGGCTTGAGAAAAGGAACTTATGCGGATGTCACCAACGTCCACGCAATCAAACTGCTCATTCCGTATAAATAAACCCCAGGCGCCTTTGGCGCTCCCACATTTGTATTTTACTTTTAACCGTGATGGAGGTATAGAACAATGGCTCGTGTAAAGGGCGCGATGATGACTCGCAAGAGAAGAAAAAAGACTTTAAAACTGGCAAAAGGCTACTATGGTGCAAAGAGCAAACTCTTTAGAACCGCAAAAGAAGCCGTTATGAAATCCGGCCAGTACGCTTATATCGGCCGTAAACAGAAAAAACGCAACTTCAGAAGCCTGTGGATTACCCGTATTTCCGCTGCTTGCAAAGCAAATGGGATGAACTACTCCACCTTTATGAACGGCCTGAAAAAAGCGGGCGTTACCCTCAACAGAAAAATGCTCGCTGAAATTGCAGTAGCAGACGCCGCTGCTTTCACCGCTCTGGTTGAGCAGGCAAAAGCCGCTCTGTAATGAGAAATAATACGCCCAGTGTCGTGGGACACGGGCGTATTTTATTATCCCTGTAAAACAGCAAAGACCTGGCGCATGTGCTGCCGGGAAACGGAGAATGCAGGCTCCGGGTCTTTTGGCCCACGGAGAGCCCGCCATTTGCATGAAATAAAAATGGCCTCCGATTGGGGGCCTTTTTTCTATAAAAAGAAACAGGAGTACTGTGATGGCAGAAACTATAACAAGCAAAGAGAATCCGCTGGTAAAACTTGCTGCAAAACTGCTTGCTTCTAAAACTTTCCGAAAGGAGCAGGGCCTGTTTATCCTGGAAGGAGCGAGGCTGTGCGCGGATGCGGCTGGCAGCGGGATAACGGCAAAGTATTGTTTTTATACCCCACAAGCCATGGAAAAATACCCTAATCAGGTGCAGGCCGCTGTGCAAACCGCGCACGAGAGCTACCGGATAACCGAACAGATCGCCCAGAAAATCAGCGATACCAGGACGCCTCAGGGGATTTTCCTGGTTTGTCCCATGCTTGACAAACGCTTTTTCCTCGATAAAATAAAGAGTACGGGTCGGTACCTCTTATTGGCGGGTTTGCAGGATCCTGGAAATCTGGGGACAATTCTGCGCACGGCCGACGCCTTTGCAGTGGATGGAGTGATTTTGACTTCTGACTGCCCGGATTTCTATTCCCCCAAAGTAATTCGCAGTACCATGGGGGCTTTTTTCCGCCAGCCGGTTTTCCTGGCGCAAGACGCTGTGTCCTGTATCCGGCTGTTAAAACGGGCGGGACAGCGGGTGTATGCTTCCGTGCTGGACGACAGGGCCCGCGGGCTCATGCAGACGGATTTTCCCATGGGGTGTACGGTTGTTATCGGCAACGAAGGGAGCGGAATCCCCCAAACCATCGTGGAAGAATGTACGGACCGCGTTTATATTGAAATGGAAGGCAAAGCGGAATCACTGAATGCGGCGGTCGCGGCGTCCATTTTTATGTGGGAAATGCAGCGGCAAAGAGCAATTACAGAATAAGGCGGATGATTGGGTTTGTGCGAGAAGGAATATTGGATATGGCTCCAAGCGGGGCTTGGTGCGGGAAACCGGGCGGTAGCCAGATTGCTGGATGCGGGACTGGACGCAAAGCAGGTTTACCAGATGTCCGATGAGGAGATGACGTCGGCTGGCCTGACGAAAAAAGATATCTGCCGGCTCAGGCGGATAAAGTCGGCGGATATTCTCCAGGTGGTCAAACGCTGCCAGTCATCCCAAATGGAAATCCTCACTCCGGATATGCCCGAGTTTCCGGAAAAACTGCTCAATTTGTATGCCCCTCCGGCGGCGTTGTATGTGAAGGGCAATGTAGATAATCTGAGACTTCCTGTAAACATTACGGTAGTGGGTACCCGTACCTGCACCAAATATGGCTATCAGGCGGCGTTTCATCTTTCACAAGGACTGGCCGCCTGTGGGATTGGCGTGGTCAGCGGGCTTGCACGGGGGATCGATTCTGCGGCGCACAAAGGGGCGCTGCATGCCGATGGGATTACCATTGGGGTTGCCGCGTGCGGCCTGGACATTGATTACCCCTATGAAAACACGGCCATGAAACGGGACATTTTAAAACGAGGGACGCTTGTGTCGGAATATTGTCCGGGCACCCCGCCGTTTGGTGGAAATTTTCCTGTCCGAAACCGGCTGCTTGCCGGAATCGGCGCTGGCGTACTGGTTGCGGAAGCGGGCCACCACAGCGGGGCCATGATTACCGCACACTATGCGTTGGAACAGGGCAAGGATGTTTTTGCAGTGCCCAATAATATTTTTGAAACCTCCGCCGTGGGGGCCAATGAGCTCATCCGGCAGGGGGCGAAAGCGGTGTCCGATGTGATGGATATTATAGAAGAATACATTTCCCTGTATCCACAGGCAATTCGGATTCACCAGCAGGTACCTCAGAAGGAGGAGATTCCTTCCTTTTCCGGTGTGAAAGAGGAATCCGTCCCCAAATGGGAACAGGCGTTGCAGGAACCTGTGAAAACACAAAACAAAGCAACTGCGCAACCCCCAAAAACAATCAATCCCCCGGTGGAGCTGGAAGGGGTCGCAATGGAAATTTACCGCATGCTCCAAACAGGGGAAACGGGCGCCGAGGAATTGTTGGCCGGTATTGACAAGCCGTCCAATGAAGTTCTGGCAGCCCTGACGGAACTGGAAATCAGCGGGATCGTCCGCCGGACTGCCGGCGGAAGATTTTCGATTTTATAATAAAGTTACAAGAGAAATCAGGTGAGAAACAGCCATGTCAAAACTGGTGATTGTGGAATCCCCCGCAAAAGCGAATACCATAAAAAAATATCTGGGAAACGGATACGACGTCATCGCCTCCATGGGCCATATCCGCGATCTTCCCAAATCAAAAATGGGTGTGGATATTGAACACGATTTCCAACCGCAGTATGTGGAAATCAAAGGCAAAGAGGATCTGGTAAAAAAACTCAAAAGCGCCGCTGCAAAAAGCGACGGAGTATATCTTGCAACCGACCCGGACCGGGAAGGCGAGGCGATTTCCTGGCATCTTGCCCATCTGTTGAATTTGGATTTGGACGCGCCCGACCGCATTACGTTCAGTGAAATTACCAAAAGCGGGATTCAAAATGGGATGGAGCACCCGCGCAAAATTGACTTGAACCTGGTGGACGCCCAACAGGCACGCAGGATTCTGGACAGGATTGTGGGCTACAAGCTCAGCCCGTTTTTGTGGAGAAAAGTCCGCCGAGGTTTGTCCGCCGGTCGTGTGCAGTCCGTTGCGGTGCGTCTGGTCTGCGACAGGGAAGATGAAATCAGAAAATTCAAAAGTGAGGAATACTGGACGATTGACGCAAAGCTCCAGGCCAAAGGAACAAGGAAAACCTTTGCGGCAAAACTCCACGGCAAGGACAACCAGAAAATTGAAATTGCCAACAAAGAACAGGCCGACGCCATTTTGGCAGAAATTCAGGATGCGGAGTTTATCGTCTCCAAAGTAAAAAAAGGCGTGCGCAAAAAATCCCCGGCGCCCCCGTTTACCACTTCTACTTTACAGCAGGAAGCTTCCCGGAAACTGGGATTCCAGGCAAGGCGCACCATGAAAGCCGCGCAGGAACTCTATGAAGGCGTGGAAGTCGGGGAACTTGGCGCAGTCGGTCTGATTACCTACATGAGAACCGACTCCCTCCGTGTGTCCGATGAAGCCCAGGCCCAGGCGGCACAGTTTATTGAGGAACGCTATGGCAAAGAATACCTGCCGCAGAAAAAGCGCGTGTATAAATCAAAGTCCAACTCCCAGGATGCGCACGAGGCCATCCGCCCGACTATGCCCGATTTGACGCCGGAACGGGCAAAGGCTTCGTTGACTTCCGACCAATACAAACTCTACAAGCTGATTTGGGAGCGCTTTATTGCAAGCCAGATGGCAACCGCCCTGCTTAACACCGTTTCTGCGGATATTATGGCCAATGAGTACCTGTTTAAGGCCTCTGGATATACTGTAAAGTTTGATGGCTTTACAGTACTGTACGAAGAGGGAAAGGACGAAGAAAGCGAAGAGGGAGGCGCGCTCCCGCCGCTCGCGGAGCAGGATGTGCTCAAGGTCAAAAGCCTGGATGGAAACCAGCACTTCACACAGCCCCCGCCAAGGTACACCGAGGCGTCCCTGATCAAGGCGCTGGAGGAAAACGGGATTGGACGCCCGAGTACCTATGCCCCGACCATTACCACCATTTTGGCGCGCAACTACATTGAACGGGAAGCGAAGGCGCTCAAACCCACGGCGCTGGGTGAAGTGACAACCAAGCTGATGAAAGATCTGTTCAGCAACATTGTCAATGTCAAGTTCACCGCAGAAATGGAGAAAAACCTCGATAAGGTCGAATATGGAGAAATTGACTGGGTAAAGACCTTGAAGGATTTTTACGGGGAATTTGACGAAACCCTGCAAAAAGCGGAGAAGAAAATGGACGGCACCCGGGTGAAAGTGCCGGACGAGGAAACGGATATCGTCTGTGAAAAATGCGGGCGCAAGATGGTCATTAAAATTGGCCGTTTTGGCAAGTTTTTGGCCTGTTCCGGGTTCCCGGAGTGCCGCAACACCAAAAAAATTGTGCAGGAAACAGGCGGGATTTGCCCGCTGTGCGGTGGGAAAATCCTGGTCAAACGCTCCAAAACGGGGAAAACCTACTATGGCTGCGAGCATAACCCGAAGTGCGGCTTTATGACCTGGGATGAACCCCTCAAGGAAGAACGCTGTCCAAAATGCGGCGGCACACTCCTGAAAAAGCGCGGGAAGATGGGAAAAATCTACTGTGCAAAAGAGGACTGCGATTATGAACGCTCTCTGAAAGAGGAGCCAAAGCAGGCGGCTGAAAAATAAAAACGCCGTTCCCATGAGAGGGAAACACCCGCAGGGAAGGCTTTAAAACGTTTAAAGGAGAACAGTGGATGACAGTACATGTAATCGGCGCAGGGCTTGCCGGATGTGAGGCGGCCTGGCAGCTTGCAAACGCAGGGGTTTGTGTGAAGCTGCATGAGATGAAGCCGGAAAAGTATTCGCCGGCACATAAGTATGAAGGCTTTGCGGAGCTTGTGTGTTCCAATTCGCTCAAGGCCATGCGGGTAGAATCTGCAGCGGGGCTTTTAAAAGAGGAAATGCGGATGCTCGGTTCCGTTATTATGCAGTGCGCCGATGAATGCAGCGTCCCGGCGGGCGGAGCCCTTGCAGTCGACCGTGTGAAATTCTCCGATGCAGTGACGCAAAAAATCCGCTCCCATAAAAATGTCGAAATTGTTTCCGGGGAAGTCACACAAATTCCGCAAGGATATGTTATTATAGCAACAGGGCCGCTTACTTCCGACGCGTTTGCCAATGTTATCCGGGAAAAATGCGGAAAGGAAACGCTCAGCTTTTATGATGCGGCGGCCCCGATTGTCAGCTTTGAAAGTATCAATCAGGACAAAGTGTTCTTTGCCGCCCGGTATGACCGGGGGGACAGCGACTATATCAACTGCCCAATGGATAAAGAGCAGTATGAGTCCTTTTTGCAGGAGCTGACGCAGGCAGAAACAGTTGAGCTCAAGAGTTTTGAAAAGGGCTTTTCTGTTTATGAGGGATGTATGCCTGTTGAAGTGCTGGCAAAACGGGGGCACGATGCAATTCGGTACGGCCCGCTCAAGCCCGTTGGGCTGCGGGATCCGCATACTGGAAAACGCCCCTGGGCAGTGGTTCAGCTGAGAAAAGAAAACCGGGACGGAACCATGTACAATCTGGTCGGGTTTCAGACAAACCTGAAATTTGGGGAACAAAAACGGGTTTTTTCCATGATCCCGGGTCTGGAAAACGCCCAGTTTGTACGCTATGGCGTGATGCACCGCAACACCTTTCTCGATTCACCGAGATTGCTGGATTTCAGTTTCCGCCTGAAAAAAGACCCGAGGATTTTCTTTGCCGGGCAAATTTCCGGCACGGAAGGATACATTGAATCTTCGGCTTCCGGAATTGTGGCGGGAAGGAATCTCGCCCGGATTCTTGCGGGCAAGGAGCCAATCCGGTTCCCGAAAGAGACAATGATTGGCGCGTTGTGCGCCTATATCAGCGATGAAACTGTCAAACAGTTCCAGCCAATGGGGAGCAATATGGGAATATTGCCCCCTCTGGAGGAGAAGATAAAAAATAAACAGGACCGGTATGCGGCGCTGAGCAGGCGTTCGCTTAGGTCCATGCGGCAAATCCTAGAAAAGGAGAGTATGCCAGAATGAGAATTATTGTCGATGGCTTTGGCGGCGACCATGCACCCAAAGCGGTATTAGAAGGCTGCGCTATGGCAGTGGCCGAATACGGTGTGGAAATTACTTTAACCGGGGATAAAACACAGCTGACCAAAGTGGCTTTTGAAAACAGTATTTCCCTGGATGGGATTGAAATTGCCCAGGCGGATACGGTTTTGACCATGGAGGACGACCCGGGCGACATCATTAAAGCGAAAAAAGATTCTTCCATGGCAGTGGGGCTTTCCCTGTTGGCGGAAGGAAAAGGGGACGCGTTCGTCTCTGCGGGCAATACGGGCGCGCTTGTGATGGGCGCCACCTTTATTGTCAAGCGCATCAAGGGGATCAAGCGCCCGGCGCTCGCTCCAATCCTTCCGCATAACAACGGCTGCTTTATGTTAATGGACGCGGGGGCAAACCTGGAGTGCCGCCCGGAAATGCTGGAACAGTTTGGCATGATGGGTTCTGTGTACATGAATAAAATCATGGGCCTGCCAAAGCCCAAAGTGGGGCTTATCAACGTTGGGGCGGAGGAGACAAAAGGCACCCAACTCCAGCACGAAGCCTATGCCCTGCTCAAAGCAAACCCGCAGATAAACTTTGTGGGCAATGTCGAAGCCAGGGAACTGCCGGAGGGTTCCTGCGCGGTCGCCGTGGCGGATGGGTTTACCGGCAATGTGGTTTTAAAGCTCACAGAAGGGCTTGGAATGATGCTGATTGACAATATCAAGGGCCTGTTCCTGAACGGAATCGGCGGGAAAATTGCGGCCATGTGCGTGATGTCCGGCTTAAAGGAATTTAAAAAGAAGATGGACTACACCGAATATGGCGGAGCGCCGCTGATGGGCATTGCAAAACCGGTCATCAAAGCCCATGGCAGTTCCAATGCCAAAGCGTTTAAAAACGCCATTCGCCAGGCAAGGGATTTTGTAGACAAACGGGTAATTGAGGAAATTGAATCCTCTTTGCAGCATGGCCAGGCAAAACAGGCATAATCAGGGTTGATATGGGCAGACGATTTTTTTCGCCTGCCCTTTGGCCGTTATACATCTTACAACAGTTTTAGGAGGTCGACATGAGGGAGTTTGAGAAAAACATCGGGTATGAGTTTCATAACAAGCACCTGCTTTCGACGGCGTTGTGCCACTCATCCTATGCGAACGAATCGAAAAAGGGCTTGCAGAGCAACGAACGACTGGAATTTCTGGGGGATTCGGTGCTCTCCATTGTGGTGTCGGAGTATTTGTACAAGCATTTTTCACACATGCCGGAAGGGGAACTCACAAAATTCCGCGCTTCGCTCGTGTGTGAAAAATCTTTGCACAAACAGGCACTGAAACTGCGTCTCGGCGAATACCTGATGCTTGGAAAAGGGGAAGAATTGACCGGCGGACGGGAACGGCCCTCCATTTTGGCGGATGCAGTGGAGGCAGTGATTGCGGCGATTTATCTGGACAGCAATCTGGAACGGGCAAGAAAATTTATTCTTGACATTCTCCATGACGATATGGTTCCCGAAAAGCTGGAAGAAGCCAAGGATTATAAAACCGTATTGCAGGAAATTATCCAGCAGAACCGGGAGGAAAAGGTGACATACTGCCTGGTGGAAGAAAGCGGGCCGGATCATGACAAACGCTTTACTGTGGAAGTGCGGCTCAATTCCAATGTCATTGGTACCGGTACCGGACGCAGCAAAAAGGATGCAGAGCAGGCGGCGGCAAGGGAAGCCCTTGCGCTGATGGGAGAATGAACCACGCAAATCTCTCCATTTTTGTGCCGCATGTCGGCTGTCCCCGCCGATGCAGCTTTTGCAACCAGAAGACGATTTCCGGCGCACAGCAGCTGCCGGATGGATCGTCTGTCCGCGCGCTGTGCAAACAGGCGGCGCAAGATTTGGGAGAACGGGTTTGCCGGACGGAGATCGCCTTTTTTGGAGGCAGTTTTACCGCCATTGAGAAATCCTATATGTGTGAATTGCTGCAGGCCGCGAAAGAGTGCGTAACCCAATATGGTTTTGCGGGCATCCGCGCTTCTACCAGGCCGGACGCAGTGGACGGGGACGTTGTGGATTGCCTGCTGTCCTATGGCGTGACGGCGCTGGAACTCGGCGCGCAGAGCATGGACGACGAGGTGCTGCGCAAAAATTTCCGCGGGCATACGGCGCAGGATGTAAGGAACGCCGCGAAACTGACGAAACATGCCGGGATTTCCCTTGGCTTGCAGATGATGACCGGGCTGTACGGCAGCACGCCGCAGAAGGAACTGGATACGGCAAGGCAATTGGCCGCTTTGGGGCCGGATACGGTGCGTATTTATCCCACCGTCGTATTAACAGGCACAGCGCTTGCAGAACTTGCGCAACGAGGGGAATATCGCGCCCCCGGTGTGGAAGAATCCGTGGATTTGTGCGCCAAACTCATGGATTTTTTTGAACAGGCGGGCGTGAAGGTGATCCGGGTCGGCCTGCATGCTTCCAAAGAGGTGGAAGACCGGGCGGTGGCGGGAGCTTTTCATCCCGCATTTCGGGAGCTGTGCGAGGCAAAACGGTTTTTGTCCCGGATGCTTTGGCAGCTCCAAACCAGGCTAAAAGACAGGGAATATGAAATATGGGTTCACCCCTCCTGCGTTTCCAAAGCGGTGGGGCAGCACAAAAAGAATCTGAACGCCCTTGCAGAGCAGGGGTATCGTGTGAAAATCCGGCAGGGGGCGTCTGTCCCCTGCGGGGCAGTCCAAATTCGGGAAAAGGGGGGCGTCGCTGATTGTATTTGAAATCCATGGAACTTCAGGGGTTTAAATCATTTCCGGATCGCACAAAGCTTGCCTTTGATAGGGGGATGATTGCGGTAGTCGGCCCAAATGGGAGCGGGAAGAGCAACATCGGCGACGCGATCCGGTGGGTGCTTGGGGAACAGTCCACCAAAACCCTGCGCGGCGCGAAAATGGAAGACGTCATTTTCGGAGGAACCGTCAAGCGCAGGCCAAGCGGTTTTGCCCAGGTGCAGATCACCTTTGACAATACCGGGCGGGAATTTGATATTGACAGCGATGAAGTTACAATTTCCCGCAAATTTTACCGCAGCGGGGAAAGCGAATACCGCATCAACCAGATGAACGTCCGGCTCAAGGACATCCACGAACTGTTAATGGATACCGGTATCGGCCGGGATGGGTATTCCATTATCGGGCAGGGGCGCATTGCGGAAATTGTCTCCGCTAAAAGCACCGACCGAAGAGAAATTTTTGAAGAAGCAGCGGGAATTTCCAAATTCCGTTATCGCAAGGAAGAGGCGCTCAAGCGCCTGGCGCTTGCACAGGAAAACCTGCTGCGTTTAAATGATATCCTGGGGGAGATTGAAGGGAGAATCGAACCGCTGAGGATTCAGTCGCAAAAAGCGAAAAAGTTTGTCGAACTGGAAGAGCAGAGGAAAACACTGCAGATTTCCCTCTGGGTCAGCCAGTTAAAAGAACTCAAAGAACGCATTCGCAAGCAGCAGGAACAGATTCTCAGCCGGCAAAGCGAGTATGATGCAAACAACGCGGCTTTGCAGCGCACCGAACAGGAAATTGAGCGTATTTATGCGGATATCCAAAAGCTTGCGGTTTCTGCGGAAGAGGTGCGTTCGCGCAGGACGGGGTATCAGCAGCGCATCTCCCAGATTGATTCGGAACTGGCGGTCAATCAAAACGATATCGCCCATACGCAGGAAATGGGGATCCGCGTGGATATGCAGATTGCCCAGCTGACGGAACAGAAAAAACATAACGAGCAGTACCTCGCCCAAAATGCGCAGGCGCTTGCAGAAAAAGAACAGGAGCTTGCAGGGACTGAGCAGGAACTTGCCCGTTGCCGTGAAAAAATGGGAAAAGCACAGCAAGTCATCATTGCCCTGCAAAACAAAATAGATGAGGATAACGCCTCCTTATCCGCGCTGCAGCAGGTACTCAGCGAGTACCGCCTGGGACAGGCGACAAGGGAAGCGCAGATTGCCTCCCTTGTTTCCACAATTGAAACAAGGAAATCCCGCATTGCCCAGCTGGAACAAGAACTGGCGCAGGCACAACAAGAGCTTTCTATTGAACGGGAAGCGCATGCGCAGCAGGAGGAAACCATTGTTCAACGGGGAAATATGGCGGACGGCTATCTGCTCAAGCGGAAAAACCAGGCGGCAAAGTTGGAACAGGCGGTATCAGAAATCCGGGAACTGGCGGCAAAAGTACGCGATAAACAAAACCGGGCAAAGATGTTTGAGGATTTGGAAAAAAATCTGGATGGTTATCAGCACAGCGTCCGTGCAATTATGGCGCAGGTGCGCCAGGGAAACCTCACCGGGATTGACGGGCCGGTATCGCGCCTGATTACTGTGGAAAAAGAATATACATATGCGGTGGAAACGGCGCTTGGCTTTGCGATGCAGAACATCGTAGTAAAAGATGAGCAGGCGGCAAAGCAGGCCATCAGCTATTTAAAACGCTCCGGTTCCGGGCGTGCGACTTTTTTGCCGTTGACAACGGTACGCGGCAGGTTGCTGGAAGAAAAAAACCTTTCCCAGAATGCAGGATACCTTGGGCTGGCCAGTGAGCTTGTCTCCTGCCAGGAAGAGTACCGTCCGGTGGTGAATTTTCTGCTGGGGCGTACCGCCGTTGTGGAAACCATTGACGACGCCGTGCAGATGGCTCGGAAATTTTCCCACCGGTTCCGGATTGTCACGCTCGACGGCTCTGTGATCAATGCGGGCGGTTCCATGGCGGGCGGTTCCCAGAACAGAAATGCTTCCCTGCTCTCCCGCGCGGCGGAAATTCAGTCGCTGGAACGGGAAATTTCCGTGCTCAGTGAACAGGGCAGAACAAAAAATGAGCAGAAAAACAGGCTGGTTGAGCAGCTCTCCAGCCTGGATGAGCAGATTGCCCGCTTTCGGGAACAGACGGCTTCCCTTGCCATTGAACAGGCCAAGCGACAGGAACGCCTTCAGATGTTGGAAGAAAAAATTGGAAGCTCCAGTTCTGGGCTTTCCCAGGCAAAATTGGAAATGGAAGAACTTTCCCGCCAGCTTGCAGAGCTGCAGAGCGGGCAGACGGATGACACCCAGCTTGTCGGGGAAACTATGGATAAAATCAATGTGCTCACCGGGTTGATCGCCTCCAAACGGGAAGAACTTGTCATTCGGGAATCCAAACTGTCACAGGACAACGCCGAAGGAAACGCCCTGGAAATCCGCCTGGCAGGGCAGCGCAAGGATGTGGAGAGCTTACACGGCAGGGCGGAAGAAATCCGCAGAGCATCGGAAGAATATGATGGGCGGATGCAGGAATTTGTGGCGGAACGCAAAAGTTTTGAAGAAAAGCGCCGCAAAATCCGTGAAGCACAGCTGGCTTTGAGCGAAGAACGGGAAACCCTGCTCACCCGTATGGACGCGGCGCAGGAGGAACTGGCTGAACTGTCCGGGCAAAATGCCAAATTGGAATCCCAAGCGACGCAGCTGCGTACCCAGGAGAAATCCTATCTCAGTTTCCGGGAAAAAATTTCTACGGAACTTTCTAAAGTGCAGGAACGGGTTTCCTTTGTTCAGGGAAACTATGATGAAATCATTGCAAAACTCTTTGATGAATATGAACTGACCCACAGCGAAGCGCAGGGGATTGCCCGCCCGGTAGAGGATGTTTCCGCCGCCCAGGCAAAGCTCTCCGATTTGCGGGGGCGTATCCGCGCCCTGGGAAGCGTCAACGTGGCGGCCATTGAAGAATATGAGCAGCTGCATGCGCGGTATCAGTTTTTAAAAGAACAGATAGGGGACGCAGAGGTATCCCGCAAGGAACTCCTTGAACTGGTCAACGACCTGACTTCCAACATGAAAACCCTGTTTACCGAATGTTTTGAAAAGGTCAACCGCAACTTTGGTACGATTTTCAGGGAACTGTTTGGCGGGGGAAAAGCGTATTTCAAGCTGACTGATGCGGAAAACGTGTTGGAATCCGGGATAGAAATCTTTGTGGAGCCGCCGGGAAAAATTATCCGAAACCTCTCCGCGCTTTCAGGGGGCGAACAGGCCTTTGTGGCAATTGCCATCTACTTTGCCATCTTAAAGGTAAAACCAACGCCGTTTTGCGTGCTGGATGAGATTGAAGCGGCGCTCGACGACGTCAATGTCGGCAAATACGCCGCATATTTGAAAACGCTTGCGTCCGGGATCCAGTTTATTCTGATTACCCACCGGCGCGGGACAATGGAAGAAGCGGATATCCTCTATGGCGTGACCATGCAGGAGGAAGGCGTCTCCAAACTCCTGAAGATGGATATTGATGAGATTGAAAACAGAATACTTTCTGAATAATTTGATAAACGAGGTGTACCATGGGATTTTTTTCAAAAATTAAGGAGGGTCTGAAAAAGACCAGGGATTCCATTGCGGGTAAAGTGGATGTGATGCTTGGTTCCTTTACAAAAATAGATGAGGATCTGTTTGAGGAACTGGAAGAAATCCTGATTTTGTCCGACGTGGGGGTCAATACGGCGCAGACTATCTGTGAAAAATTGCGGGAGCGCGTGAAAGTGAAACGGATAACCGATCCACGCCTTGTCAAACAGCAGCTCAAGGAAATTGTCTCCGAACTGCTGGAAGGGGAAAATGAAATTACAATTGATACGGTTCCCACAGTGATTTTAGTAGTTGGGGTAAACGGCGTTGGAAAGACCACGACAATCGGTAAACTTGCACATAACTTTAAAGAGGAGGGGCATTCTGTCCTGCTTGGCGCGGCGGATACTTTCCGCGCGGCAGCAATTGACCAGCTGGATGTCTGGGCCAAGCGCGCGGGGGTGGAAATGGTTCGCCATGCAGAAGGGGCGGACCCGGCGGCAGTGGTGTTCGACACCATCTCTGCGGCAAAAGCGCGTGGGATGGAAGTGGTCATCTGCGATACAGCGGGAAGGCTCCACAACAAGAAAAACCTGATGGATGAACTGTCCAAAATGACAAGGATTATCCATAGGGAGGCTCCGGACAGCCATGTGGAAGTCCTGTTGGTGCTGGATGCAACGACCGGGCAAAATGGGCTAAACCAGGCAAAACTGTTTAAAGAGGCAACTGGGCTGATTACCGGCATTGTCCTGACCAAACTGGACGGCACGGCAAAGGGCGGCGTAGTGCTTGCCATTAAAGAGGAACTGGGAATCCCGGTAAAATACATTGGAGTGGGGGAGCAGATTGACGATATGCAGCCCTTTGTTCCCTCCGAATTTGCCGCCGCGCTTTTTGATGGGGAGGAACAATAAGATGAAGCTTGCGATTGCAACCAATAATGCGGGAAAAGTGAAGGAGTTTTCCCGCATCCTCGCCCCGCTTGGGATAGAAGCGCGTTCGATGAAAGAACTCGGCGTTTCCCTGGAAGTGGAAGAAACTGGAGCCACTTTTGAAGAAAACGCATATTTAAAGGCAAAGGCCCTGTTTGATGTACTGCATACTCCGGTTGTGGCGGATGATTCCGGCATTGAAGTGGACGCCCTGGGGGGACGTCCCGGGGTGTACACAGCACGTTATGCGGGGGAACATGCCACGGACGAGGAAAACATAGACAAGCTGCTTGCCGATCTCAAAGACGTCCCGTCAGGCCAGAGGACTGCGCGGTTTGTCTGTGCGCTGTGTGTGATTTTGAGCGAACAGGAACACTTTTTCCTGCGCGGCGCCTGCGAAGGGGAAATCGGCTTTGCCCGCGCGGGGGAAGGCGGCTTTGGATACGACCCGGTGTTCTATGTGGGGGAGCGAAGCTTTGCCCAGCTTGACGCGGGGGAAAAGGACGCCGTCAGCCATCGGGGGTATGCCCTGCGCCTGCTCAAAGAGGAACTGCAAAAACGGATAGGATAAAACCCGGAGATTGTTTTACCCACAAAAAATTTACAGAAAATGAAATGGAATTGGAGATAAAATTTATGCTGACCAGTAAACAGAGAGCACAGCTCAGAGGGCTTGCCAATGGAATTGATACCATTTTCCAGGTGGGAAAAGGCGGAGTGGGGGAAACGCTCATTGCCCAGGTAAACGATGCGCTGGAAGCCCGTGAACTCATCAAACTGCGTACCCTGGAGACTTCCCCAGTCGGCCCAAGGGAGGCGGCGGAGGAAATCGCCGCTGCTACCGGCGCGGAAGTCGTCGCCGCCATCGGCACCCGGTTTATCCTGTACCGGCCCAAAAAGAAAGACTCCAAAATCAAGCTCGTCAAATAGGATGTGAGGGATTGTGAAAAAGATTGCCATGTTTGGCGGGACATTTGATCCCATCCATAACGGGCACATCAGCCTTGCCGTACAGGCGGCAAACCTGCTCCATCTTGACGAGGTTTTGCTGATCCCGACCAATATCCCTCCTCACAAGCAGATGCATGCGGCACCCGGTTATCACCGCCTGGCCATGTGCAAACTTGCGGCAAAAGGATGGGATTTCCTCACGGTATCCGACCGGGAACTGCGCAGGGAAGGGCCGAGCTTTACGGTGGATACCCTGCGCGAACTGCGGACAGAATACCCGGATGCAAAGCTGTTCCTGATTATGGGCAGCGATATGTTTTTTACTCTGGAGCAGTGGCGGGAAAGCGAGGAGATCCTGCGGCTGGCCGTGATCTGTACCGGGGCCAGGGAGCCCGGGGAATTCCCCAGACTCGAACAGCACGCGCAGCATCTGCGCGATACTTACGGGGCGGCCTGTGAAGTGCTGGATATCGTTGTGCGGGAAGTTTCCTCCACGGAAATCCGGACAAGGCTTGCCAGAGGGGAAACCCTGTCGGCAATTTTGCCGGAACAGGTGTTCGGCTATATCCGGGAACATCATCTCTATCTGGAAACGGAGGAAGGGAAATGACGCTCGAAGAAATAACGCAGCGGGTGAAATCCATGCTCAAGCCAAAACGGTTTGTCCACTCCTGCAATGTGGCGCGCCTTGCCAGGGAATTGGCGGAAAAAAACGGGGCGGATGCGGACAAGGCTTATCTTGCCGGTATGATTCACGACGTATGCAAAAACCTGCCGGAGGAGGAGCAGTTTACAATTGCGCACAATTCTGATATAATTTGGGACAATGCTATGATGGCTTCGCCCCAGCTCTGGCACGCGCCTGCCGGCGCAGAATATGCCCGGAAAGAATTGGGAATCCACGATGAGGAAATCCTTCTGGCGGTGCGTTACCATACGACCGGCCGGGCGGGGATGGGGTTGATGGAAAAAATCCTGTTTGTGGCGGATTTGACTTCCGACGACCGGGAATATCCCGGAGCAAGGGAATTGCAGGAGCTGGCAAGAAACAATCTCGACGCTGTTGTGGAAGAAGGGCTTGCCTTTACCATACGGGATTTGTCCCAGCACCGCCGTCCAGTCCATTTGGACACAGTCCGGGCATATAATGAGATAGTCGGTAGAAAACTTGAGGCATCCGATGCCTTTCGTCCATAGATTTGAGGGAGTGTGATTGATTTCATGACGTCGGCTGAAAAAGCAAAAATTGCGGTAAAAGCGCTCGACTCCAAAAAGGGTGAGGATATCCAGGCCATCCGGGTACGGGATTTGACCATCCTTGCGGACTATTTTGTCATTGCAAGCGCGAATAACACCACTCAGGTGAAAACACTTGCGGATGAAGTGGAATACCAGCTGGAACTTCTGGGAGTGCGCCCGAACCATGTGGAAGGCTATGGCTCCGCTTCCTGGATTGTCCTGGATTACGGGGAAGTCGTTGTCCACGTGTTTTATAAAGAGGCAAGGGAGTTTTATTCGCTTGACCGCCTGTGGTCGGACGGGGAAAAGCTTGATATCCGGCAATTGTTAGGCTCCGAGGAGGATTAGACGTGAAATACAATTTTACAGAAATCGAAAAAAAATGGCAGGACATCTGGGATGAAAACAAGACCTTTGCGGCCAAAAACGATTTTTCCCTGCCAAAATACTATGCGCTGGTGGAATTCCCGTACCCATCCGGAAACGGGCTGCATGTCGGCCATCCGCGTCCGTACACGGCGCTGGATATCGTCGCAAGAAAGCGCCGCCTGCAAGGCTACAACGTGCTGTTTCCGATGGGATGGGACGCCTTTGGCCTGCCCACGGAAAACTTTGCCATTAAAAATAAAATCCACCCGGCCATTGTAACCAAAAACAATATCGCCCGCTTTAAGGGGCAGCTCAAATCCCTGGGGCTTTCTTTTGACTGGGACAGGGAAATCAACACCACGGATCCGGAATACTATAAGTGGACTCAGTGGATTTTCCTCCAGCTTTATAAACACGGCCTTGCCTATAAAAAGGAGATGAGCGTCAACTGGTGCACCTCCTGTAAGGTTGTCCTGGCAAACGAAGAGGTTGTCGGCGGAAAATGCGAACGCTGCGGCGGGGACGTCGTCCACAAGGTCAAAAGCCAGTGGATGCTCAAAATCACTGAGTACGCACAGCGCTTGCTCGATGATCTGGACACGGTGGACTACATCGACCGCGTCAAGACTTCCCAGAAAAACTGGATTGGCCGCTCCACCGGTGCGGAGGTCGATTTCGGCACCACAGCGGGCGATCTGCTGACGGTCTATACCACCCGCCCGGATACATTGTACGGCGCAACCTATATGGTCATTTCGCCGGAGCACCCCTACATTGAAAAATGGGCGGATAAAATCGGGAATCTGGACGCTATCCGTGCTTATCAGGAACAGGCGGCAAGGAAATCCGATTTCGAGCGTACGGAGATTGTCAAAGACAAAACCGGAGTCCGGGTGGAAGGGGTCAATGGAATCAACCCTGTGACCGGCAAGGAGATCCCCATTTTTATCTCCGACTATGTCCTGATGACTTACGGCACCGGCGCAATTATGGCCGTCCCGGCGCACGATACCCGCGACTATGATTTTGCCAAGGCCTTTGACCTGCCGATTATCGAGGTGGTCAAGGGCGGCGACGTCACCAAAGAGGCCTTTACCGACTGCGAGACCGGTATTATGGTCAATTCCGGGATTTTGGACGGGCTGACCGTGGAAGAGGCGAAGAAGAAGATCACCGCTTTCCTGGAAGAGACCGGAAAAGGCCGTCCAAAGGTCAACTTCAAACTGCGCGACTGGGTGTTCTCCCGCCAGAGATACTGGGGAGAACCCATTCCTATGGTATACTGTGAAAAATGTGGCTGGGTTCCCCTGCCGGAAAGCGAGCTTCCGCTCAAACTGCCGGAAGTGGAGTCCTATGAACCGACCGATAACGGGGAATCCCCGCTTGCAGCAATTGATTCCTTTGTCAACACCACCTGCCCGCACTGCGGCGGCCCTGCAAAGCGGGAGACGGATACCATGCCCCAGTGGGCGGGTTCCTCCTGGTACTTCATGCGTTACTGCGATCCCCACAACAGCGAGGCGCTTGCCTCCAAAGAGGCGCTGGAATATTGGCTGCCGGTGGACTGGTACAACGGCGGAATGGAACACACCACCCTCCATCTGCTCTATTCCAGGTTCTGGCATAAGTTCCTCTATGATATCGGGGTGGTCGGCACGCCGGAACCCTATTCCAAGCGGACAAGCCATGGGATGATTCTCGGAGAAGGCGGCGAGAAGATGAGCAAGTCCCGCGGC
The DNA here is from genome assembly GCA_904419745.1 of Candidatus Pseudoruminococcus merdavium. Taxonomy (GTDB): domain Bacteria; phylum Bacillota; class Clostridia; order Oscillospirales; family Ruminococcaceae; genus Pseudoruminococcus_B; species Pseudoruminococcus_B merdavium. The sequence goes on along the minus strand of CAJFSS010000006.1, from coordinate 43,717 downwards.
AATGTCGTCAACCCGGACGATGTCGTAAGGGATTACGGCGCGGATACCATGCGCCTGTACGAGATGTTTATCGGCGATTTTGAAAAGGCTGCTCCCTGGAGCGAATCAAGCATCAAGGGCTGTAAACGCTTCCTTGACCGTATCTGGGATCTGCAGGAAGTCCTGACCACGGAGGAAGGCTACAGCAAGGAACTGGAATCCTCCATGCACAAGACCATCAAAAAGGTCACGGAGGATATTGAAAACCTGAAATTCAATACCGCCATTGCCGCGATGATGTCCCTGCTCAATGAAATCGCCGCAAGGAAATCCATCACCAGGGGAGAGATGAAAACCCTGATGCTGCTCCTCAACCCCTTTGCCCCGCATATTACGGAGGAAATCTGGCAGACGCAGGGGTTTGGCGGCATGCTCAACGAACAGAAATGGCCGGAATACGATGAATCCAAATGCGTGGAGAATACCGTTGAAATTGCCGTGCAGGTCAACGGTAAGCTGAAAGCGCGGATCACCGTCTCCGTGGATGCAGCCAAAGAGGACGCGATTGCCCAGGCAAAGGAGCAGGACAATGTCAAAACTTCCCTGGAAGGAAAAAATCTTGTAAAAGAGATTTATGTTCCAGGTAAAATCGTCAATCTCGTGGTCAAGTAAAATAGTCTTTTTGCCGTTTTCTCTCTTTTGTTTGGAAAAACCGCACAACTTTTTCCCGGAAAGTTTCACGAAAAAACGGATGGGAGCGCTTGACAGAACTTGTATTCACAGTGTATAATATCATTCGTTACATTTGTTACTAAAACCCCTGCCATGTGGCGGAGGGAGGGAATGAAGTTGGCTGAAATCCATATCAAAGACAATGAGACACTTGATAGTGCTCTGAGAAGATTCAAAAGACAGTGTGCAAGATCCGGCGTACTCGCTGAGGTCCGCAAAAGAGAGCATTACGAGAAGCCTTCTGTAAAACGTAAGAAAAAATCAGAGGCTGCACGCAAACGTAAGTACAGATAAGTCTGCGTTTAAGACAGCGTGCTCAGATGTCAATCAAAGCGGGGTGTATTTTCACCCCGCTTTTTTGTTTGTAAACAGATGGTTTCCGTCCGCCGAACGTCCCAAAGAAAGGAGCAGTCTGCTTGAGTCTGTTACGCCCTGATTATTTTTTTCACCGCATTTATGATATCCCACTGTCCTTTTTCAAAGAACACTCTATTTTTGCCCTGGTGCTGGATGTGGACAATACCCTGACCACCCATAACAACCCTGTCCCCTCTGAGCAGGTGCTCGACTGGCTGGAACAGGTGCGGGCAGCAGGTATGAAACAGATGATTGTATCCAATAATCATCCGGAACGGGTGCGCCCATTTGCGCAGCTTCTGCACCTGGACTTTGTGGCGGATGGGGCGAAGCCCCTGCCAAAAGGAATTCTGGAAGCTGCCAGGCGAATGCAAACAGCGCCGGAACACCTTGCCGTGGTAGGGGATCAGCTGTTTACCGATATCGCCGGGGCGCATACGGCGGGAGCCACAGCCATTTTGGTGGAACCAATGGAACCGGAATCCATGTGGTTTTTTAAACTAAAACGCGCGCTGGAACGCCCGTTCCTGCGCGCCTACCGGAGAAAGGCGGAAAAACGATGAGAGCAAATTTTGGCCCGGCAGGCAATTCCGACAGTTTTCAAAAGATGGGATACAAGTCTTTTGCCGATATCCCCCGCTATGTCAGGGAAATGGGACTTGACTGCTATGAATACCAGTGCGGGCGCGGCGTCAAGATTTCCGAGGAATCCGCAAAAAAACTGGGAAAACTTGCAGAGGAAGAGGGAATCACCCTGTCCGTCCATTCCCCATATTATATCTCCCTGTCCGGGATCGAAGAAGAAAAGAGGCTCAAAAGCATTGACTATGTCCTGCAAACTGCCCGTGCCGCCCAGGCTATGGGCGCCAGACGAATTGTCGTGCATTCGGGTTCCTGTGGAAAATTATCGAGGGAAGAGGCCCTGGCCCTTGCCAAGGATACTCTGGCCCGCTGCCAGCAGGCTCTGGATGAAAACGGATTGGAGCAAATCATCCTCTGTCCGGAAACGATGGGAAAAGTGGGACAGCTTGGGACGTTGGAAGAAGTTATGGAATTGTGTAAGGTGAGCGAACGGTTTCTCCCCTGCGTGGATTTCGGTCACCTGAATGCGAGAACCTTTGGCGGTATCCGGGGAAAAACGGAGTTTGCAGCCATTCTGGACACCATGGAAAGGGAACTTGGCGCCGAACGCGCCAGGGTTTTCCACTCCCATTTTTCCAAAATAGAATATACGCAAAAGGGCGGGGAGAAAATGCACCTGACCTTTGCAGATACTCTGTTTGGCCCGGATTATGAACCGCTGATGGAACTGCTGGCACAGCGGGGCTATACCCCGACAATCATCTGTGAATCCGCCGGTACGCAGGCGGAGGATGCACGGACGATGAAGCAGTACTATGAGCAGTGCCTGGAACAACGGGGATAGCCCCTGCGAGAGACTCCCAAAAAAGAAAGGAAGCAGTTTATGGACAAGGCAAGCAAGCTGATGCTTTCTCTGCCGAAAGAATTGGACGCCGTCCTGATTACTTCCCCGGAAAACCGGCTGTACTTTACCGGGTTTTCCGGCGATGGCGTCCTGCTTTTGACACGCAATCCCTTTTACTTTTTTGCCGCTTCGCAAAGTTATGGGGCCGCGGGGAAATCCATCCGCGATATGATCCTCCTCCCCTTGGAAGAGGGGCTTTCGGCACTGCCGGAAATTTGTGAGAAGTACTCTGTACAGCGCATTGCTGTGGAAGCGGAGTCTCTCCCAGTGGCCCGGCTGAAACGCCTGAGGGGGCGATACCCGCAGGTGGAATTTCTCGTGGACGACAGGGTGGATGCGTTGATTGCTAAACTGAGAAAACGAAAGACCGACTATGAACTTGATTGTATCCGCGCGGCGCAAAAGATAACGGAAGCCGCATTCACAAAGACGCTTCGCTCCCTGAAACCCACGGAAACAGAAAGGCAATTGGCGGCAAAGCTGGAGTATGAACTCCGGCTGCTGTCCGGGGAAAGGAATTTTGTCTCAGTTTCCCGCACAAATGGCGGATCTTCTGCTGGGAATGGAAAAAAATCGAGTGCCGGGGACATGTTTAAAGGGGATGTAATCACATTTCATCTGGAAACCTCTGTGAAGGGGTACTCCTGCCATATGGTGCGCACGTTGTCTGTGGGGAATCCCCCGGAGGAACTCCGGCTGGCCTGTGATGCACTGTTGTCCGTGTGGTCTGTACTGCTAAAAACCATTCGTCCAGGTACGTTCTGCGGGCAGATTGAAAAAGATTGCCGGGAGCTTTTGGAACAAAGGGGGTATTCCCCGACATTCCTTCGGATTGTGGGGCATGGGATTGGAGCCGCTAGACGGGAACCTCCTTTTTTTGCGCCGGACAGCCGGGAGGAATTGGAATCCGGTATGGTCTTTTTCCTGTCTATGGCGCTTTTTGTTCCCGGTTTTGGCCGGGTGGAAATCGGGGATACCCTCCAGGTAACAGAGACGGGGTGCGCCAGTCTTTGTACATATCCAAAGGGATTGGTACCGGAAACTGGTTCGGGCGTCCCAAACGCCGCTTCAAAAAATCAAGAAGATTAAACAAAGCGCGGATTTTCAAGGATAGGGAATAAAATCCTGGAAAAGCACTTGCAAAAGCGCGGTTTTTACGGTACACTAGTAACGATATTACTGCGTTTTCAGACGTGAAAATGAAAAGAATTTTAGTTGGAGGTATTATTTATGATTTCTGCAGGCGATTTTAGAAATGGCTTGACTTTTGATATGGACGGAAATGTATTCCAGATTGTAGAGTTCCAGCATGTAAAACCCGGTAAGGGCGCAGCTTTTGTCAGAACAAAACTGAAAAATGTCATTACCGGCGCTGTGGTTGAAAAAACCTTCAGCCCGACAGAAAAATTCCCAACCGCTTATATTGAGAGAAAAGAAATGCAGTATCTCTATAACGATGGCGATCTCTACTACTTTATGGATAATGAATCCTATGAGACCGTGCCTATCAACAAGGATCAGCTGTCCGACAACTTCAAGTTTGTCACAGAAAATACCAACGTCAAAATTCTCTCCTATAAGGGCAATGTTTTTGGAATTGAACCGCCGTTCTTTATGGAGTTGAAGGTTGTAGAAACCGATCCGGGCTTTAAAGGCGACACTGCTACCAACGCAACCAAACCGGCAACTTTGGAAACCGGAGCGGAAATCAAAGTTCCCCTGTTTATCAATGAAGGGGATACCATCCGCGTCGATACCCGCACGGGCGAGTATATGGAGCGCGCATAACCGAATTTCGATTCGTTTTTATGTCAATACATCTCAAAGGAGGATTTTACTATGTTAGTAACTGAAAAAGTTGCATACCTCAAAGGCCTTGTGGAAGGACTTGGCATTGATACTTCCAGCAAGGAAGGAAAAGTACTCAGTGCGATTATGGATGTTCTTGATGATCTGGCCCTGTCCGTTGTCGATTTGGAGGACGGCATGTCTGAGGTCTGCGATCAGATAGACGCTGTAGATGAAGATCTTGGAAACCTGGAAGAAGATTTTTACGGGGAAGATGAATGCGGCTGCGGCTGTGAAGAGGAAGATGACGACGAGGATTACTACGAAGTTGTCTGCCCGAAATGCGGCGACACCATTTATCTTGATGAAGACATGATTGCAGAGGGTTCCATTGATTGCCCAAACTGTGGAGAAAATTTGGAATTTGACCTGGAAGCCATGGAAGAAGAGGAACATGAGCATGGCTGCAATTGTGGACATTGCGACGACTAACTGGCTATTATCTTATAAAAAGTTATAAAAAAGACTGGCATGGAACCGCATGCCAGTCTTTTTTATTTTTTATGACAGGTTTTTAAGTTTGGGTGCGGCCCTTTTTCTGGTTCTTGGCAGCATTCTATGGGATTAACAACAATGGTTATAGCTTTGAATGGTATATTTTGGTATTTTTGAGCTGAAAAAACAAAAAAATTCAGGATATTTATACTTTTTTATAAAATGTCGAGAAAAAAATTTGACAATCTTAGACATACCTCGTAAAATAGAAATATAGAGAAAATATCAAATTTTTTCGACTTCATTTTGATGTGAAAGTTCAAAAATTGGTATATATAACCATGGTTTTGTATAATAAGTCAAAATTAAGAGTTGAAAATAGTATAAATCCACAAATGTGCTTTTTAACAGGAAAAAACAAGTTCCATTTGGAGTTTGCATTTTTACTACAAAAGGACTTGATGGGGTAATAACAGCTATAGTAACTGCAGAAAGAAGGGTTTATATGAAAAAGTATGATGCTATCATAATCGGTTCCGGAATGGGAGGACGGACCGTTGCCACTGATTTAGCCCGGGCGGGAAAACAGGTCCTGATGGTAGAAAAGTGTGCGGAAATGCTTGGAGGGGTGTATCTCAATGAAGGTGGTATTCCTGCAAATGCTTTAGCTTTTAAGGCGCAGTATTCCGCGCAGCGGGATGGAATGTTTATTGAGCAGACAGCAGGGTACCGCACTGCGATACAGGACAAGGATATTTTAATTGCTTCCCTGAGAGAAACATGTTGCGACGCGCTTGGTCGGACGGATAATATTACAGTACAAATCGGCACGGCGTCATTGGCAGGCGAGCATCTTGTCAGGATAGAAAATGAACAGGGAGATGTAACCGTACAGGGGGATAAAATTTTTATCAATACGGGGGCCGTCCCAATTATTCCAGATATCCAGGGAATTCGGGAAAGCCGTTATGTCTATACCAGCAGCACGATTTTCCGGCTTAAAGAACTTCCAAAAAGGATGATCGTCATTGGTGGAGGCTATCTTGGCTTGGAATTTGCCTCGATTTATAGCCATTTTGGTTCCAGCGTAACCATTGTGGAAAAGCAGGAGAACTTTTTGCCAAATGAGGATGAAGAAATTGCAACGGCTGTCAAGGATAGCTTTTTGAAACGGAAAATCGGGCTCCTGCTTGCTTCCACTGTGATAAAAATTGAGGATGTGCGCGGTTGTGCGTTGCTGACGATACAAACCCCTGCCGGGGAAGAACTGCTTTATGCGGATGCGGTGCTGATTGCAGCGGGCAGAAAACCGAATGTCGCGGAATTGAACCTGCGGAGTGCAGGCGTAGAACTTTCCAGGACAGGAGGAATCCGCGTTGATGAATATTTACGGACAACAGCGCCGGATATCTGGGCTTTAGGTGATGTAACAGGAGAAGAACAGTTTCAAGCGATTTCCTTAGATGACGCCAGGATCATCCGCTCCCAGCTTTTGGGGGACAAAAAGCGTACGCTCAATAACCGTGGACAATTCCCATATTGTGTGTCTGTTTCCCCCGCGTTTGCACGGATTGGTTTGACGGAAAAAGAGGCAAGGGGACGCGGATTCTCTGTGAAAATTGCCCGTATGAAATCGGAGGAAAGTTCCCAGTCCCGGATTATTGGCGTCCGTTGGGGATTACTGAAAGCGGTTGTGGATGCAAATACCAATCAGATTTTGGGAGTACATCTTTTCAGCGCCATGGCTCATGAAACGATTAACCTTGCAAAAGCGGTTATGGATGCAGGCGTACCTTATACCGCTTTAAGGGATGGAATTTTCACCCATCCATCCATGACGGAAGCATTCAACGGTCTGTTTGAACACTTGGAGTAAAGGAAATTGCGCGGTACATGACCAAAACTGCCTTTCCTTTTGCAAGATTATTTAATGTAAAAGAAAAAAGAACAGGTTGCCACTTTGGGCGGCCTGTTCTTTTTTCTATAGAACATGATAGAGATAGGAAAAAGCTATCTTTGCTGGCGGCGTAGGAACTGCCGGATATCGCTACCGGAAAAAGTTAAAATTTCATAAGTTCCAATAATCCTTGAAACAATTCGATCGGTGTATCTTTCCCTGAGTCCGGCAGGGGACAGGTTGGTATTGATAATCATTGGTTTTCCCGAACCCAGGCGGGAATTGACAATGTTATAAATGCTTGAGGATACAAATTGGGTTGGAAATTCAGCGCCCAGGTCGTCTAAAATCAGCAGATCACAGTCAAGCAATAGCTGCAAGCTGTCCATATCCGGGACGGAACGGGAAAAACGTTCCTTTTCCAGTGTGGATAAGAGGTTCTGGGCAGAACCATAGATGACCCCATACCCTTTCTCAATGACTGCCTGAGCAATGGCCAGGGAAAGATGCGTTTTTCCAAGACCGGTTGCCCCCATCATGAGAATGCTTTTTGAATGGGCGGAAAAATTCTGCGCATAGGAAAGACAGTACTGGAAAATAGCGGTCATTGTCTGCCGGGGACTAATCCCGTTTTTATCCGGCAAATTCGGGTAATACTCTGTATGGAACGTATCAAAGGAGCTGAGCTGGAGAGGGGAAGTCCGATTGAGCAATTCGCACGCTTTTTCCCTGAGCAGCGATTCATAGCAATCACATCGTTTTCTTCCTACAACCCCGGTGTCCTTACACCGGCTGCAATGGTAATGTTCTTCGGTGTAATCACTGGGATATCCATGTTGCTGCAATAAAAAAGCGCGCCTTTGCTGAAGATCCAGATTCTGCCTGCGCAGTTGTTCAATGATTTGATGGGATTGTTCATGCTGAATAACGGCGCGGGCAACAGAAATCCCTGTCATGGATAATTGCCGGTCAATCTGCCGGATTTCCGGAATTTTCTGATAGACTTCCTCCAAATGGGATTGGGCTTGCAGGGAGGCCTGGTATCTTCTCTGGGCCAGTTCATCATTGACCGCCGCATAGATTCTTTTGTCGTATCCCATTATCCCTTTCCTCCTTTTGTGTCAATGGTACCATAAGCAAACAGCCGATCAATTTCTTCTTTATCCAGGGAGGAAGCAGTACCGCTGGAAAAACCTTTTTGGGAAGGGTGTTTTTCTTCCATGGCCTGTTTTGGGGTAGTAATTCCCTTTTTATTCCAGGATTCCAAAATTGAGTTCATATAGTCAAAACTCAGGGAGTTTGTCCGATCAAGAGTACGATCCCCGGCGAGTTTTACCATGTCAATCGTAAAACCAAGCGGGCCAAACCAATTGGCAATGTACTTTTTTTGTTTTTCCGACAGTCCATCCCGTAAGTGGAAGGCGTCTTTCACGGCAGTTTCGTGGTCATATTGCGCCAAATGCTTGCTGATATACTCCTCCACCTGTTCATAGGAGGAGATCCCCTCTTTTGCCCATTCCACAGCGACTGCGTGGATGGAGCGGACTCCTTTGCGTTTTGTGGTCTTACAGTATTGGAGGAGCATCAGGATGGAATCCAATGGGAATGCAAACCAGTCGATCAGATCCACCAGTTCTTTTTGTTCCATATGGGTGGGAGGATGCCCCAGAATATTTTCTGCCTGCTGAAAAAGAAACCGGATGTCTTCCCCCTCCAGACGCTCTGCCCAGGCTTCCGGTTCCAGTTGAGGGGCCTTTTCCGGTTTGATAATCTGGTAAGAGGCGTTTTTTTTCGGCGCAACGGGGGCGGTATCTTGGGGAGTGGGTAACTGTCCGTTTTCCATGGTTTTCCCCGGAGTAAGCTTTTCTTCAGAAAGCGAAAAAATACCGGCTTTCACCCAATAGTAGATACAGTCTTCCACATCTGATTTTGCAATCGAAAGTTCCGAGGCAATGGTGTTTGTGTTTACCGGCTGTCCTGCATGCCGCAAAATCCAAAGCAGCACTTTCAAAGAACTCTCCCCGGCAAGTTTTAAATGTATATCAACAACGCTGCACGGTACGGCGAATACTCCATTCCATGCACCAAAATCAATTGTGAATTCCATGGTTCCTCCTTGGATAAACTTACTGGCTTTTTGGACATGCTTTTTGCATGGACATGTCCGGCGCTTTTTTAATTGGCCGCCGTTTATAAAAGGCCGCAAAAATCTGTTTATCGTCTTGTGCAGTTATGGTACTACTCTGAGTCTGGCGCTTCTCGCATGCGCTCTACAGCCGCCGACTACCCGGCGGGGTGATAAAAAACTCTTTCCACCCGCAATACGGCCTCACTGTTGACATTATACCACAAAGCGGGAAGAGTGTGTACTTTTTGCTGAAATGCAAAAGAAATCTGTTCATAAAACAGAAGGATTTTTTTGTTGTGTTTTAACTTGAAACATATAGGATAAATCATGTATAATAAAACATATCTTGTGATGAGAGGTGACTGTTATGAAAACCGAGTTGCACTGCCACACAACATTGTCGGATGGTGCGACTGGGATGGAGGATTTGTTCCGGTTTGCAAAGCTTGGTGGAATCGATAACCTCGCGATTACGGATCACGATACCATTGATGGGTATGACCAGGCGCTTGTCCTTGCAGGAAAGTATGGAATCCGGTTGATTCCGGGAGTGGAAATTTCCACGTTCGATTACAGTTGCAACCGAAGAGTCCATATGCTCTGTTATTATTATCAGGATCGGGAATTGCTCAATCGCTTCCTGCATCGGATTCAGGAAAACCGGAGAGTTACAGCGCAACGGATGCTGGAAAAGGTATCCCATGAGATCCCTATCAGTATCCCCACGGTTCGGGAATATGCGAAGGACAGTTTTTGCGTGTTTAAACAGCATATCATGAGGACATTGATTGATATGGGGTATACCAATGAAATGTACGGTCCTCTGTTTAAACAACTGTTTGACGCAAAAACTGGCTCCTGCTATATGACGCCGACTTTCCCGGACGTCTATGAAACGCTGGAAGTGATCCGCCAAGCGGGTGGACTTGCGGTGATGGCCCATCCTTCCGAGTACCGGAGTATGGAACTTTTGCGGGAACTGACCGCAAAACATCTGCTCGATGGCATTGAATTGTGGCATCCCCGGAATCTGGAGGAAGACAAGGAAGAAATTGCTCAGCTTGTCAGCAAATATGGGCTGTTTGCAACCGGTGGGACAGATTTCCACGGCATGCACAGTTCCAGGTGCCACCGGCTCGGTACCTTTACAACACCGGATGATATGTTTTACCGCATGGAAGCCCAGGCGCAAAGATGAATTTTTGGATGGAGGAAATAAATATGAATTACACTTATAAAACAAAAGGCGTGTGCTCCAGGCAGATTAATCTTGAAATTTCTGACGACGGGGTAATTAACCGCGTCGAATTTATCGGCGGGTGCAATGGCAATACAAAAGGTGTGGCCGCATTGTGCGTTGGTCAAAAAGCAGAAGAAGTGATTTCCAGGCTGGAAGGAATCAAGTGCGGAAGTAAATCCACGTCCTGCCCGGAACAGCTGGCTTTTGCACTCAAAGAAGCTCTTGCACAGTAGAGATAAAAGAAAAACAGATCGATAAGGGAGGGATGACCCGTGTTCTATTTTTTTCTGCTAAGCGTTGTTTTGGCCGTTCTTTTTCTGGGATTCTGCCGCCAGGCAAGCGGCAAAGCCCCTTTGATGCTATTGAGCATGCCGAAGGATGACAGCGATATTAAAATTGCAGGAGATCGTCCGGCTGCGGCTCTCTCTAACCAGGAAGATACTTCGGCAAACGATGATTACTTTATCGAAAAAGAGAATGGTAATATCGAACGGGCAAAGCTTCTTGGATTTAATCTGGCCAGAATCCTTTCAAAGGATATTGCAGATGAGTGTATGTCCAATATTGAACCTGACAGCGAAGATGCGCGGACGAAAACGCAGGTGCTGTTGCTATTTGCGTTCGCGATTGACCGGGGGCTAAATACCCATGTCCCTAATTCGACTTTGATCAATACCGCCCATACTTCCTTTTTCAATACGTTACAGGAAATTTCCCCGGATGTCTATGATCAGATTAGCGATACGGGGGCCTATTCCCTGTATATGCTGTGCGCAAGAAGGGAAGGGGCAGGGGTTTGCCGCAGTGTGGGTGAATCCTTTGCAAAGCTCTGTGGGAAGGAAGAGGACAGCGCTCTTTCCAGTACAGGAGAAATGATTTTCAGCATTTTTTTGAACATGGTGAAAGTGGAAGTTGCAAAAACAGGCTTTGTCTCTTCTACTGCGGCTTAAAACACTTTGGTTCTTCAGAAATATGGAGGCAGCCATTCAACATTCAAAAGCAGGCAAAGGAAAATTCCTTTGCCTGCTTTTTTTGCAGGGATAACCTTTGAAGAACGGGGGCTATTTGACAACAAAATGCGAATCTGCTATTCTATATTTAATAATTAACTTAAATGTTAAATATATGGGGAAGAGCGTTATGGGAATACAAATGACATTACGGGCTTTGTCCGATCCGACTCGGCGGCAGATATTAAATTTTCTAAAATCAGGCAAAAAGTCTGCCGGAACAATTGCGCGGCAATTCCCCATTACAAACGCCGCAATTTCCAGGCATCTGTCCATATTAAAAGATGCGGGGCTAATCCGGGACAAACGGGAAGGAAAATATATTTATTATGAGATCAATCTGAGCGTACTAGAAGAATTGCTCGCATGGCTTGAAGAATTTAAGGAGTGGCATTTATGAAAAGATTGAAAACACCGGCAGGGTGCCTGGCTATACTCATGCTGTTGTTAGACATCACCCTGGTTTTCTTTTTGCCGGAAGTAATTGCCGTACAATGGAATCAGGACGGAGTCAGTAATACAGCGTCCCGCTGGATGATTTTTGTGTTCCCCCTGTTAGCGGGATTTTTTGCCCTGTACCGGGGGAATGGCACGGCAAAATCCTCAGAAAAAATCCGTCTGGCATTGATTATGGTTCTGTTTGGATGTCAGGCCGCGATACTCTGTAATGCACTGGGCCTTATCAATTTGTGCGCCATGGATTTCCGGTTTGCAGAGATGGTGGTGTTGTTAGTTGCCGGGGGTCTGCTTATTTTCTTTGGAAACCGGTTGCCAAAATATGTGAAAAACTATTATTGTGGGGTGAAAGCCTCTGTGGCATATGCTACGGATGATTTGTGGACGAAAACGCAAAGATTTGCAGGGAAAGTATGGGTTCTTTCGGGAATTGTTCTTATGCTGCTGGCCTTTCTTCCGGTTCCACAAACAGCGGGAGTTGTTTTGGTTGTGCTTTTGCTTGTCATTTATCTGCCGCGGGGCTATAGCAGAAGACTGTACGAAAAACATCTGTCCAGAAAATAACGAAAGACCCTTGGAAAAGTTGGGGTTTACTCAAGGGTTATTGGAAAATCATATCGATCTTTCATTTTTTTTGGAAAATCCTATTGGAAAAACCAATAGCTTTATACTATAATAAAGCTGAAAAGAAAAGGATAGGGATTAAATTTATAGATGGGGAGAATCAGTTATGGAGACAAAAGTATGCAGCTGTTTAAAGGACAAGTATGTAAACCTTGTAAAAAGCGAACTTGCTCCTGCGCTTGGCTGTACGGAACCGGTTGCAGTTGCGCTATGCGCAGCAGGAGCGGCGGCTCATATCGATGGGATTCCTGAGCAAACAACTATTTATGTCAGCCAGTATATCATGAAAAATGGGATGAATGTCGGCGTGCCGAATACGGATATGGTCGGGTTGGATATCGCAACCGCCATGGGGGTAATCAGTGCCAGGCCGGAAAAGGGGTTGTTGGTGCTGGAAGGGATGACCTCGGAGGACTTTTCCAAGGCGAAGGAGCTGTTGGAGCAAAAGAAAATCCATGTAAAGCTCGCCGAAAATGATTATAAAGTATATATTGAAGCAATTTGTACCAAGGGATCTGATACGGCAAAAGCAATTATCCGTGACATCCATAACCAGTTTGTCTATATTGAAAAGAACGGACAAGTACTGCTCAATATCATCCCGCAGTGTGATATTGCCGCTTCACGCAGCGCTAAAGTGGAAGACGACTGTTCCCTGACTGTCAGACAAATTTACCATGAGGTTGTAAACAATATGACTTTGGAAGATCTGACATTTTTACGGGAAGCGGTCGACGTCAATAAGAGCATCGCGTTGGAAGGCCTTACCCATGATTATGGACATATGGTCGGTAAGAGTATCCTGAGCAATGTAGAAGCGGGAATTATTGCAGATGATATTGCAAATTATGCAGTTGCATTAACCGCAGCTGCGGCAGACGCCAGAATGGCAGGGTGCCGCAAACCGGTAATGAGTGCGGTTGGCAGCGGAAACCAGGGCATTACGGCCACGGTTCCCATCATTGCGGTTGCGGAACGCTTGAAAGTGGATGAAGAGAAAAAGCTCAAGGCCCTGGCCATGAGTCTGCTTGTTACTATTCACACAAAGCATTCGCTGGGGCGCCTGTCTGTTCTTTGCGGTTGCGGGATTGCAGCGGCAATTGGTTCCTGTGCGGGCATTATCTACCTGTTCGGGGGAACGGAAGAGAATATTGAACTGGGAATCCAAACGATGGTTGCGGATATTTCCGGTATGGTCTGTGATGGTGCAAAACCGGGCTGCGCCATTAAAATTGCAACAGCGGTGAGCGCAACCATGCGTTCCGCGCTTCTTGCCATTCATGGAGTGGGCGCCGATCAGCATGACGGGATTGTCGCGCTGAGTGTTGAGGATACATTGCACAATCTTGCTTCCCTGGGCAATGAAGGAATGTCCGGCACCAATGAGGCAATTTTGGATATGATGATTCACAAGGAAGAAAAGGAGTAAGCCCAATTTACAAAGGGCAGTTCTTTTCAACTGGTTCCTTTTCTGGCTTTTTGTGAAAAGAATCCTTAGCTTTGTCTTGACAACGGGAATGAATATCGGTATAATGGCATTCGTTAAAAATGTGTTGTGGATTTTTCCGGACGACAATGTCATCTTTTCGCCACACAGTTATCGGCAGATAGCTGTGTGGCTTTTTGATGCCCGCGGAAGGAAGCCCAAACAAATACTACAGGAAAGAGAATATAACAGCACATGGTGCTGAAAAAATAGAAACAACCTGTCCTGGACCAAAGAAAGGATTATTGACATAGAATACTGTCGGGACGGAGCAGGTGTGACCGGGTATTTTTTGATAGGAGGGGTATAATGAACCAAGATTTTATGAAAGAGAGGCCGGTACTGCCGCTGATTTTGTCTATGGCGTTGCCAATGGTGCTTTCCATGCTGGTGAATTCTTTGTACAATATTGTGGACAGTTATTTTGTCGCGCAGATCAGTGAAGACGCGATGACGGCGTTGTCCTTGGTCTATCCAATTCAAAACTTTATCAATGCCGTTGGGATTGGCTTTGGAGTGGGGATCAATGCGGTGATTGCTTTCCATTTGGGTGCGGGAAATGAATCAGAAGCCAATATGGCGGCAACACAGGGGATCCTGCTAGCTGTAATACACAGTGTGGTTATGACAATTGGATGTATTGCAATTATGCCTGCATTTTTGAACATGTTTACCTCTTCACAGGCGGTGGTGGATCTTGGTATCCGGTATTCTGTAATTGCATTTTCCTTCACGCTGATGATTGTAGTAGGCGTATCATTTGAAAAAATTTTTCAAGCTGTTGGGAATATGAAGATCACGATGATCAGCTTGATGTGCGGCTGTATCGCCAATATCATTTTGGATCCGGTTTTGATTTTCGGGTATGGCCCATTCCCAGAACTGGGAATTGAGGGAGCTGCGCTGGCCACAGGCATTGGACAGACATTGACGCTGCTCATCTATGTAGTTGTGTATGTGGCACGCCCAATCCGCGTCCGTATCAGCAGGAAATATCTGGCCCCAAATGTAAAAATGATTGCAAAACTGTACTCCATTGGAATTCCGGCAACATTAAATCTTGCTTTGCCCTCTTTTCTGATTTCTTCATTAAATGCCATTTTGGCTTCCTATTCGCAGGTATATATTCTGGTTTTGGGGATTTACTATAAATTACAGACGTTCCTCTATTTGCCGGCAAACGGAATGGTGCAGGGAATGCGTCCCTTGATTGGCTATAATTATGGAGCCGGGGAACAGAAAAGGGTAAAACAGATTTATTCCATTGTATTGGGTATGAACGGTATGATCATGATTTTGGGGACGGTCCTATGTTTTGTGATCCCCGGACCACTAATCGCGTTGTTTACAAGTAATCAGGAGACAATTCAGGCTGGGGAAACAGCTCTTCGTCTGATTAGTGCGGGATTCCTTGTCTCAGCAGTTTCTGTAACTTCGTCCGGGGCGTTAGAAGGGCTTGGAAAAGGGGTGCCATCCCTTATTATTTCCCTGTTCCGGTATGTGTTTGTGATTATTCCCGTTGCATTTGTGTTGAGCCGGATGTTTGGCGCTATCGGGGTTTGGAATGCTTTTTGGATTGCAGAGGTAATTACAGCCGGAGTGGCGTTTTTCGTTTACCGGAAATCAGTTGGACAGCATGACGCAAGGCGCCAGAAAGTAATTCTTGAGAATATAACGGAAAAATAAGAAGGAGGGCATGTCTTCTGACATGTCCTCCTTTTGTATGTGTGGAGATAAAAAAGGGGAATCTTTTAGGAATTATGCTTGTCCTTTTGCTTTTTTCGTTTGGATTCAGCGTGATTTTTTTGCATTTGTTTGAATCCCTCTCCACTGATTTCCCCGGCTTCGCCTACAATGGTAAATGCATCGGGATCGATCGAATGGATGATATCATAAACTTTGTAAACTTCCTGCCGACTTACTGCACAGAGCAAAACTTCCCCATTTTGTTTTGTATATGCCCCGCGGGAACGCAATTCTGTAACGCCGCGTCCGATCCTGTCCATAATCCTCTGGGCGATTTCTTCATTTTTCTGGGAGATGATAAAAATCATTTTTCCATTTCCAATGTCTGAACCATAGAGTACAACATCAATGACCTTGGAAGTGATGAAAATCACGATGGTTGCATATAATGGGCTTTCAAAGCTTTTGTAGACAAAAGCGGAGATAACGACAATTACCATATCCACAATCAAAACCAGACGCCCTAAGGAGAGATGACGGACACGGAGACTAATCAAATTGGCGATCAAATCGGTGCCTCCGGTAGTGCCGCCCCGGACAAAAATCAAAGCCAGGCCAAGACCGGAAAAGAATCCGCCAAAAACCGTTGTTAACAGCATATCGCCCTGGTATTGCGGGAGGATATCAACTGTCAAGTCAATCATAACAGAAGACAGGATGGTAGCAACAATTGTTTTGATAATGAACCGGTAGCCAACTTCAAAAAGCCCCCACAGAAAAATAGGGATGTTCATCAGCAGGGTTACCACGCCAATTGGAATGCCGCAAACATAATTGAGCATGGTAGCCGCACCCGTAAGCCCTCCGGGGGCAATGTTATTAGGTGCTGTGAATGTGTTGACAGAAATGGCAAAAATGAAACTGCCAACCAGAAAGAAAACGCCGTCTACAATAAAATCCTTCACTTTTTTCTTGGTTAATGCGGGCATAAAATACCTCCTCAACACGAAAAAATAAACGCTTTCCCATGCATGATGTTTGTTCACACAACAATAGAAAGCGAAAAATATTCTTTAATATTATCATACCATATATTTCACAAATAGAAAAGGAAATATATTCCTTTTTCGGTAATAGTTTTTCCGGGGTCATCATTCCATGGCGAAATTAATAATGACTCTAAAAAATCTTCCGAAAGTTGTCTGTGAGCGGGAAAACTCGAATTTTTCTGTTTATGAATATATTGTTTTATAAAATTTGCAATTTAGGAGAATACTGCAAAGGTCCCTTTGCCAAAAAAATGTCTAAAAAAGGAATAATAATAAGGAATTTGGAAAAATGTAAACTTTTAGGAGATTTTTTCGACAAAATTTTCCCTTTTAAGCAACCTCCTTGTATTATGCTAAAAGCATAGGAAGGAGTGGTTTATGTGGTATATGATTTTGGATATCGGCTTCGTGAATTGAGGTTGAGCAAGCAAATGACACAGGCACAGGTTGCAAAACGACTGAACCTCTCCAAAACAACCATCAGCGGATATGAAAACAATATTAAAACACCGTCGATTGATGTACTGGTTCGTCTTGCCAATCTCTATGGAGTTACATCGGATTATATCTTGGGGATTGAAAAAAAGAAAGTCTTGGTAATTGATGGATTAACAGAAAATGAAGAACGCATTTTAAAAGCGCTTATCAATGAATTTCATCAACAGATAATGTAGAAGAGCAGCTGGATTTTCCAGCTGCTCTTTTCCCATTTTATTGACTCTGTCATCGGGCCAAAAAAGGAATTCACTGGAATTTCCGCAATGATCGGGATGCTCTATGTGCTTTACAGACAAAATAAGACAGCTTATGCAAGTGGATGAAACCAAGTATTTCCAGTAAAACAATCCTTGTTCGCATAAAATGCAGGTTTCAGTGATATTTGGTATGGATTATGTTTTTATTTAGGGTATCCTAAAAAGAGACTAGCGCAAACTGCACAAAGAAAATGGAAAATCCCCTTTTAATATAGAGAAAAAAATAGAAGTTTGTTTAAGATGAAAACAAGTTTGTGTTTTCTATTGACTTTGTGCCGAAAATTGGCGATGATAGTATTGATTGAATAGGCCATGCTATCTTTTTGTGCAATAAAAATGGCCATTTTGTGTACGGTACAGGGCAGCGGTTTTGTGCTCTGTACTTTTGCGTTTCCTGTTGGAAAAGCAAAGCGGCTGGATATGAAATACGGAGGGTAATCAATGGAACAATCGCTTGAGAAACAGTTGAAAATCACTGCTGCGAAAGTACGTCTTGGTATTCTGGAAGGTGTCTACCATGCAAAATCCGGGCATCCAGGAGGTTCCCTTTCTGCTGCGGATATCATCACCTATCTCTATTTCCGTGAAATGAGGGTGGATCCTCAAAGACCGCAATGGGAAGATCGGGATCGGTTTGTACTCTCAAAAGGTCATGGCGCTCCAGCACTCTATGCTGCTCTCGCACTCAAGGGCTTTTTCCCAATGGAAGAGATGAAAAAGCTGCGCCATGTTGGCGCAATGTTACAGGGACATCCGGATATGAAGGGGACTCCTGGGGTGGACATGTCTACCGGTTCTTTGGGCCAGGGAATTTCTGCTGCATGCGGGATTGCTCTTGCAGGAAAACTTTCAAAAAAGGATTTCAGGGTCTATGCAATGCTCGGCGACGGGGAACTGGAAGAAGGCCAGGTCTGGGAAGCGGCAATGTTTGCTTCTCATAAAAAGCTGGATAACCTTTGTGTAATTGTGGATTACAACGATTTGCAGATTAGCGGCCATCTGCATGAGGTTTGCTCCCCAGAACCGATTACGGATAAATTTGCTGCGTTTGGTTTTCATGTGATTTCTATCAACGGGCATGATTTCTCCCAAATAGAACATGCATTGCTTGAAGCAAAATCTGTTACCGGAAAACCGACTGCTATTATCGCTTCTACCCATAAAGGACAGGGCGTTTCCTTTATGCAGGACAATGTCGGCTGGCATGGAGTTGCTCCAAATTCTGAACAGTATCATGCGGCAATCAAAGAAATTGAGCAATATCTTGCGGATTTGGAGGGTTAATCGGATGGCGGAAGTAAAGAGAATTGCAACGAGAAAAAGTTATGGAGAAGCACTGGTAGAAATTGGCGCAGTTGACAAAGACGTGGTTGTACTGGACGCTGATCTCGGCGGTTCTACCATGACGGCAATGTTTAAAGAAAAATATCCTGACCGCTTTTTTGACTGTGGCATCGCAGAAGCCAATATGGTTGGCGTTGCGGCTGGGCTTGCTGCTTCTGGGAAAAAACCGTTTGCCAGCACCTTTGCCATGTTTGCTGCAGGACGTGCGTTTGAACAGATTCGCAACTCGGTGGGATATCCTCATCTGCCGGTAAAAATTTGCGCCACCCATGCCGGGATTTCGGTGGGGGAAGACGGGGCAACTCATCAATGCTGTGAGGATATTGCCCTGATGCGTGCGATTCCGGGAATGACAATCATCAATCCCGCAGATGATATTGAGGCAAAAGCGGCGATTAAAGCGATTGTGGATTTGGATGGGCCGGTATATGTCCGGCTAGGACGTCTGGCTGTTCCTGTTTTCAATGATGAAAAGACATACCATTTTGAACTTGGGAAAGGCATTACCATGCGGGAAGGCAACGACATTACGATCGTTGCAACCGGCTTGATGGTATATGAATCCCTTCAGGCGGCGGATCTTTTGGAAAAAGAGGGAATCCACGCGCGGGTCATTGATATTCATACCATTAAGCCGATTGATGAAGCCCTCCTTGTGAAAGCTGCGAAGGAGACAGGGCTTCTTGTGACCGTGGAAGAGCACAGTGTGGTCGGCGGTCTTGGAGAAGCTGTTTCCAGCGTCCTGTGCGCACAGTATCCTACAAAAGTGGTCAAACTGGGAATTCAGGACGAATTTGGAATTTCCGGACCGGCATTGGAATTGCTGGATTACTATGGATTAACTGCACCGCACATTGCCCAAAAGGTAAAACAGGCATTGGAAACAAAGTAAAACAGTATATTTATTAAAAGATACCCTTGCCAAACACTGCAAATTCTATTAGGATATTCTGGTATCCACTCTACGAATATGGATTTTCCCAACAAAGCGAGGTATCTATAAAAATGGAGCTTATTCTATAGGATCGAGAGAGTGGGTAACACTATTGCTGATGATTTCATAGAACACAGGCAGGGGAATTTTAAAGGAAGGTGTATATGAATTCTACTGCTTTATTTTCTGAAAAATCACCATTGAAACTTTTTTTCCTCGCTTCTATACCCGGAGCAGTCAGTATGCTGGCTTCGGCGTTATATCAAACCATTGACGGCGTTTTTGTAGGGCGCTTTTTGGGCGCAACGGCTTTTGCGGCGGTCAACCTTGCAATGCCGTTTGTAATTATCAATTTTTCGCTGGCGGATTTAATTGGCGTCGGTTCAGCTGTCCCCATTTCCATCTGTTTGGGGAAAAAACAGGAAAAAGAAGCAAATAACATTTTTACATGCGCCTGTCTCATGATTGTGGGGGCGGGGATACTGATTGGTGGAATCCTGTTCGTAATTGCCCCGCTTTTAATCCAGTTGATGGGGGCTGAAGGCGAATTTGCGAATCTGGCGGTGCAGTATATCAGGGTCTATGCCATTTGCTCCCCGGTGACAACAATTGTATTTGCTATGGATAACTTCCTGCGCATCTGTGGGATTATTCGTGGCAGCATGTATTTGAACATCTTGATGTCCGTTTTAAGCGCTGTACTGGAATTTTTGTTCCTCGGGGTGTTCCGTTGGGGGATTTGGGCGGCGGCTTTAGCCACCTGTTCCGGGATGCTTATCTGTGCTTTTCTTGCCCTGATTCCTTTTGTGAAAAAAAATACGGTGCTACGTTTTTGTAAACCGCACTTTCACGTAGGAATGATTCGGCAGATTATCGCCTGCGGAAGCCCGAATTTCTTAAATAATATTGCGGGCAGAATCACCTCCATTCTGATGAATGTGATTCTTGTGCGTTTGGGCGGGGAAACAGCCGTTTCCGTCTATGGAATCCTGATGTATGCGGATGGTTTTATCCAGCCGCTTCTGTATGGAATGTGTGATTCCCTTCAACCTGCCGTGGGCTATAACTGGGGTGCAGGGAAATTCTCCAGAGTCCGGGCAATTGAAAAATGCTGTTTCGTTGCAAGCGGTATTATCTCTTTGTTGGCGGTGGTTGTCCTTGCGCTGTTTCCAGAACAAATTACTGTTTTGTTCATGGCAGATTCGGGAAAAGAAGTAATGACCCTTGCAGTCGGTGCATTGCAGCTTTTTAGTCTGACTTACATAACACGATGGTTTTCCTTTGCCATGCAAAGTTATATGCTTGCCATTGAAAAACCTCTGTTCGCTTCTATTATCTCGGTTTCCACTGCATTGATTTTCCCTGTGTTGCTTGTCGTCATCCTTTGGCCGTTAGGACTAACGGGTATCTGGCTGAATTTTGCCGGTACAGCCGCTCTTGCAGCTGTGTTGTCATTGGCCATTCTTTTAAAACTGCGGCGGGAATTGCTGAAACCAGATTTACAATAGTTTGTCGTTCTGTAACGAAAGAACAGAACACGACCGCATATCCGTGTTCAAACAAGGGCTTTTCCATGAAAGCCCTTGTTTTTTCTTTTGTATTGCACGACAAAGTTCTTTCTACACGAAATATTGATGAAAATAGAAATAGAGACTTGAATTTCCCAGTAAAATAATATACAATAGTTTCAGATAGTTAGTTATAACTAACCAAAAGGAGTTGTATAAAATGGCTAATCAGAAATTGGTTTTAATCCGTCATGGGGAAAGCGAATGGAATAAGAAAAATTTATTTACAGGCTGGACAGATGTGGATCTTTCAGAACAGGGGAGGAAAGAAGCGATGCAAGCCGGAATAACCCTCCGCGAAGAGGGATTTGATTTTGATATCTGCCACACCTCCTACCTGAAAAGGGCAATCCATACGCTGAATCTCGTGCTGGAAGGACTTGACCGGGAATGGCTTCCGGTGATTAAGACTTGGAAACTCAATGAACGCCATTACGGCGCCCTGCAGGGATTGAATAAAGCCGAGACCGCGGAGAAGTATGGGGAAGATCAAGTGAAAATATGGAGACGATCTTTTGATGTCTGCCCGCCGGTATTGGAAGAATCCGATGCGCGTAGTCCCCGTAATCAGGAACAATATCGCGGCATTGACAAAAACCAGCTTCCACTGACAGAAAGCCTGAAAGATACAATTGCAAGAGTGGTTCCCTATTTTGAATGCAACATTAAACCGCAGATTGAGGCCGGCAACCGGATTTTGATTGCAGCCCATGGCAATTCGTTACGGGCATTGGTAAAATATTTTGAAAATATGAGCGACGAGGCAATCGTTGATGTGAATATCCCCACTGGAATTCCATTGGTCTATGAATTTAATGATGCCTTCCAGGTACAGAAGAAGTATTACCTTGGAGATGAAGAGCTGATCCAACAGAAAATGGACAGCGTCGCAAAACAGGGCACCGCAAAGGCCTAAACAATACAAAACTCCCCATGCGATAAAGCATGGGGAGTTTTTATAACCAAATCTCATTTTAAGAATCCGGAAACAATTTTTGCCTCTGCTTCTTCTTCCGTAAGGCCGAGCGTGCGCAATTTGAGGATTTGCTCTCCTGCAATTTTTCCGATTGCCGCCTCATGGATCAGTGCAGCGTCTCCGTCGTTTGCAATCAGCTCCGGTACTGCCTTGACAACACCGTTGTCATCAATGATTGCATCGCATTCGGAGTGCCCTGTGCAGGATGCGTTTCCGATAATCTTGGAATGGTATTCCTGGACAGAATCTCCCTTGGCAACAGAACGGGAGGTCAGGGTGGTACCGGAATTTTCTCCGTTCAAATACACTTCAAAATCCGTATTGGCATACTGGGTTCCTTCTGTGAACAGGCGCTCCCGGATCAAGAGCTTTGCATCCGCTGCAACTGTGGCTTTGGTTTTCCGGGTTGTACGGTCCACACCGCCGATTTGGGAGGTATCCATTTCTAAAGTGGAGCCTTCGGCCAAAGTTGCTTCCGTTACAGGGTCAATTTTGCGCAACCCGGTTCCATTTCCTGTTCCAACATGTTTTTCAATATATTTTACATGGGAATTTTTCTCCAGGAAAAAGCGGTGAATCCCATTGTGACGCGCATCTTCCTCGTCCTCTGTATGGACGCCGCATCCAGCAATAATTGTCACATCGGCTCCTTCGCCAATATAAAAGTCATTGTAAACCAGGTCGTCAATATTGCCATGGGTGACACAGGCGGGAATATAAACGGTTTCGCCTTTTGTTCCCGGTAACACAATAATGTCCAGTCCCGGTTTGTCCGTTTTGGATTCTATCTGAATATGTTCTGTGGAAAGACGGCCTGCGCACATCCCATCTTCCCGAATATTATAAGCACCTGAAAATCCGCCCTGCCAGTCGGAAACAAGGCTGAGCAGTTTTTCTGTAATTTTGCTCATCATAATGCAATCATCCTTTCTGTTTTGGGCAGGATTCCGCTTCCTCCAACAACCCGGGAAGCACTTCCCGACGGGGTCCCGCCGCTTGTACTCTTCCATCTGCCAAGACGACAATTTCATCTGCAATGGAAAGGATACGTTCCTGGTGCGAGATAATGACCAGGGTTCCTGTAAGGGATTGCCGGATTTCCTGGAAAACCCCAATCAGGTTTTGGAAACTCCAAAGATCGATTCCCGCTTCCGGTTCATCAAAAACGGTGGCCTTGGTATGCCGCAGAATGACAGTGGCAATTTCAATCCTCTTGATTTCTCCTCCCGAAAGGCTGGCGTTTACTTCACGGTTGATGTATTCCTGCGCGCACAACCCCACTTTGCTAAGCGTATCGCAGAGTTCTTCCTCACTGAGAGTACGCTTTGCGGCCAATTCCAATAAATCACGGACAGTCAGACCTTTGAAGCGGACAGGCTGTTGAAATGCATAACTGATTCCCAGTTTCGCACGTTCTGTAATGTCCAAATCCGTGATATCGTTCCCATCTAAATAAATACGCCCGGAATCCGGCTTTTCCAGCCCGGAAATCATTTTGGCAAGTGTGGTTTTTCCCCCGCCATTTGGGCCGGTGATCACCACCAGTTTGGAATCGGGAATGACCAGATTGACATCATCCAGGATTCGCTGACCGCCGGGAGCAGTCCATATAAGATGTTCAAGTGTCAGCATTTTTGTCATTACTCCTTTGTTTTTCGTCTAAAATTTTCCACTGAATTTGGCGTGTGCTTTTCTGTTTCTGTCAGCGGAAAACTTGAATTCCATGGTCAGGCAAATGTCCACAAGTTATTTTTAAACCTGTTTAATTATATACTAAAATACTAGGGATTTCAATCCCTCTAGAATATTTTTTCCCGATCTCTGTCCATAAAAACATAAACCCGTCGCAAAAAAGATTTTTTGCTTATGAACCCTGTATGATGATTCATATGGGTTTTCTATCAAATGACACACTGTAAAATGAAGGGAAAATCAGACCCCCGCAGTAGGAACTCAGATTGAAAGTGGAGTCTATTTGTGACATAATAAAAAGGGTACCTTTTCATGGCCATGTTATGGATCGGCTAGGAACTGTACGGAATCAGTTTACAGTCATTCTTTTGTTATCTTGTGCTGTGGGAAAGGATATATTTAAAATTTTACAGATTTTTAGACTGGGAAAATTGCGGCTCGGAGTTGGATTTTTTTTCAATATAACGAAAACTTTTCCTTCTAATTCCCAGCATGCCAGGAAAAAGGAGGGGGAAAGGTGGCTATTTGGAATCCATGGCATGGGTGCAGGAAACTGTCTCCAGGATGCCAGAATTGCTATGTTTACCGCAGGGACAGCCAATTTGGGAAGGACAGCAGCGTTGTTTCCAAAACCGCAAACTTTTACCTTCCTATCAGAAAAAACAGATCTGGAGAGTATAAGTTGCAAAACAATGGCGAAGTTGTATATACCTGTATGACTTCTGATTTTTTCCTGGAAGAAGCGGATGATTGGCGTGCAGAAGCATGGGAAATGATACGCAAACGTCCAGATTTACATTTTGCCATTATTACAAAGCGGATTGCACGTTTTCCAGTATCACTGCCGGATGATTGGGGAGATGGATATGACAATGTCACAATCATCTGTACCTGTGAAAATCAGGAACAGGCAGATATCCGGCTTCCGGTGTTTTTGAATCTGCCAATCCAACACCGGGAAATCATCGAGGAACCCATGCTGGGTGAAATCCATATTGAACCCTATCTTTCCACGGGAAAAATAGAACAGGTTACTTGCGGTGGGGAATCGGGCGAACATGCCAGAGTTTGTAAATTTGACTGGATATTGCAGACAAGAAAGCAGTGTGTGGATTCCCGTGTGAAGTTCCATTTTAAGCAGACAGGCGCCAGGTTTTATAAAGGAGACAGGCTTTATTCTATTGACAGGAAACTGCAAATGGTGCAGGCCAAAAAAGCGGGAATTGATTATGCCCCATCAGGGCAGGAGAATTTCCCCGATATGGAAAGGCTCTTTGAAAAGCTGTCCGGTTCCAAGTTCCGCAGCCGCTTTTATTTGGGAAAACAGGAAATGGACTATATCCGGAAAAAGGGAATGGATACAGTCCGCCAACATGCGGAAGATTTTGTTCGCAAACGCTTGGCGCCGGCCCTGATTGATAATGATGGCAGGCAGACCCCCATGCGGGGACATCCTGTTTTTCTGGCGCAGCATGCAACGGCAACCTGTTGCCGGGGATGCCTTTTCAAGTGGCATGGAATTCCGCCGGGAAGGGCGTTGACGCTACAGGAGCAGGAATACATTGTTTGCGTAATCATGGAATGGATTGCCCGACAAATTCATTCAGAGAATTCCTTAAAATAGGATAAAATATCAAAACACCGGAAAGCAGCTGCCTTCCGGTGTTTTGATGCGATACAGGAGATATCTGGCGTGGCTTTTCTCAGTCGCCATAGACCTCTTTGGCCATGCGGAAAGCTGCCCAGGCCTTTGGCCAGCCTGCATAAAATGCCAACTGTGTCAGTACTTCGGACATTTCCTCTTTGCTTACGCCATGGTTTTTGGCATTTTGAATATGAAATTGTAGGGAACTATCCAAAATCCCGCTGGCCATCAGTGCGGCAACAGTAATCAAGCTGCGATCCCTGGTGGAAAGCTTGTCCTCCCGGGACCAAACCTCTCCGAACAGGACGTCGTCGTTGAGCTGTGCAAATTTTGGAGCAAATTCCCCCAGGGCTTCATGGCCCGCTGTGACTTTTTCCATATCAATTACCTCCTTATTTTAACTTGCCATATTCGTCATCGGACACAGGTTCCAGCCATTCGTTTGCGGTTTCTTCTCCAGGAACCTCGACTGCCAGATGGGCAAACCAGCTATCTGGAGCTGCGCCGTGCCAATGTTTGACATTTGCGGGAATATGAACGACGTCCCCCGGATGGAGTTCCCTGGCAGGTTGGCCCCACTCCTGATAATAACCGCGTCCAGCTGTAACAAGCAAGATTTGTCCGCCCCCTTTGGAGGCGTGGTGAACATGCCAGTTATTCCGGCATCCCGGTTCAAAAGTTACATTTCCTATGGTTACCTGCTGTGTAGACAGCATGTTCAAATAACTTTGGCCGATAAAGTATTCCGCAAATGCATCGTTTTTCTCTCCTGTCGGAAATACGCTCAATTCTTTTGCCTGCATTTCAAAATCACTCCTTGTATAATATGTATAATATGGAAAGTTATTTCTCCAGCCATTTTTTGATTTCCGGCATTGCCTGACGGACTCTTGCTCCGGTAATGGCAAGTCCATGGCGGACGTCGGCTTTGGGGCATAGTTTCCGGATATCTTCTTCACTGTGTCCCATTCCACTGCCTTCATGGGTGCAAAACGGTTTGATTGTTTTTCCGGTAAAATCAAACTTTTCCAGTAACGTAAAGACTGGCATTGGCATGGTTCCCCAATAGTTTGGATATCCCAGATAAATGGTATCGTATTGTTCCAAACTCTCAGGATAGGAGACCAGCTGAGGCCGGGCGTCCCGTTTTTGGTCGTTTTTCGCCTGTTCTATGCATTCCGAATAGTGAAAGGAATAGGGGGAGGACGGTTCTATTTGAAACAATTCCGCCCCGGTAAGCTGTTGAATCAGTTCGGCGGCAATTTCTGTATTTCCCTTGGTCAAATTTTGTATGGAACCGGAGACATAATTCTCTCCTGTCCTTGAAAAGTATAGTATAATTGCGGGCATGACAAATTTTCCTCCTTGAAAAGTTGTTTCCATCTATCATTCAGTATACCGGAGGAATGTTTGACAGGGAATTTCCAACTGATTAAAATAGTATTTACCAATAGTAAATGCAAAAGAGGAATTTTCATGCTCTATAATCACTTGCTTCCCACCTTTCTCTGTGTGGCTGACTGCGGCAGTATGACCAAGGCGGCACAACAGCTGTTTTTGACGCCCACTGCTGTGATGAAACAAATAAACCTGCTGGAAAAACAGCTCAATTTAAAACTTTTTCTCCGGACAAATCAGGGGATTATGCTGACAGAATGTGGGCAGTCCATTTATAAAGATGCAAAATGCCTGATTGCTTATGCGCAAAAGGCAGTGGAAAAGGCAAAAGACATTGAGGGAAGACACAATGAGATTATTCAGGTAGGCACCTCAATGCTCAATCCCTGTAAAGTCTTTATGGATATTTGGTATCGCCTCAATGAGAGATTCCCGCAGTATAAGATAAAAATTATTCCTTTTGAGGATGATCACAACGGCATTTTGTCTGTCATTGAAAAAATAGGACAGGAATTTGATTTTATTGTAGGCGTCTGTGATTCCGCCCAATGGCTTGACCGGTGTAATTTTTATCAGCTTGGAACCTATAAAAAATGTGTGGCCGTCCCAATGGGACATCGGCTCTCCCGCAGAAAAAAGCTGAAAATATCCGATTTGTATGGGGAAATACTGATGATGGTAACGCAGGGGGACTCTCCGCTCAATGACTCTTTGAGAAAAGATTTGGAACTGCATCATTCTCAAATTCATATTGAGGACGCGGGGCATTTTTATGATATCCAGGTTTTTAATCGCTGTGAACAAACTGGAAATGTGCTTTTGAATTTGGAATGCTGGAAGGATATTCATCCGTCCCTGGTTACAATCCCTGTCGACTGGGACTACGCCATCCCCTTTGGATTACTGTATCCTTTACATCCTTCCAAAAAGGTTTTGAATTTTTTAAAAGCTGTTTCGGATTTTTTGAATATGGAAAAGGCTGGATTGTAGCTGGATTTTTGTTATTGAATCATTTTTCCAAATACATTGCAAAAGGATGGATAACCTCCGTTATCCTTGCAGATCATCACAAAGAATACCTTAATATCCTTAATTTTTCCTTTATTTAGTTGACGATGGATTTCGGAAGGTGAATAATAAACAGTGGAACTTTTGTAGACTGACAAATACAATGGGGTTCCGTCCTGCCCATAATTTGGCAGGGCTGTTCAGCAACATGGCAAGGTTTATTGGAGCCGACTTGAAAACAAAGCGAAAAAATTTTGCCCTTTCATCGAACCATGTCTGGAAAGGAATTGGGAATATGTATCGGATATTGATTGTTGAAGATGATCATGGAATTGCAGAAGCTATCCACCGCCAGGCCCAAATGTGGGAACTGGAGGCAAAATGCGTTCAGAATTTCCGGGAAGTACTGTCTGAGTTTTCGCAATACCAGCCGCATCTGGTGTTACTGGATATTTCCCTCCCGTTTTATAATGGATACTATTGGTGCGGTGAAATTCGGAAAATTTCCAAAGTGCCAATTATTTTTATTTCCTCAGCGTCGGATAATATGAATATTGTCATGGCAATGAATATGGGGGCGGACGATTTTATTTCCAAACCGTTTGATCAAAGCGTTTTGATTGCCAAAATTCAGGCGCTTCTGCGCAGAACCTATGATTTTGCGGCTTCTGTTCCGGTGCTGGAATACCGTGGAGCATTTTTGAATACGGGGGATAATACTTTGACGTATCAGGGGGAACAGATCTCCCTTACGAAAAATGAGTACCGTATTTTGCTGGCCCTTATGGAAAACAAGGGTAATGTTGTCAGCAGGGAAAAGCTGATGGAAAGGCTTTGGGAGACGGACAGTTTTGTGGATGAAAACACTTTGACTGTGAATATTAACCGTTTGCGAAAAAAACTGGATGCCGCGGGTTTGAAAGGGTTTATCGCCACAAAATTCGGTGTTGGTTACCTTTTGGCCCAGTCATAGAAGAAAGGAACCGTTCCATGAAGTTTTTCCTGTTTTATCTTAAAGGTCATCGAAAAGGGATTTTCACTTTTCTTTTGTTCAGTTTTATTTTTTTGACTGTTTTTGCCCTGTACCACCTTCCGGTTGCCGCTGTAATTTATCCCGTGGGGATTTGTATTTTACTGGGGATTTTGCTGCTCATCGCCGATATGTTCCAAGCCCATAGGAAACATCATCAATTACAGGAACTGCAAAGAGTTTCCTCTGCTTTAATGGATTGCTTTCCGGAGATTAAATCGCAGGATGATGAAGATTACCAGAAAATTATTGGGCTGCTCCGGGAAGAACAGCGCCAGTTGGAAAACCGGACAAATTTTCAAATTTCGGATATGGTGGATTACTATACCATCTGGGCGCATCAGATAAAGACCCCAATCGCTTCCATGAAGCTTAATTTACAAAGCGAAGATTCCCCGCTTGCCCGTACGTTGTCGGAAGACCTGTTTCGGATAGAGCAGTATGTGGAAATGGTGCTGTGTTACCTCCGCTTAAATTCCTCTTCAACCGATTATTTGATTCAGGAGTATTCTTTTGACGATATTATCAAACAGGCGGTTAAAAAATTTGCAGGACAGTTTATCCGTAAAAAAATCAGGCTTGATTTCCAGCAGACGCAGGCAAGGGTGATTACCGACGAAAAATGGCTTTCCTTTGTCATAGAACAGGTGCTGTCCAATGCGCTCAAATATACTCCCTCTGGAACAATCACCATAAACATGGAAGCTCCCAAAACCCTGTGTATCCGGGATACCGGCATTGGAATTGCACCGGAGGATCTGCCCCGTATTTTTGAAAAGGGCTATACTGGATACAATGGGAGAAAAGATAAAAAGGCAAGCGGGATTGGGCTGTATCTTTGCAGAAGGATCTGTGAAAACCTTGGGCACAGAATTACCGCAAATTCCTCCCTGGAAAGCGGGACGGTGATTCGTATCCATTTAGAGCAAAAGGCACTGAAGGCCGAATAAGACATACTTACAAAACTGTAAGAAAGAGAAGGGGAAATGTAAGCCGATTCGATGGAAGCGCATTTCCCCTTTTTGCTACAATGGATACATCAAAGAACAGGAGGAATTTCTGATGAGTATCTTGGAAGTGAATGGTTTAAAGAAAACCTATACCACCCGGTTTGGCGGGAATAAAGTAGAGGCTTTGAAAAACGTTTCTTTCAGCGTGGAGGAAGGGGAATATGTTTCCATCATGGGAGAATCCGGTTCAGGAAAAACCACGCTGCTCAATATTCTGGCGGCGTTGGATAAACCCACCGGAGGGACGGTACGGCTGGATGGCAGGGATCTCTCCAAAATCAAAGAATCCAGTATCGCTTCCTTCCGTCGGGACAATCTGGGCTTTGTTTTTCAGGACTTTAACCTGCTGGATACTTTTTCGTTGGAAGACAATATCTTTCTTCCTCTGGTATTGGCTGGAAAACACTACACGGAAATGAGACAGAGACTGGTACCAATTGCAAATCAACTTGGGATTTCCGAAATTTTGAAGAAATACCCTTACGAGGTTTCAGGCGGACAAAAACAGCGCGCTGCTGTCGCACGTGCATTGATTACCAACCCAAGACTTGTTCTGGCGGATGAGCCGACAGGAGCGTTGGATTCCAAAGCGACGGATGAACTTTTGCAGTTGTTCAATGAAATCAATAGAAGAGGACAGACAATTCTCATGGTAACGCATTCGGTAAAAGCGGCAAGCCACTCCAGCAGGGTACTCTTTATCAAAGATGGGGAAGTATTCCATCAGATTTACCGCGGGAACAGCACGGAAAATGAACTGTACCAGAAAATTTCCGACACCCTTACCATGCTTGCGACAGGTGGTGACAGAAGATGAAACAGAGTTTCTACCCAAAACTTGCATGGACTGGAATCCGGAAAAATAAACGGTTGTATACCCCCTATATCTTAACCTGTATCGGCATGGTAATTATGTTTTATATCATGTCCTTTTTGAGCACAAGCGATGTGCTCCAATCCATGCCGGGCGGGGATACCATGCAGGCAATGCTCGATCTCGGATGCGGCGTTATTGGCTTTTTTGCCTTGATTTTTCTTTTTTATACCAATTCATTCCTGATTCGAAGAAGAAAAAAGGAAATCGGGTTATACAATATTCTTGGCATGGGAAAATGGAACCTGGCCGGCGTCCTTTTCTGGGAAACCGTAATGATTGCCGGAATTTCTCTGGCGTCCGGACTGCTGTTCGGAATTGTGTTTTCCAAAATTGCAGAACTTGGTATGGTCAACATTTTGGGTTCTCAGGTAACCTTCACTTTGTCCCTGGAACCAAAGGCAATTGTACAGGTTTTGGCACTGTTTGCGGTCATTTTTACCCTGATTTTGCTCAATAATCTTCGGCAGATTCATCTGTCAAACCCAATTGAGCTGTTGCACAGCGAAAATGCAGGAGAAAAGAAGCCAAAGGCAAACTGGATACTGGCGCTGATGGGTTTTTTGATTTTGTCGGCTGCTTATTATCTCGCGGTTACCATTGAAGATCCCATCAGCACAATGGTCTGGTTCTTTGTCGCCGTGATCATGGTTATTACGGCAACTTATCTGCTGTTTATTGCAGGCTCCATTGCCGTTTGCAAATTGCTGCAAAAAAATAAGCGCTATTATTATAAGACAAACCACTTTGTATCCGTTTCCTCCATGATATACCGTATGAAACGCAATGGAGCGGGCCTTGCTTCCATTTGCATTCTCTGCACAATGGTATTGGTTATGGTTTCCTCAACGGTCTGCCTGTATATTGGTGCGGAAGATAGCCTGCGTTCCAGATACCCAAGGAATATTTCCCTGGATTCCACTGCAAGCAGTATGGAGGGATTTGTTCCTGAGCAGGTACAGGCTGTCAAAGAACTTACCGCCAAAACAGTGGAAGATCACGGACAAACAGCGGAAAACCCGCTTGATTACCATGTAGCCGCCTTCGCAGGATACTTTCACAACGGCACGTTTCAAACGGAACCCTCAAGCGGTACGCTGATTACCAGCGCTTATCAGGATATGTGGCAGGTTTTCGTCGTGTCGCTGGACGATTATAATCGGCTGATGGGCCAGGAAGAACAACTGGAAGAAGGGGAGGCGCTGGCCTACTCGACAAAGTCGGATTTTCGGGAAAACAGCGTTTCGATCATGGGTAAAAATCGGATCACAGTGAAAAAATTTGTGCCGGATTTCGCGGATAATGGGATTGACTCCATGCAAATTGTCCCATCGCTGTATCTTTTTGTCCCAGATGTGGAGCAAGTTGTCGCACCTCTGGAAGGGGAAATGGACAACTATGAAAACCCCATCCTCACTTATCACTGGTTTTATGGATTTGATTTAAACTGTGCGGATGATGCACAGATACTAATTTCCAATGAAATCCAGGAAGGTCTCCATCAGCCCATTTTTTCACAAGGTGATTTTTCCATCTCCTGTGAAAGTGTGGCACAAGAGCGGGCCGGTTTTTACGGATTGTATGGCGGATTGTTTTTCCTGGGAATCCTGCTTGGGATTGTCTTTATTTTCGCAGCCGTTCTGATTATATACTATAAGCAGATATCAGAGGGCTATGAAGACCAGTCCCGCTTTGAAATTATGCAAAAGGTCGGCATGACAAGAAAAGAAATCAAAAAAAGTATTAACTCCCAGGTTTTGACCGTATTTTTCCTGCCTTTGCTGGCGGCGGGCGTTCATCTTGCTTTTGCGTTTCCCATGCTCAGCAAAATGCTTGCGCTGTTCAGCCTGACAAATACGACGCTGTTGATTTTAGTGACCGTCTGCTGCTATTTAGTTTTTGCAGTCTTTTATATCTTTGTTTATCGGATTACCTCCCGTTCGTACTATACAATTGTCAGCGGAATCCAAAAGGAACACGCTGCCAAATAAAAATCCATGACAGAAAATGTGCCCATCCGCGGGAACCCCTGCGGATGGGCACGCTCTTTAATCCGTGCTTGTTTTTTGTAAGAAAAAATGTTACAATGCTTGTGGTTAGATAAAACTAACCTCATTGTGAAAACCATTTCCGGAAGATCTGACCGGGATTGAAAAGAGCAGAAAGGATGATGGATCTATGAACAACCTGGTAATTGAGTGCGTAACAGGCCGTGAAATTATTGATTCCAGAGGAAACCCAACCGTTGAGGCAGAAGTTCTTCTTGCAGATGGTACTGTCGGCAGAGCAGCTGCTCCCAGCGGGGCTTCTACTGGAGAATTTGAGGCGCTGGAACTCCGCGACGGGGATAAGGCCCGCTACGGAGGAAAAGGTGTTTCCAAAGCGGTCAACAATATCAATACCGTAATTTGTGATACCCTAAAAGGGATGGATGCTTCCGATACTTACGCAGTCGACCATGCAATGATAAAGGCAGATGGGACAAAGGACAAATCCAATCTGGGCGCCAATGCAATCCTTGCCGTCTCGATTGCATGTGCAAGGGCGGCGGCAACTTCCCTGCATCTTCCTCTTTACCGCTTTCTCGGCGGTGTAAATGGCAATCGTCTGCCTGTTCCAATGATGAATATCCTCAACGGCGGCGCACATGCGGCCAACACAGTGGATGTACAGGAATTCATGATTATGCCTGCCGGCGCAAAAAGTTTCCGGGAAGGGCTTCGTTGGTGTACAGAAGTGTTCCATGCCTTGGCAGCACTGCTTAAATCCAAGGGTCTTGCTACTTCTGTTGGGGATGAAGGAGGCTTTGCCCCGGATCTTGCCAGCGATGAGGAAGCCATCCAGTATATCCTGGAGGCAATCCGTCAAGCCGGATATGAGCCGGGCAAGGATTTTGTTTTGGCAATGGACGCCGCTTCCAGCGAATGGAAGAGCGGAAAGAAAGGGGAGTACCTGCTTCCAAAGAGCCAGAAGAAATTTACTTCTGCGGAGTTGGTAGCACATTGGAAATCCCTGTGTGAAAAGTATCCGATCTATTCCATTGAGGATGGCCTGGACGAAGAGGATTGGGAAGGCTGGCAGATGATGACCAAAGAGCTGGGCGGAAAAGTACAGCTGGTCGGCGACGATCTCTTTGT
Source organism: Candidatus Pseudoruminococcus merdavium (assembly GCA_904419745.1). Lineage (GTDB taxonomy): Bacteria > Bacillota > Clostridia > Oscillospirales > Ruminococcaceae > Pseudoruminococcus_B > Pseudoruminococcus_B merdavium. Next base: position 9,933 of record CAJFSS010000006.1, on the reverse strand, counting down.
TACCAATACTGAACGCCTGCAAAAGGGAATCAGCCTTGGGTGTGGAAACTCTATCCTGATCAAGCTCAACCAGATAGGCTCCGTTTCCGAAACTTTGGAGGCAATCAAAATGGCTCATGAAGCTCATTATACTGCCATTGCCTCCCATCGTTCCGGCGAGACGGAAGATACTACCATTGCGGATCTCGCAGTTGCGCTCAATACCTGCCAGATTAAAACAGGCGCTCCAAGCCGTAGCGAACGTGTGGCAAAATATAATCAGCTGCTGCGGATTGAAGAGGAACTTGGAGAGAGTGCCGTTTACCCTGGATTTCAGGCATTCCACATTTTAAGATAATTTAAAATAGAAATAGGAATGATTATCAAAAAAGGCTGGGAGAAGGCTCTCCTGGCCTTTTCTTTGGATATATTTTCCGAGAAAATAATCGGTTGCTCTTGACATAATCCTACAATTTTAGTATATTATATTTGTAACGGTTAGGATTAACTAACTATTGCGAATATAATATTTAAGGAGGAAACTAGAAATGTCACTTATCAACAAAGAAATCAGCGATTTTTCTGTCCAGGCATACCAAAACGATGCGTTTCATACGGTAACCAAAAAGGATATTTTGGGAAAATGGAGTGTATTTTTCTTCTATCCGGCGGATTTCACTTTTGTCTGCCCAACGGAACTTGAGGATTTGGCCAATAAATATGAGGAATTCAAAGCCGCAGGTTGTGAAATTTATTCTGTTTCCTGTGACACTCATTTTGTACACAAGGCATGGCATGATGCTTCCGACCGTATCAAAAAGATCCAGTATCCCATGCTCGCCGATCCGACTCATGCTTTGGCAAAAGATTTTGAAGTCTATATTGAATCGGACGGTGTTGCAGAAAGAGGAAGTTTTATTGTCAATCCGGAAGGGAAAATAGTCGCCTATGAAGTAACTGCCGGCAATGTGGGACGCAATGCGGACGAGCTGTTCCGCCGTGTCCAGGCCAGCCAGTTTGTTGCAGAGCATGGTGACGAAGTCTGCCCGGCAAAATGGCAGCCCGGTGCAGAAACACTCAAACCCAGCCTTGATCTTGTGGGACAGCTGTAAGATATGGATAGACAAAACGAACAAAACTTATATGACGTTGTCATCATCGGCGGAGGCCCCGCGGGCCTTACCGCCGCCCTGTACCTGGCAAGGGCGCGTTACCGCGTTTTAATTGTGGAAAAAGAACAGTTCGGCGGCCAGATTACCATTACCGCGGAAGTTGTGAACTATCCTGGAGTAGGACTTGCCAGCGGGGCTGAATTAACAGAAATCATGCGAAAACAGGCTCAGGATTTTGGCGCGGAATTTCTTCTTGCAGAAGTGGAAAAACTGGAATTGGATGGGGATATAAAAACAGTTCATACCAGCCGCGGTTCCTTGTCCTGTTTTGGCGTTCTCTGTGCAACCGGAGCCCATCCGCGTACGGTGGGTTTTACCGGGGAAGAGGAGTTCCGCGGACATGGGGTTGCCTATTGCGCGACCTGTGACGGAGAATTTTTTACCGGGAAAGATGTTTTTGTTGTTGGAGGTGGGTTTGCCGCTGCTGAGGAAAGTGTTTTTCTGACAAAATACGCCCGCCATGTCACGATTCTGATCCGTGGAGAGGACTTCACCTGTGCAAAAGCGACCGCAGACGCAGCCCGCAATCATGAAAAAATCACGGTACTCACTCATAAGCAGGTGGAATCCGTATCAGGGGATACTGCACTGCGCAAGATTGTCTATCGGGATACACAAACTGGAGAAATCACCGAGTTTCAGGCGGAACAGGGGGAGAGTTTCGGAGTTTTTGTATTCGCGGGCTATGAACCGGCAACAAAGTTGTTAAACGGCATAGTGGATTTGGATGAGCGTGGGTATGTGATTACAGACCGCAATCAAAAGACCAGCGTGGATGGGCTTTATGCCGCCGGAGATGTCTGTGTTAAAAATTTGCGTCAGGTTGTAACGGCGGTTGGAGACGGCGCGCTTGCCGCGACAGAGTTGGAACGATATGCCGCTCATATGCAGGAAAAAACCGGATTCCATCCGGTTCGCCCCGTTTTTCCAAGGCAAGATGCTGTTTCTGCTGCAAAAGAAGAGGATACGCCCGCTCGGGAAGAAGGGCTCTTTTCAGAAGAGATCAAATCACAGTTACATGCTGTTTTCTCCAAAATGGAGCGGCCGCTTACCTTAAAGCTTTTTCTGGATGAACGTCCTGTATCACAGGAATTGCAGCAGTATATGAACACGCTGGCTTCCATGACAGAAAAATTAGCTGTGGAAGTTGTTTCTTCCTCGACAGAAACAGAAACTCCCTGCGTGCGGGTTTGCTTGAAAGACGGTTCAGAAACTGGACTTGCATTTCATGGCGTCCCAGGAGGCCATGAGTTTACATCCTTTATTCTGGGACTGTACAATGCTTCAGGCCCGGGACAGGCAATCGATCCGGAAACAGAAAAGAGGATTCTGGAAATCTCAGCTCCAATACATTTGAAAATTCTGGTATCCCTTTCTTGTACAATGTGTCCGGAGCTTGTTACAGCAGCCCAAAAAATAGCTTCCTTGAATCCAAATGTTTTTGTAGATGTTTATGACCTGAATCATTTTGAAGGGCTGAAAAACCGCTATCAGGTAATGAGTGTTCCCTGTTTTGTCATCAATGAGAAGCAGGTGCATTTTGGAAAGAAAAACATTCGGCAGTTATTGGATATGCTTTCTTAATCGGGTACAGTATCATAATACTTCCGGAAGGTAAAAGCAGAAAGACCACATAAAGCCGCTGGGATTTTTCAGCAGTTCCAGCGGCTTTGTGTTGCTGTTTGCCTGTTTTTCCAGAGTTTTTGGCGGAAAGAATTTTTTGGTGTTCTTTTTGTGAAAAATATGATAGAATATGCAGGAAAGTATTCCATTTTATTGAGGTGTCTTAATGCTGAAGATTATAAAAAAGGAAGGAAATGCCCGCAGAGGCATATTTGAGACAGTCCATGGAACTGTTCAAACTCCAGCTTTTATGAACGTGGGTACCTGTGGCGCAATCAAGGGGGGGATTTCCTCTTTTGATTTGGTGGAGCTGAAATGTCAGGTAGAGCTCTGCAACACTTATCATCTCCATTTACGTCCGGGAGATAAACTCATCCACGATCTCGGGGGATTGCATCGTTTTATTGGTTGGAAAGGCCCAATCCTAACAGATAGTGGAGGATTCCAGGTCTTTTCTCTTGCAGGCCTTCGGAAAATAAAGGAGGAAGGCGTCTATTTTTCCTCTCATATTGATGGAAAACGTATTTTTATGGGACCTGAGGAGAGTATGCAAATTCAATCCAATCTTGGATCCACAATTGCGATGGCATTTGATGAATGTGTGGAGAACCCCTCTACTTATGAATATTCTGCACAGTCCTGTGAACGTACGGTACGGTGGCTGTATCGCTGTAAGGAGGAGATGGCTCGTTTAAACTCCCTGCACGATACGATCAATCCTCACCAGATGTTGTTTGGGATCAATCAGGGATGCATTTATGATGACCTTCGTATCCGCCATATGCAGGAAATTGCGAAATTGGATTTGGATGGCTATGCCATTGGAGGATTAGCCGTAGGAGAACCGGCTGAGGATATGTACCGCATCATCGGAGCCGTAGAACCGTACATGCCGCAGGATAAGCCGCGTTATCTCATGGGCGTGGGAACTCCGGTGAATATTCTCGAAGCCGTTTATCGGGGTGTGGATTTGTTTGACTGTGTCATGCCCAGCCGTAATGCGCGTCATGGGCATTTATTTACCTGGTCCGGTATCCGAAATATTATGAATGCGAAATATGAGCGGGATTTGCTTCCAATTGATGAGGAATGTACATGCCCTACCTGCCAGAAATTTACCCGTGCTTATCTGCGCCATTTATTTAAGGCGAACGAAATGCTTGCCATGCGACTTGCTGTGATGCATAACCTGTACTTTTATAATACTTTGATGGAAAAAATTCGGGAAGCGCTTGACCAGGGAAGGTATGAGGATTTTTATAAAAAATACGTGAATATTTTGGGGAAAAGAATTTAAAGGCTTGCAACGGCACGTCCAAACCTGTATAATATGAAATGTCAATTTTTTTGGAGGTGTACACCACATGATAAACCAGTTCCTTTTGGATGCTGCGGCATCGTCAGAGGCAGCTGCTGGAGGCAGTTCTATTTCTTTTTTCTTAATCAATCTTTTGCCAATTGCACTGATGATCGTTGTGTTCTATTTTCTCCTGATTCGTCCACAGAAGAAAAAAGAAAAAGAAATACAAAAGATGCGTAGTGACCTGCAGGTCGGCGATGAGATTGTGACAACCGGAGGCATTATTGGCCGTGTTGTCAGTTTGAGAGACGACACCGTTGTCATTGAAACTGGTACGGACAGAAGCAAAATCCGTATTGCACGGTGGTCTGTCCAGGTCAACAATACCATTCACGACGAAGCGTAATCGGTTCAACATGCTTGTCATAACACCCCCTGTTTTTTCATATCATTGGTACCAATGATATGAAAAATGGGGGTTGTTTTATATGAGGACACCACAGGCAAAATCGGCAAGGCCGGAAAAAACAGTTTTATTCAAATGGGGAAAACCACTTTTAGTAGGGGCTGCGATTTTTTTCATATGTTTCTTTTTATGCATTGCCGTGCTGTCTTTTCTGCTTATGAATAAAGACCTTGGCGACTCTTTATTGGTGAGCGTTGCCTGTGTAATCATAGCGCTTTGCGCTTTTTTAGGAGGATATATAGCAGCTCGTATTTCCAAAGAAAAAGGACTCCTTATTGGCGGGGGAGTAGGCCTCCTATGTTTTTTCCTTGTCGCCATATTTGGGGCGCTTTTTACTCAGACGGGATTTGGCACAATTGGCTTTGTCAAATTGTTACTCTGCCTATTACCAGCCGGATTAGGAGGATTTTTTGGTGTAAATCGAAAAAAACGCCGGAAATGATTGAATCGTCCCAATAGGTATGCTATAATAAGGACACAATACTGAGCAACGGAGGTAATTTATTATGACTCACATCAAAACTTTAAATAAAGCAAACCTGAAAGAGTCTGCTGTAAAAGGTGGTTGCGGTGAATGCCAGGCGTCCTGCCAGTCTGCTTGCAAGACATCCTGCACAGTTGCAAACCAGAAATGTGAAAAGTAAGTATTTTTTAAAATCAAATACGAAACAATGTAAGGGGCAGATTGCTGTCCCTTATATTTATGGGATAAGGCAGGGAATAGGATGATACATAAATACTACTTGAACGGATACTATATCGTACTCGATGTTAACAGCGGGGCGGTTCATGTCGTCGATGAACTGTCTTATGCTTTACTGGATTATCTGGATGAAAATATGACAGAGAATTGTCCTAAGCAGGCAATCGAAGCGCTGAAGAAGGATTACGCAGAGCAGGATATTATTGCTTGCTACCAGGAACTCTATACACTTTATCAGGCTGGACAGCTGTTTTCCTCTGATGATTATGCACAGTTTTCAAATTTAATGGTTTCGGCACCGATTAAGGCCATGTGTCTCCATATCGCACATGATTGTAATTTGCGGTGTAAGTACTGTTTTGCCTCAACCGGAGATTTTGGTGAGGGCAGAAAGTATATGCCTTTGGAAGTGGGAAAAAAAGCAATTGATTTTTTGATTAAACATTCTCAGGGCAGACATAACTTGGAATTGGACTTTTTCGGTGGGGAACCTCTGATGAATTTTGATGTTGTAAAGCAAGTTGTGAAATATGCCAGAGAAGAAGAAAAAAAATATAATAAAAATTTCCGTTTCACAATTACAACCAATGGAATGCTTTTAACAGATGATAAAATTGATTTCATCAATCAAGAAATGTCCAATGTTGTCCTTTCCATTGATGGCCGCCCGGAAGTCAACGATCGTTTGCGAGTACGTGTGGATGGTACGGGAAGCTACAATGCCATTATCGACAAATACAAGCATCTGGTGGAAAAGCGGGGACATGATCAGTATTATGTCCGGGGAACTTTTACGAAGTTCAATAAAGATTTTACACAGGATGTGGAGCATCTCTATCAGGAGGGGTTTGACCAGATTTCTGTGGAGCCGGTGGTTTCTGATCCGAAATATGATTATACTCTCACAGAAGAGGATCTGCCGGAGATTTTTGCAGAATATGAAAAGCTGTCTCAAAAAATTATCGAGCATAAGCGGAATGGGGAATCCATCAATTTCTTCCATTTTATGATTGACTTGGATCAGGGCCCATGCGCTATTAAACGACTTCGTGGATGCGGTTGCGGCAATGAATATGTTGCAGTCACTCCAGATGGCGATGTCTATCCCTGTCATCAATTCGTAGGAAATCCTGAGTGGAAAATGGGAAGTGTCCTGGATGATTCCCTGGATTTAAACATGAAAGAACGTTTTGCACATACTACGGTATATGATAAAAAAGACTGTCAAAACTGCTGGGCAAAATTCTATTGCAGCGGTGGTTGTAACGCGAATAACGTCCAGTATGCAGGGGATCTGCTCCATTCCCATAAGTTGGCCTGTGAATTAGAGAAAAAACGTCTTGAATGTGCAATCATGATAAAGGCGGCGCTTGCAGAATAAATTATTTTAAAATCCGAATCCCCATCATGACAATTATATGTCATGATGGGGATTTTTTTGTTTCCAGAGCGAACTCCCCCAGTTGAACCGAGGGATAGACAAAAGGTCTTGACCGATAAGAGATGTGGCATTGATAGGGGGGAGGACAAACCCAATATTATTTATTATTTGACTATGGGTTGTATCAAAAACGGAACGGGCAACCGTAGAACTGAAAAGAATCCAGAAGTGTATGTTTCTGCAAATATCAAGGATTTTGAAATTATTTCTAAAATCAAGCACGGGAAATCGGTCCATAGCCCAAATGATAAGCCGAAGGTAACATAACAATTTTTAAGTATACATAATACTATTTACATAAAATTTAGATAGGTTACATAATGCACTCCTTGGTTTCTTTGTGGTTTTCTGCCGAATTTTATTTGGATTTCACCTGTTTTGTTGCTATCAAATGAAATTTGTATTATATTATTACTGTCAACTTTATAAAATATGGTCAACAAAAATTGCCCAAGCTGAAGGGGAATAATCCTTTTCTTTTGAGAATATAAATTAGGTATCAAAAGGAAAAGGATGAGTAACAATGCAAAGAAGTAGTACAAGACTTAGCTTAGAACGTGTTTCGTCTGACAAACGTCATGCACAAAGAGGGTTTGTCTGGCATGATACTTACTACTTCTCGTTGTTTGGATTGTTGTTTTTGGCTGGATTAACAATGGGAACCGTATTGATTAAAAGCGGGGCTTCTCAATATTTGGTTGATAATTTTTCCAAATTGACAGGTATTGTACTCACAAACCAAACTACTGGTCAGGGCTTTTTTTATGCTTATTACTATCAGTGTTTTCCTTTGCTGGTGACTTTTGTCGTTTTATATTTTTGTGGTACTTGTGCTCTTTCGCAGCCGCTTATTTTATTTGTCCCTATTTTTCGAGGGCTTGGAATTGGGGCCTGTATGGGGTATTTATATGCGCAGTATGGCGGAAAAGGTATTTTATACAGCGCGTTTGTAGTGTTCCCGGGGGCTGTTGTGGGAATGGTTACCATGCTGTATGCTTGCAGAGAAGCGTGGAAGTTTTCGATTCATTGCTTTCGACGCTTGTCTTCTGAAGATAAAAACGAAGAACATGCGGGACTTTCCATTCAGAAGTATTCCGCAAGATATCTTTTTTTTGCGGTGGTTTCACTGGTATTGCTACTGATATGCACAGGGATTAGTACGGGGTTTCTTGTATTTTTTAAGCTATAAAAAGCTGTTGTAAGTTGAAAAAGAGGGAAGGGTACTTATGCGGGAATTTATTGATGAATATCGGGAATATTTAACGGAATATAAGCATTCTTCCCCCAATACGTTGGATTCATATCTGCGAGATATTACACATTTTTCTAATTACTTGGGAACGCATGACTTTTTTGATGTGACGTCCCAAATGGTCGAAGACTATATGAGATATCTGAAAGAAGAGGGGAAAAGCGATTCCACAATTACAAGAAATATCGCATCTCTGAGAAGCTTTTATCAGTATCTATTGGCAAAAGGATACATAGAAGAAAACCCAATCCGTTCCATAAAAACGAAAAAAATCCCCAAAAAGATCCCCACCATTCTTACTACAAAAGAAGTGGACATGTTACTGAAAGCTCCGGATGAGATGGATCCGAAGGGCTGCCGGGATAAAGCTATGTTAGAACTTCTTTATGCCACAGGATTGCGTGTTTCTGAGCTGATTGCACTCGATATTGAAGATGTGAATTTGTCGGTAGGGATTTTAAATTGCCAGGGTGGGCATATCAAACGTACGCTTCCAATTTATCCAGAGGCGTTGGAGGTTTTATCGGATTACATCAACCGCGTCCGCGGAAAAATTATCCCTGTAGAGGAGAATCATGCACTTTTTGTAAATTTAAATGGGAAAAGGTTGACAAGGCAGGGCTTTTGGAAAATAATAAAATCATATGCTGAAATCAGCCATATTAAAACGGAAATTACACCGCATACGCTTCGGCATTCATTTGCAGCCCATTTGCTTGAAAATGGCGCACAGTTAAAGGATATTCAGGAAATGCTGGGACATGCTGATATCTCCTCTACACAAATTTATGCACAGGTGGTAAAAAACAAATTTAAAGATGTTTATAACCGTTATCATCCGCGTGCTAATTTGAAAAGCAGATAATGTCTTTGCCCAGAACTGGCGATCATTAGTTTTTTGCGGTTTTAAGAAAACAAGGAGTGGTAAATTTTGAGTCTTTTTAATACGTTAACTGGATATAATAAGCCAGGTCCCGGAGTAGAGAAGAATCAACCCAAAAAGAAACGTTTTTTTCTCTTCTTTGAGCTTTACTTTAGAAAATTCACAAAACTTGTTCAATTAAACCTCCTCTACTTAATCTGCTGCCTTCCAATTGTCACAATTGGCCCTGCGACTGCGGGTTTTGTATATGTACTCCGCAGTTATGCTAGGGAAGAGCATACGTTCATGATGTCGGATTTCTTTGATGCAGCGGTAAAAAACTGGAAACAAGCATTTGTATCCAGTTTGATTAATGGAGCGATTATTGCTTTGTGTTGTGTCTCCATTGGGTTGTATTCCAAAATGATCCAGAGAACGGGAAACGGTGCTTTGATGATTTTGATGATCATTTGCATTGCCGTTTTAGTTGCCTTTGTTGTAATGAATTTTTATTTTCATCTGATTATGATTACTTTTGATTTAAAACTTGGCCAGATCTATAAAAATTCTCTTTTATTTGTTATTTTGGGATTGAAAACCAATATAATTACACTGGCAATTGTTGGAGTTCTTTCTTTTCTCCTTTACCGTTATTTCCCGTTTACCATTGTCTTCCTAATTCCGATTGCAGTTTCTACCATTGGGTTTATCATAACTTTTAATGTGTATCCATTGGTCAAAAAATACATGATTGACCGCTATTACGAACAGCATCCGGAAGAAAAAGTGCTTCATTATTATGATGAAGAGTATCAGGAAGAAATGGAAAAACAGAAACTTGCTGAAATGAATGAGCATTCTTTTGATTATCTACCGGTAAAAAAAGTTATGAGTTCTCAGCAGTCAGAATCCGAAAACGCATTCTCGTCTCAGGAACAGGAGATGAATGGGAATGATTCGGACGGTGAGGTTCCTGTTACCCAAGAAAATGAAAAGGAAATCCCTCCCCAGCATTGATAGTCTTGTGCAACCCTCCGGGATAGTTGTATCCCGGAGGGTTTTGATTTTGAAATTAGGGATAGGGAGCCGAAAACAATAAATGTAATTATTTCGCTAAATTAAAATTTAGCGAAAT
>CAJFSS010000005.1 GCA_904419745.1 Candidatus Pseudoruminococcus merdavium | reverse complement strand
TGCTTTACTTTCCGCCGCCGTTAAATCCAACTCATCCATCTTAAGTTCTATTTCGATATGATGGTCGACTTTGAGTTTGGACAATAATACTACCGTCTCCACATGGGAGGTATGAGGGAACATGTCAACCGGCTGAATCTGCTTGACCTCATAGCCATGCTGAGTAAGATACAGCAAATCGCGCTGTTGAGTCTCAGGGTTACAGGAAATATACACCACCTTCTTAGGGGAAAGAGTGACAATTGAGGATAAAAATGCCCTGTCACTGCCTGCCCGTGGTGGATCCATCAACACAACATCTGCCTGTTTTCCTTCCTCCGCCATTTGCACAAGAAATTCTCCTGCGTCTGCACAGTGAAAATAGATATTTGTGCAGTGGTTTTGTTTTGCATTGGCAATCGCGTCACGAACCGCATCCCGATTCAGTTCCACTCCAATTACCTGTTTGGCCTTCCCAGCTGCAATGATACCAATCGTCCCCGTCCCACAATAAGCATCAATTACAGTTTCCTGTCCCGTCAGCTCTGCCATCTCCAGGGCCTTCCGATAAAGTACCTGAGTCTGAATGGGATTGATTTGATAAAAAGACTTTGCAGAAATCCGAAAAGTACATCCGCATAACTGTTCTTCAATATATCCTTTTCCATAGAGCACTTCTTCCCGATCCCCAAGGACCAGACTGGTATGCTTTTGGTTGAGATTAAATATCACCGTGGTAATTTCAGGATGGCGTTCCAAAAGTGCTGAAACAAATCGCTTTTTAGCAGGAAACACCGGGGTTCCTCCAACTAAAACGACCATGATTTCTCCACTGCGGAACCCACGTTTGACCAATACGTGGCGCAAAAACCCTCTGCCGGTGGTTTCTTCGTATGGCTGCATTCGAAACCCTGGCATTAGGGAACGAATGGTCGCAATAATCCGATCAGCGGTTAAATCTTCCAACTGACATTTTGTCACAGCGACAACCCGATGGGTGCTGGACTGATAAACTCCGGAAATGATTCTTCCATTCCTGTCCCTAGTAAAAGCAGCTTGTACCTTGTTGCGATAATGATAGGGGTGTTTCATCCCAATAATCGGTTCCACATGGCAAAAGCGTCCGAGTAGTCCGGTCACTTTATTCTGTTTAAAGACAAGCTGGCGTTCATAAGTCATATTTTGGAGCTGGCACCCTCCACATTTTCTGTACAATTTACAGGGGGAAGGATTCCGTCCATTTCCTTCCAGTTCTTCTGATTGAGCGGAATAACTGTTCATAAAAAGCTCCTTTTTTCTCATCCGTTCCCGCTGGAACATTTTGCAGCGTCAATCGCCAATACAATCATCAACGACAAAAGTGTGTTTTCCGGTTTGGCAATATCAATTGTATAAGTATCTGTCCAGCGGAAAATTTCTTTAGACGCCTGCATGATTATCTGTCCCATGCTGTCCGTCACCATATAATCCCACTCAAACAGATCTCCATTTATCTGCCAATTCTTACAATCCAAAGTGAACACAGGTTTAAAAAAAGTAAATTCTTTTTTAATCTGCCCGATATAATCTCCGCCAATATACAGCGCAAACCGCGGTAAAAAGGACAGCACTTCTTCTTTGACAGTGCCCACATGATCTCCTCTGGAATTACAAATTTCCAGGCAATGCCCCCAGGAAAGCTTTCCTTTTACAGTAAATACTGTTTCTTCCTGCTCATTATAGATATCGTAACTGTCAAACCAGGAAAACAATCTTTGTTTAAATAAAAGTTTCACTGAATAATCTCCTTATCTAATCAGATACCTGTTTGAAAAGTACCCATATTCCAATAAAAGGCGTTGTTATCGTTGCTCTTCTTCGATGAACATTTCAATCTCACTGTCATAATACTGCTCTACAAAAGCAACAGCATCTGCAATTTCAGCGCATACAAAATTCATTCCCAAGGGAGCGGCAACCAGTTTGTCTTCAACGTCGTCGTAACGATGAATTACGGCAATTATGTGAACTAGGTACTCTGTCACGGGTTCTTCTACTCCAAGTAAATAGACATCCAGTTCCTTGTCATCGCCGCCCAAAACATCGGGGATATACCCGTAATTGACTTGGTAAATCGTGTCTTTATAAACCGGATGGGAACTTCCCATTGGTCGATCAATTTTAATTTCAACCTTTTTTCCAAGATACGAGTACGCAAGCGCTTTTCGCAATGTGCGAGCGATAAAATCCCTCTTCCCCTCCGTATATTTTTCTCTGCCATCATTCCTTGGCACTGTGTTTGCAAGTGATAGCTTTAATGTCTCATACTCTTTCGCAACAGCAGGCCGTTGATTCAGATAATCCCTGAAATTTATGTAGTTTATCCACTCCATGCTGTCTTTCAAAACCACATGAACAAAATGCGTCTGTAAATTGCCAGAACCGTCATAATAGCTTCCACATGCAAAAAGCAGTTGCCCTTTCAGCCTGGAAGGTCGATAGTAAAAACCATTCTCTTTCAATTCTTGTTCCAATACAAGAACATCATGAAAATCATCCACAGCCACGGCAATGTCAATGATGGGTTTGGCCTTTATTCCAATTATGGACGTACTTCCTACATGTTGGATATCCTTTGCTGCAATTCCAAGAATCCCATGCAAACGAGATATGGTTTTCTGTGCCTCCAATTCCCATGCCGTTTCATGTTGACACAATTGTACTGCTCCGCGTTTTAATCCCAGCATGCTGTCTTCCCTCCGTCCACATTCCCATCAGTTCTGAGTACTCAAGTACCATGCCAATCGCCACCTCTTCTTTCGGCAGATACTTTGAACCATTTCTATTTGTAGATCAGGTTGGGCTATCTTTCTTTTCAACCTTTAGAGCGCATTTTGAACCAAAAAGAGATCATGCGCAGAAAATGACAGCCTCCCCTTCTCATACGCTTGAATCCGTTCACAGCAGTTTCCTTATGAAAATTGGCAAATCGTGAAAAATCTACCTGTATCTTGTTGTAGACCGCTTTTCACCTGGAAAGCAAGACAACGGCCTCTACGTGAGTCGTACGTGGAAATAAATCTACCGGTCTGCCTTTGACAAAATGGTATCCATTTTGCTCAAGTTTTGCAACGTCCCTCGCTAAAGTTGCAGAGTTACAGGAGATATAGACAAGGCGCTGCGGAGACATTTTGACAATTGCGTCCAGGGTATTGTCGTCACAACCTTTTCTAGGCGGATCCACTACAATAATATCAGGACGCTCGCCTCTGTTGGCAAGGTGCTGTGCTGCTTTCCCAGCATCGGCGCACAAAAATTCGGCATTTGCAATCTGATTTCGCCTTGCATTGTCTTTGGCGTCCTCCACGGCTTGTCCTATCACTTCCACACCAATCAGACGGGAAACCCGTTTTGCCATAGTCAGTCCAATCGTACCTGTACCGCAATATAAATCTAGCAGAGTTTCTGTATCTTTTGGTTGAGCATATTCTGCTGCCAACTGATACATTTTTTCTGCTGCATCTCGGTTGACTTGGTAAAAAGCCTGTGGAGAAATCCGAATGCGGACGCCGCAAATTTCATCTTCTATGCAGCCCTTGCCAAAAAGAATTCGGTTATGTTTTCCTAAAATCACATTGGTATTCTCCAGGTTTCTATTGATGAGTACCGTACGCACAGATGGTTCCGCTTGGATCAAGCACTCACAGAGTTCCTCTTCATGGGGAAGCTTCCCCGATGTTGCTACTACGCACACCATGGTTTGCCCTGTCTTCTGTGCAGTACGAAGATATAGATGACGCAAAAGCCCTTTTCCTGTCTTTTCATTATAGACGCTGATCTGATGACGATCAGCCCAATCTTTGACCACATTGCACAGGACGGTAAAAAATTCTGGCTGAAGTTTACAATCCGAACACGGGATAATCCGATGGCTGCGTCTGGCATAAAACCCAACAATGACTCGACCATGTTCATCTTTTCCAATCGGATACTGTGCTTTGTTGCGGTACCGCTCTTCCTTACAGGAGAGGATGGGTTGTAATGGCTGGGAAAAGAGGGCTATTTTTTTCAGGTTCTGTTCCACTGATTGTTGTTTTAACCGCAGTTCTTCCTGATATTGGATATGTCTCCAGCTGCATCCCCCGCACTGCCGGAAAGCAGGACAATCATTTTCCATACGCATTGGGGATGGTTCCAATAATTCCATTACTCTGCCATAGCCAAAGCTATGGTTGACCTTTACCACATGGCAGAGGATTTTATCCCCCGGGGCAGTCATAGGAACAAAAAGCACAAAATCTTGAAAACGTCCCACTCCATTTCCATCATGGGACATCCCGGAAATTTCTAGAGGGATGATATCGTTTTTTTTCAGCTGTTTTTCCATATCGTGCTTTCCTCCTGCCGAATAATCCATAGACAGAGTAAGTATAACAAAGAATACATAGAAAAGCAAAGCCATTTTGAAATATCCTCCTAGGAATAACAAGGAGGTGTTTATACAAACACCTCCTTGTTATTCCTATTGATCCTGAAAACAATTATAAATTGCTTTCATGGCATTTTCAAATTGCTCATCGTCTACGCCAACTACAATGTTTATCTCATTACTTCCCTGTGCAATCATCCGGACATTGATGTCTTTCTCCCCCAGTGCGCCGAACAGCCTGCCTGCGATTCCTGGCGTTTTTGCCATATTACGTCCCACTGTGGAAATTAGGGCAATATGCTCATACACTTTGACCATAACCGGGCCGCAGTTGCTCTTGATATTGGCAATGATATCGTATAGATGCGCGTGCACATCTTCACCGGAAACAACTACCGAAACACTGTCAATCCCACTTGGGATATGTTCGATACTGATTCCATAATCCTCAAATGCCTGAAGAACTTTTCGGACAGTTCCCACTTCTTCTGCCATATGGTTTTTATGGACTGCAACCATAGTAAACCCTTTTTTTCCGGCAATCCCAGTAATTAAATGATGGTCATCCTTTCCCCAGTGCGGAATAATTACTGTACCCGGGTTTTCCGGTTCATTGGTGTTCCTAATATTGATGGGGATATTTTTGTCTTTTACCGGGAAGATTGCCTCCTCATGCAGGACATTGGCCCCCATATACGACAGCTCGCGAAGCTCCTGATAGGTAATCCGGCGAATCCTGCGTGGATGTTCGACAATCCCCGGATCCGCCATCAGAATTCCGGATACATCCGTCCAGTTTTCATATACCCGTGCGTCAATCAAATTGGCAATGATAGACCCTGTAATATCTGAACCACCACGGGAAAACACCTTGATTTCCCCATCCGGCATCACGCCATAAAAACCGGGGATCACCATACGATCATGTTTTTCCCACTCTTTCGAAAATGCCTCACGGGTTTGTTCCATATCCACCTGTCCATCATAACGGAATCGAATGATATCTTTTGCATCTACAAAATCAAATCCAAGATATTCTGCCATCAGCCGTGCTGTCAGGTATTCCCCACGGGAAACGAGATAATCGATCGATACCGATTTGTTTAACCTGGAACGGATTTCTGCAAAATCTCGATTCAAATCATAATCAAGACTTAATGAATCCTTAATCTCCCGATATCGTTTTTCTACCATAGAAAAAATTCCTTCACAGGAAACAGAGTATTTAATATGTGCATAACAGAGGTAGAGCAGATCGGTGACCTTGTTGTCATCCTTATTGCGCTTCCCGGCAGCGCTAACTACCACAAATCTCCGCGAATCATCAGATTCTATAATTTTTTTTATTTTTTGGAATTGTTCGGCACTTGCCACCGAAGAACCCCCAAATTTTGCAATTTTTACCATGTTCTTCCCCTCACAGGCTCTCTTTTTTCTGTTTTCCGCAGGGAATCATCCCCCACAGGAAAAGATAATGGAATTGTAGCATATCCTCCTCTTAAATTCAACGAAAGCAGAATTGATTACACTTACACAATTCCCGCTTCACTAAAAACAACCCTTTGAAAAATAATTTTTCGCTTATGGTTACTGTTTTTAAGAGGAAAAATATTACCGTACTCTATTCCTATGTCTAATCACGGGCTCTCTATGCCCGCATAAAATTTTCTGGTTTCGTTTTAAAAAATCAGGACGAAAAAGCATATCCAAACTAATGGATATGCTTTTCACACTATTTCTTTTTCCCAAATTTATTTTCCGTCCCGTTGGCAAGGCGCTTAATATTGCTGCGATGCATTATAATCACAAGGATTGCAAACACCAAGACGCACAGGGCATCCCAAAGGGCATGGTTCCCCAGCAACAACTGGGAAATATATGTAATCACTGGCGCAGAAACGGCTGCACAGATAGAAGCCAGTGAAACAATTTTAGAAATCAACACCACTACCAGGAAGACAACCACAACCCCAACAAACACAATTGGATCCACCATCAGCAGCACTCCTGCGGAAGTGGCAATCCCTTTCCCGCCATGAAAACCATAGTAGACAGGATAGATATGGCCAAGGACTACAAAAATCCCAGCAAGATACAAAAACATCGTCAGGTATTCCTCGGGAACGCCCCCCCAATAGATGAGAAGCAGACGGCTGAGAAAAACGCCGACCACTGCTTTGCCAATATCCCCAAGTAATGTCAAGGCCGCCGGGCCCTTTCCCAATGTCCGGAGTACATTGGTCATGCCTGCATTGCCGCTCCCAAATTCCCTTATATCTTTTTTTGCAACACATTTGCTGACAATAATCGCAAAACTTAAACTTCCCAGCAGATAACAAAGAATGACAGAACAAAGAACCGATAAAATCAACTGAGTGGTAAGCTGCATCATATTCCTCCTCGGCTACTCTCCACGTTCCCGTACAACCATACGGATTGGGGTACCCTCCAATCCAAAGGTGGCCCGGATTTGGTTTTCCAGATATCTTTGATAAGAAAAATGGAACAGATCTGCACGGTTGACAAACGTGACAAATGTCGGTGGACGGGTACTGGGCTGGGTCATATAATAGATTTTCAACCTTCGTCCTTTATCAGAAGGAGGCTGTACCCTTGCCGTCGCATTGGACAAAAGGTCGTTGAGCATCCCCGTAGAAATACGCATGGCATTTTGCCCATTTACATAGTGTATGAGTTCAAACAACTTGTTTAGACGCTGCCCAGTTTTAGCAGAGATAAAAATAATTGGGGCGTAGGACATAAAGCTGAAATCATTCTCCAATTTTTTTCTGGTTTCAGCCATGGTTTTCCCGTCTTTTTCCACAGCATCCCATTTATTTACAGCAATAATACAGGCTTTCCCCTGTTCATGTGCATAACCTGCAACCTTGGAATCCTGTTCTGTGAATCCTTCGGTTGCATCAATCATAATCACGCAGACCTGTGCGCGATCGACCGCCATATAGGAACGTAGAACGCTGTAGTGTTCGATAGAGCCGTCAATCTTACTTTTGCGGCGGATCCCCGCGGTATCAATGAAAATGAATTTTCCAAATTCATTTTCTATTCTGGTATCCACAGCATCCCTAGTTGTGCCTGCAATATTGGATACAATGACGCGTTCCTCTCCGGCAATTTTATTGACCAGGGAGGATTTTCCAACATTGGGCTTGCCGATTACCGCTACTTTGATAAAGTCCTCTTCCTCTGAATCCTCTTCCGCCGAGGGCATTACTTCAAAAACCGCTTCTAGCAAATCCCCGGTCCCATGACCATGTACGGAGGAAACGGCAACCGGATCTCCCAAGCCCAGATTATAAAATTCATAAAAATCTGGTGGGACTTCTCCAACGGAATCGCACTTATTCACACACAGCACCACCGGTTTCCCACTTTTGAGCAACATCGTTGCAACATCATGATCGGTAGCGGTAACGCCTGTCGTCACATCTGTGACAAGAATAATCACATCCGCGCTTTCTATGGCAAGCTGAGCCTGCCGTTCCATTTGCGAAAGAATCACATCGTCAGAACGCGGTTCAATTCCTCCGGTATCGACAAGCATAAAGCTCTTTCCAGCCCACTCACATTCTGAATAGATACGGTCTCGCGTAACACCCGGGGTATCCTCTACAATGGATACCCGCTTGCCCACTAGCTTATTAAACAGGGTCGATTTGCCGACATTCGGCCGCCCTACAACTGCTACAACTGGTTTTGGCATCTTGTTTTCGCCTCCTGTCATCAGGCTGTGCCGGAGTGGAGAATCGCATCGAGCAAGCTGGCCCCATCTGTCTCAATGACAGTCACAGGAACTTTCAGCGCATTCTCTACATCCGCTATTGTGTGGTCGTCCAAAAACTTATCCTGCTCATGCCGCAGCATGACCGTGGGGAGTAAAAGCCTTTCCCCAAGTGGCTGCGGTTTGAGCTGTTTCATCAAATCTGTAGCGGTAATTAGGCCTGCCACAGTAATATTATGTCCAAAAAAATCATTGCGGATGGGATATACTCGACACTGTGTTTTTGGAAATTTCTCTTTCATGCGAACAAGGAGTTTTTTAATGGTGGGATAAGCCGCATATCCCGTTGCCAACGAGAGATTCCTCTCCACGGTATCCCCTGTCTTTGCAGAAAGCGCCTCTTCGAATTCCTGGGATAACAGGGCGAGCATTCCCACGCCATTTTCCAATTGGGCAAATTCTCCATAGTATTCAGGAGGTGGAACTGGCAAGCCGGCTTTTAAAAAGAACTCATCGGATGGATAACAAATCCGTTCCCCGTATTCTTTTTCAAATTGCCCTGCAAAGGAGTGAATGATATCAATGACCTCTTTTGCCTCCCGGGATGTATAAGGATGTAATTCAAACAATCCTTCCCGGTAATCGGTCAAACCAACCGGGACACAGGCAATACTCTGCACATTCGGATAGAGCGCCCCCAATTCCTTCAAAGAGCGTTTGAGTTCTTCCCCATCATTGAGACCGGGACAGAGGACTATCTGTGTATTCACTTTAATTCCCGCTTCACACAGCTCCCGAATAATAGAGAGTACCTGTGCGGCACGTGGGTTTTTCATCATTTTTACCCGCAGTTCTGGGTTTGTGGTATGCACGGACACATTGATTGGACTGATATGCATGAGTTTAATCCGTTCGATTTCCCGCTGTTCCAGGTTTGTCAAAGTGATATAATTTCCAAACAAAAAGGAGAGCCTGGCATCGTCATCCTTTTCATACAGGCTTTCCCGCATACCGGGTGGCATTTGATCAACAAAACAAAACACACACTTATTTTTACAGGTATGGTGCTTATCCATCAGGTAAGTTTCAAACCCCAGCCCTAAATCCTCGTATTCCTCTTTGTGTATTTTACGGACAAAACAACCAACGCCATCTTTTCTGGTTGCTATCGCCACACTGCGCTCCATCATATAAAACTGGTAATCGAGAATGTCCAAAATCGGGTGCCCATTCAGGGAGAGCAGAATTTCCCCGGGACGGATTCCCGCCCGGTAAGCGGGAGAATCTTTTTCAACTGTGCAGATTACGACACTCAATCCTGCTCCTCCTTCCAATGTGCTGCATACTGAACTAGTTTATATCCTATCATAACTGCAATTTACAAATTCATGATAGAAACCTTCCGGTTTCTATGCGAAAAAAATAGAGAAGGATTACTCCTCCTCTACTTCTTTGAGGAAGCCATGCGCTTACGCTTCCTTCTTGATAACCTCTTTGCCTTTGTAGAAGCCACAGTTCGGGCATACTCTGTGAGAGAGTTTCAGCTCGCCGCACTGTGTGCACTTCGAGAAACCAGGCATGGAAAGTTTCCATACGTTGGAACGTCTTTTGTCGCGTCTTGCTTTGGAAGATTTTCTCTTCGGTACCGCCATGATCAGCACCTCCTTCAATTGTCCTGCCGTTTTACGGCGAAACCTATTGTAAAAGCTCCTTAAGAGCTTCAAGGCGAGGATCGAATTGCTTTTTTTCGCAACTACATTCACTGTCGTTCAAGTTTGTCCCACAAACAGGACAAAGTCCCTTGCAGTCTGCTTTGCACAGAAATTTTGAAGGCAACGCCAGCAAAATATCCGACACTACAAGCTCTTCGATGTCGAGCAGTCCGTCCTCGACAACAAGATAAGAATCGTCATCTTCATTCGACAGTTCTGTTACCAGAATGTGGGTAAAGGACATTTTCTCCCTTTTGTCGAGCTCGGTCAGACACCTGTCACAAACGACGTGCATATCCATAACTGCGGTGTAATGGAGCGTGACAATACCCGCTTCATTTTCCACCTTGCCACAAACTGTTATCGGTGTAGGAAATGGATAAAAACCGGAAACCTTCACATCCTGCATAGAAACTGAACAGTCAATCTGTTTTGTTTCCCCCGGGATTTGAAAGATTGTTTTTAAATCCATCATCTTTTCCTGCACCCCTCTCTTCTTGCGGCATACCTGCGCGTTATGCGCGATGGGGCATTTTGACAGTACCCGCCACAGAAATATTATATAGAGCATCTCCCTGTTTGTCAATCAAAAATTCACCATTTTGTAAATTTTGCGACAAACAGGCGGCAGAATCTCTTATTTTTGTAAATTGAGCTCATATCGTTCAAAATATCCGATCAGTTCACCATTTTCATCCCGGACAGGGTTGATGTAAATCCGTTGGTTTTTTACCCCCACCATGAGAAACACTTCATTGGCATGTTTTTTCAGTTTTTCCACTGCGGCAATAATATGCTCTTTAGAACGTTCTTCCTGATGACAGTCAAACAGGGATTTCCCAATCAGATCTCGATACCCGCGTTCCTCATAATAGTGATATTTTGCCGCTTTATTCATGTAGCGGATAATATGGTCGCAATCGACAAAAACCACCGGATAGGGGATCGCATCCACGATGTAGGAAGTAATCTGTTCTTTGGTCAAAAAGCCCAACTCCTTTCGGTCAAATTCTGGCATAATACTTTTCTTTATATACACTCAACAGGCGGTTAAACTCTTCCTTTGAACCCTCATGCATACTTTTAAGATACTCATGATGGTCAAAAAGGGAGACGTCGCTGTTATAATCCAGGATGTACAGCGCAATGTTGGAACAATGATCCGCAATCCTCTCCAGGTTTGTGAGGATATCGAGCAGGACAACCCCGCCTTCCACACTGCACTTTCCCTGTTTCAAGCGCTCTATATGGCGGTTCTTCAGAGTCTCCTGAATCCGATCAATGGTTTCTTCCAACGGTTCTATTCCAGCCGCGACAATACTGTCATGATTCACCAAACAAGTACATGCCTTATCAATAATCTCCGCTACAGCTTCATTGATAACGGCAAGCTCCCTTTTTGCCTCCGCGGAAAAAGCAATTTTATGATGGTACATCTCCTCGGCAGATTCCAAAATATTGATGGAGTAATCCCCAATTCTTTCAAATTCGTTGATCAGATGGAGCAGCTCTGTGACAGTTTTATTCTCACTCTCATTGAGTTCCTTCTGTGTCAATTTGAGCAGATATTGCCCCAATTTATCTTCCATCCTGTCAATCGCGTCTTCATTCTCACGGATATATTCTATCGCCTTTGCATCATATTTGTCAAATAACACTACAATCCGGCTGAAATTTTCTTTTGCCAGAGCAGCCATGTGTTCGACTGTACTTGTGCATTTTTGCAGAGCAAGGGAGGGCGAAACAAGAAACCGTTCGTCCAGAATCTCATTGACAGTCTGGATATCCACCCCTTCCCTGTCACGGATTGTCATACGAGCAAGTTTTTCCAACAAACCGGTAAAGGGGATAAAGATTAAAGTAACCACCACATTAAAAAGTGTGTGGAAATTGGCAATTCCACCACGATCAATGGGCATTTCCCAGAAACTGAATCCAATCGTATACTCAATCGCATAGGTTCCAATCAAGAAAATAATAGTTCCTATGACATTAAAATACAGGTGAACCATTGCCGCCCGCCTTGCATTTTTGCTGGTTCCAATACTTGCAAGAAGAGATGTGACACAAGTGCCAATATTCTGTCCCATAATAATCGGGAAAGCAACGGAATAAGTCACCTTTCCAGTGGAACTGAGCGCCTGCAAAATTCCAACAGATGCAGAGGAACTCCGAATAATCGCAGTTACAATTGCACCAGCCAATACGCCAAAAATCGGATTAGAAAGAGTGACTAAAAAATTTCCAAAGGCTTCAGACTGCTGAAGAGGCTCCATAGCCGCTTCCATGGAAAACATTCCTTGGAACAGAATTCCAAACCCCAAAAGGATTTGACCCAAATCCTTTTTAAATGCCTTTTTGCAAAACATAAACAGGACGATACCAATAACTGCCACCAGTGGGGCAAGCGCAGTGGGTTTTAACAGGCGAAGGAAAAAATTATCCCCGGACAAATCGGAAAGCCGCAGAATCTGTGCGGTGATCGTGGTTCCAATATTTGCGCCCATAATGACGCCAATTGCCTGCCGCAGCCGGAGGATTCCCGCGTTGACAAAACCAACAACAATGACCGTGGTGGCAGAAGAGCTCTGGATACAGGCAGTAACAACTAAGCCGAGCAGAACGCTTTTTAAAACATTATTTGTCAGCTTTTCAAGAATTCGTTCCAAACGTCCGCCAGAAAGCTTTTCCAATCCACTCCCCATTGCAGACATTCCGTACAAAAACATAGCAAGCCCGCCCGCGAGCGTAATGACATTAAAAATGTCCATATACTTCCTCCTATTTACGTGTTCCATTGTTTAAACAGCACACAATTTTCCATTTTCTAATGATTTTTGACAAGGTTATTATAGCATTCTCCCTCTGTATTTGTAAACAAACGATAATGCTTTTGTAAAATTTCTGATATTATCACGAATATTTCTTTTAGAAATTAACATCATTTCCAAACAATCACAAAATTTAAGTAAAAAATCAATAAAATCAAAGCACCCTTGCAGGCACAAGGATGCTCAGTTATTCCTGTCATATTGCATTTTTCCAAACGTTTTTATGAAAAGTACTCCTCATAAAAAATCAGTGGTTCCCATTTTTCTGCCTTCTCAGGCCAGATCCATACCCGTTTCCGAAACCATTCTTACCTTTTTCGCTTTCAGATTGTGTCCCATTTGATGGAACATCCGACAATGCTTTTATCCGGTTACGGATTTCTCTCATGGTCATTTCTCTCACCTGTTCCACAGTAATATTGGGATCCAGTTCTCGCAACTCCAAGTATGCCCGGTATTTCCCATAGGAAAGCCCCAGTTCATGAGCATCTCCAACCATTTGGGAGCTTGCAGAATAGCAATAGATATTTTTCTGTCCATTCACACAGGACCGAACATTAGAGAGTATCTCTGCGCTTTGTTCTTTATCGTTCCCGATTATGGCAATGGACAGGACTTCGTCCTGTGACAAATAGTTTTTTATTGTTTCATCCGCAAGGATCTGTTCTAGTGCCTCAGTATAACCCATAAAATTCAGATCAAAAGAATCTGCTAATTTTTTACCGTCATCATTGTATTCCTTTACAGAAACAACCCTTTCGAATCGATTAAGTCCCAATTCCATTGAGGGATTCACATCTATACTGATAAAAGATGTGGGAAGAAAATAAAGCCAATACCCAAGCCATCCGATGAAAATGAAAAATAAACAACAAGCCGCGACACGAATCGCATGCAAATATCTCGAATTTTTATATTCTGTATAGCCCTGTGTTTTTTTTAGGAGAAATGCCCTGGTTTTATCTTTTAGTTCGTCTTCTGCGTGGATTTTATCGAAAGTTTCTTTTATTTTATCGTCCATCTCCATCACCTCACAATTTATCCCTGAGCAATTTTTTGGAACGGGTCAAAAGTGTATAAACCGTATTTACATTTTTTCTGAGAATCCTGCTTATCTGTGGAACAGAATATCCCTCGTAATAATAGAGGTAGACGACATCTTTGTATTTAGCTGGTAGTGAAAGAACGGCCTCTAAAACCTCCCTGTTATCTGGTTGCAACGCAGTGGGCTGTTCAACGATTTCATCAATGGATATGGTTCGTGTTCGAAAAAAGCTTTTCAACAAATCTTTACAAGCGTTTATGGTGACACGAATAAACCATGCTTTTTCATGTTCTTCATTTTCAAAGGAAACGGAGCTAAGGACATATTTCAAAAACACATTTTGAAATATGTCCTCGGTATCAGCATAGTTTTTCAAATGCACCATACAAATCCTTCGGACTGTATCGGAATATTGCTCAATAACTCTGTTTACCTCTTCTTCGCTCCGCATAAAAGACCCCATTTACTGTTATTTAGTCTGTCCTCTTCGGAAACTATTTCCTTTACACTTGCCATGTTGTGGAGATGACTTTCCCATGCGATTATCACAAATACCATCGCCATCCACATCCGTGAAATTGCCTCCACATCCTATCCCGGCTTGCAGACAGGTTCCCGATGTCTCGTAATTATCACAAATACCATCGCCATCCGCATCTGTGAAATTGCCTCCACATCCTATCCCGGCTTGCAGACAGGTTCCCGATGCATCTGTGAAATTGCCTCCACATCCTATCCCGGCTTGCAGACAGGTTCCCGATGTCTCGTAATTATCACAAATGCCATTACTATCCGCATCTGTGAAAGTATTACCGCGCTCTGGACCCGCCGCAAATGTACAAACGGTTCCGATGAAAAACACCAATACTACAGCCGAAACAACAGACACTATTTTTTTCATGATTTTCTCCTCCAATTCTTTAGCGTTATGTTTCCGTTCACCTATAATACGATTGCAGAAAGAAAATCCATTCAATTTCTTATAAATTTTTTACCCTATTTTATAACCGAAAAAGAAAATTACAAGATGGGGCCATTTGACATGTGATAATAAAGTATTCAGGAAAGATAATCAAGATATCCTCCATTCATCGTCCACAATCATGAAAAATTTCATCTGTTTTTTCAGTCAAGCCAAATGGGGGTTCCATCCAGCTGCGCCTTGGGACAATTCCGGATACAAATCCCGCAGACAGCTCCTCTGCCAATCATTTTAAAATGCTGTTTCATATAGTCGCTACATGCCTTTGCATCCAATTGCGGAAGCTGCCCGGATGCATATTCTAACACATGGGGAATCGCCATTGCCGGGCAGGCGTTTGCACAAATTTGGCAGCTGCCACATGGATTATCCGGAAATAAATGGGAACCGCCCAAATCACAATCTGTAAATAAAGTTCCCAAGCGCACTTTTGGACCATGAACCCGGTGCAAAAACAAAACATTTTTCCCAATGCTTCCAAGTCCTGCAAGGCAGGCCGCTTTTTTATGGGAATACCTCCCCTGAAAAGGGTTTCCATCCAAATTGATACTCTGAGAAGCGCCAATCGGCACATAACGATACCCATTTCTCTCCAAAAGCATTCCGATTTTGAGAAGGCATTGATCGATAAAAGTATTGACTGTGCGATAATGATGGAAATAGGAATGGGTTGGTTTATCAGAAATCTCTCGGAGTACTTCGTCGGAAAGTTTTACTACAATTGATACTCCGTTCTCAAAACCTTCCTTGAAATCATCCACTTTACTAAATCCAATATCACATACCCCAAGCTGGAAAGCCAGTTGTTCAATTTGTTCCCGCATATCCACTATGAATTCCCCCTTATCTGACAAACCAGAAGATGTAGAAAATACCTTGCCCCTTCTATCCCGTAATATCCAAAAGCCTACTCCCTGGCCGGAAAATCGAACCGTTGCACTTCCTCAATAGTTGGAATGGAAGGGGCCGCCCCTTCCTGAGAAACCGCCAACGCAGCGGCCTTTGATGCACATTCCAGCGCATAGGAAACAGATTCTCCGGCTGAAATTTTTGCAAGGAAATATCCTGTAAAAGTATCTCCTGCAGCTGTGGTATCCACCACGGGCACCCGATAGCTTGGATGAACAAGCTTTTGATCTTTGGATTGATAACAAACCCCTTCACTCCCGAGTGTCAGGATCATCTCCGCATTTGGATAATTTTCCAAAAGTTTTTGACAGATGCGTTTCGGCTCTTTGACCCCGGTCAATGCTTCTCCTTCTATCTCGTTCAATAGAAACCAACGCACTGTATCTAACGGCAGAGAGAAAAGCCCTCCGTCAATCGGAGAGGGGTTCAAGGCAATTTGCATTCCTTTTTCGTGAGCATACTTCATAAGGAATGGAAGCCCATTGATTTCATTTTGCAAAAGCAGGATATCCCCGCTTTCAAAGTGAGCCAATACTCTTTCCATCCATGCGGGTTGCATAGTACGGTTTGCTCCTCCGTACAAAAGGATACAGTTCTGCCCATTTTGATCCACTTGGATAATTGCATGGCCCGTACGTTCCTGAGATTGTAGGACAAATTTGCAATTCACCCCATTTTCTTTGAGCAACGAAACCAGGCGTTCTCCGTCCTGCCCAATCTGTCCGGCATGATAAACATTGGCTCCCGCTCTTGCCAGAGCTATCGACTGATTTAATCCCTTTCCTCCTGGATACTGGGTAAGACTCTGCGAAGCAAGTGTTTCCCCCGATCGGACGTGATGCTCCACCTGATAGACATTATCCAAGTTCAGTGAACCAAAACAGAGTATTTTCATGTAGCACACCCCTTAAAACAGAAGGGCTTCCACCGCTGTCTGTGAAAGCCCACTTTTTCTGATACCAAAGCATTTTTTAAAGAACCGTCAGCGAAAGGAAAATAATCGCTATTCCGATGAGCATGACAATGACTCCGCCTATTTTTGTACACAGCAGATAAAAATCTGACGGTTCATTTGCTCGGTAGGATTTCCACCGTTCTGTCAGTTTCCACCAAAAAGCTGGTTTCCATCGTAAAACCAGTCCCCAGATAGTAATAAGGATTCCACACAGTAGATAAAACAGCATCACGGTTTATTCCTTACCAGAGATCTGGAAAAACGGTTTTAATCAGTACAACGCCCAAGGCGATGGCAATGGAAAACATAATACATGCCGTAATTTTTTCCTTATCTTTTTCCCTTGCGCCCTGGATAGCACCGATAATACAAGCAATAATAATGACTGCCGCAATTCCCAGGATCGCATATCCAAAATAACTCATTTTTCTATCTCCTTTTTTCATTTCTGTCATCTGAATTGTATCATGAATTCCTGGGAAAGTCCACAAGAGTAGTAAAAAAGGACAGGCAAATGCCTGTCCTTTTCTTGTTAAAAAACACTTTATTCTTCTGTAGATGCGACCACTTCATCCGCTTCATTTGCCTTCGCAAGGTCAGCATCATCAAGCAGTGCTTTCATAGAAAGGCTAACTCTCTTTCTTTCGAAATCGATTGCTGTAATTTTCACTTTGACAACCTGTCCAACAGAAAGAACATCCTGCGGTTTCTCAATTCTCTCTTTGGCAATCTGAGAGATATGAATCAAACCGTCGACACCCGGAATAATCTGAGCAAATGCGCCAAAAGTCGTCATGGAGACAATCTTTGCATCGCAGACAGTGCCTTCCGGATATTCTCTCTTAAGGATTTCCCAAGGATTGTCTTCTGCCTTCTTGAATCCGAGGGAAATTTTTCTGTTTTCGGTGTCAAGGTCTTTGACATAGACATCAACCACATCACCGACGTTGACAACTTCAGAAGGATGTTTGATTCTGCTCCAGGAAAGTTCAGATACATGGATCATACCATCCACGCCGCCAAGGTCAACAAACGCACCATAAGAAGTAAGGGACTTGACAGTACCCGTATATTTTTTGCCAATTTCGATATCTGCCCAGAATGCATCCTCCTGTGCTTTTTTCTTTTCTTTCAAAACAGCACGGATAGAACCAACTGCACGTCTGCGGCCACGGTTGACTTCAAGAATTTTGAATTCAACATCTTTTTTGAGCAGTCCCTCGAGCGGCTCATTTCTGGAAGCAGTTGCCTGAGAAGCCGGGATAAAGACTCTTGCGCCTCCAGTAACGGCAATGACCCCGCCCTTGACAATATCAATGACAGTTCCCTGCATGGTGGTGTTGTTTTCCTGTGCCTCGCAGATTTTCTCAAAGCCTTCCATTGCGTCCACACGCTTTTTGGAGAGCATCACTGTACCTTCTTGGTCATTTACCCTCAGGACAATCAGAGAAATTTCATCGCCCGGTTTTACAATATCTTCCGGTCTAACATTGGGATCATCGGACAGTTCGCTTGCCGGAATATACCCTGCATGTTTTGTACCAATATCAACCGATACCTCATTCGGTGAAACGCTGCTGACAATACCTGTCACTTTCTCTCCCGTATATGTGCTTTTGAGGGTTTGTTCCAGCGCCTCCTCAAAGTTGATGTCTTCATTTTCGACATTGTTCAAAATTTCACTCATTGTTTGTTGTACCTCCTTAATAATACGAGCCGGTGTGGAGGCCCCGGCAGTGATACCGATCCTGCGGACACCACGGAACATGTCCGGCTTAAGCTCTGCGGCCGTTTCCACCAAAACAGTTGTGCAATGTTCCTCGCACACTTCTTTGAGCTTCGCGGTATTGGAGCTATGCCTGCCGCCAATCACAATCATCAAATCCACACATTTGGAAATCTCTTGTGATTCCTTTTGCCTATTAACCGTCGCATTACATATTGTATCAAAAATCGCGAGATTTGTATATACCTTTTTCGCAGTTTTTACGCATTCAGACCACATTAATGTGTTAAAAGTTGTCTGTGCAACCATGACAATTCGTTTACTAAAAAATTCAGGATGAATTTGCACTAAATTTTCGAGTTCAGATTTGGTTAAAAAGCTGAAACACGGTGCAGTACAATGCCCAATAATTCCTTGAACTTCCGGATGTTCCGCATCTCCTGCAATCAGCACAATCTCTTTTTCTTTATCGGTATTTGCTACAATGGAGTGAATTTTTGCAACGAACGGGCAAGTTGCATCCACATACGACACCCCGTGTTCTACAAGCTGCGTATAAATATCGGAGCCTACCCCATGCGAGCGAATAACCATGGAATATCCTTTCGGAACATCTGCTGGGGAATCCACTACCAATACACCGCGGTCAGCAAGTTCTTCCACCATCTGAGGGTTGTGGATAATTTCTCCCAATGTGCATACTTTTTTCCCTGCATCCAGTTCCCTGTACACCATATCCACTGCACGGGCAACTCCAAAACAGAATCCCGCATTTTTTGCCACTTTAATCATTCTGTTCCTCCCGCTCGCATCGATCCAACTGTTCTATAATCTTCTGCATAATCAGATTGCTGGCCTCCTTAATTTCCCGCGGGCTTTTTCCGGTAATATGGAGCTGCTCATTGGAGATGATATCCCCAAAGGAAACAATAACCCTGCTGCGAAAATGCAGTTTACCCTGAAAATAAATCGCCGCCGGGATGACATCGGCCTTTGTCTGCGAAGCCACAACGGCCGCACCGGATTTTGGACGGAGCGGTTTTCCATCTTTGGAACGGGTACCCTCTGGAAACATGGCAAGCACCCTTCCGTTCCGAATCAGCTGTTCCGCATGGTCAATAGCGGAGGTATCCCCTTTCCCACGCTTAACCGGAAACGCCCCCAAAGCGCGGATAACAACCCGTACAATCGGATTATGGAACAGCTCTTCCTTTGCCATGAAATTGAGCTGTGGCTTTGTATGAATCCCTAAAAATACCGGGTCATAATTGGAACGGTGGTTGGAACACACAATATAACCTCTGTCCAACGGAAGTTTCTCTTTTCCCCGTACTTCGACATGATATAAGATATGGGTGAGAAACCGCATAACCACCCGCCCTATTTGATAGAACATGGCGCCGCCTCCTTAATGATCCGGACAACTTCTTCAATAGACTTTTCCAGGGTATATCCGCTGGTATCCAACAACACTGCATCATCCGCCTGTTTCAGCGGCGCAATTTCCCGGTGGCTGTCATTATAATCGCGCTGAAGAACATCATTCAGGACTTCCTCAAAAGTGACCTGCTGCCCTTTTTCCACAAGCTCCTGATGGCGGCGTTTCGCACGTATTTGGGGACTTGCCGTCAAAAAGATTTTTACATCCGCATCCGGCAGAACCACCGTCCCAATATCTCGTCCATCCATAATCACAGATTGGCGCTTCGCCGTATCCCGCTGCAAGTCAAGCAAAAATACCCGGACGCTGCTTAAAGCTGATACCCTGGATGCCATCATTGACATTTCCGGGGTACGGATTTTTTCAGAAACATCTTCTCCATTCAAATATACCCGTTGGCTCCCCTGTTCATCATAGGAAAAGGTAACACGAATCCGGGAAAGCACCTGTTTGACCGCATCCTCATCGTCGAGATTGGTGCCCTCCCTTGCCATCGCATATCCCACAGTGCGATACAGTGCGCCCGTATCCACATAGATTAGACCCAGCTGCTTGGCAGCAGCTTTTGCGATTGTACTTTTTCCTGCCCCAGACGGACCGTCAATTGCCACCGCGACCATAACCAAAGACCTCATTTCAAATAAAATACTTTACATCCTAACTTTTTAAAACAACTGGCCAATAGCATCCGCCGCAGCCCGCGCTGTGGAGAAAGCAATCTGGAGATTAAAACCGCCGGTATAAGCGTCCGCATCCAGCACTTCCCCTGCAAAATAGAGACCTCGTACCAGTTTTGACTCCATAGTTTTTGGCTGCACTTCTTTTAGCTCCACACCACCGGAAGTAATAATCGCCTCCTGAATCGGACGCGTCCCCTCCACGGTCATGGGAAAAGCTTTGAGTAAACGGCAAAATGCCTGTCTTTGCTGCCTGGTGATCTGGTTTACCTTCTGTGCACCGGGGATCCCGCTTTCATGAACCAAGACGCCAATCAATTTCCTGGGCAATAAATCCGACAGGGAATTGATAAAGTCCCTGTTATGGAATTTTTCAAAATCCCTTTGCAGCCTAGCATCCAGCTGTTTGTCATCGAGTCCGGGTTTCAGATCGATAAAAAGCTTATACCGTCCAGATTCCATCGGACGCATATGACAACTTGCACTGAGTACCAAGGGACCGGATACCCCGAAATGGGTAAAAAGCATTTCCCCGAGCTGTTCAAAAATCACTTTCCCTGTCTTTTCATCCACTGCTTTCAGCGAAATGTTGCGCAGAGACAGCCCCTGTGCATCTTTACAAAACGGCTCCTGTATCACCAGAGGAATCAAAGATGGAACGGGAGGATTCACCGTATGCCCTGCCTGTTTTGCAAAGAAATATCCATCCCCTGTCGAACCTGTACCCGGATAGGACTTGCCCCCAGTACAGACAATGACCTTTTCAGAAAAGATTTTTTGTCCATCGCCAAGGACTACTCCGCGCACCATTCCGTCTTCCAGCAGAAGACTGCGTACAGGGCAGTCATACCAGATTTTATTGTTTGCGCCTAACGCATACTGGAGCAGAGCGTCTGCGATATCCTCCGCTTTATCGGACTGGGGAAAAACCCGTTGTCCACGCTCCACTTTTAATGGAACTCCCTTATCTTCAAAAAATCCCATCGTATCATACGGAGAAAAACGGGAAAGCGCACTATACAAAAAGCGGCCCCCTGCCGCTACATTTCCCATAAATTCAGAAATATCGCAGCAATTGGTCACATTACAGCGCCCTTTTCCAGTAATCAGTACTTTTTTTGCAGCACGATGATTTTTTTCCAAAATAAGGGTGTCTACTCCATATTCAGCAAGGGTTCCTGCAGCCAGTAGCCCTGAAGCCCCCGCCCCTATAATAACGCATCCAGTCTTTTCTTCCATTCAATCCATCCCATCAAATTATAAGATTCCCACAGAGTTATTTCCCCAAAAAGGAAAATCCACCCAACTAGTTTGGGATGTCCTCAGTCTTTTCATACACTTCATAGAGATCCCAAATATGTTCCAATTCTGTAAAGGTCTTTTCCACTTCATCTTTTCTGCGAAGGCCCACCGCTACAATCAATGCGTTTACCAGGCTGAGCGGAGCAACCAGTGAATCTACAAAAGAGGCCATATCGCTCTGCGCAAGCAGTACATAGTCTGCATAGCGTGCCATTGGAGCAGAATGGGAATCAGTAAGAGCGATCGTCTTTGCACCGCGGCTTTTTGCATAGAGCATGGCCTTGGTCGTCCTGCTTGAATAACGTGGAAAACTGGCAGAAAGCAAAATATCTCCTGGGCCAATACGCAAAAGCTGCTCAAACATCTCACTTGCCGTGTTGGCAGAAATCAGTTTTACATTTGGCAAAATCAAATTCAGGTAAAAATTCATAAACTGAGCAATTGCAGCCGCACTGCGGATTCCAAGCAGATATAAAGTTTTCGCCTGCACAATTTCCTCTACCGAACCATAAAAATCCTCGGTAGAAGTTTCCTCCAACGTTTTCCTGATTTTATCGATATCCGAACCAAGCACCTGACTAAGCACATCCGTATTGCCAATCCGATCGCTTGTAACTGCCATACGTTGCACAGCGGTAAGCTTGTTCCGAATAAGCTCCTGCAATGCCCGCTGTAACTGGGGATATCCATCGAATCCAAGTTCTGTTGCAAAACGGACAACTGTCGATTCGCTGACGCCAACGGTCGCCCCTAATTTTGAAGCTGTTAGAAACGCTGCTTTATCATAATGATGGATAATATAGTTTGCAATCAGCCGCTGTCCCTTGGAAAAGGTCTTCATCCGGCTTTCCACAAGCATCAGCAAATCCTGCTTCATCATTCATTCCCCCATTTCTTTTATCATACTTGACCCACCTTCAAAAATCAAGGATTCCTCTAAAAATAGCAGGGATTCCTACATTTTTTTCATTTGAAATTCCAAAGCAAAAAGCTGTCCAGGTGATTCAATCACCCGGACAGCTTTGAAAAAATGCGCTCCTATCCTCAATGTCTCTGAAAACAGGGCATTGTTCTATATTCTTAGCCATTCCCATTATACTTTGGCTTGTTGCTGTTTGCTTACTTTTCCGCTCCATTCACTGTAAATCCCTCCAAGTTCCATCAACTGTTCATGGTTGCCATGTTCAGCAATCTGTCCTCCGCTGAGCACATAAATACAGTCGCAGTCCCGGATAGTGGACAAACGGTGCGCGATAAAAATGGCCGTACGCCCTTCAGAAATCTTTTTAATAGACTTCTGAATAATCTGTTCTGTATTTGAATCAATGTTGGCGGTTGCTTCATCCAAAACCAAAACCGCCGGATCATGGGAGATGGCCCTGGCAAAAGAGAGCAGCTGTCGTTCTCCAGCGGAGAACGTGCTTCCGCGTTCAGATACCAGAGCATTCAGACCCGCCGGATGTTTGGAAATAAAGCCATCCGCTGCGGACAAGGTAATCGCCTCCTGAATTTTTTCTTTGGGAATATCGGACTGAAGTGCGATATTCTCTTCAATGGTGCCCGAGAACAAAAAGACATCCTGTAGTACCACGCAAACTCCTTTGCGCAGGTCACCCAAGTCCCAATTCTTGATGGAAACCCCATCGATCAGGATATCCCCCTTCTGAATGGGATAAAACCCGGAAATCAGGTTGATGATAGTTGTTTTTCCGGCGCCAGTCGGACCGATAAAGGCTACCTTTTGCCCACGCTCAATCGTAAAGCTGACATCTTTCAGCACCCAGTTTTCGCCTTCATAGGCAAACCATACATGGCGAAATTCCACTTTTCCCAGGATTTTTCCCGTATGTCCATGTTCATGCAGATCTTCCTGTGCTTCATGGTCATCCAGGATTTCAAAAATACGGTCTGCGGAAATTGCCGCGGACTGGATGGTATTGTACTGTTCCGCCAGGTCATTGATTGGTTCAAAGAATTTTTTGATATAGGTGGTAAACGCATATACAACACCGAGTTCCAGTACGCTCCCTGAAATTCCATGATAGCCATAGACTACGAGAAGAGCAATCGTCAACGAATTGACCACCTCCATCAATGGGCGCAGTAAGCTGTTCATCTTAATTTGAAACAGGGTGCTGTCGTAATACTCTTTGTTGAGGGTTTTAAATTCGCTAAGCTTGTTTTTCTCCCTGTTAAAAGCCTGTACGGTTTTCATCCCATCAATATTCTCGGAAAAAAATCCATTGATACGCCCAATCAGACGTTTCATCTTTGCAAAGTTTCGACGCAGGGCGCCGCGGATGGTAAAAGTAATCAATACAATCACCGGGATTGTCGAAAAGCCGACCAGGGCCAATTTAAAATCCATTTGTAGCATGGTTACAATGATGCCAACCAGCAAAACAACATCCTTGAACAGGTTTACCATGATTTCAGTATAAAATTCATTGAGTGCCTCAATATCGTTTGTCGCCCTGGTGAGCAAGCGCCCGCTGCTGTATCGGTCAAACGCAGACAGGGACATCCGGCTGATTTTTGAAAACACATCAATCCTCAGGACATTGAGAATTTTTTGTCCAATTTTATTAATAATTCTCGCCTGCATCAATGCACAGATTGCGCCAATAAAAATGACAACAAAATAGAGAATCCCCATTCCAACCACGGAATACAGTCCATGTTGCTCAGCATTATTGGTTAAAAAATCGTCGATAATGATTTTCATCACATAGGGCTTGAGGATTTCCGCTGCATTGACAATAATAATCAGGATAATACACAGGCCAATCAACCACTTATAGGGCAGAAGATACTTGGCAAGTTTAAAAAGGCTGTGTTTATTTTTTTCCCGCCGTTTCATCGCATCCTCCCCCTTCTATAATAGATCCGGCACATCGGCGTCTGCATCTGCATTTTTACTCTGCTGCCGGTACATATGTGCATATTTTCCATTCTGTTCCATAAGCTGCTCATGGGTGCCGTATTCCACAATCTTTCCATCTTGCAGGTAAATAATCCTCGTCGCATCACGAAGTGCGGAAATTCTCTGTGAAATAATAATGGAAGTTTTGCCCTTCATTGTCTTTTGCAGGTTTTTCAAAATTCTCTGCTCCGTATTGACATCGACCGAGCTGAGCACATCGTCAAAAATCAAAATACGGGGATGCTTGACAATTGCCCTCGCAATAATCACACGCTTTTTCTGCCCGCCAGAAAGCTGATGTCCCCGTTCCCCTACCGGAGTATCATAGCCGTTGGAAAACTTATACATATCCTTTTTCAAGTCACTGTATTCCGACACCTCGTCAATGACTTCCGGTGTACAGTCTTCCTGATAAAAGGAGATATTTTGAGCAATTGTCGTATTAAACAGGAATTCTTCCTGCGGCACATAGCCAATGCTCTCCCGGATAGCTTTGGAAGGGATATCACATAAATCCACGCCATCAATATAGATACTGCCCCTGGGTACAGGAAGGAATTTCAACAGCAAGTCAATCAAGGTCGTTTTCCCGCTTCCTGTCTCTCCAATAATTCCCAGAGATTCGCCCTGTTTTATCTCAAAGCTGATATCGTCAAGGACATTCATTGCATCATTTTCATATGCATAAGTCAGGTGATTCACCTGAATATTTCCCTGGATATCATGGTCATAATCCGCATATTCTTTTTCTTCTATTTGAGAAAGCTGGAATACGTCGTTCAAACGGCGCATGGATGCGCTCCCCTTTTCAAAGGAGTTGATTACACGCCCGAGCGATATAATAGGCGCCATGATCATGATTAGATAATCGTTAAACGCAGTCAGTTCCCCCACACTGATTTCGTTTCCCATAACCATATTGGAACCCAAAATCAAACTAATCATAAAGCTGAGCCCAAAAAATATCTGAATCAATGGGTTGAGAAGGGAGGAAGTATAGGCAAGTTTGATATTGGCATCCCGCATTTCATCGCTGCTTTTGATAAAACTGCGAATCGTATTATCTTCCTGATGGAACGCCTTTATTACACGCATTCCCATGATGTCTTCTTGGATTTTTCCAGAAATCTGTGCAAACATCTGCTGCACTTTCAAAAAACGAATACGGACTTTCTTTCCAATCAATACAACACTTAAAATTGCAAAAGGGATTGGCAGCAGGGAAAATCCAGTCAATTTCGGGTTAATTTCGGAAAACATATTGAGCATTGCAAAAAAAAGCGTGGAGCAGCCAGTTAAAATATTGGCGAGCGCCATGCTTGCAGTCTGGCGGACAGCCCCGATATCGTTAATTGCCAGCGCCATCAGATCTCCCGTTTTGTTGCTGTTAAAAAAAGAGGTGGGCATATTCTGGTATTTCACAAACAGGTTTTCCCGTAAAAAAACTTCCAGATTGCGGGCATTCCCATTGATAAAATAACGCCAGCAATACCGGGTAAGAAATGCCCCTACCGCTGCAATAACAAGCAACAATACCTGCATGTACACATAGTGTTTGTCAATTTCTGACGCCGGCCGGTTTAAACCATCAATGGCATTGCCAAGGTAAATCGGCGTCAAGGACAACACATAAGAATTGAGTACCAAAAAGAATACTCCGGGCAGATATCTCCAGCCATATTTTCTCAAAAACTGTTTTATCATTGCCCCATCCCCTTCCTGTTTCCTAAATTGCAACCTTATTATAACTCTTTTTTGAGCAAATTGCATCTAGTTAGACTGAACCAAGGATTTTTTTTGTAAATTTCATCTATATCGCGCCTGTATTTTCAGCTATTTTATGAATTGACATTTGCTTTTGCCCTTTAATGTGCTAATGGATTTCTCCCTCAACACCCTATTTTTAAAATCCTCCCCATCCTTCTTTATCATAGAGATTCTCTCAAGATGGGGACTTTAGGCCCAGGAAAATCCGGCCGTTTCTTATATACACACCAACCATGTATAAGTAAAGCATATAAAAAACAGCGGGGGATTCCCGCTGTTTTTTGAACAAGAAACAATTTTTAAAATATCAGCAATAATGCGCTCCCAAATGCCACTGCCAGCACAAAAAGGATTCCGGTATATATAGCGATGAATTTTGCTTTAAACGCCCTGCTGAGCAGGACAATTTCCGGGATGGAAATCATCATAGTCGCCACAATAAAGACAAGGGCAACTGGGGTGCTTAGTGTCCGGAAAATACCGATCAACGGCAAAATGGTAAACATATCCGAATGAATGGGAAGTCCAATCACACAAACCAAAAGCATTGATAAAAAGCTATTGCCTGTTACAAAATCCGTGGCCTGTTCAATCGGTAAAAATGCTGACATGGCCGCAGACAATGCAACCCCAAGGAGAATAAACAGCCAAGAAGAGGAAAACACCTCTCCCGTAGAGTGGAGCGCACAGCGGATACGCCCACGCAGTGTATCCGGATTTTCCCCACCATGGTGGTCATGGTGATGATGTTCATGATGGTGATGTCCTTCCAGTTCCTTTTCATCTATGTGATAGAGTTTTGCATCCCCCGCCTTGAAAAAAACTGCCATTAATACCGAACTTATAATAACTACCAGTACAGCCAATATGATATACATTAGGAAAAACGAGGGGGTAGTCGCCGAAAATAGAGCAATCAGCGCCGTCACATTGAGCATGGAAGCGGAAGTCAAAAAACAGATGCATACCCCAACCGGGACTCCCATATTTAATAATCCAATCACTACTGGAATGATAGTGCAACTGCAAAAGGGAGAAAGCGTCCCCAGCGCTAACGCCAGCGCATATCCCCACACACTATTAAGCCCCACAAGTTTTTTCTGCATCTTATCAAACTGAAGATACGTCTGCAAAAAAGAGACAACCGTCATGACAAGAAATAAAATCAGAAAAATATTGATGGAATCGATAATCAGCTCTGTAAGAAAATGAACTCCCCCATGGGGCATCCCCGTGCTTTCCAAAGTCTGTTCCAGCCAGTTTGCAAAAAAGCCATTGTGTTCGTGTCCATGAAATTCCTGCATGGAAAAACCCCTTTTCTTTGGTATTCCGTAAAAGTACACAATACTAGTATAACAAACTTGTCAATCTTTTTATGCCGCATCCCCAGGCACACCACTCGATTCATCCACAGGATGCACTTATGATATTGCAGAAATATTGATAAAATATCAAAAATAAAAACCGGCTTTCTGTTTAAAGCCGGTTTTTAGAGGAAATCAAAATTCTGACAAGTTGCCTTTCGAAAAATCTTCCGTCCTGCGCTTCATCCGTTTGGCATAATCAATAATGTGGCGATCATACTCCTCATCCATCAACGGGGAACTGAGCAGGAAATCCGCAGTGGAGGGATTCGTTGCCACCGGGATGTCATAAAGCGCAGAAATGCGCAAAAGCGCTTTGACATCCGGGTCATGCGGCTGGGCAGAAAGCGGATCCCAGAAAAAAATCATAAAATCGATTTCCCCCTCTGCAATCCGTGCGCCAATCTGCTGGTCTCCACCAAGCGGGCCGCTGTGATAAGCCTTGACAGGAAGCCCTGCATATTCGCTGATAAGTTTTGCCGTTGTACCAGTGCCGCACAGGAAATGCCGGTGTAAAATTTCCTTTTTTGATTTGACCCACTCAATTAAATCCTGTTTGCGGTTGTCATGTGCAATCAATGCAATGTGCTTTTGCTTTTCCATTTTTACGATCTGATAATCTTTTTCCATCCGGAGTTCCTCCCCATTATAAGAATTTTAATACTAAATTCCGGTATTTTTTCTGTGCGGCTGCAATTGGGTATGTCTCTCTCAATTCTTTTTCATCTACCCACTCTGTTTCCGGAAGCGGCATTGGAAACCTGTCGAGCCACACCAATTCCCCTTTCATATGCCATTCCACATGGCTGAAAATATGTTTTGCATTCCCGGCGGAAATCACCTTTTTCACTGACTCCGGCGGGATTTTCCAACTCTGTAGAGCCTCTTGCGCTGTCACCGTCCCATCCACCATGGGAAATTCCCACAGGCCCGCCAATAAGCCTTCAGAAGGACGCTTATGGAGTAATACCTTTTCCCCGCACAGGATAAGCAAAAGCGTTTTTTGCTCTTGCCTGCGTCCCTTTTTAGGGGATTTTTTTGGATAGTCCTCTTCACAGCCGCCTTTGTGTGCCAGGCACAATCCGGAAAGCGGGCATTCCACGCAATGGGGAGATCCATTTGGAACACAGACAAGAGCTCCAATTTCCATCATAGCCTGATTATAGTCCCCTACCCGATGCATTGGCATCATATCTTGCGCCAAAGCCGACAGCGCCTTTTTTTCCCGCGTTTTCATAATATCCGCCGGACTTTGGAGCAACCGAGAGAGCACTCGCAGTACATTGCCATCCACAGCCGGAACCCGCTGTTCAAAGGCAATCGAGGCGATTGCCCCAGCCGTATATTCCCCAATCCCGGAAAGCCTTCTCAGTTCCTTGGCAGAATGGGGAAATTTTCCGGAATATTCCTGTAGTATTTGGTTTGCCGCTTTATGTAGGTTTCTGGCCCGACTATAGTAACCAAGCCCTTCCCAGAGTTTGAGCACACGTTCCACGGGGGATTGCGCCAAAGCCGTTACATTTGGAAATGCCGACAAAAACCGCTCATAATAGGGTTTAACTGCCTCCACCCTGGTTTGCTGGAGCATAATTTCCGAAATCCAAATCCGGTAAGGGTCTTTGTTTTCCCTCCATGGCAGCACCCTGGCGTTGGCGTCATACCATGCAAGCAATGCCGGGGCTACCTGTTTTAGGTGTTCAAGAGCCTGTTCCCTTGTCTTTAAAATCCCATAAAAATTTTCTGGCATATTCATCCCCCTGTACGCATGACATTATATCTTTTTTTGACAAAATAAGCAAACACTTTAAAAGCTTTGCCGCCAAGCGTTAAATTTCTGAAAAATTCCCTTGCACCAAAAATATTTTATGGTATAGTTAGCATGGGAAAATTTATAGGATAAAAAGATGATCCGAATAAACAGAGGTGTTTTCGATGAGAAGAACAAAAATTGTGTGCACACTTGGCCCGGCTACCAATACTGTGGATATGATCAAACAACTGCTGTGTGCCGGCATGGATGTTGCACGTTTCAATTTCTCACATTCGACCCATGAGGAGCACCACGAGCTCCTTGCACGGTTTCGTCAGGCGGCAAAAGAGATGGGAAAACCCGCCGCTGCACTGCTTGATACAAAAGGTCCTGAAATCCGCCTCGGCAACTTTCAGGATGGAAAAGTCTACTTAAAGCAGGGAGAACGTTTTACCCTTACCACTGAGGAAATCCTCGGGGATAAAACACATGTCTCCATTTCCTATCCAGGCCTTGTCTCCGACCTGGAAGTCGGACGGATTGTCCTGTTGGACGACGGGCTTGTCGCCCTCAAAGTTGTCGATTTGACAGAAACAGAGATCATCTGTCGTGTACTCAACGACGGGCCGGTTTCCAACCACAAGGGCGTTAATGTCCCCGGAACCCGTCTGAGCATGCCCTATATCAGCCAAAAAGATCATGATGACATTGTCTTTGGTGTGAAAGAAGGGTTCGATTTTATCGCGGCTTCTTTTGTCCGCTGTGCGGATGATATTCTTCAAATTCGAAAAATCCTAGACGAATGCAAATGCGATACTATCCGGATTATTGCCAAAATTGAAAATGCAGAAGGCGTGGACAATATCGACGAAATCCTGATGGTTGCCGATGGTGTTATGGTTGCCCGTGGGGACATGGGAGTTGAGATCCCCCTGGAAGATGTCCCTATCCTGCAAAAACGGATTATCAGCAAAGCCTATAATGCCGGAAAACAGGTAATTACCGCCACTCAAATGCTTGACAGCATGATCAAGAACCCCCGTCCAACCCGTGCCGAAGCCACCGATGTGGCAAATGCCATTTATGACGGTACCAGCGCCATCATGCTTTCCGGAGAAACCGCGGCGGGCGCTTACCCAGTTGAAGCGGTCAAAACAATGGCGCGCATTGCAGAGCGTACTGAACGCGATGTGCTTGCCACCAATCACTTTAAAGACCGGGAGGACAAAGACTT
Source organism: Candidatus Pseudoruminococcus merdavium (assembly GCA_904419745.1). Classification (GTDB taxonomy): domain Bacteria; phylum Bacillota; class Clostridia; order Oscillospirales; family Ruminococcaceae; genus Pseudoruminococcus_B; species Pseudoruminococcus_B merdavium. Next base: position 223,405 of record CAJFSS010000005.1, on the reverse strand, counting down.
CCGTGGAGATGTCACCAATGCTATCTCCCATGCAACCTGTACGACTGCGCATGACCTTGGTGCTGCCGCAATCATCACAGTTACCCTTTCCGGCCATACTGCACGCATGATTTCCAAATACCGGCCGGAAATTCCCATCATCGGCTGTACTCCTTCTGAGCATACATATCGGCATATGTGTATGTCCTGGGGTGTGACTCCAATTATGGTGGAAGAAATGGACGACATGGACGATTTGTTTGAGCATGTTGTAACAACTATCCGAAGAGAAGGGGTTGTCTCAGATGGGGAACTGGTTGTAATTACTCTCGGCGCCCCTCTTTCTGTAGCTGGGACAACCAATCTCATTAAAGTCCAGATTATCGGGGATGTTCTTGCCTCCGGTGATGGAATTGGGACTTCATCCTGTGTGGGTACCCTGTGTGTGGCAAAAAATGAAGAGGAGGCCCATAAGACGTTTACCCGCGGAGATATTTTGGTAATTCCACAAACTTCCAATCAGATTCTTGATATTATGAAACAGGCAAGCGCTATTATTACAGAAGAACCGGGAATCAACTCCCATGCTGCAACCATTGGCATGGCGCTTGATATTCCGGTAATTGTCGGGTGTAAAAATGCAACCCATATCCTAAAAGGCGGTACCTGTGTGAATGTGGACGCAGCCCGTGGGTTTGTCTGTAATCTAGCAGAAGAAAAATAGTATTCTTAAAAAGACCGGCGATGAGCGCCGGTCTTTTTATGGTTTTCTCTATTTGTATCAAAACCGTTTTTTTGCTAAAATGGAGGTATCCGTTATCTTTATCTGAAATCAGAGAGGAGAAGGCCTGATGAAAAAAATCCTTGTCATGGGCGGAAGCTATTTTATTGGAAAAAGCATCACGGAGACTCTTTCCAACGCAGGGTACAACGTCACGGTCCTCAACCGCGGAAGCAGGAAACCTGGGGAAAATGTCCGTCAGATCGTCTGCGACCGGAATGACGAGAAAGCAATACAACAAGTACTTGCCGGCACAAATTTTGATATTGTGATTGACGTATGCGGCTTGAACCGCCGGGAACTCTCCATTCTCTGTAATAATATGGATTGCTCCCGGCTTTCTCATTTTGTCTTCATCTCTTCCAGCGCCGTGTATGCTGTGGAAGAACTGACCCCTCCCTTTGCAGAATCTGATCGGCTTGGGCCTAATTCCTTCTGGAAAGAATACGGGACAAACAAAATCGAAGCCGAACAATTTCTTACTCAGCACTTCTCCGGCAGCAAAACAACGGTCTTTCTCTTAAGGCCCCCTTACGTCTATGGGGAAAACAACTACGCACAGCGAGAGAGTTTTGTGTTTGAACATCTCCTGAGTGACAGGCCGCTGCTTATCCCTCTCTCCAATCCAAAACTTCAGTTTATCTATGCACCGGATCTTGCCCATATCGTCCAGGTTCTATTGGAGTACAGATTACAGGGAATCCATACTTTTAACGTAGGGAATCAGTTTGCACCCACTGCAAGCGAATGGATAGAAAGCTGTTGCAAGGCATGTGGAAAACAGGCCCAGATCATTCCCTATGATTATCAAAAGGATGGACGCCATGTCCGTGACTTCTTTCCCTTCTATGATTACAGCAATGTGTTGGAAGTATCAAAAATCAAAGCCCTTGTGCCCGAAGAAACGGATTTTATCATGGGGTTACACAACGCTTATGAGTGGTTTGTATCCCATCGTACAGAAATCCGGTTTCATGAAACAATCATGAAAAATGAATTGGATATTTTAAAATCCCTCTGCTAATCTTATCACAGTCCATGATCCTGGCAGCATAGAACATCTTTCGCTTTTCCAATAGCAGGAAAGAGAAACAAGGCGTCCTCCCATTTCCAGGGAGGACGCCTTGTTGGTTTGTTTCATCCGTTTTTCCTGTATGGAACAGCCCTTTAGCAGGTTGCACCGCCGGTTAAATGCAGCTGTGCATCAAGAATCTCCTGCTTTCTTTCCAGAATCTCGTCGGAAAGAAGCTGAGCTTCCACATTCTCAAATCCAATACGATCGATCGTTGCGGCAAAGCGTTCGCCGGTCTTTCCCTGTTCCCTAAAGAGAAGAATTGCCTTCTCCACTACTTTCATAACTTCTTCTTTACTGGTAAAAATTTTGCTTAGTGCATGACCCTGTGCGACCTTTTTGCCCCAGCGCCCACCAATGTAGATTTTGTATCCAGTCTGACCATCCTCAATTGCATCGAACCGGCACGAACCAATACACCGCCCACAATTGTTACAGATATCCTTGTCAATTTCAAGCAGGCCGTCTTCAACTTTGGCAGCTCCCATCGGGCAGGCAGCATCCACAGAACACTTTTTGCAACCGTTACAGAGATCCTCGTCAAAATTTGGAATCCGCTGTCCAACAATACCGAGGTCGTTCAGATCCGGTTTGACGCAGTTGTTCGGACATCCACCAACCGCAATTTTAAACTTATGCGGCAGCTTGACGTCATAATACCCTTCATAAAAGACCTTGTGAATCTCTTTGGCAAGAGCCTGGGTGTCAATCAGACCATACTGACACACTGTCCCTTTACAGGAGACGACTGGGCGTACCCTGGAACCGGTACCGCCAGTCACCAAGCCCTCTTTTGCTATGTACTCGCGGACTGTCTCGATATCTTCAAACTTGATCCCCGGCAGTTCCACTGTCATACGGGATGTGAGGGCTACCTGCCCATTTCCAAATTTATCCGCCACTTCGGTCAGGTTTTTCATCTGCGCCGCGGTGAGTACGCCATTTTCTGTAATTACTCGCATGGAAAACTTGTCGGTTCCACGGTTATTCAGAAACCCCATGCCTTTTACGCGTTTGATTTCCTCTGCACTGATTGTTGTCATAATATTCCTCCATTTGACTTTTCTATTCTTAATTTTTCTCGCCAGTTTTGTTTACGCTTCCACTTCGTTTACTGTTGTACCGCCTTCGAGTACTTTGGTATTGGTGTATCCGCAGTGTTTGAGCCGGTTTTGGGCCATGTATGCCCTCTTGCCCTTAGTGCATACCAGCAGTAACTTTTCATTTTTATCCTCAAAACCTTCCATCTTGTCTGTAATGGAAGTCAAATCCACATAAGGTGCGCCTTCAATTGCGGGCTGGAGCGAAAGATCAACCAACCGATATCCTTCTGCCGCGCCTTCCAAATACTGTGCTGGGGTAAAGGTTTCAAATACACCGGAAATCTTATTGAGCAGCACATTGACCGTATGGGTAAACGGATGAATCGCTGTGGAAAACGGAGGAGCATAGGCGAGATCCATATCCTCCACGTCGTGCAATGTAGCGCCCATGGTGATAGCCGTTACCGCTATATCCGCCATCTTATCTACAGCGCCGGTTCCAATCACCTGGATTCCCAGGAGTTTAAGCGTAGTCTTATCTGCAATCATTTTGACCACAAAGGAAGAAGCGCCAGGATAATAATGCGCCTTATCATCGACCACCGTGACAACGCTTACCGCATCGTAACCTGCCTCTTTTGCCTGAGCTTCGGTCAGTCCGGTACGGGCGATATTGACCCCGGCAAGTTTTGCAACCGCTGTCCCCAGCACTCCACGGTATTCCCGTTTATCCCCGGCAATGGCCTTTGCAACCAGGCGTCCCTCAATGTTAGCAGAAGAGCCCATTGGCGACCACGCAGAGGAGTGAGTCTGTGCATTGCTAACACAGGCACAATCGCCGACTGCATAGATATCCTCATCATTCGTCTGCATGTAGGCATTGACCTTAACCGTTTTATTCGGCATCAATTCCAAGCCACTGTCTGCAAGAAAAGCGGTATTCGGACGGATTCCCACGCTCAAAATCACAGCGTCCGCTTTCATAGTGCGTTTTTGGGTGCGAATTTTTTCCACCTTTCCGTCGCCTTCGATCCCGACAAGCCGGGTACCAGTAAAAGCCATGACGCCGGCGTCTGCCATCTTGCTTTCCACATACTCCGCCATCTCCGGATCAAAGCCAGGTTGAAGGACATGGGGAAGCATTTCAATGACGCTGACGCGCACGCCCATCTGAGAAAGGTTTTCTGCAATTTCCAACCCGATATAACCACCGCCGATCACTGCGGCCCGTTTGAGTTTTCCTTCATCCACGGCATTACGGAGCATAATCGCATCATCCGGGGTTCTCATGGTATAAACGCCTGGAAGATCCACCCCTTCTATTGGCGGTTTGATCGGATCTGCACCGGTTGCAATGATCAGTTTGTCATAGGAATATTCGCTGGAAATCCCGCTCTCCAAATCCACCGCTGTTACCGTTTTGGTAGCACGGTTGACAGCAGTCACTTCAGTCCTCGTCCTGACTTCTGCACCGGTCAGTTTGGAAAAGCTCTCCGGCGTATTGACAATCAGTTGTTCGCGGTTTTGAATAACTTCACCTACATAATAAGGGAGACCGCACCCTGCATAGGAGATATCTTTGCTTTTTGTCAAAATCAGGACTTCATAATCCCGGTTTTCCCTTTTCAGCTTGGCAGCCGCCTTGGTTCCGGCAGCCACGCCGCCGATAATGACAATTTTCATAATCAAGAACTCCTTTCCCTGCTCCACATGGGGATGTCCTGTATGAATCCCGAATGATCATGTTTTCTTGTAATCCATTATACCACTTGTCGTGGCTTTGATAAAATAGTATTATGTAATGGAATAGATTATCTTTTTTTATACACTATTAAAATACTGGGATTTTGAGAAAGAGAGGTTTGCTCTATGACGATCCGGCATTTAAAAATATTCATTGAAGTAGCCCGCTGTGGAAAAATGAGTAAAGCGGCAGCAAACCTCTACATTTCCCAGCCGACGGTGAGCCAAACCATCTCCGAACTGGAAAACCACTACAAAGTGCGCCTGTTTGAACGGTTTCCAAAATCTCTGCACATTACAAGCGAAGGGAAAGTCCTGCTGCAATATGCAAAACAGGTCATTGCAGCACTCGACGATCTGGAAAATGCAATGTCCCGTTCCGATTTAAATCCCCCGGTACGCATTGGTGCGACGGTAACCGTCGGCTCCTGCGTGATTGGGGACATTCTCGAAATGCTGGAAGAACGCTGTCCCCAATCAGATATCAGTGTCTGTATCAACAACACAAAAACTATTGAGGAGCTTCTGCTGGCCAATGATCTGGACATTGCCCTGGTGGAGGGAACGATTAAAAACCGCGATCTTATCTGCACTCCAGTGATTGAAGACTACCTGGTCCTGGTATGCAGCGACCGGCACCCCTTTGCCAAGCGGAAGTGTGTTTCCCTGGAAGAACTGAGTAAGGAACCGTTTATTCTCAGAGAGGAAGGAAGTGGAACCCGTTCCCTGTTTTTAAACTCTATGGCCGCAAAAGGGTATTCTGTCCGGGAAAAGTGGACCTGTACCAATGCGGATACGATCAAACAGGCCGTTATGGCAAACCGTGGGCTATCCGTCATCTCCATCCGTGCTGTCGAACAGGAACTCAAGCAAGGGCATATCCACATTGTTCCAGTGGAGGATTGCCGGTGGAAGCGGAATTTCTGCCTTACTTATCATAAAAACAAGTTTCTCTCCGTTGCGCTGACCCATTTTATTGAAATTGCAAAGGGATATTCCAAAAATGAAGCCCTTTCCTTACTACTCGATAAGAAAAACTGAAAATCAACAAGGAAACTTTGATTATATTCAATCTTTCCACTATGGCCGCCTTTTTTAAGGACTATAATGAAAGGGATGAAATACCGAGAAAGAAGGTGAATTTATGATATCTGTTCTCAATATCACCCTAAACAAACTGCTTCATGCAAAGCCTGAAAGGGAAACACCGCTTTCTTTGCATGGAGCATGGGCCGTCATTTTTTAAGCGGTATGCTGGTTTTCACACAGGCTTTGCACCTTATTTCATTTTCTAAATAAGGGGCTGGCACCAGTGAAATATCAAAATGCGAATACAGTACTGCCAAAAGAATTGCTTGAAGAGGTACAAAAATACGCTGCCGGGCAACTACTGTATATTCCAAAACCGGAATACCTCCATTGTAAATGGGGAGAGGATTCCGGTTCCCGGAAATATTTGCTCGAACGTAACCAGGAAATCCGCCGGTTGTTCCTCCTTGGAAGTTCCATTGAGCTGCTAGCGGATAGGTTCTGCCTTTCTATTGACAGTATCCGAAAAATTATCTATTCCAAAAAGTAACCATTCCGGGGGCTACGCCTCCGGAATTTTTTCAGAAACCGTTTTGCATCCCCTCTTGCTTGACTGCTTTCCATTGTTGGCAAAAACTTCCGAAAAATTTCGGTATTCTAATTTTCCCCTGTTTAACAGGACAATCCAGCCCGCGCAGGTTTCCCGGCATTCTCCTGTCCACTCTGCTTTATCAAAAAGGCAAATAGCCCGTTTTCTCTTTTCTATTCGATTGAATGTTTTTACTCTATGTCCGCCCTTGCTAGGGATTATTAAAACCGATCCGTCAGTATCGCTGCCTTCCAAAATTAAAATACGCGGTGAACGAGTCTGTTCACCGCGTATTTTTATTGTAATCTTCCTCAACAGGGCTTTCCAGCCGCTTCCATTTTCTTGAGTTTCCTCATTTCCACAACAATAAAGATAACAGAGAGTATTGCCGCCACACTATCTGCAACTGGGCCTGCATACATCACCCCATCAATTCCCCAGAGCATAGGGAAAATAACAATCAGCGGGAGCAGACAGATGATTTGCCTGGTCAAAGAGAGGAAAATACCCCTGCCCGCCTTTCCAATGGAAGTAAAGAAATTCGATGTGATCGGCTGGATACCATTTAAAAACGTGCAGAACATATAAATCCTGAAATACCGTTGTGCAAATCGGAAGTATTCGTCGCTTCCCGTCCCAAAAATACTGATAATCTGGTGTGGAAACAACTGAAAACAGAGAAATCCGACAATAGAAATCAATGTAGCCACAAATTCCGCCCGGAAATAGGTTTCCCGTACCCGCCGATACTGCTTCGCCCCATAGTTGAAACTGACAATCGGCTGTAACCCCTGAGAAAGCCCAATGACGAAGGAAAAGAATATCATCCCCACCTTGGCAATAATCCCTGCACAGGCAAGAGGAATCTCACTTCCATAAGAGGAAACTGCACCATAATATTTCAAGGTATTGTTCATGACTACCTGGACTACCATCATGGCCAACTGATTAAAACAGTTGGCGGCGCCAAGCGCCATGGTCCGGCCAATATAAATCCAACGGGGACGAAATTCTCTGACGGTGAGTGTGACAGACCGGTAATGAAGCAGGTACCAGGCCGCCATCAGTGCCGAAACAACCTGTCCGATTACAGTCGCCCAGGCTGCTCCCGCAATCCCCCACTGGAAAACCAGGACAAAAAGCCAGTCCAGAATGGTATTCAGTACAGCGCCTGAGAGCATGCAGGCCATTGAATATTTCGGGCTGCCGTCCGCACGGATTAAATGGCTTGCACCATTTGAAAAAATGAGAAACGGAAATCCAAATGAAGTAATCCCTGTATAGGTCAGAGAATATTCCAGGATATCCGGAGTCGCGCCGAAGACAAGCATCAAGGGTTTTAAAAAGATTCGGACAATCACGCACAGGAATACACCCAAAATTATCAGCATGGAAACTGCGTTCCCAATAAAATGCCCCGCTTTGTCTTTTTCTCCAGCACCAAGGGATAGGTTGAAGTTTGCGGCGCCGCCTACTCCCAACAGCAGCGCAATCGCCGTCGTGATAGTGGTCAGGGGAAACGCCACGTTGGTCGCCGCATTTCCAAGCATACCAACACCCTGTCCGATAAATATCTGATCAACAATATTATAAAGAGAACCCACCAGCATAGAGATAATGCTTGGGATTGCAAATTTTAACAGCAGGGAACCAACTTTGTCCCTACCAAGAGGATTTGCCTTTGCTGTTTCCATCATTCCACTTCCATTTCCTTTTCATAATATCTAGGTCATTTCCAATCCAAATTACCAGATCCACCGGCAACCAACTGTCCATCTTTCAGGTTCCAGCCAAAATCTTTTCAAGAATAGCGCAAGAAACCGGATAAATCAAGTTTTTTATGTCTGGTTTCCTTTTTTTCGCGCAACTGTACCAGAATACGGGAACCTTCTGTTATAAAATCCGGTTACTTGGTACAATGCCTATTTTTTCAAGAAGTAAGGAAACCCACGCGCCAAGCGCGTGGGTTTTTGTTGTTGGTTGACAAGCAAAAAAGATACTCTAATCACTGGCTAATTGGCCACCTTTTGCACGATGTTCTCGTTAGCTGACAAAACCCTGTCAGGAAAAATTTCCTGTCCATCTCCTCGTCCAGCAAATAAAATCAGGTTAAGAATTTCTGTACCTCATGGTGCTAAACCGGAAGAAAAAACAGCAGCGAACACAACAGAGCAAATCCGGCGCCTACCAAAACATCCGATAAGTAATGAACTCCCGCCAGCACCCTGCTTGTCCCGACTAACAGGGCCACTACAAACATGATCCCCCCATAAAGAGGAGAAAGAAAACAACACGCAGACGCAATTACCCAGGCACTGGCAGTATGGCGGCTGGGGAAACTCTTTCCGGCTCCGCTTTTTTTGGACAGGAGCGGGAGATACCCCATGGCGTCATAAGGGCGCATGCGGTTGATAGCATTACGCAGTATAGTCACCGAAACAAGACATAACGCAGGTATTGCAAGAAACATCCATATTTTCCGATTTTCCGTAATTAACAAAAAAAGAGCTGTTATGATATAAACCAGAATTACAACAAGCGGAAGCCATTTGCCCAACAAGATGACAACCTTTTTGAATAAGGGCATGGCCCGTATTTTTTGCACACATGCAGCATAATCCACTTTCATCTTCCAACTCTTCCATTCGCATGATTTTCGGCTTTCCCCGCATAGGATATCATACTAAAGGCTTTTAAAAAAATCCAGAGTTTTGTCTTCTAACAGAAAAAATAATCTATAAAACAATGAATTTTTAATTGTAAATTTTTTGTTAATATACTTTTTTGGTATTATTTACTTTGTATCATTTGCCTTGTACTATCTTGTCCAAATTTTCACCTATATAAAATAAAATTTTTACTGTATCGTCAGAAATCTAAGGGTTCTTTATTCGTATTTTTCTATATTTCTCTATTTTTCCCCTTTTTTCCCTCCTCAGCTTCGTCAAATTAGCTATTGACCGCCGGTCATTCAAAGCATAAGATGATACTATTGATAAAATAGGATAAAAAGGAGGGAGCAACATTGCAGGTTGTCCCGTTAGAATGGGAGGACAAACGGGCGCGAATTGAACAGACCGCGCTGGCGCTGTTTCTCCAAAATGGAATTGAAAACACCTCCATTAATCAGATCACAAAACAGGCACAAATCGCCAAAGGGACCTTTTACCTTTATTTTAAAGACAAGGACGAGTTGGTTCGCAGTTCACTTGTCCATCAAAATCTCAAAGCACTGGATCAGGCATTAAAGGATTCTCAAAGTCAGGGCAATCAAACAATACTCTCCTGGGCTTCCGGTTTTGTAACTGCACTGATGGATTTTTATGAACAGCATCCTCAAATCCTGTGCTTTGTACAGAAAAATAAGGATTTGTGCGCCCTATCAACATTTTTGGAATCGGATCAGGCACTTGCAGATACCCCCAGCATTCGGGAGTTTTTGTCCAGGCTGTCCGCACCAAAAGAATCCGATAAGCTTGCGTCAATGCGCTTTATCATTATGATAGATATCCTGACCTCTGTCTCCTATCTTCTTTACAGCGGCGGGAAATCGGAAAACCGGGAAGAATTGCGCGCCATGGTACTTGACGTTGTATTGCGGCTGTGTAAACGCAATGCCCAGCCTTTTTAGAGGAGGAAATAAAATGAGTTATCAAATTGGCCTTGACGTCGGTTCCACTACAATTAAAGTAGTAGTACTCGGCGAACAGGGGGAAATTTTATATAAAAGCTATGAACGCCACCTTTCTAGAGTTCGTTCCCTTGCCCTTCAAAAAATAGAATCCTTAAAGGATTTGTTGGACGGACATGAGCTGAGGATTGCCGTAACCGGTTCCGCCGGCCTTGGCCTTGCCAAAGAAGGCGGCATTCCTTTCGTGCAGGAGGTATTCGCCACAGCGGGAGCGGTCAAACGCTATGAACCGGATACCGACGTCGTCATTGAACTTGGCGGGGAAGACGCAAAAATTATTTTCCTGCAAGGTGCGCTGGAAGAACGCATGAACGGCACCTGCGCCGGCGGTACGGGGGCTTTTATCGACCAGATGGCCTCTCTGCTTAATGTGGACTTGCAGACACTGGATAACCTGAGCTTAAAACACAATAAGATTTATCCAATTGCTTCCCGGTGTGGTGTGTTTGCCAAAACCGATATCCAGCCTCTTATCAACCAGGGAGCACAAAAAGAAAATATTGCCGCAAGTATTTTCCAAGCAGTTGTCGATCAGACCATTGCAGGATTAGCGCAGGGCCGTCCTATTCAGGGGAAAGTGCTGTTTCTTGGCGGGCCGCTTTCGTTTCTACATGGGCTTCAGCAGCGCTTTGTCGAAACTCTGAAACTTGACAGCGCGCATGCGGTTTTTCCGGCGCTCGCTCCTTATTACATTGCACTTGGCGCGGCCCTTTACTGTGAGGATTCCCGTCAATGCTATACCTATGAAGAACTACGGGATACCCTCAAACGTGTTTCCGAAATCAAGCTTGTCCCACAGGGGATGTCTCCTCTGTTTGAAAGCAAAGAAGAATACGACCAATTCCTTGAACGCCACCATCAATCCAGCGTCCCAACTGCAGATCTCTCCTCCTATCACGGCAAGGCCTATCTTGGAGTGGACGCGGGAAGTACTACAACCAAAACGGTTCTCATCAGTGAGGATAATGCCCTGCTCTATCAGGACTATGTGAACAATCTCGGCAACCCGATTGATGCTGTCCTCCGGCAGTTGAAAGAGATTGGCGCAAAAGCACCGGAAGACCTCAAAATTGCAGGCGTTGCCGTAACCGGGTACGGGGAAGATCTCATTAAAAACGCATTTCATGCGGATTTTGGAGTGGTGGAAACCATTGCTCACTTCACCGCGGCAAAATATTTTGAGCCGGATGTCGATTTTATTATTGACATTGGCGGACAGGATATGAAATGCTTTAAAATTTATAATAACTCGATTGACGGTATCCTGCTCAATGAGGCCTGCTCTTCCGGATGCGGTTCTTTTATTGAGACCTTTGCAAAATCTCTTGGCTATGAGATTAAGGAATTTGCCAAAATTGGCCTGTTCGCCGAACATCCGGTGGATCTTGGCTCTCGCTGTACCGTATTTATGAATTCCTCTGTCAAGCAGGCCCAGAAAAATGGAGCTACTGTGGAAGATATCTCCGCCGGACTTGCCGCAAGTGTTGTAAAAAATGCGCTTTATAAGGTCATTCGTGCCAAAAGCCCAGAGGATATCGGGGAACACATTGTTGTACAGGGAGGTACTTTCTTAAATGACGCTGTGCTGCGCTGCTTTGAAAAGGAACTCGGCCGAAATGTTATCCGCCCGCAAATTGCAGGACTGATGGGGGCATATGGTGCGGCGCTTTACGCCAAAGCACATACCAAGGGAGAAAGTACGCTTCTCAGCAAGCATGAGCTCGACTCCTTTACCCATACCTCAAAGGCAGTCACCTGCAACGGGTGTACGAACCATTGCAGTCTGACTGTCAACACGTTCTCAGACGGAAGCCGCTTTATTGCCGGGAACCGCTGTGAACGCCCTGTCACTGGGACCGCACAGACCACTCATTTGCCGGACATGATTGAATACAAATACAATCGCCTGACAGAAATCGCAAATGATCGGCATCCCGGTCCCAGAGGGCAGATCGGGCTTCCCTTTGCTCTCAATATGTACGAAAATCTCCCCTTCTGGCATGCTTTCTTTACCTCGCTTGGGTTTGAAGTCATTGTTTCTGGGCGTTCTTCGAAAAAGCTCTATATGCTCGGTCAGAATACCATTCCCTCTGATACGGTCTGTTATCCGGCCAAGCTGGTACATGGGCATATCCGTCGCTTGATTGAACAGGGAGTACAGACGATTTTCTACCCCTGTATGAGCTATAATTTCGATGAAAAAATTTCGGACAACTGCTATAACTGTCCAGTGGTTGCCTATTATCCGGAGCTTATCAGCGCCAATATTGATTTCCCACAGGGTACTAAATTTTTGTATCCCTATATCACCATGAACGACCGTAAGGTTTTTCAGGAGCATATGCTCGCCTGTCTCAATGAAGCCGGATATGGCGTTACAAAAGGTGAAATGGAAACTGCGGCCGCAAAGGCTTACGAAGCTTATGAAAACTACAAAGAGGAAAACAAACAGGCCGTACAGTATGCGTTAAACTACGCTAGGGAACACCACTGCAAAACAATTGTTGTGGGCGGACGTCCCTACCATATTGACCCGGAAATTAACCACGGGCTTAATAAACTGTTTACAAGCCTCGGATTTGTAGTGGTCACAGGGGACTGTATTTCACAGATATCTTCGAAAGAACAGACGAATATCCTCAACCAGTGGACTTATCATGCCAGAATGTACAGCGCGGCAAAATTTGTCCTTACAGCCAAAAATACGGAAATGGTCCAACTGGTCAGCTTTGGATGTGGACTGGACGCCATTACCACGGATGAAATCCGAGATATCTTACAGGAAGGCGGTAAGCTCTACACCCAGATTAAAATTGATGAAATCGATAACCTGGGGGCGGCAAAAATCAGGATTCGAAGCCTGCTTGCCGCCATGGAAGAAAGGGGAGAATAACAATGGCTAGAGATAGGAATCCCGCAGAATTTACAAAAGAGATGAGAAAAACTCATACCATCCTTGTGCCGATGATGCTCCCAATCCATTTTAAAATCATCGAACAAGTACTGATCCAATACGGCTACCATGTCAAGGTCTTGGAAACGGACGGCCGCCGCGTTGTCGACGAAGGGGTTAAAAATGTCCACAACGATACCTGTTATCCCGCTCTACTCGTCATTGGACAGATGATCGACGCCCTCAAAAGCGGGGAATATGATCCGGACAAAACGGCCCTGATGATTACACAGACCGGAGGAGGCTGCCGTGCATCCAACTACATATATCTGCTGCGTAAGGCACTCAAGCAAAGCGGATTTGAAAACGTCCCGGTCATCTCCATTAACTTTGCAAATCTTGGAAATAAGAGCGGATTCGCTCTCACTCCTTCTTTGCTGATGCGTCTGCTCTACGCCGTGTTATATGGAGATTTGATCCTCTGGCTGTCCAATCAGTGCAAACCCTATGAAAAAAACAAGGGCGATACTAATCAAATGATCGACAAATGGGTCAAAGAACTCTGTCGCCAGCTCTCTTCCCTTTCCTTTATCCGTACTGGAACCAATTATCGGCGTATTGTTGAGGACTTTGCCTCAATTCCCAGGGTTAAGGCGCACAAACCCCGCGTGGGGGTTGTCGGGGAAATCTATATGAAATACGCCCCGCTCGGCAATAATCATTTGGAAGACTTCCTGATTGCAGAAGGGGCGGAACCAGTTGTTTCCGGAGTTTTGGACTTTTTAATGTACTGCCTGAAAAACAACGTGGTGGATGTCGATCTCTACGGGCAAAAGCGTGGCCGAAAAGCTCTCTGCAACACGGCGCTTGCTATTGTCCAGCACTGGCAGAATAAGATGATTAAAGCAGTCAAAAAATACAGCAACTTCCGTGCGCCCACCCCGTTTTCCGAACTTGTCACCTTGGTGGATGGCTTTATCGGGATGGGTACCAAAATGGGAGAAGGCTGGCTGCTTACCGCCGAAATGCTTGAGCTTATCCACAGCGGGGTCAATAACATCGTCAGTGCGCAACCGTTTGGTTGCCTGCCAAACCATATTATCGCAAAGGGCATGTCCAGAAAAGTCAAGGACAGATATCCACAGGCCAACATTGTCGCTGTGGATTACGATCCCAGCGCCACCCCCATCAATCAGGAAAACCGCTTGAAATTGATGCTTGCCAATGCTAAACTTGCAGAGGAAATGGAAAATACCCCAAAAATGGTTGCAAAACCTCTGGTAGATATGAGCGAACCAAATCAGGAAAAGCAGCCTGTAAAACAGGCATAGCGAAAGGGGTTATGGCTAGATGCAGGAAATTTTGCCCTATTTTCTCTATTTTTGGGCATACAGCTTTCTGGGCTGGGTAGTGGAAAGTACCTTCTGTTCCATCAATGAGCACAAACTGATTAACCGGGGATTTCTCTCTGGTCCAATTTGCCCGATTTATGGATTTGGTGCGTTGATTGTCATTTTGTCTTTAACCCCTTTTTTATCCCATCCCCTGTTTTTGTTCATTGATGCAGTCGTTCTGACCAGTATTTTGGAATATTCCACAAGCTATGCTATGGAAAAACTTTTCCATGCAAGGTGGTGGGATTATTCTCAACACCATTTTAACCTCAACGGGCGTATTTGCCTTGCGACTTCCCTGTCGTTTGGGGGCTTATCCGTTTTTGTAATGTATGTATTGCACCCTGGCATTGTTCGTCTGATCGGACTCCTTCCACAAATAGTACAGGGAATCCTAGGCATAGTAATTGTCGTGTTGTTTGCTGTCGATCTATCCACAACTGTACGGGGGATGGTTGCCTTTCAGCACAGGATGGAACGGCTGTCCGTACTCTCAGCGCAAATCAAAGAAAAGCTCGATACAATCCATTGGCGGACCGATTTGCCTGTAAGAGAACGGTTGGAGCAGTTTTTTCAGGAAAAACGGGAGGAACATTTGGAAGCTGCCAATGAAGCCAAGGAGTCTCTTAACGCTTTGCTCGAACGCTTTCGTTCCATGAACGTTCAGCTCGGCTTTATCCAGAGACGACTGAAAAAAGCATTCCCTCATATGGTATTGCATCGGAATTTTGAACAGGTCCGTTCCCTTCGAGAATGGTTGGAAAGCAAACGGAAATCCGACGATTGATTTGAAATCCTCAAAGGAAAAGTCCTTTGAGGATTTTTTGCAAATAGCGGTTCTTCTTACATGAAAACATCCTTAATTTTCAACCCTCATACTCCGCCTTTTGGGGAAGTTTTTTATTATGGCTCAAATGGGACAGACGGCGTTTGCCATGAACTGCGGATTCTCTTATTGAAAAAAACAAGTAAAACTCACCTTTTTTCGTCCAAAATGGTCTTTTCTCCTCTGTTTTTCCATTTGTGACTTTACAAAAATATGGTATAATAGCCCCATAGCAGTTTGATTCTGTTTTTTGCAGGCTGGTATCAAAGATATAAACCCGAAGGGACAACTTTGTTTACTCAAAAATATGGAATATAAAGTCCCCCTTGGTTGACTTCCATGTTCTAAAACCAATTTTAGGGCTCACTCCATGGTGTTGTTTCTCTTTGTTTAAATCCTAACGGAAAGCCGTTCAGTTTTGGGTTAGGCATTTTCTATCTTTAGAGAAGTCGCCTCTTTTTGATCAAATACCAGAACCTATAACACTTCACGCAATCTTAAAATCAATAAAAAGGAGAATTTTTATGGGTATTATCAGAGCTGTCACCGGCGCCATTGGGGGCGCCCTTGCCGACCAGTGGGAAGAAGTCATTGAAGCCGGCAATATGAGCGACACTACCGTTATGGCTCCAGGCGTCAAAGTCCGGGCAAAAGACAGACGCAACCAGAACACCAGGGGAACAGCGGATCTTATCTCCAACGGTTCCGTTATCCATGTTGGACAAAATCAGTTTATGATGTTAGTCGACGGGGGTAAGGTCATCGACTACAGCGCAGAACCGGGATATTTTCAGGTAACGAATACCTCCGTTCCCTCACTGTTCAACGGGGAGTTCAAAGAGGCACTGCAGGAGACTTTTGACCGCGTCCGCTTTGGAGGAGTATCTCCTCAGCAACAGAAGGTCTACTTTATTAACTTACAGGAAATCAAAAATATTGCATTTGGCACGACCAATCCAGTCAACTACTTTGACAATTTTT
Source organism: Candidatus Pseudoruminococcus merdavium (assembly GCA_904419745.1). Lineage (GTDB taxonomy): Bacteria > Bacillota > Clostridia > Oscillospirales > Ruminococcaceae > Pseudoruminococcus_B > Pseudoruminococcus_B merdavium. The sequence continues at coordinate 207,384 of CAJFSS010000005.1, read as the reverse complement.
ATAATGCAGAACTATATCTGCGGGCTTATGGATATTTTTCCATCCGCATTACCGATCCTCTGCTCTTTTATGCGGAGGCCATCCCAAGAAACCAAGACCATGTGGAAATTACGGATATCCATAAGCTCTATCTGGCGGAATTCCTGACTGCTTTTCAATCTGCAATCAACCAGATGTCCGTGGATGGTATCCGCATCTCCCATGTTGCTTCCAAGGGGACGGAACTTGCCAAATACATGTCGGAAATTCTGGATGAGGATTGGACTCAAAAACGCGGTATGAGAATTGAATCCGTTGGCATCAGTAGTATTTCCTATGACGAGGACTCCAAAGAACTTATCAATCTTCGTAATAAGGGCGCAATGCTCTCCGATGCGGCAGTCCGGGAAGGTTATGTTCAGGGGTCTATCGCCCGTGGACTGGAAGCAGCCGGTTCCAACGCAAACGGTTCTATGGCTGGGTTTATGGGCGTTGGCATGGGAATGCAGAGTGCCGGGAATTTTATGGCATCTGCTAGCCAGACCAATCAGTATCAGATGGAACAGGCAGCTAAACAGCGCCAGGAACAGGCGGTTTCCCCAGATACATGGACATGTTCCTGCGGACAGAAAAATACGGGGAAATTCTGTTCCAACTGTGGAAAAGAAAAACCACAGGCACCTCAGGAATGGATTTGTTCTTGCGGACAAAAAAATATGGGGAATTTCTGTTCTAACTGCGGAAAACCCAAGCCTCAGGAGCAAACCTGTCCAAAATGCGGGGCCAAAGTCACTTCCGAACAGAAATTCTGCCAAAACTGTGGGGAAAAGCTGCATTAACCGAGTAGAAAGCGCGCCGTTTTGCGCGGCGCGCTTTTTTCATAGAAGGGGGGATTTTATTTGAATATTGTCAGCTATAAATGCCCAAATTGTGGTGCTCCACTGAAGTTCAATGCGGAAAGCCAAAAATGGGACTGTGAATTCTGTTTGAGCTCCTTTGATGTCTCCACACTTGAAAAAATCTTGGAGGAATCAACTAGCAAAGAACATGTGGAGGAAGCAGGAGAAGACGTAAAACAACAGCATCTTCATGAAGATTTTTCCGATAAGGTACGCGTATTTTCATGCCCCAGTTGTGGTGGACAGGTGTTAGCAGATGAAAATACAGCCGCTACCTTTTGCATTTTTTGTCACAACCCGGCCATTATTGAGGAAAACCTGAGCGGTTCTTTCCGGCCTGCCCAGATTATCCCCTTCAAAACTAAAAAAGAGGATGCTGTAAACGCTTTCCGGAAACTGTGTAGGAAACGCCCTCTCTTACCTAACTTGTTCCGCCAGCAGACCAATATTGAAAAAATTACAGGGCTGTATGTCCCATTTTGGCTTTATTCAGGTCATGCGGATGCTTCCCTGCGCGCCAACGCACAGAGGATTTCCCGCTGGAGCGATTCCAGTTACAACTACACCAAAACTGATTATTATCAGGTTTTCCGCAGAGGAAATATGGATTTCAACAAAGTCCCGGTCGATGGTTCCAAAAAGATGGACAATAACCTGATGGACTCCCTGGAACCCTTCCAATATGCGGATTTAAAGGATTTTTCCATGGCCTATCTTTCCGGTTATTTGGCAGAAAAATACGATGAGGACGCCCATCAGAGCTATCCAAGGGCAAAAGAACGCATGACTGAGACTACAAAACAAAAGCTTCGGCAAACAATCCAGCCCTATGATGCAGTACAAATCCTGGATTTTGCGCCTACTTTTTCAAAGGAGAAAGCGGACTACGTCCTGCTGCCTGTCTGGATGCTCAATACCCGCTACAAAGACAAGGACTATTTATTTGCTATGAATGGACAGACAGGGAAAATTGTAGGAAATCTCCCTATTTCCATTCCAAAACTGATTGGATGGTTTGGGATCATCAGCGCAATTTCCCTGATTATTTTGACAATAGGAGGGATTTTGTTTTGAAAACTGTGACAACAAGAATTCCTGCTATGCTGGCCGCCTTTCTCCTCTGTTTCTCCCTGATTTTACTTCCTGTCGCAGCAGCATCTGGACATCAGGACGGCCTTTCTACAAGTGGAAAAAATAACCCCGGCGGTGTGGACACCTCTGTCAAAATCTATGACTATGCAGGGTTACTGACTCCAGAACAAATCCAGTCGTTATCTGAAAAGCTTATCACAACCGGAGAAAAACGGAAAATGGATCTTGTCATTGTCACTACCGATGACACCAAGGGCAGATCCTCCAGGGATTACGCGGATGATTTTTATGATTATAATGGTTTTGGGATCGGGGAAGAAAAGAACGGTGTTCTCCTCTTAATTGATATGGAACACCGCAATGCATGGATATCCACTACCGGAAAAGCCATCTCTGTTATTAATTCCAATCGTATTGATAAGATTTTAGATGATGTCGCCCCTCCCCTTACCGATGGAAATTATGAAAAATCCTGCCTTGCTTTTATCAACAAAACCAACCACTATCTATTGGATGATCAACTGATTTCTCCACAGACTTTCCTGATTTTTGTTGGTATTTCTCTCGCCATTGGGGCAATCGGAGTATTGATTATGGTCGCTTCCAATCGTCTGGTTAAAAAAGGAACACAGGCAGGAGCCTATGTGACTGGAGAAATTGCTATCACCGGACAAAATGATATCTTCCTGCGTTCTTCTGTTACTAGAACTGCCATCCCCAAAAACACTTCCAGTGGAGGCGGTGGAAGCCACACTGGAAGCAGCGGAACTTCCCATGGCGGCGGTGGCCGGAGTTTCTAAAAAATCTCAAAAATCCATTTTGCTATCAAATAAAAACAGCCTGTCCATCACTTTTGGGCAGGCTGTTTTTCTAATAGAATCACGTCAATTTTTCTTCATACCGAATTTCCAATAAAGCCCGCCCGCGGCAATCACTGCCATACAGATCACGAGATAAAACAAAAACAAAGGATTTTGCATACTCCCGGAAATTACAATAAAAGAGCCTGCTGTGGCCAGCAATGGCAGAAGGTAACCAACAATGGGATTGGATATTTTACCAACCCTTTTCATCCTGAAAACTGCAAAATAAAGAGGAATAAATACAAGGTAATTCACTGCAATGGAAATTTCCGATACATCAGAATTGATAAGCAGATGATACCGCTGGGTTATATAATGGATTGCCATCCAAATAAGACAAATAGCCATAGAAAACAAGATGGATACTATTCCCGTCCCATGGGACGCTTCCTTTATGATCTGTTTTGGCGCAGGAAACATAGAACGCTCCGCCATGGCACCGGGCAGACGAATCATCCCCATAATTAAACCGTTTACCGTCCCCAATACAGAGATAACAATGAACACCAGAACTGCTTTGGCTCCAAAATCTCCAAATAATTTTTGAACCGCTGCATTGACATGGGCGTCTCCGAGAACCATTACCTGTTCAGGACCTATTAACAGACAGATTCCGATAAAATAGGCAAGATAAATTGACAAAATGACCAAAGGGGCAATCGTCAGTGCAAGGGGTAAATTCCGCCTACTATTTCGAATCTCATGGCAAATGGAAGTTGACACTATCCATCCATCAAAAGCAAAGGCAATGGGTCCAATGGCAGTAATCCAGGCCCCTGTATTCCCGCCAGAAAAAAGAGCCTGTTCCAGAGCGCCGGAAGGGGCAAAGACAAACCCAAGGATTGCTATTGCAACCAGAGGAATGATTTTAATCATCGTGGCTGCATTTTGGAAATATCCTCCCAGTTTCGATGAGAGGAAATTAAGTGCAAACAAAACTCCCATAGATATCATGCCAATCAATACCTGCATTTCAAGAGTGCCTGGAATTCCAAAAAGAATGCAAAAATAAACCCCGATAATATATGCCACAACACTGATAAGGGAAGGGTAATAGATAAATAGATGGAACCACCCAATCGAACACGCCAGCCGTTCGGAGCAAAATTCCTCCAAATAAGTGATAATGCCGCCGCGCCTGTCTGTACGGGAAGCAAGCTGTGCAATACACAAACTTCCAAAAATAATACTGACCGCTGCAATGCAGAAAACCAGTGTTCCCAGAAAAAGATTTCCTCCTGTGGCCACAAGAATATTATCACTTTTAAAAAAAATCCCGGAACCAATGACAATCCCGATAATCATGGTAATAGCAGTAACCAACCCATAGTTTCGTTTAATAACAATCTCTCCTATCGCAATCCCGTTAGTAATAGTTTTCCCAGCAAACCGCTAAAAGGAAACATTTTGAAATTAATAAAAAGCGGGCAGGGTCTTTTCAGATGCTGTCCGCCTTACTCTATCAAGCTGCTCATTCCTTACAGGCAGCGGATCATTTCCATAATACATTGCGTAATCACATTGAGCGGTAAACTTGGTTTGGACGTATCTTCCACCTGCCCATCATAAAGGGGGACATGGATGAATCCTCCAATCATATCAGGATACTCTGTCTCACACAACGCAAGAATAGTATACATAGTTAAATTACAAATATATCCGCCCGCACTCAGGGAAAAATCAATCGGAAGATCCAATTCCTGAGCATGGTCATACATTTTCCTCACAGGAAGTTTGGTAAAATATCCTACTGGCCCATCTTGTGCAATCACGGCGTCATGAAGTACAAGCCCATCATTATCCGCAGCGTTGGCATCCATCAAATTGACAGCCACGCGCTCCAAATTGACTTTCGTGCGTCCGGCTGCCTGTCCCAGGGAAATAACCACATCCGGCCGATGTTTTTCAATCAGCTGTTTTAGTTCTTCCGGCGTCCTGCGATAGGAAACCGGTAGCCCTTCTTTGATAACCTGTTTATCGTCAATCAGTTCCGGAACGGCCTTAAGAGCTTCATAAGAAGAATTCGTCGCCACATCCAAAAACGGCTCAAATGCTGTTATCAATACCTTTTTCATAGTTTTCTTTTCCCCTTTCATCCTACTCTTTTCTGATACTATGTCAACCCTATATTTTTTTGAACTTTCTTGGATAAAAGCATGAAAGTGTTTTTATTATACTTTATATTTTCTTTTTCGGCAACTAGAATCAGAAAAATTCCCATAGAACCAAAACCATTTGTAACCAGATGGTTTGCGCAGCCCCCAAAGGGATCAGCATTGACTGACCTCTTTGGAGGCTGAAAAATCTTTTCATATTCCTTGTTCTGCAACAGGGAACCGGACAAACATGCCTTTATGATAACCTTCAGTCTTTTTTATTACTTTACGGCTCTTCTACAAGATCCTGTATTACCTGATCTATCCTCTTGGATAAGTCCTTCCCGCTCAAGGCCATTTTTACAAGCAAACGGCTCAGTTTTTCCCACAAGAGCAGCTTTATGTTCCATGACTGCTGATCCTGTTCCGTTTGCAGTGCCATTTTTACAAATGGGATGATCGTATACTTGATTGTATAACAATACCCATAACTGTAAAATGCAAGCTCTTTTTCATCTGCGAATCCACTGAATTTTTCGCGCATTTCCTTTAAAAAGCAAAAAACGGGTTGTAAAAAGTTTCTATCCCAATCAAAGAGAATCGGATTTTGTTCCGGATATGTCCCTGTAAAGGCCATATCCCTTTTTACTAGATATCCACTTCCAATACACATCTGTTGTACCACTTCAAACGCGAGCGGGTATTCTTTTCCATGTGTGGAGTCAGAAACAAGAACCTCACCAGTCCTTTCACAAAACCCTTTGAGCAGCAACGCATGCCAGGCATATTTCTGCCGATGGAATTTTTCGCTTTTGGGATGATAGTATTGATCAATGTTGAGCACCAACACTTCTGTATGAGCAAAGGCACTTTTTATCGCGTTCCACAAATCGGTATTACCAGGAAATTCAACCCGCTCAAGCCTTATCCCGATCCGCTTGAGAAAACCGTCAAGTTCCCGAATTCCCTCGCGGCTGAAAACCGGGTTTCCGAGTTCTGTGATGATCTCCAGTGGCTGATAAAACCAAGGATCTTCCGTATGCTCCCTGATAAGGACATGGTAATCAATCCTGCACTGCCGCAGATAGGAAAACAAATCCATATTCCCCGGTTTTCCCAAAAGATAGCGCACAGCACATAAAACCCTGCCTCCAATACAGCACACAAACTGCTCGTCCGGATACAACATCCGATCATAGACAACAAATCCTTCTTCCACCCTTTTCCCCCCTACTGGTATTTCCTGCTTTGGATGGTAAACAGGCTGGCATACTCTCCACCCTGCTCCATCAGCTCCTGATGCGTCCCCTGTTGAGAGACATGTCCCCCATCTAAAACCACAATATGGCTGCACAACATGATATTGGACAGCCGATGCGATATCAGCAAAGCTGTTTTTCCCTCTGATAATTGTTTAAACTGTTCAAAAATCCGATATTCCGATTCCGGATCCAATGAGGCGGACGGTTCATCCAATACAATAAAATCGCAGCTCCGAAACAAGGTTCTTGCAAGCGATATTTTTTGCCACTGCCCTCCAGAAAGTTCTATGCCAGTATTGTCAAATCGCCTGGTCAAAGGTGTATCCAGTCCATGTTCCCATTCCAATGCAAACTCCGAGACGCCGGACTGGCGGCTGATTGTATTGATCCGTCGGATATCCTCGCAATGTTCCAGGTCAGAAAGACTGATATTCTCTTTTGCCGTCATACTGTAACGTACAAAATCCTGGAACAGTACGCCAAATGCACGCCGGAGGCTGGTAAGCTCATAGTCCCGGATATCCATTCCGTTGATGGTAATTTTGCCCTGTGTGACATCGTAAAAACGCAGCAGCAACTTGACAATAGTTGTTTTTCCAGCTCCATTTAACCCGACCAGTCCCACAGTCTCCCCCTTTGTAATTGTAAAACTACAATCGTTTAAAACCGGCTCCTTTTGCCGGGGATAGGTAAAACCGACCTGTTCAAAGCAAATTTCCTTGATTTCATCCAAAGGATATGTTCCGCCATGTTCCATCAGCGGTTCCATTTCCATCAGTTCCTGCACACGGTGCAATTCCTGAAACCCCTGCATGATTTCTACCATTACAAACAAAAACGTGCTCACATTAGAGCGAAAATTACTGAGCAGAGAGGTGAAATAGGAGATATCCCCAATCCCTATGACACGTTTGAACAGGCGTCCGACCAAATCCACATACATCGCAACATCTCCAACAGAAAGCAAAAGCATACTGCCAAAGTTGATGACGCAGGTTTTCAATGAAACACGTTTCCGGTTATGATACCACTGTGACCACAACTCCTTATAATTGTCCATAAACTTGGAAGCCAGGCCATACAGGCGCATATCCGCGGCATATTCCCGATAAAATAATTCCTTATTGTAATCCATTCTCCGATACTTTTTGGCAGAATCCATCTGGTATTCATATTGCAGTCGGCTTGTTCGATGGGATAATGCCAGAGCAGGCACGGACAGCAGCACAACCAGAAGGGCAAGCCAAATACTGAGAGAACAAAGCAGTGCAAAAGAAGTCGCCATTTTTATCACACAGTCAAGCAAAGTAAACATTTTCCACGCTGTCATCTGCACAGAGGACAAAATTGTCCAGGAATGCGCCACTTGATCCCCAAGTTCACTGTCATCAAAGAACGCAAGATCAATGCCGGATATTTTTTGAACCATCATATTGTCCAGATAGACTTCCACCGCGTCATTGTATTTGTATTGAATCAGTTCATCTGCCACGCCGATAAATTTCTGCGCCATATAACACAAAAAATATAGCGCCAATAAAACAGCAATTTTTGAAAAAGGCACGCTTGTTCCTGTCGCCGCATCGGTAACAAGGTTTAAAGTATCCCTCCATAAAATCAAAACAAAAAATGCAAGAGCTGCCAATATCACTGTTGTGGTGGCTTTGCACAAAAAGTATTTCCTAGAGGCTTGAAAAGGAATCCGAACACTATATATAAAATCACGCAGGATATTTTTATACTTTTTCTGCTTCTGCATCTGTTTTCGCCCCTTCCTGATACCGTTCGGATTGCAGATGATAGAGATACGCATAATATCCCCGTCTGCACATCAACTGTTCATGCGTCCCCTGTTCGCACACCTCACCGTCTTTGAGCACAATGATATGGTTGCAGCTGATGGTATTGGAAAGACGGTGGGAGACAAGGATGCCCGTCCTATCCCGGCACAGTCGGGAAAAGGAGGAAAAGATGCGATCTTCTGCCAGAGCATCCAAAGAGGCAGAGGGTTCATCCAGAATTACAACCGGTGCATCCCGATAAAATGCCCGGGCAATTGCAATTTTCTGCCACTGTCCTCCGGAAAGTTCTTTTCCCTGCTTGTCAAACATTCTAGTCAAAGGAGTCCGATACCCTTGCTCCCATTGTCGGATCTCCTGATCAATGCCACTCTCGCGTGCGCTTTCCACAGCCCGTTCTTCTCCATGCTCTCGGTCGATATCCGATAAGGTGATGTTTTCCATAACGTCAAAAGCATAATGGGTAACCTCTTGAAAACAGGCGGTAAACAGACGACGGATTGAGGAAAGCTCATATTCCCGAATATCTATTCCATTTAGGGTAATTTTTCCACGATCCGGCAGATAAAAACGCATCAGTAACTTTAGTATCGTGCTTTTCCCCGAGCCGTTGATTCCCAACAACGCCACTTTTTCTCCTGGCCGAATGGTAAAAGATACTCCCCGCAGCACATCGAAATCCGTTCCCGGATATCGGAACCATACCTTATCAAACCGGATTTCCGGGATATCATGGTTGGGAAACCTAGCTGCCCCTGTTTGTCGCTCCTTCTCCCAGCTTAGAAACTCCCGGTATTGGGTAATCCGCGGGGCTACAATTCCAAAATAAGTGACCCAGTTGGAAATCAATGCGGGAAATGTCCCCGACATGGAGCCAATCGCTCCAATAATCATGGTCAGCGATGCAACGTCCATCCCACCAATGAACGTCTGGAAAACCGCATAACAGACAACCAGCAGATAGCCAAGATTCGAACAAATTGTAGTGAACATAATCCTGCGGTTGCCCTTGCGGAAAATACCTTCCTTTTGTGCCCGCAAATGATTCCAGAGGCTGTTATACCGCCCGCGGAATTCCTCCTCCAGATGAAACAAGCGCAGTTCTTTGGCATATTTCGGCTGTGTGAGCAGGGATTTATAATAGTTCTTTTTCCGAAATTCCGATGTAGAATCAATTGACCAGCGATCCAGTTTCCGGCTCAACAGATAAGATGCGGCCGTTCCTGGGATATAGGTCAGCAAAAATACCAGCGCCAGCCATGGATACTGGGCCAAAAAGACTCCCGAAACAGAAACAAAAGTATAGGCCATTCCTAAAATGGTGACAATCCAGGTAATTGTCTGTGAAATCATCATCTGGCTGTCCATAACCACCTGAATGGTATCCTGATCGGTTTTACTGTCAAAATGAGCCATGGGTATGGACGCCAGCTGCCGCATTGTCTGTAAATCAATATAGCGTTTTGCCCTGTCCGTTAAAAGGGAGGAAAACAGCTGTATCAGATTGGAAAACTGGGAAGAAAGCGCTTGTAAAACAAGGTAGACTCCGATGAGCAGAAACAATCGTTCAGTATGCAATGTTCCCTGATAGACCAGTACCAGTTCTGCCATAACTTGCTGAAACAACACGATGGATACTGCCGGAATCGTAGAACTAAGCAACTGAATCAACAAAAAAAGAATATAGAGAAACGGCGCCACACGAAACGGCAAACACACCGCAAACAGGGCCGATGCGCAGGAAGCGCCCAGCCTTTGTTTGAGTGTTTTTTTATTCTGCCGCTTATTCATCTTCAAAAACCAGTCCGCACACAGCACGGATTACCGTTTCCGGTGCTGAATACGATTGAACTCCTTCCTCTGAAGTAACTGCAAACTGTCCTGCCCGGTACTCTACCAGAATATCGGCACGTGGTTCCGGGACAGAACACAAAATCAAAATGTCAGGACGCATCTCCTTCGCTATGGTACAAGCCGCCGGATATCCCTGTATCCCTGGCGGACAGAAAAACCAGCCCTGCCCGCTGTCTTCCAGTTCAGAAGACAGGATTGCCGGATAATAGCTTTGTGCAAAAATTTCCTGCTCCATTTGTAGAGAAAATGTTTTATCCAACTCCCGTTTTCCCGTAGCAAAGGAAATGATCGGGAGTTCTGTTTTTTCCTCTGTCCATTTAGTTTTCAGCCTTTTTTCATATTCTCCGGGTTCAAAATATCTCCTTTTGTAACAGCATATCTGACATCTTTGTTTGTCGGTAAGTTTTTGACGGAAAATAAAAAACTGTTTTTCCTTCAGGGATTCCACTTTTCCAAATTCGGAGGCAGAAAGCACAGCCACTTGTTGATTGGGAACACAATTGTTGATTGCCTGGAAATAGGGATCATAGGGTTCTTTGGCAAGGCAGTCCTTCTCCCTAGACAGCAGAGAACAGAGTTCCTCCTTTGTGGTCGGGTATTGTCCATTTCCCATCAGGCTCGCCACTTTGGCGGTAATCAACGGGGCAGCGAAACTATTGCAGATTGCTGTATAATGAACTGTTCCATCTAATAGCGGCAACTCGTGTGAGGAGCTTGCCAGGATATCCACACAGTTCAAAGCATCGCGGTTCATCCGGTACTGGGGTCCACGATAAATCGGCCTTTGCCGCACTCCAATGACATCGGACAAACAGGCCGGATAAGTATACCGGCGCGAGTTGCTTTGTGCTGCCACAAAAATCAATCCCTGCTGTGCTGCCTGATGAATTTTTGCCCCGACTTTTTGAAAATCCCGGCTTTCTACGGTTCCAATACTCAAATGTACCACGTCCACATGATGGGAAAGGCACCAATCAATCCCTGCAATCAGATCATCCGGGCTGCCCGTCCGTTGTTCTCCAAATATAATTTTTACACTACTCAACTGTACCTGTGGGGCATAGTGATGGATAATCGCCGCACAGACCGTCCCGTGGCTTGTAACACGTTGGGGCTGAGGATTTTGATAGGGAGCCTGTAGCTGACAGTTTTGAATTTTTACACAATGCAGCAGCGTAGGGAGTATGTATTTTCCTGTAAAAATGCCGTCGTCAAGTACTGCGACATGGATTTTTCTGCCCATGAAATTCCTCCTTATCCGCAATACTTTGCACGAGCTAACGCCCTGGATCGCTTTCCTGTGACCGTGACAGGTACCTGTCCAACCCGTTGGAACTCCTTAGGAATTTCATAATCCGCAAGTTTTTGTCTAGCAAAAAGATAGAGCTCCTCTTCCAGATCCCTGGTTGCAACATAAAAGCACACTGCTTTATGTCCATACTGGGAATCTTCAACGCCAAAAACCATGCAGTCTTCCACTTCCGGACAACATTTTAGAATGGTTTCTATTCCGTTGGGATCGAGATTGTGGGCGCCCTGTACAATGATATCATCTGCCCGTCCAAGTACAAATAACTCCCCGTCTTTATGTAAATATCCAATATCTCCGGTATAAATCCAACCTGCCTGGCAGGGAGAGGGATTATTCAGGTACCTTGTCATAGCACTCGGAGTTTTTACAAAAATCATCCCCTGCTCCAATGGCTTACAGAGACCGCCTTGTTGTGAACGCACCTGAACCTCTACTCCTTGAACCGGAATCCCGACAGAACCGGGGGTATCCGACGAACCAATCCGCTGGGCGCTGACTCTTGGGCCCGCTTCACTCAAACCATAAATATCTAAAACCGGGATTTTGCCAAAAACCTTTCTCGCATCCAGCATCAGCTGCCGATCCGCCACGGCACCGCTCGTATAGATAACCCTGAGCGGAAGATCCCATTGCAGACGTTCCTGGGTCTTTGCAAACAGGCGTAGCAGTATCGGGTTTACGCAGAGAATTGTCGCCTGTTCTTCACAGATTGTCCGTAAGGCTACGCGAGGAGGAACAATTGTAGGGGCCAGAATTACCCGTACTCTATAACGCAGTGCAACGAGCAGTTCTCCCACCAGGGTAGACGAATGCGACAATGCTTTACTGATATAAAAGCAATCATTCTGTTCCAGTTGGAGATACTCTGCTACCGCCGTACTATTTAGGACAATTGACCGATAAGAAAGCACGATCCCCTTTGATTTTCCCGTTGTCCCGGAACTAAACAATATGAGCGCATCCTCTTCACTCTGTGGAAGAAAAAAATCCTCATAAAGCTTTAGGGAAAGCACATTCGCCGAAGAATTCTGAACATTCATCCAATGAATTTTTAGGGAAGAACCCTGGAACTGATCCTGTTTGAGCCGCATGTCCATATAACATTCCTCTGCACCGCATAAAACGAGCATATCAAGAATCTGTCCAGCCGGAAGACGCCAGTCTAAAAGAACTGCACAATTTCCCGCTCGCCAGACCGCAAGCAAAGCCTTAACATATTCTATGGAGTTTTCCCCGACAATTCCTATTTTCCGGTTCATACTAGATTGCCTCCCACTTCCAATATGGAGAAATCGGATGGACTATGGTCCATCCGACATGAAAACCACTATACCAACTCGCTTTTAAAAAACTGCAATTTCCCTGTATGTTCATCTGGAAAGAGCTTTTCTTCAAAATGGAAATTCCAGTGAAGCCCTTCTCCCACTGCGGTTCCAGCTTCCCGTTCATAGATTTCTGAAATTGCTTTTTTCCAGTTTTTAAAACGTGGTGCCAAGGCAAGATAAACTTCAAAGGAATCGGGTGCTGTCTGGACAACTTGAAACTGTGTAATGGGATTGTTCAAATCATTATTGATGTATTCCACCGGATGTAGTAGAACATAGCAGCCTTTTTCCTCGCCGTTGGGCAGGCGAATTGTCTGCCCGACCCGGCCCGCAGTCACCTCAATCACAGGAGAATGCGCATACTCGCAGGAAACCGTCCGCATTTTTGCCCGATCGCCTAGTGCGTAGTGGAGAATGGGCATTGCCGTATTGCGCAGGCTGGTCACCAGGACATCTCCATCCTCATCTTCTGGATGTGCTTTGTGTATTTCCACCACAGCATTGGATTCTACCAAATGCATATGTCCATGCGGGCATTCCAGTGCAATAGTTCCAGTTTCATTGGAACCATACATATTTGCAATTTTTGCCTGAGGAAAGGCCTGCGCAATATGATTCCGAACTGATTTTGTCAGATATTCCCCTGTCATTTCCAAATATCGGACACTTTCTAAAGATAAATGATGTTCTAGAAGGTAGCTCGACAGAATTTCCAAAATACTTGGCTGTCCTAAAATCCACACTGGCCGAAATTCGTGGATTTTCTGAAAATATTCCTGCAAATTTGCTCGGTGCAGGTTCATTTTATTGATGGAGAGATTCACACCATGTTCTTTTTCCAAAATTTCCTGATTGGGAATAAGACGGTTTCCCGCATAAATCGTGGTGTGAAAACTGAGGTATCGATCTTGAGGAGTAATGCCATACCATTTTCCACGGTATTTCCACGCACCTGCATCGCTCAGAGTACTATCTGAGATAGACCAGAAAATTTTCAAACACTTTCCTGTAGAACCGGATGTCCGTTTTTCAATGAGTAGACCATTCATATATTGAACGCTGTAACGGGATGAGAGATGATCGTGTACTTCATCCTGAAGCTGTTCTTTCCTCAAAACGGGGAGCTTTTGCAAATCCTCCGTAATGAGAATATCATCCGGCGTCAGATGATTTTCCTCAAATTGTTTGCGATAGAAAGGTACCGTCTCATAAGCATGCCGAACTATCTTCTGTAATTTTTCCTGCGGATTCATCTGGACGCCTCCTTTTTCAACATATCGGACAGCGTATTTTTCAATTGCCCGTAGGTCTGAAGGGATTCCATCAACAACAATTCATCTTCAAATTCTATACCAAATTTTTCTTCCAACTCCACAATTAAAGTAATCCACTGGACGGAATCATACTGTAAATCCATCACCAGATCGGTATCCTCCCGAATATCCTCTGGAGAATAGGTTGACGTGGAAATGTGGGTCAGAATTTCTTTCAATTTTTGTTCCATGATGGATTCCTCCTAAGAATGTTCGCTAAAAAACTATTTTGAGGTTGCGTTTCAAGGATTTTATTTTCCTTCTATTTCCAAATTTTATCATTATTCTACTATATTTACTGTTTTTTTTCAATGAATATTATGAATTTGTGTTTATATATCCTGAAAGAGTACTAAATTTCTCTTGTAGCGTATTCTTTTCTTGTCGATTTCGCCCAGAGCCGACACTCCTTTTTATGCAAAAACAGGAGGACAGCTGTAATAGATACACAGCTGTCCTCCTGTTTTTTTATTGAGTCATACAGTTTTCAATTTCTGTAATGGAACCGGCATTGTCTGGAAACAATTATAATCTATAGGGACTACAAAACTCCCCTTTATTTATACCTGTTGTTCCAAATCCATACGCAGTTTCTTGATTACCCTTTTTTCCAGTCTGGAAATATACGATTGCGAAATACCAATACTGTCCGCAACTTCCTTTTGGGTGTGTTCAATGCCGTCATCCAAGCCAAATCTCATCCGCATAATCCTTCGTTCCCGCTCTCCCAGGCGGTTAACCGCATCATTGAGTAATTTTTTCTCAACATCATTTTCAATATCACGATTGACACAGTCATTATCAGTTCCCAAAATATCGGATAATAGGAGTTCATTCCCATCCCAATCCACATTGAGTGGCTCGTCAATGGAAATTTCTGTTTTACGGTTCTGGCTTTTCCTAAGATACATTAATATTTCATTTTCAATACATCGAGAGGCATAAGTGGCAAGTTTGATATTCTTTTTTGGACAAAAGGTATTCACTGCTTTAATCAGTCCAATGGTGCCAATCGATATTAAATCTTCCACACCAATTCCTGTGGATTCAAATTTTTTTGCAATATAGACTACCAAACGCAAATTATGTACAATCAGTGTTTCCCGTGCCGACTGCGCGTCCGTTTCCAATTTTGCAAAAGCTTCCTGTTCCTCTTCTTTACTCAAAGGTGCTGGCAAGGTCTCTGGGCCATTGATATAATGGATACAGCGAGTTAGACCTAACTTTGCCAAAAGCGGGTAGAGAAGAAGACTGATTTTATAGGATATTGCCCCATATTTCATAAGATACACTCCTTTTTTACCTTCGAGGGCTGCATTTCCCGATTTAACAGCATATCAAATTCACCTTGCCGTAGTTTTTCTTTTGAAATAGCTACGATCACTCGATATTGTGTCGACTCGCCATCCTTGGATAGGATTTCAAAACAATCCGGAACAAAAGCCGGCAGCAATCCGCTTCCTCCAACCCCTTGATATAATACCAGATGGAAATCATGTTCGGCAGATTTTCCGACGTCTCCCCTTCTCAGATAGTCATCCACTTGTGAGGGAAGGATTTTTCTCACTTTTGGATACCAAGCCACAACAACCGGAAGCCCTGTGAAAAGGTCCTTTAGACTGTTTCCATTATCCATAAACGCCAGACATTCAACCTTTTGGGCGCCTTGCGTCAGGCGTACGGAATAGTATTCATTTTTTGCCGGTTTATGTTTCACGATCCTGCATCCCAACTCTATCAGCAAATAAGATACCACCGTCGATAGCAACAATGTCAGAAAAGAGAGATCAATATAAAACACCCCATTGTTGGAATAGATTCGGGGTGAAGATGAAAACATCCATATTCCAATCATAATTCCTGCAAAAGCAAAATTGACGCCCATGAAAATCCCAAAATTTTTTAAAAAAATTCGGATTCCTCCATACCCAAATGCTGAGAATGTTACAATGCCGGCAATTGCCAATTTCAATAATAAAGAGCCAAATGCTCCCAGCGGAGGTAAAAAAATAAACAGGGCCGTTGCAGTAGCCAGTAAGGTTGCCGAAACTAACCGCACTGTCTTGAGAGTGCATTTTGCCAGCGTTGCGGCCGCACTTATTAACAAAAAATTGACAAGGAGATTTACCAGTAAGAGGACATCCAGATAAATTGTCGTTTTCATCGTGTTTCACTGCATTTCTTTGAATGTATTGGTGCTGTTGACACGATTATAGCGCGGCTGGAATGCGAAAGATGTAAAACAAAGTACCAAAATCCTCACCGGATCTCGTGCACAAAAAAAGGGTTCCCGGCATACGATGACAATAGGAACGGGCATTCGTTCCTGCCATCCTTTTTTGGAGATGATTTTATGCCGTGTGCTTGTCACAATCAACATAACCAACCCAACTATTCCGTAAACGACACGGATTTTGATTTGAACCCGATTGCCAATTTGGGCAATTTCCAAACCTCTTTCAATCGTTGCTGCTCTGAACCCTGTACTATCGATTCCAGAAATGGGTGCAGAAATCAACCTTGCGAGTGTATTCCGCTTGCAGAGCGTCCGTGTCAAACTGAGTACGAAATGTGCTGCGACCAAAACGGTTGCTGCAAACTCTATTCCAAATGCTGCCGTAATCTGTTTTGGCCAGAATTTTCCCACCCACGCTGGTTGTGTTGCGATATGCTCTACTGTATGAGAGAAGAGTAACCGAGCAAAAATCCCCTTTGCCAATTGGCAAAGGGGATTTTCCTTTTTATTCACCCAGATATTTAGAAATGATCTGCTGATATTCTTCTATCGTTTTTGTACCATCAAAAACCTCTAGCACCTTTCCGTCCGTATCCACAAGAAAAGTACACGGGAAAGTATCCACATATGGCAGCACATTATCGATCACGTCTTGGGAAGGAGCAATATTGGTAAACTGAATTCCATTTGCCGTAGTCTCCTCTAGGGTAGTTTTCAATACATCCTCCGTCAACAGATCCGCCACAATCCCTACGACATCAAACTGGCTGGAATCATACTGCTCCCGTAGCTGTTCCAACACCTTTAAAGTTTCCATGCTGGAAGCGTCTTCTTTTTTCCAGACATGAATCATCGTCACAGGACGGCCCAGCACAGAGTATTTTGCAACTGTGGTACCATTTAAATCAAAGCTTGTAAAATCCCCCATGGTGCGGCCGGCTTCCGGTTTAAATGCCTTTTCAAAGGAAAGGCCCAGAACAACAAACTGGTTCTTTGTAGCAAGAATCGTTTTACGCAATTTTTTATACATTCCTTTTGCCTGGGAATCCAAGTTCGCTGTATCTTCCTGCGCAGGATAACAGAAATAGTAGGAGGAACCGTTGCGATCCATCATCTTATAATTTTCATCATACCCGGTAATCTCCTGTATTGTCCTTCCAGAAGCTAGATTTTCTTCCAGTTCCGCCTTATCAAAAATATACATACGGGCAATTGTTTTTTTCTGGGAAAGGACTTCCGCGTTATAACGTTCGTTGAGTTCCTCTTCTGTTGCAGAACCGTCTTCTTTTGCAGCATTGATTTCATCCATGATAGCATTCCCCTCTTTGGATAAAAAATCATACTGCAAGGTTCCATAACAATCCACGCCGTTAATAATGGAAACCCCGGTTTCTGTGATTCCGTAATAGCCGTCAAATTCGTCGAATGCAGATCCAAGCGGAATTTGAATTCCAAGTGTTTCACTGACTGCGTACTTGTCAATCAAAGAATCCACACTTGGTTCTCCACAAGCAGTCAAAGTAACCATCATGACTGCCACCAATGCAAAAGCGAAAATTTGTTTTAACTTTTTCATCCAATAGAAGCTCCTTTTTGACCATATGTTACACAATCTCTGCTGTGTTGCGATTTCCCGCCTGCTACCCTGTAGGAAATCAGTATTCTTCACAACATTTGCCACAAATGCTGCATGCGGCCATCCGAATGAATACCACTGACAGCCGAATATCGGTAATATTATAGCATACCCTTATCAAAAGGGACAGTGTTTTTCACAAAAAAATCAAATTCCATAATCCAATTTCCAGTAAATTGTAAAAATCAGGGATGTAACAAAACAAAAGCAGTCCCTGTAAAAAGGAAACTGCTTCTGCTTTGCTAAAGGATTAAAAGACAGGGATAACAACTCCCGGATAAGTCTGTTCCATGTATGCCTTTGTTTCATCACTGGTAAGAGCCGCAATCAAAGCTTTGATTTCCTCGCGGTTTTCATCCCCGCCACGGACAGCCAGTACATTTTGAAATTCTTCTTTTGCCTGCGTGTCTGTTCCCTCTGTCACCAGAGCTTTTCCCGCAAGTCCAGCACTCAGGGCATAGTTTCCGTTGATAATGGCAAAATCCACATCAGAAAGGGCGCGGGAAAGCTGTTCTGCCGGAAGTTCTGTGATTTTCAGATTCTGGGGGTTTTCTACAATATCTTTTACAGTTGCCTCTAATCCAACTCCTTCTTTGAGTTTTATCAATCCCTGCTGTTCCAGAAGCTGAAGGGCCCTTGCCTCATTAGTGGTGTCGTTCGGGACAGCAATTTCCGCCCCATCCTGTAACTCGTCCAGAGAAGTCGTTTTGCCCGGATAAATGCCAAACGGTTCAAAGTGGATCTTAGCGGCGCCCACTAAATTTGCCCCCTCTTTGGCGTTAAAATCCTCCAGATAGGGTTGATGCTGAAAATAATTTGCATCAATCTCCCCTGCTTCCAAGGACTTGTTTGGAAGTACATAGTCTGTAAATTCTACCACTTCCAGTTCAATTCCCTGTTTTTCCAATACATTTTTGACAAAGTTCAGGATTTCCGCATGGGGAGAAGGGGACGCCCCCACTTTCAAGACAATCTTTTCTCCACTGGTGGAAGCGAAACCGGAGTCCGGTTGTGAGGAAATAGAGGAGGAATCCTTTCCCGCTCCGCAAGATACCAGGGATAATGCGGTAATAGTACCTAAAAAGGCAACCAGTATTCTTTTACCAAAACTCTTTTTCATTTGAAACAACTCCTTAATAACGATTCTTTTTATCAATCTTTTTCGCGATTACATTAAAAACCACCTGAATCAATTGAACCAGGATCACCAGAAGGATGATAGTCAAAATCATTACATCGTCCTGATAGCGGTTATATCCATAACGAATGGCCAAATCCCCAAGGCCGCCTCCTCCTACTGTGCCTGCCATAGCGGAATAGCCAATTAAAGTGATCAGCGCGATGGTCATTCCCCTCACCAGAGAGGGGACGGATTCCGGCAGCATCACCTTATATACGATCTGCCAGTTGCTCGCCCCCATTGCTTTTGCCGCTTCGATCACCCCTGCATCCAACTCCTGCAAGGAGGTTTCCACCAACCTTGCAATAAAGGGGGCCGCTGCAATGACAAGCGGTACAATCGCAGCTGTCGAACCAATACTCTTCCCAACCACAAATTTGGTAAATGGGATCAGCGCTACCATCAGGATGATAAACGGGATGGAACGCCCGATATTGACAATCCAACCCAGTACCATATTCAGTATCCTTTTCGGCGCAATCCCATTTTTTGAGGTCACAACCACCAATATTCCAAGAGGAAGTCCCAAAAGATAGGCGAAAAACGTGGAAACAATGGACATATAGAGCGTTTGCCCTAATCCTTCTAACAGCATGCCAGAGTATTCATGCAATGCATTCACAAACCAATTGATCACGAAAAATCCCCTCCAATCCCAATCAAAGAACGGGTAATCTCACTCTTTGGTTGCTCCAAGACCTCTCGGGCATTCCCCTGTTCAAGAATCCGGTTCTTGTCAATGACCGCTACCTTATTACAGATGGCGCGGACAACGCCAATTTCATGCGTGATGATCACCACTGTCACGCCAAGTTCGCAGTTAATTTCCCTGAGCAGTTTGAGGATTGAGCGGGTAGTCAGGCTGTCAAGCGCGGAAGTCGGCTCATCGCAGAGCAGTACTTTGGGATCACAGGTCAACGCCCTTGCAATGGCAACGCGTTGTTTTTGGCCCCCTGACAATTGGGCCGGATAGGCATCTGCCCTGTCCTCCAAGCCAACAAGTTTTAAGAGGGATTTGATTTTTTCCTGTCGCTTTTCTTTTGAAATCCCTGCCAATTCCATCGGAAAGGAAAGGTTCCCCGCAACTGTACGCTGCATCAACAAATGATACCCCTGAAAAATTGTTCCGATCTGCCGGCGCAGTCTCAACTTTTCTTTTCCCTTCAAAGTAGTCATATCCACCCCATCAATGGTGATTTTCCCCGTTGTCGGTTCTTCCAAAAGCCCAATACAACGGATAAGAGTGCTTTTTCCCGCTCCGCTCATACCAATAATTCCAAAAATATCGCTTTTTTCCACATGGAGATTGACATCCAACAGTGCGTTGACATCCCCCTTTTTGGTTTTATAGATTTTACTCAAGTTGGACACTTCTATCATTTCATTCTTCCTCCCTTGTCTGCTTTTTGTATGCCTTGCGCGCATTCAGCAAACAAAAAGCGCCCCCGTCCGTCGGAATCTTTAATTCCGAGGACGAGAGCGCATCAGACACTTCGTGGTACCACCCCAGTTTACCCGCCTTTCGCAAGACAGGCCTTATCAGGTACGTGAAACATAGCCGTTCCAGTATACCCTATCGCTTTAACGGGCGAACCCGTCGCAGCCTATTGTGCAAAAGCACAAGTCGGTGCGCAGCTCCGAGACCATGTTCAAAATGAGACATCCCCATCCGTTTTCAGCACCCGGACTCTCTGTAGAGGCATATCATTTCTACTCTTCTCTTCCATGCCGTTTTGGTGTATGGAATTTGTGTTTATTATTATAACAAGACAAAACGATTTGTCAATACCTTTTTACTAGGAATCCGACAGCAAAATAATCCAGCTACAGGACACATCCTTCCGGAAAGCACTTGCGAAATATAAAGCGGACACATGGGCCGGCAATGAGCAATTGAAATGGCAGAGCCATAGCAAAATTCTTCGGGATGTTCAAAAGCCAGATTATCAGCAGACTTTTCCAGGCTCCTGTATGAGTACATCCTTCTACTGCCCCATACAGGGACATGATTATCACCATAGGGATTACCATACAAATGGATACAGCAACCGCCTTTTTCAAATTATGGCTGTCCGGTTTGACAAAATAGCGAAAGGCAAGCGCTTTTGCAAGTCGTGAAACCAAAAACCAGTCGCAGAGTATCGCCGCTACATAAGCAAACGGAAAGCCCATCCATGCCTTTGCAACTACGTCCAGTGATATCTCTCCAATTTGTAAAGCCACATTATACAGACTCATCCAGAACACCATTGCAAAACACATCAGTACTGTAAAAATCAGGCTCTCCCTTTTATTTTTTGGCATAATTTCCCTCCAAAATATTGTTGTTTTTCAAAAGCAGAGGTAATTATACCATAAATATTTCTTGCTCGTAAGAATTTTTTTCGAACTGCAAGAGAAAAGAAAATAGGAATTATGTGTTAAAATTTATTCTTTTTCTCCAAAGTACAATAGCTCCAACCAAAATCCCGATTACTGTTTTACACTTTTCGGTAAGCCTCTATCCGCCTGCCAGACTGTTCCAATGTCAAGCGCTCACAGACATCTCCCTTCGGATGGAAGGTCAATACAGAGTTTAATCCCTGTACCTGGTAGACCGTCTCATCATGCGCAAGCAGAGGAATCTTTTCCAGACCATTAATGGACAGGAAAAGCCTGGATTCTTTGTGACAAACAGATAACTCCGTACCATATTCGGTACAATATTTTCCTGCCAGGCAGCGGGGAACTGCAACTGGATTTGTTTCCATTTTGCAGAAATATCCCGGCCAGCCATAGACCTTTGCAATAGCCCGCTCAATTTCATACATCAAGTCTTTTCCCTCGTTGGAATTAAGCATGATTACTGCGCCAAGCCCTTTATACTTGTACATCAGGAATTTTGTCACATACCCCTCGTTCCACCCAGTATGTCCGAAACGGGCATTTTCTCCAACTCCTTCTGTGAAATACCCAATGCCCATATTGGATTCCAGATAGGGAGTCGTCATAATCTCCATTGACTGTTTGCTCAAAATCCCCTTTTGTTCGGCAAGGCATCCCTGTAGATGGATACCAAGCCTGGCAAGTTCAGTTGGTGTTGTCCACAGTCCCGCAGCAGCAAGTTCCGGATGAACATGCCATCCGCCGACAATCTCCGTCGCATGAAAGGGGTGCCCGACGGCGGCCTGTGCCCGGAGTTCCTCTGGCAGAGGCTGAAAATAACCGCTTTTTTCCATTCCCACCGGTGCCAGGACAAGTTCTTTCATCATCTCGGGAAATTGCCTGCCAAGCAGATCCGTCACTGCAAGCTGCGCCACAGTTGTCCCACCACCGGAATAACGGAACTGAGTTCCAGGTAAAATATCCACCCGGACTGGAGGAGAATTAGCCGGCTCCTCCCCATCCAAAATCTGTGGGACTGTTGGAATTCGTTGGGTTTGCAAATATCCTGGAAATCCATTGACTGTCAGACCCGCAACATGTCCTAGAATTTGCCGCAGGGTGATTTTGGACCTAGTTTCCCCAAACGGAGGAACTTTCCAGGACTTCAAATAAGTGTTGACATCCACATCAATATCAACAATCCCCTGCTCATACAAACGCATGACCGCTAAGGCAAAAGTCGGTTTACTCACAGAACCCGCCTGGAACAGAGTCTGCGGAGTAACCGGTTTCCCCGTAGAAACCTGTTTGACTCCAAAGGCAGCCGCCCAGTCAATTTTTCCATTTTGGATGACGGCGATACTGCACCCCGGTGTATGGTAATGGCGCATCCTCTCTTCCAAGGAATAAGGATGCGACAAATGATGATAACAATCCTCAGCCATCAGATTTTTTAAAACCTGTTCCTGTCTTTGCTGTGCCGTGCTCATGAGAATTCCCTTCTTTGCATTCATATTTTACTTTATTGTAGCGCATTGTAGAAAAGGTCGCTATCCCGTCACCGGATTTCCGTCCATATGTTGAAAAAAAGTCTGATATTTTTAAGGTTTTTACCAATTTCTCGTATACACTTAAAACCACCCTTTGAGCAAAAGGGTGGTTTTAACAATGAACCATACTATAATACTGCTTTACGTATAATTGCTCCTGGACAAGCAGAAATGGGACATGGGATTTGTAGGCGCATAACTGCATGATTCGCGCTTTGAATAGATTCCCCATTTTCATTGAACAGAGTATCCACTACAAAAGTTTGGGGCGGACGGCCAGGTTCTAGAATTTCCACTTCATCCCCGATGCTGAATTTATTCCGCTGCGTACAGAGAAGACGCCCTTCCCGATATCCGTCTACAATTGCAACTACATCATAAGTCCGGATATAGCCAGCATTTTCATAATACTGCCCATTTTCAATCGGACCAAAGTAAAATCCAGTACAATAAGCGCGATGGCTAACTTTCTTTGTCTCCTCCAAAATCCAGGGATCAAGCTGATAATGTTCCGGATCAGATAGATACTGGTCAATGGCACAGCGATAGGCATTTGTCACTACGGAGACATAGTAGGAAGACTTTGCCCTGCCCTCTATTTTCAGGCTGGTCACCCCTGCTTGAATTACCTTATCCAAGTGCTCAATCATGCATAAATCTTTTGCATTGAGGAGGTAACTTCCGCTTTCATCTTCAAAAATCGGATAATACTGTCCCGGACGTTTTTCTTCTACCAGATGGTATCCCCAGCGGCAGGGCTGCGCACATTCTCCCCGATTTGCATCCCTTCCTGTGAGATAGCTGGAAAGCAGGCATCTCCCGGAAAAGGACATGCACATCGCCCCATGGACAAACGCTTCAATTTCCAATTCCGGCGGGGTCTTTTCGCGGATGGTCGCAATCTCATCCAGTGACAATTCTCGGGCAAGTACTACCCGCTTGGCGCCAAGATAGTATAATTCCTTTGCCGCCAGGTAGTTCACCACCCCCGCCTGGGTGGAAATATGAATTTCCACCTGGGGCGCCACCCGTTTTGCCAGCATCATAACACCAATATCCGTAATGATGAAAGCATCTACTCCACACGCGGCGGTATCCTTCAGGTACTGAGACAGTTCCTCAACCTCCCTGCCGCGTGGAAGGGTATTGCAAGTCAGATAAACT
The DNA here is from genome assembly GCA_904419745.1 of Candidatus Pseudoruminococcus merdavium. GTDB lineage: Bacteria > Bacillota > Clostridia > Oscillospirales > Ruminococcaceae > Pseudoruminococcus_B > Pseudoruminococcus_B merdavium. The sequence continues at coordinate 183,460 of CAJFSS010000005.1, read as the reverse complement.
TTTACTCCATGCGCATGGGCATATTCTACCGCCCTGCGCAACATATCCAGATCAAAATTTGCAGAGGCGGCACGCATCCCAAAAGCAGTTCCTCCCAGATAGACTGCGTCCGCGCCAAAGGTGACTGCGGCGACCAATCGCTCATAGTCTCCCACCGGAGCGAGCAACTCCGGCTTTGCTGGTTGATTCATCAAAAATTCCCCTTCTGTTCTCATGTCAGGTTACTCCGTTGTCTGTGTTCCGTGGACGCCGCCCACCTTCTCAGCTTCTGCACAGTTAGCTTGATGTTCCGCGAGCGTCTGTGCATAATAGTATTTTCCCTCTGAGTCAGTGACAAAGAAATAATAGGGGGTATCCTCCGGATAAAGCGCCGCATTGATGGCTTCCAGACCCGGATTGGTAATGGGGCCAATAGGCAACCCCTGGCAGCGGTAGGTGTTATAGGAGTCATACAGTTCCTGGCTGTCACTGTAGGGCTTGATAAAATCGTTGACATAGAAAATGGTTACGTCAGACTCCAGCAATGGGAAAGTGGATGGATTGTTCAATCGGTTGTGGAAGACAGAGGAAACACGTTTCATTTCTTCATTGCTGCCTGCTTCCTTCTGGATAATCGAAGCAAGGGTCAGAGTCTCATGCAGGGTCATCCCCAGTTCTTCCATCCGTGCTTTCATCTCATCGGTGATCTTGGCATCAAAGTTCACAAAGAATTTTTTGATCACAGAGTCCACATTTTCATCAATAAAAAATTCATAGGTATCCGGGAACAGATAGCCTTCATATGGGAAATAGATTCCAGTATCGGTTGGGATCTGATCTTCAAAATCAAAGCCAAAACTACGTGTTTGAAGAGCCTCAATAAACTCGTTTGCAGAACACACGCCGTTTTCCTCTAGAATTTGTGAAATTTCCACCAGGGATTGTCCTTCTGTAATGGTTACCATAACAGTGTTATACTCCTTGGACTGGCTCTGCATGGAGTAGATAATCTGATCATAGGACATATTTTTGTTGAGTGTATATTCCCCGGCATTATAGGGTTCCACATCTTTCAACCCCGCATAGAGCTGAAAAATCCCAGGCTGGTTGATAATCCCGTTTTCTTTTAGCAATTTTGACAGTTTAGAGATAGAAGTATCGCGTTCTACCGAGACAACAACCTGCCCCTCCGCTTTATTAAAGCCGAAGATATCGTAAATTGCGTAGATCATCACAATTGACAGGACAATGGAAAATCCAACCACAAACACGGTATAAATAATGCCGTTGCGCAGCTTTTTCTTAGAACTCTTTATATGTTTTCTTTTTTTCATTGCGTCAGAACGCGCCTGGACTTTATCAATTTCTTCCAGGGAAATCTGACGTGTCGCCTCCCTGTCCTGAAACAGCTTCTTGTGCGGAGGAAGTTTCTTTTTTTTCTCCTGAGGCGTATGCAGGCGCAGTTCTTCCTCTTCTTCCTGCGGTTGCTGTTCATCCTGAAAAAGGGGAGCATTGTCTACAAAAGAAGGAGGAGTTTCTCCCTTTTCTGGCTGTTCCACACGATAAGGATCTGGGCCGATGTCCGCGTCTTTAAAAACATTTTCTACGGAAAAGTCCTCTTCCTGGTGCATCGGATCCGGAGTGTCCTGCTTTTGCTGATTGTCCTCGGGATGTTTCTCTATACTTTTCAGTTTTTCAAACAGTTCCTGAAATTCGTCCTTCTGTGCCATGCAAATTCTCCTTCTGCGCCGGAAAAAGTTTCCTTTGTGCAGTATTCCTTTGTTGGTTTTTTCCTATTGTACTAAAAAACGTTATCTTTGGCAATATGCGTCTTTTTCCCCATGCGTTTGGGACGCACAGTATATTCCGTTACAAGCAGATCGACTGCCACATCATATCTGCCATGGATGAGCTGCGTTTTAGTACATTTCTGATAACAAATTCCGATTTTTGTTCCCTTGTACTTTTGTAAAAAACGGTCATAATAACCTTTTCCATAGCCCAAACGATATCCATAAGAATCAAAACAGAGACCGGGGACAATCGCAATACTATGAGCAAAATCAGTTACCAGCCGGCACTGTTCCGGTAGTGGTTCCAGCACTCCAAACGTACGGGGCGCCAAATCATCAAACGACTGGATTTCATAAAATTCCATGGTGGTTGTCTGTGGCAGGCAATAGGGTACCGCAACCCGTTTCCCCGCTTTCCATGCCCGTTTCATAATCTCCCTTGTCTCCACCTCAATTGGCGTAGAAACATAGCAAAGTACAAGATCCGCATTCTGGAATGCATGCAATGAGCTTAACCGCCGGGCAATCCGGTCGTCCTTCTGCGCTTTGACGCACGCGGGCATCTGCGTACGGTACTCACGGTACTTTGCGCGAAGGCTTTTCTTATATTCCCTAATGTCTAGCCGCGGCATTGCAGGGAAGCTTTCAAAGTATTCTTTGTCTCCTCACCAAGCAGGCATCCGACTAGTTCCAGGGAGAATTCCGTAGCCACACCCATGCCCTTGGCGGTGACAATGTTTCCATCAATACACACGGGCTCCTCACTTAAAATCGCTCCATACAGCTCTTTTTCAAAGCCCGGGAAACAGATTGCCCGTTTTCCCTCTAACAGGCCTTTATGCCCCAAAATGGATGGAGCTGCACAGATTGCACAGAGATATTTTCCATGCTCTGTACAATAGTCAATTGCCCGCTGCACTGTTTCGTCCTGTTCCAGGTTTGTGGTTCCCGGCAGTCCTCCCGGCAGAACTACCATTTGCAGGGCTTGCGTTAATGATATTTCTTCTGTAGTGAGATCACATTCAACCGTGATTCCATGGGAACCTGTGATCCGTTTAGCGCCAACCCCAACCATCTGGGTTTCCAAGTTTGCCCGGCGCAAAACATCCACTACAGTCAATCCCTCAATTTCCTCAAATCCCTGTGCAAAAAAAACATAGATCATTTCCTTCACCCTCAATCCATCATCAGCCCCATATAAGGGACCGTCTTCTCATTTTTCATCAGTCTCTGTGTCATCGGCAAATTTGCCTTATCTTCCGTATCGGACAGGTAACAGGTCATTCCAAATGGGAGGATTTCGCCTTTTCCCAGTGGGCTGTCAGCTTTTAGTCGGAAAACAAGTTTCTCAGTCTTTGGATATCTCGTGAATAGCGCTGCAACCACTGTCGGAAAATCCTCTTTTGTACAGCCAATTTCCCGGATAAACAGCGAACCCTCATTCCCCTGCTCGCAAAACAGGTAACCGTGCCGCTTCCCGGAAAAAGCTAGGCACTCGCGTCCCACATAAGAGGATTCCAATAAAATGTAATTAAGCGCCTGTTTTCCCCATCGGACGAAAAAAGGAGTATCCCCATAATAGGATTCCCGCATGGCAAACAGTTCTTCGGGGGTGCATGGAGCAAAAATTACCGCTGTTTTCCCATATTCATCCGCGCGGGACAGCTGCGCCTGCTTCACATAATACTCCGTATGATACCCCCGTTTGCGATAAAAGTCAAATAGAGCTGGACTGGCAGGGACAAGAGACAGGGCACGAGCGCCTCTATCCTGTGCCGTTCTCGCTGCAAAAGAGAGTATGTGGGTACTGATACCCTGCCCTTGATACTTTGGCAGGGTAGCTACCGCATAGAGATAAAAACACAAATGCTCCTTACCCCATCCATCCGGCATGGAATAGGGCATCAGATGCGCCATTGCCACAGCGATCCCTTGCTCTCTCCATACTACCGTATTTTGTGGGCAGAATCGGTGTTGAAAAAAGAGATCCTGGTATTCCCGTTCATCGCCAAAACACATTGTCCAGATATTTTCCAGCGCCGGAACATCCTCAGGTTTTGCAAGGGAAAGCATGAACCATCCTCCTTTTTACTCCGCAAGGGTAATAAAATATTTTTCCAGCAGGATTTCCGGTTTATAGGAGAGTTTTGCTCTTCGCAGTCCCTCGGCGCCGGTGTCATCTTCACGGTTAATATATTCAAATCCCTGTACAGCGTGCTTTGCAAACTCACAGTTTATCATTGGATAAGCACCCTGTATATCCGAAAACGCCTTTTCAATATGGGTCACAAAAGTATTGGAGTTCAGCGGCTCTCCCATGGTAAACGCGACAACGCGCCCTTCTGTGCGTAGCAGCCCGCCAACATACCCAAGTTCAAAAAAATGTGTCAGGCTCTCCTGTACAGCACAGGCCTCATTTCGTTTTCCAGGATCGCCGGCACAGTCGTTTTGCCGGCACCATTCCCTGCTCATCTGCACGCACTCTGCAAGATTATCCTGTGTAATCGGTTCATATTTCCAATCCGGATGATTTTCTTTGAACCGGGCGATATGGTTGCGTTTCGAATGATATTTCTTTCCTGCCAAAGTACTGAGTTTTTCTGTACGGTAGAGGTAGTCAAAAGTATCCCGATTTTCTTCAAAGTGAAAACGTCCGGGCATAACTGTCTCCAGCAATGCCATGTTTTCTTTTGTTGCAGAGTAAACGCCAAATTTCATTCCACGTTCCTCCGCATCCTGAATTAAGGCTTCCATCACTGGGACGATGTCCCCACTGCCCGCCGGATACAAATAGCTCCTGGTTTCCCCTTTGCCAGAACGTGCAAGGTAAAACCCCCGGTATTGCGCTACCTCAATATGGTAAATATCCCTCCAGACAAAGTTATTGCCAAAGGAATATTCCGCCCCATTAAAGTCTGACTTTTTCAAAAGGGCCTGAATCCAGTCCCTGTCGGACAGCTGGATGGGCTTAAAATCAATCATAAATTCAATTCCTTCCTGATACACTCCATAATTTTTTGTTGTATTTGCTCTATAGAATAGGGAGTTTCTCCATCATCGCAGGAAATCATTTGAAAACCAAGTTTTTTTCCTGCATAACGGGCACTTTTTGTACATTCAAGCAGGTATTTTCTATTTTTTTCATGGATATCCCGCTTGCTTTCATCCCCATGGTATCTGGAACTGATAAGTTTTGCAGAAATCTCCGGTTCCATTTCCAGAAAAAGCACTACATCGGGACGGGGAAGTCCCAGTTTCCCATATTCATAATCCTCAAGCCAGGCAAGATAAGCGTCCCATTCTTCTATTGGAAGCTTGCCCATCTGGTGGATGGCGTTGGATGTGGTATAACGTGCCGCAAGAATTACCGTTCCCTGTTCATAATCCTTTTGCCAAAACTGCTTATAACTGGCATAGCGATCCACTGCATAAAAAGAGGAGGCTGCATAGGCATTGACCGCATAGGCATCGTTCCCAAATGCCCCCGATAAATACAGTTTAACCAATGCAGAGGATTCATTTGCATAATCCGGAAAAGAAATCTTTTTTACCTTTTTTCCAAGCCTACGGAGATTTTGTTCCAAAAGGTCAATTTGTGTGGATTTTCCACTTCCGTCTAACCCATCCAGGACAATCAGTTCCATGACAATATTCTCTCCCTTACTTTTTCTATTGGCGCAACTTGCAAAAGCTTGTCCAGAAAAATCCCATCGAAAACAGGAAGGCAATGCCTTCCTGTTTTTGCTACTTTAGAAAGCCTTTGTCCCATCAAGGAAATGAAGCGGTCAATCGCAGTCTTCAGATACGTCGGCCATTCTTGGTGGGAAAAATTCAGCAGTCGGGAATTTAATTTTGCGGAACAGTTCGCAAGGATCATCCCCAGAAGTGACACTTTCCTTATCTGGCACACAGTAGTCGTAAGCCGGAATCATAATCTGAACATTGCGCTCAAGATGGACAATCGTAAACAGGCCAAGTGTGATACAAACGGTCTTGCTTGGACGGCTGCCCGCAGTGAAGTTACCATCAAAGTAATCCGCTACGCACTGTGGCGGAGGGACGCAGACACATTTTGGCTGGCAGTCAATAAGCTGGCAGCTCAGGCACATTGGATCGACCACCTGCAGGCAAGCTCTAGGAAGGTTTGTCTTACACAATTCTTCAGCAGGCATGTTGCCCATCGCATAACGGTCACTGGAACAGAAAGTACGTACATTGCCCTCGCTTCCATACAGGATCACCTTTTTATTATGCACCGCAAGGCCAGTTACATTTACGCAAGGTGCCAAAGGCGAGGTATAAGTCTCCAGTTTGACGCAGAAGAAAAAGGTCATGTCCACAGAATAAAATCCACGGTTGAAGAGCACGGGTTCCACGTCGAGCAGGACATTAAGTACTTCAATGGATTTACACTTGACACTGTTTGCCTGTTCAATCACTGCCTGCCCACAGTCTGTAAAGAAGACTTCCACACCTTCTACGCAGTCTTTATCGCTGCACGAATCGTAAATTCGGCCGGCGTCGATACAGACCGCTTCTTTGAAGCTGTTGGAACCTGCGGCAGTAATCGGCGTTACTTTTGAATCAGCCATAGCAATCCTCCTATAAAATAGTATTAAAGCTATGCTTTTGGCATTTACACCGACGCAGACCTTGGTTGCTTGGGGATACCTGCAAATCGAGTGCAGCCTTACAAAGCCATACTTTATTACCATATTATGAGAAAGAATGTTTTTCGTGCACAAAACTGCTAAAAATTTTCAAATCAATTGACAAGCTTGATCTTGGCAAAGTTAGCCATAATTTTTTTGGTTCCCACTTTGTCAAAAGCAATTTCCAAAAGTGTATCGTTTCCCATTGGTTTTGCCGAAAGGACAATACCGGTTCCAAAAACCGAATGGCTGACGGTATCCCCTTTGGAAAAGGTAATACCAGAACTTACCGATGCACTCGCCTGTTTTTTTCCCTGGGCGATCCCAATGGAACGGGAAATGGAAATATCCATTTTTCTCTGTGCCTTTTTATCCACTGTGCCAACATCTGTATTCTGGAAAACACGTACCGTCTCATCTGTTACATCGGTCAAATCCTGTGGGATTTCCCCAATAAACCGGGACGGTCGGTTACGGACAGTGGAACCGAACAGCATTCTGGTAGCAGAACTTGTCAAATAGAGTTTTTCCTTTGCTCGGGTAATCCCGACATAGGCGAGCCGGCGTTCTTCCTCCACTTCCTCCGGATTATACATGGACTGCATCCCCGGAAAAATCCCTTCTTCCATTCCGGGAATAAAGACAAAGGGGAATTCCAAGCCCTTTGCCGCATGCATGGTCATCAGAGTGACTGCGTCTGCTGAGGTATCATAATTATCAAGATCTGTAAACAAGGCTACTTCTTCCAAAAAACCACCGAGAGACGGTTCTTCTGTAGATTCCTCGTATTTTATAATATTCGTTGTCAGCTCGTTCACGTTCTCAATTCGAGTAACGCCTTCATCGCCCATCAATTCGAGATACCGGAGGTATCCGGTATCCTCCAAAACAGCGCGGAAAAATTCCTCCAAACTGAGTTCCTGCTCTTTTTGCATCAGGGAGCGAATCATCTGCGCGAATTGCATCAGGGCGCCGCTTTTTCTAGCGAGTGTAGGAAAATCCCCAGCATGTTCCAATACTTCAAAAAGCGAGACGTCGACTGCCTGAGAAATCTGCACAGCTGTTGCCATCGTCGCTTCGCCGATTCCACGTTTCGGTTCATTGACAATCCTACGAAGGCGGAGAGTATCGGACGGATTGTTGATAACGCTTAGATAGGCAATTAAATCCTTGATCTCCTTGCGTTCATAAAACCTGAGTCCACCCACCATCCGATAGGGAATTCCTCCTTTTAGCAGATGGTTTTCCAGGTTATTGGACTGCGCATTCATCCGATACAAAATGGCGTGATCGGAATATTTTCTCCCCTTGAGTACATTGTCCATAATCGTGGTTGTGATAAACTGTGCCTCTCCAAAATCATCCTGTGCGCGGTAAACCGTGATTTTTTCCCCACCCTTTTTGTCCGTCCAAAGGTTTTTGCCCTTACGATGGGTATTGTTTTCAATGACATGGTTAGCGGCATCCAGAATTTTTTCCGTACTGCGGTAATTCTGCTCCAGACGGATGACCAAAGTATCTTGAAACTGATCCTCAAAATGGAGGATATTTTCAATCGTTGCTCCACGGAATTTATAAATGCTCTGATCATCATCGCCAACAACACAGAGATTGCGGTACTTGGAAGCGAGCAGGCTAATCAGACGGTATTGTGCATAGTTGGTATCCTGGTATTCATCCACCATGATATAACGATATTTATCCTGATAATACTCAAGTACTTCTGGGAATTTTTCAAAAAGTGTAACTGTTAGAGAGATAATATCATCAAAGTCCAATGCGTCCGCTTTTTTCAATGCGGATTGGTATGCCTCATAAATCTGGGCAATGGTCTTTTGACGATAGTCTGCCCCATAATTAGCCAGGTAATCAGCCGGATAGATCATCTGATCCTTTGCTCTGCCAATTGCATTGAGCATAGCTTTTGGAGGGAAACTCTTTTCATCCAGACGAAGATTTTTCATGCACTCTTTGATCACACGTACGCTGTCATCCGTATCATAAATAGTAAAGCTGGATGCATAGCCGAGTTTATCAATCTCCCTGCGCAGAATTCGAACACAGCAGGAATGAAAGGTGCTGGCCTGAATATATGCTGCATCTTCCCCCAACATTTTTTCCAGCCGTTCTTTCAGTTCTCCCGCTGCTTTGTTGGTAAAGGTGATGGAGAGGATATTCCACGGTTTTATTCTGTTAACAGAAATCATGTCGGCAACAGCAGGTTCATCTTCGTGGACGCCATCCAAATAGGCTTGAAGAAAATCCAGCTGATCCTGCGTCACCTGGCCGTAAATTTTATCGCTATTATAGGCATCACCATAACGCAGCATATTGGCTATTCGGTTGACCACCACAGTGGTTTTTCCGCTTCCTGCACCGGCCAGGATCAGGACGGGGCCATCCATTTGGTAAACCGCCTTCCGCTGTGCCGGATTCAGGTAGGAAAACCGTTTGTCCAATATTTTTCTGCGAAGTTCCAAAAATTTCTTTTGTAGTTCAATCTGCATAATATACTTCCCCTATACTCTTTTGAAAAGTCTCCACTTCGATTCCCTATCATTTTTTTATCAGGGTTAAAAAGCTCTTTTTAGACATTTTATTGTTTTCATTATACCATAAAAGAAGATTGCAAAAAAGGAAAAAGCCGAGATGAACTCACCAAAGAACAAAGAGAAAACTTCCGCTTTTTTAGCAAAAAACGGAAGTTTTCAAGACACTAATCCTATGACCATCAAAATCGGGCACTCTGTGGGATTGGTATAAGAAAGGAATAAAAAGGGTATCCGAACAATTCGGATACCCTTTTCTTTACTGTACCATAGGTCCAAGAACCTGAATCAAAACGCCAGCTGCTACAGCTGAACCAATAACACCCGCAACATTTGGGCCCATTGCATGCATCAACAGGAAGTTTCCAGGATTCTCTTTTTGGCCAACTTTCTGGGACACACGGGCAGCCATTGGAACGGCGGAAACGCCCGCAGAACCAATCAACGGGTTGACTTTGCCTTTTGAGAAGATATACATCAGTTTTCCAAACAGGACACCTGCCGCCGTACCAAGGCAGAAAGCAATTAATCCAAGAAGGATAATACCAAGAGTCTTCGGTGTCAGGAAACGATCAGCCGTTGCTGTGGCGCCAACCGAAACTCCCAGAAAAATGGTGACAATGTTCATCAACTCATTCTGAGCAGTATTGGAAAGTCTGGCAACAACGCCGCTCTCTCTCATCAAGTTACCAAGCATCAGCATACCAACCAGAGCAGCTGCATCTGGCACTACAAAAGAGACCAAGAGGGTCACAAAAATTGGGAAAACAACCTTTTCCAGCTTGGATACCGGGCGAAGCTGTTCCATAACAACACAGCGTTCTTTTTTGGTTGTAAGCAACTTCATGATCGGGGGCTGAATAATCGGTACCAAAGCCATATAAGAATATGCCGCAATGGCGATGGAGCCAAGCAATTCCGGAGCCAGTCTACTGGTTACAAAAATTGCCGTTGGACCATCCGCACCGCCAATAATGCTGATTGCACCCGCTTCATTCGGAGCATATCCAAGAAGGGCGGCGCCCAGATAAGTCAAGAAAATTCCCGCCTGTGCGGCTGCACCGAGAAGAAAACTCTTTGGATTTGCAATCAACGGTCCAAAATCCGTCATTGCCCCAACACCAAGGAAGATCAGAGGCGGATAAATGCCAAGTTTCACCCCTTGATATAGGTAATAAATCAGGCCTCCTTCACTATAAGAGGAAAGTCCGGCCACTGGAATGTTTGCCAACAACATACCAAAAGCAATGGGCAATAAAAGCAAAGGCTCATATTGCTTTGCAATGGCAAGATAAATCAGGACACAGGCGATAAGCAACATAACCCATGTTTGCCAAGTTGCCTGCATAAAGCCGGTATTGTTCCAGATACCGACCAGTGTATCAATAAATGATTGGAACATGCTTTTTCATCCTTTCTACCAGGGGATCAGGGAGTTCTTTTCACCAGGATGTCAGAACGGGCGGGTATTTTCCATAATACCAGCCAATCCCCAGACAGGACGTGCTTCGCGTGCTCTCTTAATGCTCTTTACAACGTATCCCTTTTCACCGGCATCTTCCATCAGGAAAGCAACTGCCGCGGAAATTGCCGCAACAACCTCACCGGGAATTCCCTCTTCTGCAGCGGGCTGTACTTGTGCAACCGGAGCTGCCTGTTTCGGGGCCGCTGGGACAACTGGTGCCTGTGCAGGAGCCGAAGGCTTTTGATCCCTTTTTAAAGAGGATAGCGCCTTACCCATTGCCCACATTAAGGCAATCAGCACAATCAGAGCAAGGAAAACAATCACGAGTCCGGAAATAATAACTACGAAAGCAAGTTGCATGTCACTCATAAGCATCTTTTCTCCTTGTCCATAAAATTATTGTTATTCTAAAGAATACTTTCAACGGCCAATTTATGACAAAGTTAAAAACATTCTTTAAACAGCAACCAGATTCATTATACATGAAATCCACCTGTTTTGCAATTCATTCCTCCGAATATTTTCTTGTAATAATTCACAGTGTGTTTCCCTTCTTTTTGTTAAATCTTTTACAAAGTCAGGAAATTATAATTTTTAAAGAACATAATAAAACAAAATGCTTTGTATGAAATTGTTCTTATCCAGGGAATTTTGATTGCCAAAGCCCTTTGTTTCATATTATAATGAGAACAACTTTGATTCCCACGTTTTGTAAGGAGGTTTCCCATGTTCTTACTGAGTTCTTCCACTTCGTCCATTACTCCCGAACAGGCAGAGCAGACCATTAGCCTGTTTAAACAGATTATGGACAATGTTCTCAGCCCTAAAGTGATTATTCCAATTATCACACTTGTTGCCGGTATTGTTGCAATTAAAATTATCATGAAGCTTTTTGCAAAGGCACTGGCAAAAAGTAGAATTGATATTTCTTTGCATACTTTTTTAAAATCCCTGCTCCGGATCTCTCTTTATGTTGTCCTTTTGATGACAGCCGCTTCCATGATTGGAATCCCTATTACTTCCCTTGTCACAGTGCTCGGCGCTTTGGGTTTGGCAGTTTCCCTTGCAGTGAAAGACAGCCTCAGCAATCTTGCCGGAGGGTTTTTAGTGCTGTTTACAAAGCCTTTTTCGGTAGGCGATTTTGTGGAAACCGAAGGGGTCAGCGGTACTGTTAAAGCAGTCAATCTTTTTTATACCAGACTCAACACCATTGACAATAAGCGAATTTTTATTCCAAATGGCCAGCTTTCCAACGCCAAAATCATCAATTACTCCGCAGAGCCGACCAGAATGCTTGACAGGGTATTTTCCATTGGCTATGAGGATAATATGGATCAGGCAAAACAGATCATAACCGATATTATTCTGCGCAGCGACTATGCTCTCCTTGATCCGGAACCCCTGGTACGAGTAAAGGATCACTCAGAGAGTTCGATTGATATTCTGGTCCGGGTTTGGGTGCAGTCAGAACACTATTTTGATCTGGATTATTATTTGCATGAAGAAATCAAACGGGCATTTGATAAGCGGGGTATCCATATCCCCTATCAACAACTGGACGTCTATCTGCACGAAGCCAAGGACACCCCCGATACACAGCGCAAAGAGAAGTAAAAAAGAGGGACTGAGGAGATTTTCCTCAGTCCCTCTTTTTTACTGGTTCATCTGTCCAAGATATTTCTGTTTCGCCTGATTAATTTTGTCCTGCTCCGCAGGTTCTGTCTGATACCATCCCCGCTTCTGCATTTCAGTAAAAACTTCATGCTGGATACGATGTTCGTCTTCCAGAAGGTTCACAAATTGCTCTTTCAGCTGAGGATCGCTGCATTCATTGGCAAAAGTATTATAGGTTTCTGTAATAAATTTTTGGGATGCCAGAGCGTCATCCATCATGTTTTTGTCATCAAACTGAATCTGTTCCATAATGCTGTTCTCCTCCTAGTTCAGTTTTTGTGTCAACTGCTGAAAATGTTCCTGGTGCTTTGCCGCAATCTGTTCACACTTTGTTTTGATCTGTGGGTCAGAAGCGTTTTGCGCATACAGTTTGTACTTTTTGATTAGGCACTGTTCCGCACTCAGCTGATCTTCAATAGCGGAAAGTTCTTTAGAAGTTAAATTGGCCATGGTCGATACTCCTTTCCAGAATAAAACAAATAGGACTGCCATGCGTGTTCATGACAATCCTATTCTTTCCAAAAAAGCGGTACTTATTCGATTTCCTGTGTCAAATCCATCCGGTATGTCACCGGGTCAACCATGCCATATTCCAACTCTTCTTCAAAGTCGAACGCCTTTGCCGTTCCAAGCGCCACACAGTCTTCCGGATCCTCTGTCAAATGTGTCTCCAGTTTGGTCTCCTGGGAAATCAATTCCAGAAGGCCGCCGAGTTTTGCTCCCGCTCCACACAATGTAATCCCATTATCCTGCAAGTCTCCTACCAGTTCAGGAGGGGTCTGTTCAATCACAAGCTGTACAGCAGAAACAATTTCCAGGGCAACCGACAGGCAAACGGTCGCAAGTTCTTTTGCCGGGATTTCCAAACGCTTGGGCAGCCCCGTTTTCAGGCATCTTCCTTTCAAAACCACTGTCCGTTCTCCAGCATAAGCCTGCGTACATCCAGATTGAATTTTGGCTTCTTCCGCCATTTTCTGCCCTATCAAAAGTGCATGTTCCAGCCGGATATGTTTGATAATAGCTTCGTCAAACGCCCCTCCGGCAACTTTTACGGAATTTTTGGTTACAATCCCCTTTAAGGACACCACCGCCACATTTGTAGTCGCTCCACCCACATTGACAATCATATTTCCCTGTGGTTTGGTAATATCAATCCCACTTCCCAGAGCAGCCGCAAATGGTTCTTCCACCAGGTAGACCTTCCTTGCACCGGCAGACATGGCGGCATCTATGACAGCGCGTGCTTCCACTTCCGTAATGACCGATGGTACACAGATTACTACCCTCGGTTTTACCATAGAACTTCCACAGACGCGCTGCAAAAAAACCTTAATCATATCCGTAGTCAGGTTAAAATCCCCGACAACACCGCCCAGTAACGGCTGTACTGCTACAATTTGCGGCGGAGTTTTTTCAAGCATATCATAGGCTTTTTGCCCGACTCCCATAATTTCGTCTGTCTTTTTATGATAGGCGATCGCAGAGGGTTCCCGGAGTACAATTCCCTTTCCGCGAAGGCATACTGTGACATTTGAAGTTCCTAAATCCATTCCAATATCAAAACTTGACATCGCCGAATTTGCCATCCTTTCTTTCCAGGCGGTTTGGCGTTAGTGAAAAGCAAACCGCATAAACGGACGCTGCTCCAGCCCCTTTGAGTTCTCCGGCACATTCCCGAAGAGTTGCCCCGGTTGTGGAGACATCATCCACCAACAAAAGCGTTTTTCCATAGACCCGTTTTGGATCTGTAATACGGTATGCGTCCTTTACATTTTTGATTCTTTCGCTCGCGTGGAGGGTATGCTGTGTTTTCACCCCCACACGTTTCCTTAATATTTTATCATACACTGTAACCGATGTAAATCTGGAAATCGCCCTGGCAAGCACTGCCGCCTGGTTATATCCACGCTGAACCAAATGCTGTAGGGACGTGGGAACATAGCAGATTCCGTCGAAAGAAATATCCGGGAAAACTTCCTGTACACGTTGTGCCATCAGTTTTCCCATTCCCTGTCCGAGAAAACGGCCGCCGGAAAATTTGAACCGGGAGACGACCCGTCTTACTTCTCCCTCATAGAAATAGCAGGCACAGATCCCGTCCAATTCATATTCCCGGTGGGGAGAAAGGGAGCAGCGGCAATGTTCATGCCCACAAATTTTACAGCATGTTTTTGCTAGGGGAGGAATCAATTCCCTGCATTTGGAGCAGAAAACCTCCCTCTCTTTTACAATTTCCCCACAAAAAAGGCATTTATTTACGGATATCATCGGAACGTTGCTCCTATTCTTCCAAAATACCATTGCATTTTCTAAGAAAATACGCGAGATTTGTGTACCTCAGGGTTTTCCGGTTATTGGCAACCATTTGTGCGACGCTCTGCTGCTGGCCCACCAAAATAAGGAGTTTCTTTGCCCTGGTAACCGCCGTATAGAGCAGATTGCGGTAATACAGCTTTTTATGGTTTCCAAACAAGGGAATGATTACCGCCTCAAATTCACTGCCCTGGCTCTTGTGCACGGTGACTGCATAGGCGAGTTCAATTTCATCGAGCTGATCAAAGGAATACTCCGCCACGCGGTCGTCAAACCGAATCCATATGGTGGAAGAAGGGCGATCAATTTCTTCAATAAAGCCAATATCCCCATTGAAAATGCCGGCGCCCTGTTCCCCTTGATCCGTTTTATAGGGGATATCATAGTTGTTTTTCACCTGCATGACCTTATCCTGTTCCCGGAACACCTTGGCTTCAAAAACAGCCTCCGTCTTTTGAGGGGATTTGGGATTGAGCACCTGTTGAAGTTCCCTGTTGAGTTGTTCCGTTCCAATTTCCCCAATCCGGGTGGGGCAGAGTACCTGAATATCCCTCACAGGGGAATAGCCATAACTTTTGGGAAGTCGCCGATTGCACAAATCCACCACTGTGGCGGCTGTCATCATCTGGTTTTGGCAGGGAAGGAAAAAGAAATCGTTATCCCGTTTCCTGAGATCCGGCGTCTCACCGGAGACAATGGCATGCGCATTGGTAACAATCAGGCTTTGCGCTGCCTGACGGAAAATCTCATTCAACTCAACCACGGTAACGCACTCGCTGTCAATTAAATCCTTGAGCACACAGCCCGCGCCCACCGGGGGCAACTGGTTTGCATCCCCTACCAGAATGAGGCGGCAGGTGAGTTTCATCGCACGCAAAAGCGATTCAAATAAGGTGACATCCACCATGGACAATTCGTCCACGATGATGACCTCCGCGTCAATTGGATGGCGTTCATCCCTGGCAAAGCGCACCTCTCCAGACGTGGTATACTCCACTTCCAGCAGACGGTGGATGGTCTTGGCCTCACACCCGGTGATCTCACTCATGCGCTTGGCAGCGCGTCCGGTCGGTGCTGTAAGGACAACCTTGTTTCCCTCTTCTTTGAACAACTCGATCATTGCATTGATGGTCGTCGTCTTTCCGGTGCCCGGACCGCCGGTGAGTACCATCAGTCCCTGAGAAAGAGAAGTCGCAATGGCGCGCCGCTGGTTTTTGGCATAGGTTTTCCCAGTGCTCTTTTCCAGGGCGTCAATCCGCTTGTCCCAGTTCTGTCCATTATCTGGGAAAAACGACTGCACCATGCTAATACGCTCTGCAATAAATGTTTCCGCCCGATACATTTGAGGAAGATAAATAAAATCCCGTCCGTCCACAGTAACCAAGATCAGATTTTCCTCGCTGATATTCTGGCCGATAATCTCCTCTACCAGCGCCAGATCGACCCCAAGCAATTCTTTTGCTGTTTGGGCCAGCCGGTCAAGTGGCAGGCAGGTATGCCCATTAAAGGTGTTTCTGCGCAAAACATAGACCACACCCGCAAACAGCCGATGTGGAGAGACTTCCGACATACCAAGCCGTTCCCGGATTTCATCCGCTTTAGAAAAGTTAAGATCAATCCCGTTGGAACATAACAGAAAGGGATTGTCCTGAATGATTTCAATTGCGGCGCTTCCAAAAGTTCGCCAAACCCGGATAGAGTAAATCGGCAAAATCTGGAACTGCGCCATAAAGGACATTACCGCGCGCACACCGAAAATTTTGTTAAACTCCTCCCGGATCTGATTGGCGCGACGTTCGGTAATACCGCGCACTTCCAGCAGACGTTCCGGTTCGTTTTCAATCACGGTCAGAGTATCGTCCCCGAAACGTTCCACGAACCTGCGGGCAGTCACCGGGCCGACCCCCTTAAGCGCGCCGGACGAGAGGTATTTTAAAATGGCATTGGCAGTGGCCGGGAGATTGCGTTCACAGGTGAGCGCTTTAAACTGGTGACCATACTGCGGATGAGAGGTAAAATACCCGCTGAGTTTGACTTCCTCCCCTTCCGCGACGCCATACAGTTCCCCGACCACAGTCAAAAGATCCCCCTGATAGCCCAGTTCCATGACCGTAAAACCGCTGTCCTCATTTTTGAAAATAATATTCTCCACAGAGCCTTCAATGGAGACAATTTCTTTTGTCTGTTCCACTTTTGCCGTTTCTCCTCTTCTTTTTACAACGGTTTTAGTATAATACAAACAGAGCCTTTTTTCAATCACACGTTCTGTGAAATCAGGTCATTTAAATCCTGTGCTCCACACAGTTCCAGCTCTGGATTATCTTTTAAAAACAGCGAACAGATCCGACGGGTCTCCTCATCCATCCCACAATCCACAATAATAATGCGCAGATGCCTGGCCTCCCCCCTATCCATCCTCTTGAGCAGTGCGCGAAGCAGGTATTCAACATCCTCCCTGTGACCTTTGACAGGATACAGCACCACACATCGTGCTTTAGAGGGCGGAAGAATTGTCCAGGATCTTTCCCACAGAAAAACAACGAACAGCGCCACAGCAAAACTAATTAGGATAAACACTATGTACATCAGCATACAACTCACCTCAAGCTATTCTATGCCAAAGGAGAGGTGTCCGTCACTGCTACTGGTTTCAAAACCACGGTATTTCTTTAGCGATGGAAGATGAAAAGCTCTGCAATACAAAACGGACGCGGGAATTTCGCGTCCGTTTTATAAGCCGTTTAAAAGACAAGCGTATCCGCTGCCTTTTGATAGACCTCTTTTTCTGTCGGTTCCCTGGAACTGAGGATTTGATAGGCCTTTTGAAGATTTTGTTCCCATGCGGCCCGCTCTTCTTCCGACAACCCGGAGACATCTCGCTCTGCCGCAGCCGCGTAAGTCTGCCGCAGGCGGTTGAATGCACCGATCGTCTCATGCTCTTCGATAAGTTCATGAAAGAGATCAAAGAGTTTCCACCCACGGTTGTTAGGGGTTATCACTGCTTTCAGCCGAATGGGAGCCTGTCCTTCCCGCAAAGCGGCGAGCAGTTCATTGAGGCGTTGATCCGCAAGACCGCTCATCAGCAGGACTTCCTCCCCCAGCCCCTCACCCGTATAAGGGGATGCAGACGCTGGAAATCCGGGTAGTCCGGCGACATAGCCGAGCGTTTCTCCCAGCATTTCATCTGAGAGAATCCGGTAGGGCATGCGCAGGCGCTGCAAAATCTTCCGCACCGTCTCCCCTTTTTCACTGCCCTCCTGTAAACCATATAACAACACAAGTTCCGAATTTTTGATATGTGCTTTCATGTTTCCTGCCGAAACAGCGTTCCGGACTCCTCCTGTTCTTAAAATGTAAGGGAAAATTCCCTTTGAATGACCTGCATGACGCCGTTTTCCTCATTAGACGGACACTGGTACCGGCTGACATGTTTAAGCTGTGGATGGGCGTTTGCCATGGCATAGCTGTGCGCGCACTGGCACTGCATCTGCACGTCGTTAAGATAATCGCCAAAGGACATGGATTCCTGTGGAGAAATGCCGTACTGCTGCTGAATCTGACGGATGGCACTTCCCTTATTCACACCGAAGTTCATCACATCCGCCCAGTTTTCCCCGGATAAGCACACCTGGATCAAATTGGAGAACCGGGCAAGTACCGGATAGCAGCCATGTTCTGCATTTCCGTGGTCGAGTACCGAGACTTTGCAGATGGTATCCTGTTCCAAAACGGATTCCAGTTGTTCGACAACTGTAAGCCTGTCAAAATACTGGCGGATAAAGGGAAGATCGTGTTCGTCCCGGCAATCCGTATACGCGCTGTGTACCCCGCAGAGGACGACTCTTGCGCGTGGGAGAGGACGCACCGCCCGGATGACAGCAATCAGATCGGCGTGCTCCATCCCGCTTGCATGGACAAGTTCTCCCCCGAAAAAGATCATTGAGCCGTTTTCACAGAGAAACACCATCTCGTCGCGCACCGGCGCAAAAAGGGTTTCCAGATTATAGTATTGCCTGCCGCTGGCTACTACAAACAGTACTCCCCGTTCCCGGAGCATCTGCACCACTTTGAAAAAATGCGGTGGCAGTTCCCCTCTCCGATTAAGGAGAGTTCCATCCATATCTGCTGCAATCAACCGTATCATGCTACCCCGTCCCCTTTATATTCTCTCTATTTGGAAAAATCCTTTTTGAAGTTTTTCTGATCCTTGCGGTTTCCATATCCGCAGTGTTCATAAAAGGCATGGGCGCCTGTCCGATCATAACCGGAAACCAGCCGGACGCCTGCACATCCATGTTGGTGCGCCCAGTCCTCCACCGCCTGCAAAAGCTGTTTTCCGACGCCTTTTCCCCGGCACAACGGATCCACCGCAATCCCCCGGATATCAGCAAGCAGAGGAGCATAGACACAGTCATACTCACAGGCATGGACGTAGCCAACTGCCCGCTCATCATCCAGCGCCACTGCTAGGAAATGGGCAGAGTAATTCAGGCACTGCACCAGGCGCTCCCGGGTCTGTTCCAGAGGAAAATCATATCCCAGACAATCCCGATTGAGTTCAAAAATCCGCTCAGCGTCTTCCGGCTGCGCCCTTCTGACGAAGATTCCGCTTTTACTTTTTGCCTGTGTAGAGAAAAACAGAAACTCCCCAGGAGTACCGTCCGCATAATCAGTCCCCGGAAAGCCGGTCCGCACCCGATAGTCCCCGCCGGTGTATTCGCTGACAACCCGATCCCAGAAGCGGACGGAGGGAATATTCTTTGGATGGCGCTTGAGCTGCCAGGTTCCAGGAAAACGGCCAAATGCCCAGTTTGCCGCAGATTGTCCCACTCCACTGCGCCGGTATTTATAGAGCACAAAAAATTCCGCCATGCAGTAATCCGTTTGTACACCGCTTTCCGGATAGTCGTTGATCAGGAAAAAACCGGCCAAGTTCCCCCGCACCCTGATGAAAAAGGCATATCGTTTTTCCTGCGTCCAATAGCAGTCCAGCCAGTCATAGCCGTACAGGCCAAGGGCATTGACATCCTCTCCGTCATACTGAGAAAACTCATAGTTGTATTTTTCCAGAAGGTTTTTTAAAAGTTCCTTTTCCTGTACCGATACTGGCGTGATTTCGATGTTCATAATAGCTCCTTTCCAAAAACAAATATGTTGAAATCCATAAAAGGCCTCTTCAATCGCCTATATTTCAAACCTACTGATAAACGAAGGCGCGATTTTTTTCAGCCAAGAGTAAAGGATATACCCGAACAGGGCGCCAAGGGTATTGAGAATCAGATCATCGATATCCGTCGCCCGGCTCATAGGAAGCTGACAGAGTTCAATGAACAGGGAAATCCCCGCTCCGCCAAACAACGCCCGGAGAAACCGTTTTTTATGCCACAGGAGAGCAAAAAAGAACCCCACTGGAACAAAGATCCCGATATTCCCCACAAGGCTAATCAGGACATACAACGCATTGCCATTGCCGACTTCCCGCAAACTATCAAAGAAAATCCGAAAGGGGATAAGATTAATCCGCAGTGGCCCTCCATATCCCATCAAATGAACACCCGCCTCAGAAAACTCCAATTTCGGGATAATCGTCTGGGATGCAAGCCCTGTCAAAAACAGGACAAACAGAAGCAGGCCCGCCTCATGATACCAGTTCGTCAGAAAATTTTGACAGAGCAGTCTGCGATATCCCCATCTTACCAGTAGATACAGTGGTGTCATCAGCAGCATATAAGGCAGCATATTTAGAACATATCCCAGCACCGTACGCATAGCTATTCCCCCTACTTGGAGATTAGTTTATCACAGCGTTTTTTCTTTCGCAACCGGACAATGCTCCTTTCAAAAATTTTTCAAAAGCGGCATGTTTCCGAAACAAGGAAAACCTTTAAAAGAAAACCCGGGAAATTCTAAGATTTCCCGGGTTTAAAATTTTGCTATTTTCCAATGGTTGTGATATCGACCAGATCAATATCTGCCACAGTTTTATCCATTCCCAGGCAATCGGCCACGGCATTTGCCGTATCCAGGGAGGTAAGGCAAACAATCGAGCGTTCTACTGCTTTGCGGCGGATCTGCACGCTCTCCCGCTGAGGCTGTCTCCCCTTTGCGGAGATGGAGATAACATAGTCAATCTTGCCGCTTTCCAGCAGATCCATCACATTTGGGCTTCCTTCGGACAGTTTGCGGACGACATTGGTTGCCACCATGTTCTTGTTGAGTACATTAGCTGTGCCCGCAGTCGCATAGATATCAAAGCCCAGGGAGGCGAATTTATCCGCCACTTCGATGGCCTCCTGTTTGTCCTGATCGCGCACAGTCACCAGCACGCCACCGGATTTTTTCATCGTGTTGCCTGAGGCTACCAGGCCTTTGAGTAGGGCCTCCTCAAAGGTCTTGCCAATGCCGAGCACCTCGCCGGTGGACTTCATCTCCGGCCCAAGCTGGTTATCCACCCCGTGGAGTTTCGCAAAGCTGAATACAGGTACTTTGACCGTGACAAAATCCGGTTCCGGATGAATCCCGCAGGCATATCCCAAATCCTTCAGGGTCGCGCCGAGCATGAGTTTGGTGGCAATATCCACCATCGGCACGCCGGTCACCTTGCTGATATATGGCACCGTACGGGAAGAACGCGGGTTGACTTCAATGACATAGACCTCGTCGTTGTAGATGACATACTGGATATTGACTAAGCCCACCACTTTCAGGGCACGTGCCAGTCTTCCAGTATAGTCGATCAGGGTATCCTTAATCCGTTTGGACAATCTCCTGGATGGATAGACGGAGATGGAATCCCCGGAATGGACGCCGGCGCGCTCGACATGTTCCATGATGCCCGGAATCAGGTAATCCTGCCCGTCGCAGATAGCGTCGACTTCTACCTCGATCCCCATCATATATTTGTCGATAAGCACCGGGTTTTCAATCTCATGCGCGGTGATAATTGCCATATACTCGTCGATATCTGCATCGGAGTGGGCGATAATCATATTCTGTCCGCCAAGGACATAGGACGGGCGCATCAGCACTGGGTAGCCGAGATCGGCCGCGGCACGCTTCGCCTGCTCCGCAGTAAAGACCGTGTGTCCTGACGGACGGGGAATATGGCACTGCTCCAGCAGTTCGTCAAAGCGTTCCCTGTCCTCTGCGGCGTCAATACTGTCCGCACTGGTTCCCAAGATATTCACTCCGAGCTTGACCAGGTGTTTAATGAGTTTGATGGCGGTCTGTCCCCCAAACTGGACAACTACGCCCCAGGGCTGTTCGGTTTTGATGATATTGGTGACGTCTTCCTCGGTCAGCGGGTCAAAATACAACCGATCGGAGGTGTCAAAGTCCGTGGAAACCGTCTCCGGGTTATTGTTGGCGATAATCGCCTCATAGCCCTGTTCTTTTAATGTCCAGACACAATGGACGGAGCAGTAGTCAAATTCAATCCCCTGCCCGATCCGGATAGGTCCGGAACCAAAGACCAGGACTTTCTTTTTGTTGGAGGCAAGCGCTTCGTTGTGGAGCAGGGCCTCATTTTCCTTGTCATAGGTGGAATAGAAATACGGGGTCTGTGCGGCAAATTCCGCCGCGCAGGTATCGACCATTTTATAGGAGGCATAGAGCGGTTCAGAAATCTTCTGTCCGGACAGCCGCTCGATGGTGGAATCCAAAAAGCCATAGTCCTTTGCTTTTTTATATTTCTGTGCGGTCAGTTGTCCGTCTGCCAGCCAGTTTTCCATTTCAATCAGGTTTTTCAGCTTGCCCAGGAACCACAGGTCAATCTTTGTGACCTCATGCAGGCTTTCAAAGCTCTCGCCCCGTTTGAGCGCTTCATACACGGCGAAAATCCGCTCGTCGTCCTGTTTGCGGATGACGTCGTAAAGCTCTTCCGTGGACAGCTCTTTCATCTTAGGCATATCGAGGGTATCAAGTTTCAGTTCAATCGAGCGGACGGCTTTCATCATCGCCTGCTCAAAGCTGGTTCCAATCGCCATGACCTCGCCGGTCGCCATCATCTGGGTGCCGAGTGTCCGGTTGGCGTAGACAAATTTATCAAACGGCCATTTCGGGAATTTGACAACCAGGTAGTCCAGCGCCGGCTCAAAGCAGGCGTAGGTCTTGCCGGTGACGGCGTTGAGGATTTCATCCAGGGAATAGCCGATCGCGATTTTGGAGGCGACCTTTGCAATCGGGTATCCGGTTGCCTTGGAAGCCAGGGCAGAAGAACGAGACACACGGGGATTAACCTCAATGACCGCATACTCAAAGCTGTCCGGCTTGAGCGCAAACTGGCAGTTGCAGCCGCCCTCTACTCCCAGCGCAGAAATGATGTTCAGGGAAGCGCTGCGCAGCATCTGGTATTCCTTGTCGCTGAGCGTGACTGCCGGCGCTACGACAATTGAGTCGCCGGTATGGATACCCACCGGATCGAGGTTTTCCATGGAACAGACGGTGATGACGTTCCCCTTGGCGTCACGAATGACCTCAAACTCGATTTCCTTCCAACCGGAAATACATTTTTCCACCAGAATCTGTGTAATTGGGGAAAGGCGCAGGCCATTTTTCGCGATATCGCGCAATTCCGCTTCGTCGTGTGCAATACCGCCGCCGGTCCCGCCCAGAGTAAAGGCCGGGCGCACGATGACCGGATAGTCGATGACTTTTGCAAAGTCCACCGCATCCTCGATGGTAGTGACGACCTTGGAGGGGATACAGGGCTCTCCGATTTCCTCCATGGTATCTTTGAACGCCTGGCGATCCTCCGCCTTATGGATAGTCAGCGGGTTCGCGCCGAGCAGTTTGACGCCGTGGGATTGCAGGAACCCCTCCTCTGCAAGCTGCATGGAGAGGGTCAGGCCGGTCTGTCCGCCAAGGGTGGAGAGGACGGAGTCCGGTTTTTCGATTTCAATGACGCGCTTGACCACGTCCAGGGTCAGCGGCTCAATATAGATGTGATCCGCCATGGCCTGATCCGTCATGATGGTGGCTGGGTTCGAATTGATGAGGACAACCTCCAGCCCCTCCTCCTTGAGCGCACGGCAGGCCTGTGTACCCGCATAGTCGAATTCCGCCGCCTGTCCGATGACGATTGGGCCGGAGCCGATAACGAGTACTTTTTTGATATCTTCTCTTTTCGGCATCTTACTTCGCCTTCCTTTCGTTCATCATTCCGAGGAATTCTTCAAACAAATATGCTGTATCATGCGGGCCTGCGGCAGCTTCCGGGTGGAACTGCACGGTGAAAGCCGGGAACGCCTTGTAGCGCACCCCTTCACAGGTGTTGTCGTTGACATTGACATGGCTGAGTTCCCCAACCTGCGGGTCGATGGAATCGCTGACTACGGCATAGCCATGGTTCTGGCTGGTAATATAGGTGCGGTCGTGCTTCAAATCTTTGACCGGCTGGTTTGCCCCCCGGTGTCCGTATTTGAGCTTGACCGTTTTCGCCCCATTTGCCAGCGCAAAGAGCTGGTGTCCCATACAGATTCCAAAAATGGGGATCCCAAGTTTGGCGACTTCTTTTAAATTTGTAATAATTTCCGGATTGTCCGCCGGGTCGCCGGGACCGTTGGAAAGCATAATCCCGTCCACGCCAAGGGAAGCGATTTCCTGCGCGGTGGTTTTGCAGGGGACAACCGTGACATTACAGCCGCGCTGTAACAGTTCCCTGCGGATATTATGTTTATACCCAAAGTCAAAGAGGGCGACATGGTATTTTGGATGTTCGCAGGAAAATTTCTGCATCTGTTTGCAGCTGGTGGATTCAATGGCCTGCTTGATGGAGTAATCCCTGATTTTTTCCAGCAGTTCCTCTTTTTTCTCATAGACGTTTTCTGTGGTGATCACCGCATTCATAACTCCAACCTCGCGGATTTTCCGAGTCAGGCTCCTGGTATCCACGTCGGCAATCCCCACAACATTTTGCGCTTTGAGATATTCGTCCACATTTCCTTCGCAGCGGAAATTCGAGGGGATCTCACACCATTCCCGGACAATATAACCGTTTAAATAGCAGCGATCCGATTCCGGATCCGTGGAATTGACGCCATAGTTTCCAATCAAGGGGAAAGTCTGAATGACAATCTGCCCGAAATAGCTTGGATCAGTCAGCAGTTCCTGATAGCCGACCATGGCAGTGGCAAACACCGCTTCACCGACCGTTGTCCCCTCTTTCCCGATGCTGACGCCTTCATAGATGCTGCCGTCCGCCAGGAGCAGGTAGGCGGGTTTTCTGTTTTCTCTCCAGTACATGTTCGTTCCTCCTGCGTGTTCAGTTTCCAATTTCGGCCAATCTTGATTTACAGGGTAATCAGCGCGATATGCTGTGCGATATCGTCGCGCATACGGATAGCTTCCAGCCTTGCCGCCTTGGCAAAATCCTCTCCATCCATGCCCATCGCCTTATAGGCGCACATAATCCCGCGGGAGGAGTTGACAATCGCTCCAAGCCCTCTTTCATCAAACGCACCGGCAACATCCGCAGCGCCGCCGCCCTGTGCGCCGTAACCCGGCACCAGGAAGAACGTGTGCGGCAGTTTTGCGCGCAATTCTTTCAGCTGCTCCGGATAAGTGGCGCCCACAACGGCGCCAACGCCACTGTAGCCGTATTTTCCCATCAGCCCGGTTCCCCACTGTTCGCACATTTCACCCATAATCTCATAGACCGGCTTGCCGTCAATGAGCCTGTCCTGGAGCTCTCCAGAAGAAGGATTGGAAGTTTTTGCAAGCACAAAAATCCCCTTATCCTGTTTCTCACACACACCGATCAGAGGTTTAATTCCGTCCGTACCAAGGTACCCGTTGACAGTCAACGCATCCGCGCCAAACGGAGTGAGGGTTTCTTCCCCAACGGCGACTTCCCCAAGATGTGCGGTGGCATAGGCCTCCATTGTAGTGCCGATGTCGTTGCGTTTGCCATCCGTGATAACGAACATCCCCTTTTTCTTGGCATACTGGATGGTCTTATACAGGGTCTTGACGCCCTGGTAGCCGTACATCTCATAATAAGCGGCCTGCGGTTTAATTGCCGGTACAATATCGCACAATTCGTCAATCAGCCCCTTGTTGAATTCCAGTAGGGCTTTCGCAGCGGCTTTCAGAGTATATCCATACCGCCCAAACGCAATTTCTTTAATATGATCCGGTACATAATCCAGTTTTGGATCCAGGCCGGCTACGGTCGGGTTTTTCGTCCTTACGATGTTTTCAATCAGTCTGTCAAATGCCATATTGGTACTCCCTTTCTCCTATCGGTCGCTGTATACAATCTCGCCGCGGTGCAGCGTATATTTGACTTTTCCTTTCAGGGTCATCCCATCAAAGGCTGTATTGCTTGCCTTGGAGTGCATCTTGTTTTTATCGACAACAAAACTCTCCTGAGGATCAAAGAGGAAAATGTCCGCCGTTTCCCCTTCTTTGAGCGATCCTCCCCCGATGCCGACCAATTTCCGAGGATTGACCGTCATCAGCTCAATCAGGCGACTGAGGGAAATCAATCCTGAATCCACCAGCGCAGTATAGGAAGCTGCAAAAGAAGTCTCCAGTCCGATAATCCCGTTCGGCGCTTTGTAGAAGTCGCTCTTTTCCTCTTTGGTGTGCGGCGCATGATCGGTGACAATGGCGTCAACGGTACCATCTTGAATGGCCTCCAGAACCGCCTGCCGGTCATCCTCCGTCCGAAGCGGAGGATTCATGCGGAAATTCGCGTCTTTGGAAAGGAGCTTTTCCTCCGTCAGCAGCATGTAGTGCGGAGCCGTCTCACAGGTCACCTGCACGCCCCACTGTTTCGCGGAACGGATAAAATTGAAGGAACCACGCGTGCTCACATGGCAGATATGGATGGCGGTACCCGTCGCCTGGGCCAGTGCGATCTCCCTGGCAGTGATGGAATCCTCGCTGGAACGGTCCATTCCCTTGACGCCGAGTGTTTCGCTTACCTTCCCCTTGTTGATAATGCCGCCGTCTATAATATCCAAATCCTCACAGTGGGAGGCAATCAACGCTCCTATCCTCTTGCATTCCACCATGGCCTGCTGCATCATCGCAGCATTTTTTACTGGCTTTCCATCATCGGAGAAGGCGACTGCTCCTGCCGCTTTGAGTGCCGCAAAATCAGACAACCGCTCTCCGTTCATCCCCGCCGTAATGGAGGCCACTGGATAAACATCTGCTTTGGCATGGCTTGCTTTTCCCAAAATATAGGAGAGGACTTCCTCACTATCGGTAACAGGATTTGTATTGGGCATACACATCACTGCGGTAAATCCTCCGGCGGCAGCGGCTTCACAGCCGGTCAGGATATCCTCTTTTGCAGTAAAACCCGGATCTCTGAGGTGCACATGCATGTCAAACAGCCCTGGCGCCGCATACAAGCCCGCCGCATCGAGTACCTTGACTCCATCTGCTTCCAGGTTTTGACCGAGTTTTGCAATTTTCCCATCTTTCACCAGGATATCGCCAACACAGTCCATCCCCTGCGCCGGGTCGATCATATGCACCGTTTTCAATAACAGATTCATTTGGTTTCCTCCGTTTCCTTGATAATTGTAACCTGGTCAATCCCATCCGCCTCTTTCAAACGGACAATGACCTTTTCTTCTCTGGAAGTAGGGACGTTTTTCCCGATAAAATCCGGCCGAAGTGGAAGTTCCCGGTGCCCCCGGTCAATCAGTGCTGCGAGTTGGATTTTATCCGGCCTGCCCCTGGCCATTAATGCGTCGATCGCAGCGCGCACGCTGCGCCCAGTATACAGGACATCGTCCACCAAAACCACTTTTTTATCCTGGATATCGAAATCGAGCTGTGTTCTGTCCTGTATGGGTTTATCCCTGGATACGTCATCCCGGTAGGGAGTAATATCCAGGTATCCAATCGGAATTTTCCGCTGTTCAAGTTCGGAAATTTTCCCGGCGATTCTCTGTGCAAGGTAGGCGCCCCGGGTAAAAATTCCAACAATACAGATTCCTTCACTTCCCCTGTTTTTTTCAACAATCTCATAACAAATACGGGTGATGGCGCGGGATACCGCCTTTTCGTCCATAATCTGGGCTGTCAGGCTCATACTTCCTCTCCTTTCCGTTTCTGCACAAAAAAGCGGCCCTGTTTGCCCATTTGGACATACAAGGCCGCCTGAAATTTTTTGCTGAATACAGTATTTCCCGGGGAAATACTGTTTACAGATTCTATTTTTCAAGCAAGACCGCCTTGCCTGCCTCTCTGGACCGGCTTAAAGGTTGTCAAAAACATTTCTTTTACACATTATACCCACAAATTGCTGGATTGTCCATTCCTTTTGACAAATTCCCATGATTTTTCCGATTTGCTTGATAGGAATTGCTCAAATCCTGTCGTTTTTGTCCGTTATGACAGACTAGCTGTTACTGTATTCTTCCATTGCCTGTTGATACTGCGCATCTGCCTGTTCTACCTGTTCCTGAGTACGCACTTCATTCCCGGATATCAGGTTCTCCACGGCTTCTTTCTGCCAAGCATAGCTCTCTGCGCTGGTATCTAGTTGGGATTCCTTTTTTACTCGCATCTGCAGATCATCCGGAAGGCTGGAATCCTGGAAGAGTTTACTTGTTTTGAGAGAAAAGGATTCTCCCTCTATCCCAGATACATCGGAATACTCAGTGGAAAGGTCTACATAGGATTCCTCGTCATTTAAAAACTCAAGATAGGCACTGTCGTAGATATAAATGGCAGCTGTCTTTTCTGCATTTTCCAACTGCACCGTTTGATTGGCAGCACTTTGTATTGTTGTTGCATATCCCTCGTTTCCACCGGATTCTTCTTTGATCGCCGCATCCTCCTGTGCATAAACATGATAAATGACTTCAACCGTGGGATTTTCCCCATCTTTTACAGGAAAACTTTGCTTCACTCCTTCTTCCAGTTCCTGTTTTTGTGTATCCGTCAGTTCTTCCCTAGTCATTGCGATAACATAAAAATCCGCAGTCGGCTGTTTTGGGGTAGATAAAATATCATAAACCCCATAACCCACAAACAAAATTGCGATACAGGCAATGAGCGCCGGGACTTTATAGTACTCCCAAAAAGCTTTCATTTTGTCTGAAATTGTCTTTGCTTCTCTAACTGGATGTCGTTTTTGCTGGTTTGACATAATAGTGGCACCTTCTTATGTTCATTAGTATTTGAACATAAGGATACTTCACTTTTTTGTCCCCTTTTTTAATAATTCGAAAACGAAAATTTATATTTCTAAATATTTTATGTAAACAGTCCCGTAATACTTAAATCTCTCATGTTGTGTAAAAAAACAATACTCCAGGCCTTATAGCCTGGAGTATTGTTAATTGTAGGTATAGGTAATATAATGAGAGTCGATATCAACAGTTCCTATTTCCTCTTCGCTGCGCAAAAGATTATTGCTCATCATATTTTCCAGCGTCTGCTTTTGCCATTCATAGCTCTTCTGGGTTTTTTCCTTTTCCCCACTTTTCTCCATAGAAGTCAACTTCATGAAATGAAGCTGTAGATTGTCGGGAATCCCTTCAAAATATTCATCGTTCATAAATTCACTTTGCTTGATATGCCAGGAAATTCCCTCCGTATGTTCCAGTTCCGGATATTCCTGGGAAAAATCAATAAACCGGTCACTGATTTCCATATCGCCCATGACCTCATCGTCAATCAGGTAGATGGCGGCTTTTCCAATTCGTACCTGTACACGCAGATTCGTAACAGCGGCGGTATACAAATCCGGATCGTTTGCATCTTCCGCAGCGGGGATTTTGCAAAAAATCATCTCCACATTGGGAGCCGTCCCATCTTCTCTTGCAGGGGCACATTGCTCAATTTTTATCTCAAGTTCTTTTTTAGCTTTGGTGGGGAGCTCTTCCCGAGTTGCCACAACCACAGAAAAATCAAAATCTTCCTTGTTAAAGAGATCTCCAATCATCACCCATAAAAAAGCAACTAAGATTACCCCGATAATTACATGGAACCGATAATAATACCAGAAATTTGCCCATTTGTCCTTGAATGTTTTGGATTCCCGGACAGCACTGCGGTGCTCATCCCGTCTTTCTCTTTGAGCCATTTGCCTCCACCTTTCTCATTGCTGTACGATTTACCTGGCCAGGGGCTTGTCCCTCGTACTTTAGAAAAGCCCTTACTCCGCCAGGAAATTGCCGCTGATCCGGCGAAGCGAAAACAATAAACTGCCGTCTTTCCGGTTTCCCATAAAAAGGGCGACCCGATACCCGGTTCAAGAAAAAACTCAGCGGTATCGGAACATCCTTTTCAAAACACCCAAAAACAGTCTTAATCCCTAGGTTTCATCGTGGGGAACAACAGCGTATCTCGAATGGAAGCACTGTCGGTCAACAACATAACCAGGCGGTCAATTCCAATTCCAATTCCACCTGTTGGGGGCATACCATATTCCAGTGCGGTAAGGAAGTCCTCATCCACATCATTTGCCTCTTCATCACCAAGTGCTTTCAATCTTGCCTGCTCAGTAAAACGTGCCCGCTGGTCAATGGGGTCATTTAGTTCTGAAAAGGCGTTTGCATGCTCTCTTCCCACAATAAACAACTCGAAGCGTTCCGTATAATCCTCGTTGCCGGGCTGCTTTTTGGCAAGCGGAGAAATTTCTACCGGATGCCCAGTAATAAAGGTCGGCTGGATCAGTTTCTCTTCGCAGTACTCTTCAAAGAAAAGATTGAGGATATCGCCTTTTTTATGGCGCTCTTCATATTCAATATGATGTTCTTTTGCCAGTTCCCGTGCCTGCTCCAAGGTATGGATTTGAGTAAAATCAATTCCAGCATATTTCTGGACTGCTTCTATCATGGAAAGGCGCTCAAATGGCTTGGAAAAATCGATTTCTACACCCTGGTAGTTAATAACTGTAGTACCAAGAACCCGTTGAGATACTTCGCGGATAAGATTCTCTACCAAATCCATCATTCCATGGAAATCCGTATATGCCTGATACAGTTCCAACAGGGTAAACTCCGGGTTGTGGCGGACATCAATTCCCTCATTACGGAATACCCTGCCAATTTCATAAACCCTGTCAAATCCACCGACAATGAGACGCTTTAAGTATAATTCCAAGGAAATCCTCAAATACATGGTAATGTCCAATGCATTATGATGGGTAATAAATGGTTTTGCAGCAGCCCCGCCAGCCAAGGTCTGCAAAGTAGGGGTTTCCACTTCCATAAAGCCTTGATTGTCCAGGCAATTGCGAATGGCGCGCAAAATCAGGGTACGTTTGACAAAAGTATCCTTTACCTCCGGATTCACTATCAAGTCCAGATACCGCTGGCGATAGCGCATATCGGTATCTTTCAGGCCGTGGAATTTTTCCGGCAGAGGGAGCAAGGATTTTGTCAAAAGCACCATGGAGGCCGCTTTCAGGGAAATCTCGCCACGGCGGGTCTTAAAGACTTCGCCTTCTACGCCAATAATATCGCCAATGTCCCATTTTTTCATTTCCTCATAGGCGTCTTCCCCAATGAGGTTGATTTTTACATACAGCTGAATTCTTCCACTGGCGTCGCGCAAATCCAGGAAAGAAGCTTTTCCCATTTCGCGGCGTGCCATAATCCGCCCAGCAAGGCGCACTGTTTTTCCTTCATACTCTTCAAAGCCGTCGATAACATCGGCAGCATGGTTTGTCACATCATATGTAGTGATAAGATAAGGATCTTTTCCCTGTGCTTTCAGGGCTGCCAATTTTTCGCGGCGTACAGCAATTTCCGAAGAAGTGTCCACCGGAGTGCTTTCCATATGTTCCATCTGATTTGAATTTTCCATATTTTTACATCCTTTCGAGTACTACTTGAAAAAAGGCGAGCGGCCCATTTCGGCGCCCCCCGCACATTTTCAAGACCATGCGTCCAGTTTATTTTGCGATTTCGAGAAGTTCAAAGGAAATCATCCCGTCCGGGACCTCTACTTCTACGATATCCCCTACTTTATGGCCAAGAATCGCCTTGCCAATGGGGGATTCATCGGATATTCTGCCCGCATTCGGATCAGCTTCCGTAGAACCGACAATCTGATATTCCACTTCCTCATCAAATTCCATATCCTTGAGCTTTACTTTGGAACCCACACCGACATGTTCTGTGGACAGTTCCGACTCATCCAGGACCTTGACATTTTTGAGCATCGCCTCTACTTCCGCAATTCTCGCTTCAATAAATGCCTGCTCGTTTTTTGCCTCGTCATACTCACTGTTCTCAGACAAGTCACCAAAGGAGAGCGCCACCTTAATTTTTTCTGCAATCTCCTTCCGTTTCACTGTTTTCAGGTTTTCAAGTTCCGCTTCTAATTTTTTAAGACCCTCATCTGTCAGAGTAATCTGTTTTGCCAAGTTCAATCATCCCTTCATATTACACTTTTTGCTTTCATTTCCACCCATACCGGCATTACTACGCCGCATTTTGGCCATAAAAATTCCAGACCGGGAGGCCTTGCACAATAAGAAAAGTTTTGAACAGTCGTATCATCCCGTTCAAAACATTCTTGACAACTTGTTTGATTTTTCCCGCAAAACCAGGCAATTATCCTGCTGGATAAGCAAACTATGCAATAGTTGTATTATAGTCAAAAGAGACAGGATGTGTCAAGCCCTTAGGCAAATTCCAGGATTTCTTCGCACGAGCCCCTTTTTTCGCCCGGAACCGTACCACAGAGTTCTTCCATTTTGAGAACCTGGCCATGCATTTGTACTGCATGACAGACAGGGCGTATCTTTTTTCTGCCCGCTGCATCTTCGAACAACGCCGCGGCGATATCCCCAGCCTCCATATCCATCCTATTCTCTTTCAGGAATTCCTCAATTTTCTCTTCGGTTGCACCAAAAAAATGCTCTACCAAAACGCCGGCAATCATAACTTGTTGTCCTTTTTCGCAGTCAAGCTGCAGCGGGCACTCTGACAGCAGGCTGTCACTGGATGATACTAGAATTGCCGCACCGGTCTCCTCAAGTACCTCTTCCCTCAGTTTTTCATAGCAGGAAGGGAATTTTGTAATCACTCCTACCGTCCGGTAATCCTGTGCCATTGTCCGGACAAGTTCTGGGTGACGTGCCATTCGATCGTGGATACGAATCGTCCTTCTTTCCGGTGTCAGGATTTTGGAAAATTGCATCAGAAAATCATTACACAGAGCCATCTCATAACGCTTTGGCGAATGATGAAACAATCCGCAGTCCTCCGGAATCCCTGTATCTCGGGAAACCACTGCGGCAGCCCTTTTCCCTCTGGTAAATTTGGATACCTGCTTTTTCACCAACGCCCCATCTTTTTTCTGGCAATGCAGTATGGTGACTGGCATCCCCAAAAGGAGTTCTTCCGTGAGAAATCCCCTCCAATATTTCCATTTTTCCTTCAAAGACAATTCTTTTCCCTGCTTTGCGTCTACTATTACAAACATCGCCCTTCACCGCCTTTCGCCGTACAGTATATGCAAAAGGTGGTTCCCCTCATACATCAAAAAAGTACTGTTGGCTGTAAAAAAGGGATAAAATTACGGATGACTCCGAAAACAATTAAAAGAAATCCAATGATTGCCAACCATCTAGAGGAAAGTTTTCGATGAAGCGGTATCCATCCATATCGAATAAACTGCACACAACAGATTACCAGGTAACAGGCCAATAAGGGAAGAAGCAGACACAACGCAGCATTGTATCGGAAAGCCTGAAAAAAATCCAAGTGCAGAATACTGTAAAGCGCCCTAGTTGTTCCACAGCCGGTACAATACCATCCTGTCAGGGAATGAATGGGGCAGGGGATGATTCCCCTGCCCTCAGACGGATTATGAAAATAAAGAAAAACCGCTCCTGCCCCTGCAATTACTGCAAAAAGCACGATGAGTAAAATTCTCTTTTTCCGGTTTAATAATACCATGCTGTTGCAACTCCTGCAAAAATTGCTACAAAAAGAATATAAAACACAATGCAGGCTGCAAGCAGAGCTCCTGCTATAATCAACAGGATTTTACAGGTC
Organism: Candidatus Pseudoruminococcus merdavium; assembly: GCA_904419745.1. Classification (GTDB taxonomy): domain Bacteria; phylum Bacillota; class Clostridia; order Oscillospirales; family Ruminococcaceae; genus Pseudoruminococcus_B; species Pseudoruminococcus_B merdavium. The sequence continues at coordinate 150,055 of CAJFSS010000005.1, read as the reverse complement.
TTTGCGGCCTTTTCTGCATCCTGATACCTGGCCTCCTGATTCGCCCGATCAATTTTGGTTGCAAAGATAATCGCTGGGATGCCAAGCGGTAAACAAAACAGCAATGCCAAAATAGAAAGCACCAAATATGTACTGGAAGTCACCGGCCGTCCTGGCTGCGGGGAATTGTAATACCCGCCCGGCATTCCATAGGGGTTTTGAGGATAGCTTCCTCCCTGTCCGGGCGCATTTCCTCCATATGGCGCTTGATAGGGATTTTGCTGGAAAGCATTGTTGGGTTCTTCATAAGTTGGCGGCTCCTGGTACTGATTTTCCTGAGAAGTCCCTATCTCTACAGGCGCCCCACAGTTTCCGCAAAAACGGGCGTCCTCTGCAAGCGGTGCCCCGCAGTGATTGCAAGTTTTCATATTCGCATTCCCTTTCTTCTGAAATTATAACACGCCGGATGTAAGCCAGGATGGCAAAATATTTGTTCGGTAGAGAATATAGCCAATCTTAATGACAATCCCCACAAAGGAAATTATTACTCCCGCAACCGCAAGCCCTTTCGTACGATTTGCACGAAAACCAAATAGGGACGTCACCAAACCAATTGGGCACAAAATCAGCCAAAAATAAAACAATCCCACAATGGAACAAGTGAAACCGACAACCGTACAGATATCACTCCAGGTATACTCCTTCTTTTTAGGGGCTTGATAGGGATTTGTGTAAACCGGAGCTCCGTAATATTGACGGGCCGCTTCATCCGCAAACTGATTCATTTCATTGGCGGCATTGGTATAACCCGCTTCCGCTGAGGTATCCTGTGTAGCTGACGGTCCTTCTTGCTCCAAAGGCGCCCCGCATTTATAGCAGAATCGGGAGGATTCCGGGTTTTGCGCATAACATTTATTACAGGTCATTTCGTTCTCTCCTTATATACCGGAGACTATACTCCGTCTTTTCTATTATCATATCCATCTACAGGAAAAAAAGCAAGCAAATTAGAGAAAACTTTATATTCTTCCCATTTCTTACAGAAAATCAAAGACGCCGGAATTTTATCCGGCGCCTTGTCATTATTTCAAAGTATTAACCACTTCAACCGCTTTTTTAAACTGTGCATCATTGTCCACCGTGACATCTTCAAAAGCCGGTTGGGAAGCGGCGTCAATCACAGATTCTATTTCAAAATCCGGTTTAATTCCCACTCCATCAAAATTTTCACTCTTTGCAGTTGCATAGGTAGCAACCGTATACTCAATAGCAGAACCGTCGCTAAGCTGTTCGATATTCTGCATAACACCTTTTCCGTAAGTGATAGTACCAACAGATTTCGCCTTACCGTAATCCCGAAGAGCTTGTGTAAACAGTTCCGCTGCAGATGCAGTATTTTGATTGGTCAGCACTACCATTGGCAAATTCAGTTCCTCTGCATCCGAAGCGGCAATTACTTTCGTAGTGCCGTCCTGATAGGTGGCTGTAGCAATGGTTCCTTCTGGCAAGAGGGTATCAAGGATATTGGTAGCCGCCTCTACCAGGCCTCCGGGGTTCTCTCTCAAATCAAAGATAATACCGGTCGCCCCATCTTTTTGTGCATTGGCAATCGCTTCGGCAAATTGGGACTCTGTGGCAGAAGTAAACTGAGTAATTTTGATGTAAGCATTCGTATCCACCATACGGTATTGGACCGTTGGAATTTCAAAAGCCCGTCGGACAATTTCAAATGGAATGTCCTCATTATTTCTTCGGACAGTCAAGGTAAGGGTAGTTCCCGGTTCCCCTTGCAGGGAATCAATCATCTCCGAAACGTTATTGACACTCACCTGAGTCCCATTGACCATAATGATCAGGTCTCCCGCCTGAATCCCAGCTTCCTGTGCCGGCGCGCCGTCATAGGTATCGTGTACCAGAATATATCCGGAATCAGAGGTCGTCACTTCCACGCCAATTCCAACCAGGTTCCCATTAAGGGAATCTACTTCCTTTTTATACTGTTCGGCAGTGTAATATCTGGCATAACGGTCCCCAATTCCCCTCATATATCCTGCAGAAATACCATCCATTAGGGTAGTCTGATCAATTTCCCCAATATAGTTATTGCGTATTTTAGCGTCGACTTCTGCAAGCTTGGTATAAACCGCTTCACGGGATTTAATGTCCTGCATCATGGTATCGAATTGGCTTCGTGAAAAAATCATAGTAACCGAAAATGTAATGGTGGCAATAACTGCCATCAGTGCAATTGCGGCTCCAATTGAAATTTTTTTCTTCATAAAATCCTCCTGTCACAATGTGGGGAAAACATCCACCATCCGCATGACAAATCTCCGCATAACAAATATACAGAGAAATATGAATGCTATTTTTACAAAAACAAACGCGGTATATCTTTTCCAATATACCGCGTATGTCTTTTCTTCAATCCACTAAAAATTCCAAGCAAATATAGACAACATTACAGATAATTAGAAGTAATTTGCCGGGTTTGTATGCTGCCCATTGATACGAATTTCAAAATGGCAGTGTGGGCCAGTTGACCATCCAGTAGAACCAATATAGGCAATCGTCTCGCCCTGGCGCACCTGTTGGCCAGTACTCACTGCAACACTGCTGCAATGCGCATATAAGGTAGAATACCCATCACCATGGTCAATTATCAGATAATTTCCATAGCCATTTGGCTGCCATCCAACATACTTGACAACGCCACTCTTGGAAGCAACAATTGGTTTTCCATAAGCGCCGCCCATGGTAATATCAAGTCCGGTATGAAAATCCGAACCGCCAAAACGCCATCCATAGCTACAGGATACATAGGTATTGCCCGGTACCGGCCACAGGAAAGAACTATCATCGGACGGCGGAACAACTACATCGTTTCCCTGATTGTAAATATTCTGGATTTCCTGTTCAATGGCCGCCATGTTATTATTGTACTCTTGCTGAGATACGCCAAGAGTTCCTAACATATTTTCCAGCTGTGTCTGGCTATTTTTGCTCTGTTCCAGCTGATTTTCCAGTTCCGACTGTTTTGTATTCAAAGTGGTCTGATCAGCTTCCAGGGCGCTGCGATCATTTTCCAACAGAGTACGTGCTTCTACCAACTGTGTTTTGGAAGTTTCCAGCTCCTGCTTTGCAGTCTCCAATTCCTGGGCCTGCTGCTCCAGTTCCTTCATTACCTGCTCGTTATATTCCGACATGTGTTCAATATTTTCAGCGGTGGAAAGAGCATCACCAAAGGACTCAGCACCCAGAATCAAATCCAGGGAAGAAACATCGTCGTGCATATACATCACGCGCAAAAATTCCATCAGTTCATCGGTACGCTTTTCCAGGGCATTTCTTTTTTCAGTAATTTCCTGTTCTTTTTCAGAAATTTGCGTTTCCAGAGTGGAAATCTCACTCTCTTTTGCACTGATTTCAGTATTATAGGCCTCAATCTTCTGGGTAAGGACATCAATCTGCTGCTGTGTCAATTCTGCCTGGGCAGCAATCTGATCCTGCTTTTGCACTTCTGCATCAATTTGATTTTGCGTGCTTTCCATCTGGTTTTGTATCGCATCGCTCTGCTGTTGCAGTGCATTATACTGCGACTGCAGATCATCCAAACTGCTTGCATGAACCGGCGTTATCGTCTGCGTACAGGTGATAAGCATGGCACAGCATAGCGCAGCGCTTACCACCTTGAGAAAATGCTTTTTCATGGTTCTCTCCTTCCTTCTCCCATAGCATTCCATAATATTCTATGATGTTGAAAGGGCAGGGCAAAATATTACCCCTTCCCATTGCTTTCTTATAAATACAGTCTTGGATTGACAGTGGAACCATTGACACGGATTTCAAAATGGACATGCGGTCCATAGGCCCATCCCGTCTCACCAATCGCTCCAATGACTTCCCCTTGCTTCACCTGCTGTCCTACGGAAACATACAAGGCGCTGGAATGACCATAGAGCGTAACAAACCCATCGCCATGATCAATCATAATCATTTGTCCATAGCCTCCGTTATACGCAGCGCCATTTGGGTCCCATCCCGCATAGATGACCGTACCGCTTGCAGCTGCTACATAGGGTTTTCCCTGTGCTGCATTTCGGGTCACATCAATCCCCGTATGAAAATCTGTATTGTCAAAGCGCCAGCCATATTCACAGGAAATATACATGTCATTGCTCTGGACTGGCCAAATGAAAGTCCCATCAAATTCTGCATCTGTTTCCGGAGGAGTTGTATCCGGGCTTGAAGAACTGCCACCGGACGAAGAATTATCCGATGATCCCGAACCGCTTTCCCCACCCTGAGAGGGTTCTTCCGGTGTGGATTCTTCCGGCTGCTGAGGTTTTTGGGCCGCATTCTGGATAATATCCTGAATCAAGGATTCTGTCACTCCGGACTGTTCGGTAATTTCATCCCGATGGTTTTCATAGTCCTGACGAAGCAACAAAAGTCCCTCTTCTGTATTCTGGCTTTCATTCATCTGTTGATTGAGTTCGCTCTGTTTTTGTTCCAGCAAGGCATTATCCGCCTGGAGAGCAGACTGTTCTTCTCCAAGCTGGGCAGTCAGGGTTTGAAGCTCAGCCTGCTGTGCAACCAGCTTGTCCTGGGATTCTGTCAAAGAACGCTGCTGAGCGGCAAGTTCATCCATCACCTGCTGTTGGTATTCAGAAACCGATTTTACATTCTCTGCTGCGGCCAAGAAATCCCCCATTGATTCCGCACCAAAAAGCAGATCCAACACAGAAATATCATTTTCCATGTAGGAAAAGCGGAGAAATTCCATCAATTCATCACAGCGCTGGGATGCATCGGCCTTCTTCTCTTCAATTTCAGTCTTTGTAGATTCAATGGTCGTGCCGAGTTCTTCCAAAGCGGTCTGCTTTTGGGATATACTCTCGTTCACTGTATCAATTTTTGTCTTTAAAACACCAATCTGCTGTGTGGTTAATGTTGTCTGTTCCTCAATCAGTTTTTGCTTTTCCTGTTCAGCGGTGATCTTGTTATTGACATCTGCAAGTTGTTGGGACACCTGCTGTTGCTGGGCCTGGAGGGAATCGTATTGCGATTGCAGGCTGTCCAACTGAGAAGATTCCTCCGCCAGAGGAATCACCGGCAGAATTGAACTAACCAGTGCACAGCAAAGCAGAGTTGACACAACACGCTTAATTCGACATCCCATAAGCCATTTTCCCTCCAAAAATATAAATTTCTTTTTGCATTACAAAAACCAAAGCCTGTTTTTCAGACAGGCTTTGCCACAGCATTATACTTTCAAGTACTTCCGGGTAGAAATCAAGCTTCCAAACACACCCATTCCAATCCCGAATACGACAAATCCTATCAGGATGCACCACCAGATATTTCCAAATGGAATAATTGCCTCCGAAATCCCCGCAATCCAGGAAGAAGAACTGGTCGCAAGCCATTTCGTAATGCTGTCATAGGCATACCAAAGCACACCATAGGACAGCAGAGCCGAAATCCCACCAAGAATCATACCTTCTACAATAAAGGGAAGCCAGATAAAGCTGTCCTTGGCTCCTACATATTTCATAATATTGATTTCTTTCCGGCGGCTAAAGACGGTAATCCGAATGGTATTAGCAATAATAACCAGGGAAACCACAAACAAAATCAGGATTATGGCAATTCCAATCACTGTTACGATGTTTTTCATGTTAATCATGACATTTGCAACTTCTGTCGGCGCCCGAACATTTTCAACGCCAGCCATCCCCTGCATTTCGGTAACAACCGTATCCATTCCCTCTAGTTCTTCCAGCTTAATACGATAAGAAGCTGGATAGGGATTCTTATCCAACTCTCTGAGAATACTCACCGCATCACCGTATTTTTCCTTCTGATCTTCCAAAGCGTCCTCTTTTGATATGTACTCATACGACTTCAGGCTGGACAGAGCATTGATTTGCGTTTCTACTGCATTTTTTTGGTCATCTGTAATATCATCTTTCAGAAAAACAACCAGCTCATTTTGTTGTTCCACATAGGTAACAGCGCTGGAAATATTCATAGAAAACAGCACCGCAAACCCCACCAGAATCAAACAGGCCGTCAACGTGCCAACAGAAGCAAAGGACATTAGCCGGTTAAACCAGATATTCTTCGCTCCGTCTTTGACTAGATATCGAAAATTTGAAAATTTCATTCTATCCTCCATTCCGGATCATCTGCGACAACTGTCCCGTTTTCTATCGTGACAACCCTCCGGTTAAAACGATAGACCAGGTCGTGTTCATGGGTTACCATGACTACAGTTGTACCCATTTTGTTGATTTCATTGAGTAAATCAACGATTTCGTAGGAGAGCTCAGGGTCAATATTTCCCGTAGGCTCGTCCAAGATGATTAAGGAGGGGTTGTTTACCAGTGCGCGCGCCAGCGCCACACGCTGCTGCTCGCCCCCGGAAAGTTCATTAGGCATTGCTTTTGACTTGTTCTGAAGGCCCACCAAACCAAGTATATAAGGAACCCTTCTGCGCATTTCCCGATAAGAAACATCGGTTACGCGTTGGGCAAAAGCAACGTTATCATATACATTCATGCTGGGAATCAGTCGGAAATCCTGGAACACAATTCCCATGGAACGGCGAAGATAGGGTTTTTGGCGCTTTTTAATTTTTGAAACCTTAAACCCGTTAATCTCTACTTCCCCTGTTGTCGGGGTTTCCTCGGCCATCATCAGCTTCAGCAGCGTGGATTTCCCCGCTCCACTGGAGCCAACAATGAACACAAATTCCCCTTTATCAATTTTCAAATTAATGTCCTTGAGAGCGTTTGTGCCGTTTGCATAGACTTTTGAAACATTCGTAAATTCTATCACTGCTCTCTCCTCCGAAAAAGAACCGACATTAATACTTCACCGGGTTGGCGGTCAAGTATTTTTTGACCATCAGGGCAACCTTAAACACAATCGCATGATCAAACTCACGCAAATCAAGCCCTGTAATCTTCTTGATTTTTTCCAATCTGTATACCAAAGTATTTCTGTGCACAAAAAGCTTCCTCGATGTTTCAGAAACATTGAGGTTATTTTCAAAAAACTTTTGGATAGTAAAGAGCGTCTCATGATCCAGGGATTCAATAGACCCTTTCTTGAAAACCTCTTTCAAGAACATCTCGCAGAGAGTTGTTGGTAGTTGGTAAATCAGGCGGGCAATACCAAGATTGTCATAGCTGATAATAGATTTTTCTGTATCAAAAACCTTTCCAACTTCCAGCGCAACCTGCGCCTCTTTAAAGGAACGTGCCAATTCTTTGATTCCGACAACTGTCGTACCAATTCCAACAACTGCATGGGTATAAAATTCACTAGAAAGGGTATCCACAATAGAACGGGAGAGTTTTTCCAGATCCTTGCTGTCAATTCCCGCTTTGATTTCCTTGACCAGGACAATATCTGTCTCGCTGATGTTGAAGATGAAATCCTTTTGTTTATCCGGGAACAGGTTCTGGATAACGTCATAAGCAGAAATATCATTGGAAGAGACGATACGGATTAACAATACAACACGGGTAACGTCCGTATTGAAATGGAGTTCTCTTGCCTTAACATAGATATCACCTGGCAGGATATTATCCAAAATAACATTTTTGATAAAGTTGTTACGATCGTACTTCTCATCATAATACTGCTTAATACTTGTCAGGGATACCGCAAGGATTGCCGCATATTTTGCAGCCGCTTCATCACTGCCTTCTACAAACACGGCATATTCCGGTTTCAAGCGTGAACCAAAGGGTTTGTAGGTATATCCGTCACGGACAAAGGTATCGTGCGTATCGGACAATTCAAAGGATACAAACTCGTTGACCTCACCAATTTTGCTCAGCTCACTGCAGGAGATGATAGTCGCTGTATCATCAACAACGCCGATCACTCTGTCAATCGCATCGCGCATCTGGTGAACCACACCCTGAAAAAGTCTGTTAGACATAATTGATTTCCCCTCTTTGTTTTTTTGATTCAGCCCCCTATTAAAACTACAACAGAAAGAGCTGGAATTGGGACTTGGCTCTGCCGCCATAACCGTGAGGATAGCGATTTAAGAACAAAATTCTATTTTTAGCTATACCCACTTATTATATATTTTACATAACTTTCGTCAATATTGCAACAGAATCTTCTCAAAAAGGTGTTTTTTGTCGGAAATATTCTTTCCATTTCCGGCAAATTGTATAAAAGTAGATGAGACAGGGATTTCTGAAAAGAAAAAGTCCTGCAAATTATTATATATCCTGTCGAATCCAAAAATGTTACTAAACCATGAAGGGAACTCGATAACTATGTGATATTTAGTGGCCTATTTTTACTTTTCAAATTTATCGAACTTTTAGAATCATTTTTATTTTCTTTTTTATACAAAACTCAGCTTTATCCTTTCTTGACATTTTATTCAAGTTGATATAGCATAAATATAGTCAGATACTACAAATTAAGGAGGTTTTATCATGAAAGGATATGGAATGATTGATGTAAATAAGCCGGGATGGCTGGAAAAAGAGCGCCCTGTTGCCGGACCAATGGATGCCATTGTACGTCCTATTGCTGTCGCTCCCTGTTCCAGTGACACTCATGCCATGCATGGTGGATCGGGCAGAATCCAAAACCGCATCCTTGGTCATGAAGCAGTTGGAGAAGTGGTTGAAGTCGGAAATCTCGTGAAAAACTTTCATCCAGGTGACATTGTCGTTGTACCCTGCTGTACACCTAACTGGACAGAAAAGGCCATGCAAAAAAGAGGCTCTAACAACGCCCATGATATTGGCATGATGAAAAGTTTTAAATTCCTGAGCAGCAAAGACGGCGTTTTTGCTGAGTTTTTCCATGTCAATCAGGCAGATTCCAACTTGGTATTACTTCCGGAAAACGTATCTGTTGACGCCGCTTTGATGACCGTCGATATGATGTCCACTGGTTTTTATGGCGTAGAGATGGCCGACGTCCAATTTGGCGACACAGTTGTTGTTTTTGGAATCGGTCCAGTCGGTCTGATGGCAGTTGCCGGCGCCGCATTGCGGGGTGCTGGAAGAATTATTGCCATTGGTACCCGTCCCAATTGTGTGGCATTGGCAAAAGAATATGGCGCCACAGACATTGTCAGCTATAAAGAAGGGGATGTGGTTGAGCAAATCCTGAAAATGGAAGGACAAGTCGATTGTGTTATTATTGCCGGCGGCAATGCCCAAAGCATGAACCAGGCTCTTTCCATTACAAAGCCGAATGGTACAATTGCGAATGTCAACTTCTACGATGCATCAGAACAGTTTGAAATCCCAACTTATCTTTGGGGACTTGGAATGTCTGATATTACCATTCGCGGTGGGTTCTGCCCTGGCGGTGCATATCGAGTGGAGAAAATGCTGCGCCTGATCTCTGCTGGACGCGTCCATCCGGAAAAATTGCTCAACTACTCTTTTGAAGGATTTGAAAAGATTGAAGAGGCATTTAAAGTAATGGATGAAAAGCCAAAAGATTTGATCAAACCAGTTGTCCATATCAAATGGTAAAGATATTTGAACTTTAATGTTTTGCTTAAAATATCCCCCGGCTCTACCGGGGGATATTTCATATACGGGCGATGCCCTATATGACCAGCGACACGTGTCACGTCACATTGGTACGGTCTGGCAGCCGTGAAAAGTTGGTTACTTGTTATTTGTAAACGAGTTTTTTAGAAGTTTCCTATTGTCACCTGTTCCCCTGCTTTGTCTTTTTCCAACTGTTTTGAATATGCTCATGTATCTTTTCTGTATTTTTCCTGTCGTATCCACATTATACCCTCTGCACCATAATTTCCAATTCCGGTATTCATGCTCCAATTCCAGATACTTTTCGTAGAGCGTTAAGCTGCTTTTTTAAGTACCCCATGAAACTTGTGATACACTTACTTTAGATGGTATTTCTACCAGCATGTGTATGTGGTTTGGGCATACTTCCGGTTCTATTATCGTTATCCCTTTCCATTCACACAGCTCTCTTAATATTTTTGCTACTTCTGCTTTATGCTCTTTGTAGAAAATTTGCCTTCTGTATTTTGGTGCAAAAACTATATTATTTGCAATTCCCTCTTGTATGTCTAAACTCTTGTTGTCATTCATTTTGAATGTCTTCCTTTTGGTTTTTTGTGCAGTTGTAGGCCGCACTTTTATTTTACCAAAAGGAGTTTTTATTTCCTAATCACCGCTAAAGCTTTTTTAAACCCCCGACACAGTCGGGGGTTTTCTAATGACAAAAAGAGACGCTGCAATACATTGATTTGCAGCGCCTCATGCTTCATGAAAGTTTATCCGCAAAGAGGACGTTTTGCTGATTAGCCCCCTTTATCTAAAACATAACAATTAAATAATTTTCCAGCTTCTCAGTCTGAAAGCGGGGAATATAGCTCTTCTTCATAAAAGAGATTTCCCGGCTACTAGCTTCGTGGAATCCATTGTATGAGATTCTTTCTGCCACATCATAAAGGCCAATCCCAAAAGCAACCGCACAATGTTCCTGCGCTCTGTTAATCATCAGTTTAGACCATTGAGCCTCTGATGCAAGAAATTTGCAAGCCAGCAGCAGCCATTCAGAAACAGCTTTTTCCAATCTGTATCTGAAAAATAAGATGCCAACAGAAGGATCACTTCCTTATACAGGTTTTCTCCGCTTACTCTGATACTTTCTGGCTCTGACATACTCCTTTTTCCGATTCTGTTTCCTCCTTCAATCGCTTGATCCCCCGGCGGATTTTCCGGCAGATATTATAGTTTTCCTTTTTGTTTCTTTCCAACCGGTTCAACCTTGCCTCCAGCAAAGCGATGTTCTGATTATTTTTCATGGTTCATATCCTTCCTTTCTGCTTTGGTCATTTTACTCAAACTGGCTGTAATAAAGCGTAGCATAAGCTCCCTTCTTCGCCAGCAGTACTTTGTGGTTGCCCTGTTCAATGATGTTTCCGTTCTCCATAAAAAGGATCGTGTCTGCATCCCGGATGGTGGAAAGCCGATGAGCAATGACGAAGCTGGTCCGCCCGTCCATCAGCTTTTTCATGGCCTTGCCGATCTCCACTTCTGTTCGGGTATCCACACTGGAAGTTGCTTCATCCAGAATAATAATCGGCGGATCACAGAGAAATACCCGAGCGATAGTCAGAAGCTGACGCTGACCGGCGGACAGGTTGGCCGCTTCATTATCCAGCATAGTATCATATCCCTTTGGCATAGTACGGATAAAGTAGTCCACTTTGGCCGCTTTTGCTGCCCGAATGATCTCATCCCTTGTGGCATCTGGCTTGCTGTAGGCGATGTTTTCCGCCACTGTACCGCCAAACAGCCAGGTGTCCTGCAACACCATACCGAAATTTTTCCGCAGGCCGCTGCGGGTCATGTCTGCGGCGTTTACGCCGTCCACAGTGATCCTGCCGCCATTTACTTCATAAAACCGCATAAGCAGGTTGACCAGTGTGGTTTTCCCTGCACCGGTGCTACCGACCACGGCGATCTTCTGTCCCGGCTTTGCTTCAAAGCTGATGTCCTTCATCAGCAGATGGCCGGGATTGTAGCCGAAGCTGACACGTTCAAAAGCGATCCGTCCCTTTGCGTGCTCCAATACGGCGGGAGCCTGCGGGTCCGGAATTTCTTCTTCCTCATCCAGCAATTCAAAGGTACGCTTTGCCGAGGCCAGCGCAGCCTGAAGAGAATTGATCATAAAGGATGCCTCCGTCAGCGGCTCTGCTGTTTGGTTCACATACTGGAAAAACGCCTGCACGACGCCCACCGTCATGCCGCCTTCTAGCATGGCTTTGCCAGCGACGATGGCAATCACCACATTGGCCAAACGAGTCAGCAGCCGGATCAGAGGGTTAACACAGTTGGTCAGGAAGTCCGCCTTTAGGTTCGCAATCCGGTTTTTCTCCACAGCCACAGCAACCTGATCGATGCTTTCCCATTCATGATTATATGCTTTGATCACGTTTCTGCCGTTATAATACTCTTCCACGATGCCGGTCAGCTCTCCGATGGTCTCCTGACGCTCCGCAGCGCAGCGAAGATTCTTTTTCGCTACGATCTGGGTGATCACTATGCTGATAAGCATAAAAATCAGGAAGATAATCGTGAGAGATACGCTGTAATAAAACATCATGATTAGCGAGCCGATAATGGTTCCAATGGCAACAATCAGCTTCAGCAGACCAGTCTGGAGCACATCGGCGATTTTATCCAGGTCGCTGGTCACACGGCTCAATATCTCACCGGCTTTGTTCTGGTCAAAAAAGCGTAAGGGGAGACGGTTCAGCTTGTGGGCAATTTGCCCCGCAGCTCCAGGTTCAGGCTTTCCGCCGCAAAGGTAGAGATCACCAGTGCACCGGATACATCCACGATCAAAAGCAGGATCGTGATAGCACAAAGTTTCCAATGTGGCTTAAGAAATTGCGAAATCAGCTTCATATTTCGATCATATCCTTTCTGCTAAAAAATAAAAAAAGGCCCGGTCACAAAAATGCAACCGGGCGCACCCGACATCTTTCTCGACATTTGCCAAGCCCATTAGCTCAACAGGCCATTGCGATGGCCAGTCCTCCGATGACGAAGCTATGAAATTGTCTGTCTGGTGGCGGAGAACGCCCCCAAACCGGCGAAAAAATCAGAATGTACCGTTTCATAGAACCTCCAAACATAAAAATTCCCGGTTACGTTTCCATAACCGAGCGCACTCGACATCTTCTCCGGCTCCTGCGGCTACGGCCGCAAGCCTCCGATGAACATCAGACCATATTTATTTTTGAATGCTCCATTTCATTCTGTATCAGGCTGCTTATTTTTTTCGTCAGTCTGATCAGAGCATTATGTTCGTCACTGCTTAACTTCTTCCATGCGTTTTCTTCGATGCGGTGCATCCGCATAATATGCTCCTCAACGAAAGCTCTTCCTATGTCTGTCAGGAAGGACTGTTTGGAACGCTGATTCTCCTCATAGGGTTCCAGGCGGATCAACCCCTTTTTGCGAAGCTGCTTAAAAGCAGAATTCAATGTCTGCCTGCTGACAAAAAGCCGTTCACTGACCTGGCTTTGTGTAGCGACACCTTCATAAATCAGCAGCAGCGACCAATACTCCACTTCGGAGAGTCCACATGATTTAGGAAACAGAGTATAGGTATTATCTAATTCCCAGGTTGCTTCCCGAAACGCTGCTAATGTAGTTTGAATTTCTGAATTCTGTTTCATGGGCCTCCTCCTACCATCCCAAATCATATATTATGATTTCAGACAGTGTGTAGTATACAAAATCTTTCCTGCATTGTCAAGCCCTCTTTTTAAAAATTTGTGGGAGACTTTCTTTTAGTTTGAGCGCACAATAAAAGCCTGGCTGCGGTATTTCCACAGCCAGGCTTTTCAGCTTGAAAACTAAATTTCATCATACTCTATACCACCCGATCGAGCAGGCCGTTTGCCTTCTCACAGACGGTATAGATCTCGTCGTATTTGAAATCGATCAGCGGGGTCACCGCCATGGTCTTTTTCTTCTCAATAGCACGATAGAGGAAGTAGGGCAAGACCCAGCCGATGAACGCGGGGAAAGCAAGAATGATGCAGGGGAGGATCAGCCCAGCAGTCACGGAAAAGACCGAGCCGGCCATAAATGCCGTACCAACGATTCCAACAATATAGGCCACGACGGAAGCCTTTATCCGTTTCGAGGAGTCCAACGAAACGATATCGGAAGCAACTGCGTCAAATTGGCGCTGCAGCCGGGTCAGCTCGGCCTTATTGCGGATCTTGCGATCGCGCTTAAACTTCATGGTAACGGAGCCTGGTTTCCCTAACGACATGTAAGAATCCTCCAGCTTCCATCCAAAATTTTCGTATCCGTCTGCATAAACGGAAGACATCCCGATTTTTACAGTGATCTCACGATATTCATAGCCGACAAAAGCCTTATTGCCCATTTTGAGCTTCCTCCTTTTTCCTGATCACATCGTCGCTCAACCGCATGATCTCAGCGGCGTATTTTTTCTTGCGGCTGTTGGTGATTAGAGCGTAAATCGGATAGGCTACCAGAGCCACAACCATACCTGCCACGCCGATAGCAATTCCGGTAGTCATAACGCCACTGACCATTACAAGGGACATCCCATAGCCCATAACCAGAGCTCCGACCACGCCGATGATACTGGCAATGATTTTTCCAGGACTTTTCACCTTGCTGTCCAGCTTCTGAAGTTGCTCCATTTTATTTTCCTCACGTGCAAGGTATTGACGGCGGATGCCTTCCGTTCTTCTTTGGTCTCTTTCGGTTGCCTGATAGTTACTCATAACAAGTCCTCCTTTAATTTTGCCTTTTGAACCGTCTGGTTCCTTTTGATGTTTGCATTGTACTGCCTGATTATTTGCGGATTGATTCAAAAGTGTTTGAGTAATATTAATTGAAAAATCTTTCTCAACTTTTAGAAAAGTGTGGTGAGAGAAGGGATATTTTAGGGATAAAAATTAATTAGAAATTTTTTGAAAGTCCTAAAATGGATGTTCAGTACGGCTAGACAATAAAAGCCGGCATCCGAATTCCGGATGCCGGCTGAGAACAACCACCTATTACAGCAAAGAATGCCCCTTTTCACATATATCGTAAATTTCGTCCTGCTTGGCTTCTATCAGCGGCTGGATTTTCTTTGTCTGCTTTACCACAATGCGTCGATACAGAAAGTAAGGCAGCGCCCATCCAATGAGTCCCGGAACCGCCAGCAGGATGCAGAGGAGAATCATTGGCGGCTCATGCGTTACCGCAAAAGTAGATCCAGCCATAAACGCGGTGCCGATAATGCCAACAATTAAGGCCCATATAGATGCAACCGAGGTTTTGGATTTCTCCAATGTTTCGATCTCTTTGGCACAGGCTTCAAAATGATGCTGGAGCCGCGTCAGCTCCATTTTGTTGATAATTTTCCGATCCCGCTTCATGCGGAGCGTCGTGTGGTGCATTCCGCTGACAGCGGGCATATTTTCGTCCATCTGCCATCCAAAACTCTCATAGCAGTCCATATATAGGGAAATCCGGTCGGTCGGCGCGGTGATCTCCTTGTATTCGTATCCCACAAAATCTTTCTGTTGAATCATTGATTCAATTCCTCCCTTTGAATTGATGCAGGCAGCCGGACAGTAAAGGTACTGCCCTGTCCGACGCGGCTTTTCACGGTAATGGTACCGTCGGAAAGCTGCAAAATTCGCTGTACCAGCGCAAGCCCAAGCCCGTTTCCTTCAGTGGAGTGGGAGGTATCGCCCTGGTAAAATTTATCAAAAATATGGCGAATAGTTTCATCGTCGATCCCGCAGCCGGTATCCGAAACAGAAACCGCAACTTCCTTTTCATCGGAGGTCTGTGTCAGCGTTATGGTACCGCCTGCGGGTGTAAATTTGACGGCGTTGGATAGCAGGTTTGTCCAAACCAGCTCCAAAAGCCCCGGATCGGCTTCAACCATCACACGGTCTTCCATGTCTGAAACAAATTCAAGCTCTTTATTTTCCCAGGCATCTTCGAACTGCAAGGCGCAGTCGCAAAGCTGCTGACAGAGATCATAGCGCTCGGGAACAGGACGAATCGTCTGTTTTTCCAATTTGTTCAGCTTCAGGATATTCGTTATCAAGTTGGACAGCTTCCTAGTTGACTGCAAAATAGAGTCTGTATATTCCCGTCGCTTTTCTTCTGTAATATCTTCCCTTTGCAGAAGCTGGGCGCAGTTTTGGATCACAGCCAGCGGCGTTTTCATCTCGTGGGAAACATTGGAGAAAAAGTCGGTCTTGAGCGTTTCAATGCTTCCCAGTTCCTCTACCATTGTATTGAAATCTAAGAGCATGACATCCAGATAATCCAGCTTGTCGGCAGTATGCAGGGGCGGAACATAAACGGAAAAATCCCCCTGCGCGACTTTAGCGGTAGCCTGTGCCAGACGATGCATCGGTTCTTCGTAAGCTCTCTTGATCTGCCAGCGGGCATATAGGGTCAGGCCTACCGCAACCAGCGCCCAATAAACGGTTGGTATTATGATTGCAACGATATCGTTCCATCCTCTGGAATTAATGAGTGTGATTAACCCCATATGGATTCCCGACATGAGAAGCAAAACCAAAAAGTACACGACGCACAGAATGCCCGGAAAATGAGACTGCCGCACTCCAGGCTTTGTTTTGTATGCAGAACCCATTATTCCAGCACCGCCTTATATCCAAGCCCCCGGACTGTCACGATCTTAAAACCATTACAGGCAGAAAATTTATCACGCAACTTCGTCACATAGACATCTACTGCCCGCAGGCTGGTGTTGCTTTCAATCCCCCAAAACTCGTCCATCAGCTGTGCCCGGGAAAAGGTCTTTTTAGGGTAAGAAAGCAGCTTATACAGGATATTAAATTCACGTGTCGTAATCGGGATTTCTTCTCCATCAATCGCAGCAGTAAGCCCGTCGGCATCCAACTCCAGATTGCCAACCACCAGCTTGCGTTCCATTTCGATATTCGCTCGGCGCAGCAGCGCCCGGACGCGAAGAAGTAGCTCATCCAGTTCAATGGGCTTTACCATGTAGTCGTCGATCCCCAACTGGAATCCCTTTTGTTTAGAAGGCAAATCATCCTTTGCGGACATGAACAGAATGGGAATGTGTTTGTTCACCCGCCGTACGTTTTCAGCAAATTCAAAGCCGTCAATCTCCGGCATCATGATGTCGGAGATAATTAGCTCGTAAAGATTGTTGTACATCTCTTCATATGCGGCATTGGCATTCAGGCAGCCTTTTGCCTGAAATCCGCTGTCGTTCAAATAAGTACAGACTGTCTGATTCAACTTTACGTCATCTTCTAAAACAAGAATATTGACCATTTTATCCTCACTTTCCCGGTAAACTATGAAACAGAAAATTGCTTTATCATATTGCCTTAACCGTACTTTTTTATCCATTATACCACGGGAGCTCTCTTTATTTAACTGCTGGATCGTTTCTTAACTTCTTTAATCTTTTTGTAGAATGGACGATCATATATACTGCCGTGCTCAGAACGATCAAGCACACAAAACCACCCGTAGCTGAAGTCATACCCCGTCGGAATAGAGGCGATTCTCCGCTTCCAAATTGCGACAGCATGGCTGTTTCCAAAGCGAGCATAGAAACCTGCGCGGACGCCAGATTGATTATTTTAGTTGCAGAAAGCGCTGGACTGCTCTGATTATGGAATTTTGCCACATTAATTATAGCAGTGATGATATTGTAGAACGCATAAGCCCCCATTGCATAGATCATATGGCCAGGATAGCTATAGGTATGATTTTTTGTAACCACAAGAATCACCATACCTGTCAGCGCCAGGTTCAGCACCATCAAAACAGCGCCGCAGATCCGGTACTTTTTATATTCGGCAATTAGGTCTTTACCAAAAGCGTTCCGATTGACGTGTTGAAGCAGCATGAAACGCATAACCGCAAGGCAAAAATAGTAGACAGCAATACTGCCAAACCAGAAAGAGTGATAAAAGATGCCCGAAAAAAACTTAGCTATGGCATAAACGACATTAATGGCCAAAGAAGTATATAGGGAAACATGGGTCCGAAACGACAAATCATTCAGATAACGTTTTACATGTTCATTTTTGCTTTCGACCACGATAAGTCCTTTTTTTATCTGTTTGTATACTGCCCAGCAGATAGTAACCATAGTGTATGCAGATAGGATATACGACAGATAAGCAAAAACATTGTCCTTAAAGTCACAGGCAAAAATACAGATTAACAGTACCGCACTGACTATCACTAAGGAAATCATGATGGCCTTACCAGGAAAAAGGATTTTCTATAAAGCTTTTTTAAGCTGCTCCATCGCCGCACCTCCTTAATACTCTTATAGCCAGTCCATTGTCCTTCTGTCATAAAGCTTTTAATGTAATGTATATAGGATAGAGTGTTTTTGTTTTTGCATAGTTTCAAAATTGTTTGAGAATTGTTAATGCTGCTTTGATTAAGTAAGATAGATAGCAGAAAAGACAGCAGACGCATTTGCAAATACTGCCTTTTCTGCTATTGGTTCAGTGTCTTCCGGTGAATTCTCGGGTTTTATCTTTTTCCAATGGGACTATCTGTTTGCGATTCTGAGCAGTTCTTGTAACCATACGTTGTTCTCTCCATCTGTGTGATAATGTCTATATTGTATAGCCTCATTGTTTTTATAGTGCTTGTAAAACATTTGGAAAATATTAATCGAAATATGTTCTTACAGATTAGCAAGTAATACAAATATGTACAGGTTTGCAATTTGACCGGATTTCACTCGGCAAAAAACTTATTGAAGGATAGCCCCAAGATCGCCACCTTTGATGATGGCCATGCATCCTATAGTCGCTGAAAAATTTGACATAAGCGCAAGAAAACTCTATGCAAATGGTTTACCCATTCACATAGAGTTTTCTTGTTTCCCGTTCGTTTGGTATAGGTCACTATTTTGTAATACTTCTTTATACCCCTTTGCCAACGAGCAACGTCTCTTTTTATAACAGCCAAAGGAAGCGCCGTTTCCAAGCAAACTATGTACAAGCAAGATGATAAGGCTTCACAATACAAAAAACGGGATACCGGATGGTATCCCGTTTTTATATAAGTACTTAGATTAGTTGCAGATTGTGGTCTCAGTCTCTTTATCAAAGAGATGAATTTTGTTTGCCTCAATCACCATCTTAATCTTATCGCCTGCACGAGCAGTTGTACGCGGAGAAACTCTTGCGGTCAGGTTTGCACCCTGGCAATCAACATAGAGGTAAGTCTCAGCACCCATAAGCTCGGTGACGTCGACAGTAACATCGATAAAGCCAGTAGAAGAAGCGGAGAGATACATCTCTTCGTCATGGATTGCTTCCGGACGGACACCCATGACAACTTCTTTACCAATGTAATCTCTAACGTTGCTGTTCTTAACCTTTGTCTCCGGCAACTCAACTTCGAAATCACCAAAGACAGCGCAGATTTTACCGTTCTTTTCCTGAATGGTAACATCCACAAAGTTCATTTGCGGAGAACCAATAAATCCTGCAACGAACATGTTGCACGGGTTCTCATACAGGGATTGCGGAGTATCGATCTGCTGTACAAAACCGTCTTTCATAACAACGATTCTGTCAGCCATGGTCATAGCCTCGGTCTGGTCATGGGTAACGTAGATGAAGGTTGTTCCGAGACGGAGGTGAATCTTGGAAATCTCAGTTCTCATCTGAGCACGGAGTTTAGCATCCAAGTTGGACAGCGGCTCATCGAAGAGGAAGACCTGCGGGTCACGAACGATTGCACGGCCAACGGCAACACGCTGTCTCTGTCCACCAGAGAGAGCCTTTGGTTTACGATCGAGAAGGTGGGAGATGTCGAGGATTCTTGCAGCCTCTTCAACTCTAGCCTTGATTTCATCTTTTGGAACCTTACGAATCTTCAGACCGAATGCCATGTTATCGTAAACGGTCATGTGCGGATACAGAGCGTAGTTCTGGAAAACCATTGCGATATCTCTGTCTTTCGGTGCGACGTCGTTAACCATTCTGTCGCCGATCCAGATTTCACCTTCGGTAATTTCCTCCAGTCCTGCGATCATACGAAGGGTTGTGGATTTACCGCAGCCGGAAGGGCCGACAAGAACGATAAACTCTTTGTCCTGAATCTCAAGAGTGAAATCAGAAACTGCGACGACTCCGCCATTGTACTTTTTATACACATTGCGAAGGGATAAACCTGCCATAATAATGGACCTCCTGATATCATATTTAGAAGAATTTTATCTTCCGAAGTACTATTAATACTATAACAAATCGCTTATTTTAATACAATACACGATTTGCCGAACTTTAATTTTGGGGTTTAGATAAATTTACTAATGAACTTTTTTTAAATGAAATAGAACCTCGTTTTCAAGGCCTAATGTGTCAAATTTTCTTTTAACTCTTTGTATAAAATTTCTCTACACTCTCCTGGCGCCAAATTTTCATCCAACGTAAGCCCGCCTATCTTCAAACGGTGCAATGTCTCAACATGGCATCCACAGGCAGCAAACATCCGTTTAATCTGATGGTACATCCCCTCGTGGAGAATCACTTCTGTTAAAATGTGATTTCCCTGCTGACCAATGATTCTAAGGCTGGCGCTTTTACACCGGGAACCATCTGCCAAAACTATCCCCTGCTGAAAAGCCTGTACCACTCTTTCATCAACTTTTCCGCTTACACTGGCCAGATAAGTTTTGGGGACATGGTTTTTCGGCGACAGAATTTTATGAGCAAATTCCCCGTCATCAGTTAGCAAGACAAACCCCGTAGTATCCTTATCCAGTCTTCCCGCTGGAAACAGGCCCTGCCGTTTCAGGTGTTCCGGTACCAAATCCACCACTGTCGGGGTATTGGGGTCCCGGCTTGCGCTGACAACGCCCTGTGGTTTGTTCATCATCAAATACAGATGACGGCGAAACAAAACCGGCTTGCCGGAAACAACCAGATTGGAATGTTCCGGATCTACCTTCTGTTCTGGTTTTACCACCGCTATGCCGTCCACTATCACTTGCCCCGCTTTACACAGTTGTTTTGCCTGCTTTCTAGTACATATCCCCTGAGAGGAAAGGATTTTATCAATTCTTTGCAGCATAACCGGCACGCTCCTGCATTTATATAAAAATATGGTATCATGGCTGATTCGTATCCATGATACCATATTTTTGAGCTGATGCCAAACCAATCCTATGCCTTTTGTATCGTACTCAAGCGTTGAGAATCAGCAGCAAAGCCATGCATAAACCCGTCCAAACGGACGGTACTGACATCCCCACCAATAATCTTATCTTCATAGACGAGTAAATTGGCTACTACCTGTGGTTCGTCCGGATAATTGGTAATCTCATAGGTCCAGCGTTTAACCCGTTTCCCCTTATATTTTGAAAGATCCATTCCCTGGCGTTGCTGTATCTCGTTATACTCTTTGTAAACGCCATCAAAGGTCTCCGGGATTGTGAGTTCCATGACTTCTGCCGGTTGGGGTTGCACTTCCCAACCAAAGGAATTTAAAAACTCAATCCGCTCTTCATCTGTCCTGGCACTGTACAGTGTCTGGGGTTCTGCGGCAGCGTCTGCTTCCCCTTTTCCCAAGCATAAAATTAAGCACCCTAAAATCCCCACTGCCAGAACAGACACGATCGCCGTTATGACAGTCCTCCGTTTTAAACGAAAGGATATAGTAAACATAGCATTTCCCCCTCTGCATAAATTCCGCTGATCAGATACCTTATATATATGGAAAAATTTCTGACAGTAGACTGAATGCATTAAGAAAAACACCTATTTTTAAAATCATGTAAAAAAGCGACAGGCCCTAGAGAAAATGAGAAAAAGAATTTTTGAGGTTTTTTGAATGATTGGTATGTAATATCTTCCCGTATTCCATATCGCACTTTGGACTGGAAAAGAAATTCTCCCCGTACAGTTTTGATCCTCCCAGTTCTGTTGGTGAATGGTTTCCACTTAGGAAAATTTTATTTTCAGAACGACTATCCCCTTTCATAGCGAATAGACAATGATACTATTCTTGATCAGACTGTGTCCACTTTTTCCCTACAGACTTGAATTTTCCCCTGTCAATCTATTCTCCGCTGTGCTATAATGGGGCTGTTGTCTTTCGGCAAGAATCGACGGCGATCATTTCATTTTCAGTTTTTCGAATAAAACTAGGCGATAACATTTTTCATCAGCAAATAAATATACTTTTTCAGAGGGACTGAAAGGAAAAAGAGGAGGAAAATCCAGTGGCGATCGGACATATCATCCACGATAAAAAACTGCTCAAACTGATTTTACACCTATCCTGGCCCGCTATTCTGGAACAGGTATTACAGACCATTGTGCAGATGGCGGACTCCGCAATGGTAGGCAGAATCAGTGCCCAGGCGTCTGCTGCGGTTGGTGTAACGACAACGGCAATGTGGCTGTTAAACGGGATATTCTTCGCCGCCGCTGTCGGCGTACTAGCTTATGTTGCACGTAGCGTTGGAGCAAAGGAGATGGAACAAGCACGGGTTGGATCGATGCAGGCCATGATTTTAACCGTGATCCTTGGAATCATTGTAGGGGTTATTGCACTTTCTATCAGCGGCGTACTCCCCGTCTGGATGGATGCAGATCCGGAAATCCGAGCAGATGCATCTTTGTATTTCTTTATCATCTGTACTCCGATGATTTTTCGTGCTTCCATTATCATTTTTGGTTCTGTCATCCGTGCTTCCGGGGACACTCGCACGCCTATGCTGATAAACGCTTTGATGAATTTGATCAATGTGGTTCTGAACTTTTTCTTGATTTATTCTACAAACACCTATTCCATATTTGGGATATCCTTGACCATGCCCGGCGCCGGTCTGGGGATTGCCGGCGCTGCCATTGCAACGGCGATTTCCTATGTCGTAGGCGGAATCCTGATGTTCATTGTGTTTTATTTTGGTAAAAAAGGGGTTTCCCCGCGCGGAATGAAATTTCGTTTGGATTGGGGGATTATGCGCCAGTGCATCACAGTTAGCATTCCAAATGCACTGGAACGTATGACCACTTGTCTTGGGCAGATGGTATTCACCTCAATGGTGGCAGGGCTCGGTACAATCCCTCTGGCCGCCCATTCTATCGCCATTACCGCGGAACAGGCGTTTTATATCCCAGGATATGGGTTTCAGACAGCTGCCAATATGCTTGCCGGACAGACTTTGGGAGAAAAGGATGAGAAAAAACTCGATAGTATTTCCCTGACGATCACCCTGTTTGCTGTTGGTATTATGACGATCACAGCATGCATTCTGTTTGTATTCCCAGAAGTAATGATGAAGCTGTTTACTACAGATGAACAGGTCATCGCATTAGGGGCTTCCGTCCTGCGAATTGTATCGGTTTCGGAGCCATTTTTTGCAGTCTCCATCATCACAGAAGGGGTATTCAATGGAGTGGGGGATACCAAAGCTCCATTCCTGATTTCGCTGAGTACAATGTGGGGGGTACGGGTTGTTTCCACATTTATCTGTGTGAAAATTTTTGGCCTTGGCTTGACTGCAGTATGGATGTGTATGGTAGCGGATGTGATTGTCCGCTGTATCCTGATGGCTTATCGTTTTTTCAGTGGGGCATGGAAACGTGGCCGATTTGGGCATTGATTTTAGCAGATCAAACCGGAATTCTTTAGATTTTTCAACTAAAAGGAAGGGGAACAAAACATGAAACAAACGAAAACAAGAACCTTGGTAGAATGTGGTTTAATGGTGGCGCTTGCCATGGTACTGAGTTTTATACCCATATTTGAAATGCCAATGGGTGGTTCCATTACCCTATGCAGCGGCGTAATACAACTGTTATTGGGAATCAAAAACGTCATGGTTTGCAAAACCATTTGGGCAGCGATCGGCTGTATTTTGCTTGATTACCTGATTGCATTTACTGTGATAGGCCTGAGCTGCGTATTTTCCCATGGATGGAAACACCGCCTTTTGGGTATTGGTGTGGGTACTGCCATTGCGGGGCTTATCCGTTATTTATGCAGTTTTCTCTCCGGCATTCTCCTCTGGGGACAATACGCACCGGAAGATATGCCCGTCTGGCTTTACTCCCTTACTTATAACGGCAGCTATATGATCCCGGAAATCATTCTCACTGTTATCGTTGTGGTTTTGATCATGAAAAAATTTCCTCGCGGCAGCCTAAACCAGTAAACACAAAAAGCCTCTGGATTTTTCCAGAGGCTTTATTCTTAAAATATTCTATGACATCCGGGAAAAATGTTCAATTGCCTTTGCAAATTCTGCAATAGTCTTATCGGCGTCCCCATGTTCTATTCCATCACGGACACAATGGTTGAGGTGCCCTTCCAACACCACTTGTCCCACTTTATGCAGGGCGCTTTTTGCCGCATTGATCTGAATCAGGATATCTTCACAGGGGACGTCCTCATCGATCATTTTATCAATGGCAGAAAGCTGTCCCATTACTTTTTTCATCCTTCTGTGCAGATTGTCTGCATCCATACACTGTCTCATTGCTTACCTCCTTGTGGGCTTCTCGCTACATCGTATCACATGATTATATTGGAAATCTTGCTCTGTCCGCAAGAGAAAACAGGCCGCAGAATCCCCGCGGCCTGTCCACGTTTTATGTACGCTTACCGTTTACTTTTAAAGAGAGTCAGAATATCGCCAAAGTCATCTTTTTCCCCTTCAGACACCATTTCTGCGGCGCCTCTGGAATCATTCGATTCCTTATTGAGGAGGTTAAAGGCTGGATGATTCCCATCAACCTTGTCATCCGTATCAAAACCAGTGGCAATTACTGTGACCTGCATCTCATCCTGGAAACTGTCATCAAATGCAGCACCCCAGATAATAGTGGCATCCGGATGAGCCGCCTTGGTAATCATAGAGGAAGCAATATCCACCTCATCCAGTCCAATATCCGGAGAAGAGGTAATATTAATGATAACGCCGTGCGCACCATTGATAGAAGTTTCCAACAACGGGCTGGAAATTGCCGCTGCCGCCGCCGCTTCAGCCTTGTCTTTTCCTTGTGCACGGCCAACGCCCATGTGAGCAAAGCCCGCATCCTTCATAACGGTCGTAACATCGGCAAAGTCCAGATTGACAAGACCGGGGACATTAATCAAATCAGAGATACTCTGAACGCCCTGTTTGAGGACATTATCTGCCGCATCAAAGGCATTAGCCAGGGTGATTCTCTGTTCGCTAATCAACTTTAGACGCTCATTTGGGATGACCACCAGGGAGTCCACATGCTCTTTAAGAGCAGCTACACCTTCTTCTGCCTGCTGCATTCTTTTTCTGCCTTCAAACATAAACGGCTTGGTAACAATTCCTACAGTCAGGATACCCATTTCACGGGCGATTTCCGCAATAACAGGAGCAGCTCCTGTCCCGGTGCCTCCTCCCATTCCTGCGGTAATAAATACCATCTGCGAACCTTTCAACGCAGCTGCGATTTCTTCCCTGCTTTCTTCTGCCGCCCGTTGGCCTTTTTCCGGAGAACCACCGGCTCCCCTGCCCTTGGTCAGCTTCTCGCCAATCTGGATTTTTTGAGTCGCCTGGGAACGGTGCAAAACCTGCTGATCTGTATTCACTGCGATAAAATCCACACTGCGCATTCCAGACCCAATCATCCGATCAACCGCATTACCGCCGCCACCGCCGACACCGATAACATTTATCGCAACCACTTTTTCAAAATCATTGTCAAGGTCAAAATTCATAGGCATTGTACTTGTCCCCCTATAAAAAATTATATGCTCAAAAGTTCGTATAATCAAAGATGTCACGCAAAGGTGCGTATACTTACAATTTATCAGAATTCCTATCAAAATTCAATAACATTTTGCGAAGTCTCGATAAATTTTTAAACATTCGTGTGACAAAAACGAAAATGACCCCCAAATAAATGGAAAGATTGAGGATATTTCCAAGATATGTAAGAAAAGCTGCCACAATCATGTTAAACACCAGGCCGCCCAAAAAGACGCTGAGTTTAAAATCACGTGCCACGTAGGCTTTTAGCGCCCCCAAAATCGAGTCAAATGCCGCAAGCAAAACAATTGCAACCATGACCGTATACTCTTTTGGAATCTGCAAGGGAATATACAGTCCTAGAACAATTCCTCCGGCAACTCCAAGTAAAGGAAGTAGTTTTCCAATGGATAATTTCATCACTCTTCCTCCTTTGGGGATGCATATTGGAAATTAAGTCCGCTGGTGTAGGCCCCAATCTCAATTTCGGTTTTCGGTTCCAGCTTTGTGACAATCCCATTGACTGCAAGCTGGTCAATGGCGCCGTTTCTCATCTGCAAACCAGCAGAAAGTTTTTCCGGATCACCAATGGCACGGATCACAAAAGGAGCGCTGATACGGTTATTGTTAACGCTGACTACACTCCCTGCACAGCGGACCTCACTAGTTGCAAGAACTCGTTCGCCATTGATGGAAATAGCTTCCGCACCGGCATCCCTCAGTTCATTGAGTACCATCAGCAAGTCCGAATCATGAACCACATAGGCGTTTGGGTCATCATTTTCCGGAATAGCAGACTGCTGCATATCATCCAGTGTAACAACCACACCGGGACCGGTCACATCCGTCATTCCAGCCAGAAGTTCCGCCTGGCGAAGCCTTTCCTGATAAAAAGTAACGGCGTCCCCCCCAGCGTTTTCCAACTCGGACTCAAAGTTTTCCAATTGGCTGCGGTATTCCTTGACTTCCGCTTCCAAATTAGTAGAACGCTCTTTTTCTGTATTGTAGAGTTTTTGAAGCTCTTCCAGTCTGGCACTATCTGCCGTGACAACCGTTTGGCTATTTGCAGAAAGCACACTGCGTACCTGCAATGTTACCATAAAACTCAAAATCAGGCACACAAATGTGATGGCAAGGTACCGCGCTTTTCTTTTCAATAATAACACCTATCCCTTTTCGTATTTTGGTGAATAATCTGCTATTTTTCAAGAAGAGGATGAGCTGTTGGCTTCCGGCTGGGAAGCTGCCTGAGATGAAATAGAGGAGGTATCGACCGGTTTTACAACTGCTTGTCCAGGAGTAGAAGCATCAATGACGACTGTCTCATTTTCTTTTAGCCCATTATCAAGAATATATTTTGCAAATTTTATTTTATAGGAAATTTGCGATATGGATCCAATGGATATGGAAACTCTCTCATTATACTGGATTTTGATATTGAACTTGTCCGTCAAATCAATTGCCCGGCTTCCTTCAATCCCCCATTCTGCCAAGGCGTCGGTAATCTGGGAAAGCGTGTTTAAATCCGGAAGTACAGAGGTGTCCAGATATTGACCGGCAGAAATATCCTGAAAAGAAATCCCCAAAATTTCCAATGCTCCTTCAGGTTTTCCAGCGCCGGTTTCCAGCACTTTTCCACTTTCACTGACAAGTGTATAGGTGCCATTAGAATCCAGAAAAGCACGTGATGGTTGAGCCTGCTCCACAGAGATTTCTACCACCGAGGGGAGTTTACGTTTCACTTTTACATGTTCTATGTAAGGAAACGCAGATTCAATTGCATGTTCGACTTCCCCTGCTTTAAAGGAAAACATATTATCCCCGCTTACAATCCCAGACGTTCCGATCACCTGGTCAGCGGAATATCTCCCCGTATCCCCGGCCACCTGGACCGATGTAATTTTAAAGAAGACGGCAGAAGTGATCACCACAGCAGACGCAAGGACAAACAACAAAAGCAAAAGGACCACTAGACGCTGCCTGCGTTTTCTTTGCCGGCGGTGCCGCTTTGCATTTTCAGCCTGAATATATTCTCTTTTACTCAATTCCCGCCTGTGTCCAGGCGAATGCTGTTTGGCTGTAGGCTGTGGGGCTCTCGCCCGCCGTCCTCTTTTCTTCTTCATAAATCATACCTCGGGAATCTATTTTTCACGTCTTACTTTTGCACCAAGCTGGCGCAGGCTTTCTTCGATATGTTCATATCCGCGATCCACATGGTGGATTTCTTCAATCTGGGAATTTCCCTGTGCCATCAGGGCGGCCACCAAAAGACTTGCCCCGCCCCGCAAATCGGTACACTCAACCTTAGCGCCATGGAGCTGTTCCACTCCTTCTACAATCGCTACTTTTCCTTCTACGCTGATTTTAGCACCCATTCGCCTCAACTGCTCCACATGTTTAAACCGGTTTTCAAAAATATTTTCCACAAAAACCGTGGAGCCTTCTGCACAACTGAGAGCCGCCATCAATGGCGCCTGCATATCGGTGGGAAATCCAGGATAAGGCATCGTCCGAACAGCACGGACAGAAGAAAGCCTGTCATCATTTCTAAGGTAAATACTGTTTTCCCCCGTTAAGACTGTACAGCCGCTTTCCTTAAGAATTGGGATCAAGGCGTGTACATGGCCCGGATTGACACATTTGAGATAGACGTCTCCTCTGGTAGCAGCTGCCGCAACCAGGAAAGTGGCAGTTTCAATCCGATCTGGAATGACGGTATATTCGCATCCATGCAGTTTGTTGACGCCTTCAATATAAATGGTACTCTCCCCGGCACGGCAGATTTTCGCGCCGCATTTGTTGAGATAACCGGCTAAATCCACAATTTCAGGTTCCTGTGCAGCATTGGAAATTGTGGTAGTCCCTTTTGCAAAGCATGCGGCAATCATCAAGTTTTCTGTTGCGCCAACACTTGGGAAGGAGAGGGATATAAATGTCCCTCGCAGCGGCTCTTTCGCACTGCATTCCAAGTCCCCATGCTCTTCGGCAATAGAAACGCCGAGCTGTCGAAGTCCATCCAGATGTAAGTCAATTGGGCGTGGTCCAAGTTCACATCCGCCCGGATAAGATATCGTCGTTTGGCGGCACCGGGACAGAATTGCTCCCAGAAAAATAATAGAGGAACGCATTCTACGCATCAATTCATGCGGAACATTGCAGCAGTTCACCTGGGAGCTGTCTACTACAATCGTATTTTCCTCCCGTTTTACCTGACATCCCAGATATTCCAAAATTTCAATGGCAACATCAACATCCGAGAGTTTGGGGCAGTTATGTATAACGCTAATATCCCCGCAAACAAGGCTTGCCGCGAGGATAGGAAGCGCACTGTTTTTCGCCCCATGAACACAGAGTTCTCCTTTCAGTCTGTTTTTTCCTTCAACAATAAATTTCTCCATATCCACACACCCTTCTCTGTAAACAGAAAACAGGGAAAGGCCGGTGTTTTCCCTGCACTTTATCCTATGCAGGGGGCGCAAAGCATGTGAGACATGTTTTCTCTCTATTCGTAGTATTTCACTCAGGAAGTTTGGTTCCCGTATCCAAAAAAGTTATGTTTATGCTCGCTTTTTTTCCTGTGCTTTTTTTCGTTCTATCAGCTCCATCATTTCCCGGTAAATACGCTCATTGGAATCAATCACAGCAATAGAACGGGCATTTTTTCCAAGGGTTTTGAGCTTTTCCGGATCATTTACAAGTTTTTTCACTGTACGGACTAAAACCTCACCGGTTAGATCCTTTTCTTCAATCACCACTGCGGCATTGGCATTTTGCAACACCATTGCATTGTGATACTGATGGTTTTCGGAGACATTGGGCGAAGGAATCAGAATAGAGGCTTTGCCTGCCGCTTCAATTTCACTGAGCGTAATCGCTCCCGCGCGTCCAATCACCAAATCACATGCAGCTAAGACGCGGGGCATATCATGGATATATTCTGTAATGTGGATCTTATGGTTATTTTTCAAATTTACATGGCGTTCTTCCAGCAGTTCCGGGAGATAATCAACCCCATAGCTGCCTGTCGCATGAAAATGCCACAGCTTTGCCTGACGATAATGCCAGGCGATCACATCTGCAATCGCTTCATTGATGCGTTTTGCACCAAGGCTTCCCCCAAAGGAAAGGATCATCGGTTCCTCATCCGTAATCCCGAGTTCCCTGCGTGCCCGATCCCGGTCATAAAAGATAATTTCTTCCCGCACAGGATTGCCAACAACCGCATAATCCATATCCGGATCCAGATAATCCTTTGCTTTTTCTACAGCGAGTAATACTTTATCCACCCGTTTCGAAAGAATTTTATTGGTAACGCCTGGAAAAGCGTTTTGTTCATGAATCATCGTGGGAACTCCCAACTGGCATGCGGCACGAACTACTGGACCGCTGACATATCCGCCAGTGCCAACCACAAGATCAGGACGAAATTCCCGGATAATCTGTTTTGCACGGTGTCCGGCCGTTGTCAAATGGCCCACCGCTTTGAGGTTATGCTTAAAGTTTTTCCAATTGAGTTTCCGTTCAAAGCCGCGCACAGCAATCATTGCCATCTCAAAGCCCGCCTTTGGGACAAGTTCTGCCTCCATGCCAAACGGTGTGCCGGCATACAGAATTTTTGCCTCCGGATGCCTTGCGCGAACATACCCGGCTACAGCCAATGCGGGGTTAATATGACCTCCCGTACCGCCTCCGACAAACAGAATCCTCATCATTGCTTCCTCCTCATTTTCAAAGCCTGCATCACGTCTTTTCCATCATGGAATACCGTGACACACTGAGTACCACGCCCATTTCCATCAGTAGCATCATCAGGGAAGATCCACCGGCGCTGAAAAACGGGAGGCTAATCCCGGTATTTGGAATGGTGTTGGTGACCACAGCAATGTTCAGTAGGGCCTGCACCCCCACCTGGACAGTGATGCCAACAGCAAGCATAGCCCCGAATTTATCCGGGGAACGCATTGCAATGACAAATCCTCTCCATACCAGCAAAACAAACAGGATAATAATGAAAGTTGCACCAATAAATCCAAGTTCCTCACAGGCAATCGAAAATACAAAGTCATTCTGCGGTTCCGGGATATAGAGAAATTTCTGCTTGGAGTTGCCAAGCCCCGCCCCCATCAGGCCGCCGGAACCAATTGCCAAAAGCGATTGATAGGTTTGGAAGGTTTTTCCCTGGATATCGGCAAATGGATCGAGCCAGTACTGCAATCTCAACTTTGCATGGTCAAGAAGTTTTGTGAACAAAAACAGGCAGGTAATTCCAGCAGCGCCTATTCCTCCCGGAATGAACAGATAACGGAGTTTTGTCCCCCCAATGATCATCATAATAAAAGCGATCGCCACAATGATAATCGTACCGGAAAGATGTTTTTCCAAAATAACCATTCCCGCAATAATCGCCAGGATTATCATGAAGGGCAGCACCCCATAGCGGAAAGTCTTCATTTTATTATAATAGATTGCAATAAAGTGTGCAAACATCAGGACAGTGGTAAATTTTGCAAGCTCAGACGGTTGAAATGTACCAAGACCCGGAATTACAATCCATCTGCGCGCTCCGTTGAGCTCCGGCATGAATAAAACCACAGCCAAAAGGATCAGCGTCACCACAAAGATAGGAATCATCAATTTATGGAGAATATGATAATCAATGTGTGCAATGACAAGCATTGCCACTACGCCCGCCACTGCAAAAATCAACTGTTTGGAAATAAATTCAAAACTGTCCCCATACACGTAATAAGCATTGACATAGCTTGCAGAAAACATGGTTACCAAGCCTACCACTAGCAACAAAAGGACAAGGACCAAAAAGGAAATGTCAATTCCACTTTTTTTCTTTTTTTCTTTTTTGGCCTGCGGCCTTTTCAGAAATTTTACCAAAACCGGTACCCTGCCTTTCTATCTTTCATCTGCTGGTATACATCCATGAGGACTACAGCATAACCACCGCAGCAATCGAGAGCAACACTCCAATCAGAGCTACTGCGGAAAACAAGATGACAATTTTGTTCTCGCCATATCCGGACATCTCAAAGTGATGATGAATCGGGCTCATCTTAAACACCCGTTTTCCAGTAAGTTTAAAACTTGTCACCTGAATCACAACGGACAGCGCTTCAATGATATACAAAATCCCAGCAAAAACCAAAACAAGCGGGAAATTCACGCCAAAGCCCAAGGATACCACCATTCCCCCCAAAAACATGGAACCAGTGTCTCCCATAAACACCTTAGCCGGGTGGATATTCCAGAACAAAAAGCCCAGGCATCCTCCTGCAAGTGCCGCAGAAAGGATACTCATTGGCGCGACACTGAGCATTCCCGAAATTACCAGGAACCCCAACGCCACAACAAAAGTAACAGAGGAACTTAACCCATCAATTCCATCCGTCAGATTGACGGCATTGACCAGAAACACAATGCCCACCATTGCCAAGGGATAGTAGAAAAAGCTCAAGTTAATCTGCCCCAGGAACGGAAAAGCAACAATCGTACTGCTGTCCCCTGCACAGTAAAGCAAAACCATGTATACAGCGGCGACAATAAACTGTAAAATCAGCTTTTGTTTTTCATTCAAGCCCAGGTTTCTTTTCTTTACCGCCTTGATATAGTCATCAAGAAATCCGATAAAAGAAAAGCCAAGCGCCATGATAATACCTGCAAACAGCTTCAGGTTATATGCTTTGTTTTGGACAACTTCCGGTACAACCAACGCCGCCGCTACATAGGCGACGATGACCGCAACAAGAATTCCAATGATAAACATAAACCCGCCCATAATCGGCGTGCCCTGTTTGGATTTGTGCCAACGCGGCCCAATATCCAAAATCGTCTGTCCAAAGTGGATTTTTCTTAAAAATGGAATCAATTTAAAGCCGGTCAAGGCTGTCACGATCGCCGCGACTGCTGCCGCAAGAAAAACTGGCAGATTACTCATCTGTTTTCGCACTCCCCATATGTTTTACTGATGATGTCCTCGAGCTTCATCGAATGGCTCGCCTTAAACAGGACAGCGTCCCCTTGCCGGACGGTTTCTTTCAAATAGTTACAAACCGCATCCTGATTGTCAAAATGGGTAGATTTCACCGTGTCCCCAGCCCCCTTTGCATAGAGCACACTGCGGGGGCCATAACAAATCAACTCATCGAGCTGAAGTTGCGCGCAGAGCTCGCCGACCCGGATATGTCCTGGTTCTTCCATTTCTCCAAGTTCCAGCATATCGCCAAGTACAGCAATATGCCTTCCCTTACAGGAAAGGGAGGAAAAGGTGGTAAGCGACGCCTGCATAGAATCCGGGCTTGCATTATAACAGTCCGCCATTACCGTCACCCCGCCGGATGTAAAAATCCTTTGCCGGTTTCCAGACGGCACATAGGTGAGCAGGCCTTTTAAACATTCTTCACGGGTCAGCCCCATCATGCTACCCACCGCAAAAGCACAGACCGCATTTTGGACGTTATGACGTCCTATACAGGGGATCTTTGCAGAAATTTCTTCGTTTTTATGACAGATGGTAAAGGTGGTTTCAAACCGCTCCTCTCTGATATCTTTTGCATAATATTCCGCATTATGATTGTCCGCGGCATAAAAACAGATATTTTTATAGGTATCTTTCCCCACCGTTTTCAGCAAATCGTTATCCATATTCAACAACAGGGGACCACCCTTCTTCAGCCCAGAAAGAATTTCCAGCTTTGCAGCCAGAATATTCTCCCTGCTCCCCAGGTTTTGAAGATGGGATACGCCGATATTGGTAATAACCGCGATATCCGGGCGAACCGCTTTGGAAAGCGCTTCAATTTCCCCTCTCGCGCTCATTCCCATCTCAATCACCGCAGCTTCCTGTTCCCGAGTTAGTGCAAACAGGGTCTTGGGGAGTCCAATTTCATTGTTAAAATTCCCCTGTGTTTTCAGAGTATTATATTTCTGGGAAAGGACCGCTGCAATCATATCCTTTGTAGTGGTTTTGCCAACGCTCCCCGTCACCCCGACAATTTTTGGGGAAAACCGGCTCCGATAGCCCGCTCCAATATCAATATGCGCTTGCATCGTATTGCCAACAACAATTAGGGGGAGATGGGCATATTCTTCCGCCACTTCGCTCACCACTGCACACAAAGCGCCCTGCGCAATGGCGGATACCACAAAGCGATGCCCATCAAACACTTCGCCTTTGATAGCTATAAAAACACTGCCGGGTCTGATGTCACGGGAATCCGTGCTGATATGAAATACCGGCTGGTCATCACCGGTCAGGTTACGGGGTTCTCCCCCGCAAAACGACAGAACTTCACTGAGTAAAATGGTCTCCACTGGCCCTTTCCCCTTTTTCCGAGTACAATTCCTCTGTTATTTTTTCAGCTTCCGCTCCATGCGGATTCTCTCAAGCATTTCTTGGACTATTTTTCTTTCGTCAAAAAAAATAGTCGCATCATGGAGGACCTGATAATCCTCATGCCCTTTACCCGCAAGTATAATCAAATCATCTTTCTGCGCATGTGTCAAGGTATAATAAATGGCTTCATAACGATCGGGGATTACAATGTGTGGGGTTTTATATTGTTCAAAGCCCGGCAGAGCGTCTTCAATAATCTGCATTGGGTTTTCATCCCGAGGATTATCGCTGGTCAAAACCACAAAATCCGCATGTTTGGCCACACTCTCCACCATTTTGGGACGCTTACTTCTATCACGGTTTCCCGCACAACCGAACAGGACAATCAATCTGCCTGTCTTGATTTTTTCCATTGCTTCCAGCATCTGTTCTAAGCCGTCCGGTGTATGGGCATAATCACACATGATTGTATAATCCTCTCCGGTTTCTATGACCTCGCTGCGCCCTCTTACCCCGGAAAAAGTATCTATTACCCTTGCCACTGCTTTTAAATCGAATCCCAGAGAGACAAGGCATGCTGCTGCCGCCAGTGCATTGGCAACAGAAAATTCTCCCGGCATGCAAAAGTGAACCCTGGCAATTGTAAGGTTTGCAACAATTGTAAAGTCCACTCCATCCGGCCGATAGGTGATGGAACGTGCAGTAAAATCCGCATTGTTGTCATGCGTGGAAAAGGTGAATTTCCGGCAGCAGATAATATCGTCAAGCCGTCTGCCATATTCATCATCATAGTTTACCACAGCATTGTCCGCCATAGTAAAAAGTTTTGCCTTGGCTTGGAAATAGTTTTCCATAGTTCCATGGTAATCAAGATGATCCTGAGTCAAATTGGTAAAAATTGCACAGGCGAACTGAATACCATCCAACCGGTGCTGGTCAAGAGCATGGGAAGACGCTTCCATTACCACATACTCACAGCCCGCTTTGAGCATCCGGGCAAATAGTGCATGGAGCTCTCCGGGATCGGGAGTCGTATGTTTTGCAGGAATGGCCATATTTCCAATTTCATTTTGGATGGTTCCAATCAGTCCAACCTTATGGCCCAAATCCTCAAGCATATGCTTGAGGATATTGGTAATGGTTGTTTTTCCATTTGTCCCGGTAACACCAATAATTTTCAGTTTTTCGGCGGGATATCCAAAAAACGCGGCACTCATCAGGGCATAAGCGTTTCTGGTATTGTTCACAAGAATTTGGCAATCCAATCCGACATCATGTTCAACGACAACTGCGCGTGCGCCCGCCTCCACTGCTTCTTTTGCATGATCATGGCCGTCGAATTTTAATCCTTTGATGCAGATAAAGACACTGTCTTTCACTACCTGCCTGGAATCGGCAGTGACACAGGAGACTTCAAAGTCCAAGTCCCCAACATCACATACCCGCTGCATAATTTCACTGAGTTTCATAAAAAGGAATTCCTCCCTCCTGCTGTGGATATGGGAACTGAGGGTTAATCCGCGTTCCCCTCTTTATTTCGGAATTCAACTGTAATAACGGTTCCGCGCGGCACTTGTTCCCCTTCGGCAACCGATTGGGAAATGGAAGTTGTCGTTCCCTCAACTCCTGCCCCGGTCACTCTGAGCTGCAAGCCTGCGTTAGTCAATCGGGCATTGACCTGATCCCCTGATAAATCCAGGACATTCGGCACAGTCACCATTTCATTTTCCCCTTCTTCTGTATAGAGAATGACCGTGCCCCCATTGGGTACCGATTCGCCATATTCAGGGACTTGCCTTAATACTGTTGTCCCTTCTCCAACAATTTCAGCATTCAGCCCACTTTCACGTAGAGTGCTTTGAGCCTCCAAAAGCTGAGAATTTGTCACGTTTGGAACAGTAACATCCAACTGAGCAAGTTCTTCACTGGTGTATTCCGGTTCAATTCCGAGATAAGGAAGTGCATCGGCAAGGACTGCTGACGCCACCGGAGCAGCGAGGACACTTCCATAGATGCTATAGCTCTGTGCGTTATCAATCAAAATTAGAACCGCTATTTCCGGATCATCTGCGGGAGCCATAGCAAAGAAAGACGCAATATAGGAGGATTTTGAATCTGTACTGTCGAGTTTTTCCGCTGTACCACTTTTTCCGCCAACACGATATCCCGGAATATAGGCATTGTCTCCACCGCCGTCTGTGACCACGCTCTCTAATACCTGGCATACTTTCTGGGAGGTTTCGTTGGAAATAACCTGGCGTTTCACTTCCGTCCCAAAGGACTTCACGACATTTCCATCCGAATCAATAATCTGTTTTACCAAATGCGGCTGTACCAGATATCCTCCATTCACCGCAGCACAAGCTGCTGTCATCATCTGTATTGGGGTAATTTTGTTGGACTGCCCGAACGAACAGCTTGCAAGTTCCACGGGCCCCATCTGACTTGCATTCATGACGATTCCCTGTTCCTCACCAGGCAAATCGATACCAGTTTTGGAGGTAAACCCATAAGCGGTCAGAAATTTTGTAAACTTATCAACGCCTAATCTGCGTCCCAGTTCAATGAATACCGGGTTACAGGAATTTCCAACCGCCTGGACAAAAGTTTCCGACCCATGTCCGCCTGTTTTCCAACAGTGCATGGTCACTCCGGATACTTCCTCATAACCCCTGCAATAAAAGGTATCTTCAAAAGAGGCGACCCCCTCTTCCAACGCGCTGGAAAAGGTTACAATTTTAAAAACAGAACCCGGTTCATAAATATCGGAGACAATTTTATTTCTCCACTGATAATTTTGCGCTTCGCTGAGTTTTGCCGAACGTTCGTCTCCTGTGAGTGCTTCGATTTCGGCACGGGTTTTCTCGTCTGCAATGACAAACGGCTGGTTTAAATCAAAATCCGGTTCTGTCGCCATGGCAAGGATTTCTCCGGTATTGACATTCATAACAATCCCGGCAGCCCTGTCCTGGACATTATGCTCTTCCACTGCAATTTCCAGCTGTTTTTCCAAGTAATTCTGGATCGCCTGGTCAATCGTGAGCACCAGGCTGTTTCCATCTTCCGCGCTGATCATAGTCTCATATTCCCCAGGCATATCAATTCCCCATGCGTTCCTTGCAGAGAGTACTGTTCCCGGGGTCCCCTGTAAATAACTGTCATAGTAAGCTTCCAAACCGGTTAACCCAGTATTATCTGTCCCGGTAAAACCAAGAACTGTAGAAGCAAAGTCGTTAAAAGGATAGTAACGTTTGGAATCCTCAATCAGATTGATCCCATCGATGTCGTTGTCCGAAGCAAACGCAATGACCTGCTCCGCAACCGTCCTATCCACCTTGCGTTTGATTACTTCATAATAAGAAGATGTCTTTTTACACGCCTCCATAATAGTAGATTCTTCCACACCCAAAATCGGGGCAAGGCCGGAGGCAATTAACGTCCAGTCCTCTTCATCAATTTGGGCCGGTGCAAGGACGATTGTCCATGCCGTTGCGCTTTGTGCGAGCACAGTCATATTACGGTCATAGATTGTCCCGCGCGAAGCAGCAATTGTGGTCTGGCTCATCTGCTGGTTTTGCGCCTTGCTTTTATAAAATTCGCCGTCCAAAACCTGAAGTTGGAACAATCGCAAAATCAAGGTGACAAACCCGACTAAAATAATCAGGGCCGCCACAATTAACATTCTTTTCCGCATGGCTCCACTAGGGCTTTTGGCCATGTCAGACACCTCCATTTTGTTATAAATATGTTGCCGAGAACATGATAACAGTATACCACTTTGAAAAATTCCGTTTTAAATAAAAAGAGTCAAGAATCAGACTTCTTAACCCTTTTCTGGTACATCACATACCTATTGATAATTTATCTGATATATTCCATCAGATTTTGAAACCAACCACTGATCCTCTGGAAAATATTTGGCTTGACCATATCTTTGGAAAGGACAACTTTTTCCTCTTCAGACAAGGAGACGTACTGCACCTGCTGTTTTTCCATTTTCTGCATTCCGAGGTTTTTTGTCGCATAATCCTCGATATTTTTCAAGGAAGTCTTTCCCTCCAATTCCATGTCCAGACGAACTCCTTCACTTTCCAGGATCGTCATCTGGCTATTTGCCTGACGGATTTCTTCGTTGGCCTCAATAATCAGCACACGGTTATAAATTAACACGGAGGCAAGAACTCCCACAACGACCAGCATCATAATTGCCTTTGCCGGACTCATCCCCAGCACAGTACGTTTACGCGGGGATTTTTTAGGCGGGATTACTTCCACCGCAGGGCGTTTCTGTTTTTCTTCAAATCTGGAAAGATCATAGGCTGCATTGCCGTTCATGGGTGTTTCCTCCATTTCATGCCGCGGCAAGCGGTATTTTTTTAAATTATCGGGGCATTTACAGTTTTTCCGCAACCCTAAGCTTGGCACTGCGGCTGCGAGGATTGGCTGCAAGTTCTTCTTCCCCTGCTTCAATTGGTTTTCGAGTAATAAGTTTTATTTTGGGTTTGTTTCCACACACACAAACCGGAAATTCCGGTGGACAGGTACAGCCCTGTGCCATGGATTTAAACTTTTGCTTTACCATCCGGTCTTCCAGTGAATGGAATGTTATCACAGCGAAACGTCCTCCTGGCTTCAGACAGTCAAACACGTCGTCCAAGGCTTTGGAAAGGTTGTCCAATTCCGAGTTGACAGCAATCCGGATTGCCTGAAAGCTGCGCCGAGAAGGGTTTTTCTCCCGTCGTGACTTGGCCGGAACCGCATTGCGGATAATTTCTGAAAGCTGGCCTGTTGTCTCAATCGGATGCTGCTGCCGCTCTTTTACAATTGCTGCTGCAATCCGGCGGGAAAATTTTTCCTCCCCATATTCAAAAAGAATACGCGCGAGTTCCGTCTCCTCACAGGTATTGACCAAATCCCGGGCAGAGTATCCTTCCTGACTCATCCGCATATCAAGCGGTGCATCTGCATGGTAGGAAAAACCACGTTCCGCCACGTCCAGCTGATGGGAAGATACTCCCAAATCCAGAAGCACTCCATCAACCTGCTGGAGATGCAGGTTTTCCAAAACCTGTTTTAAGTCTGCAAAATTCGCATGAATAACCTGTGCACAAGGATAGGCAGAGAGACGATCAGAAGCGATTTCCACAGCGTCCGGATCGCGATCTAAAGCGAAAAGCCGTCCGGTTGTCAGACGTTTTGCAATTTCTCTGGAATGTCCTGCCCCTCCGGCTGTCCCATCGACATAGATCCCATCCGGTTTAATGGCAAGCCCTTCGATACACTCATGAAGCAATACCGAAATATGATGGAATTCCATTGCCCGTTCCCCTTCCTATCAGAATCCGAGTTCCTCCATCGCCTGCTCTATGGTTTCTCCGGTCAAATCTGCGCACATGGCGTCCCAAGTATCCTTGTCCCAAATTTCCGCACGCACCGAAGCGCCAATAATCATGACATTTTTGCTCAGATGCGCAAATTCCCGCAGGCTCTGTGGAAGAATGATGCGCCCCTGTTTGTCGCATTCCACTTTTGCAGCAGAAGCAAATAAAAAACGCTGGATGGAACGGGCTTTGGATAACGGCAGCTCCCGAATTTTATTTTCGAGCTTTTCCCATTCCTCCATTGGATAGACAAACAAGCATCCATCCAGTCCCTTTGTCACAATAAAGCTTACCCCAAGGTCTTCCCGAAGGCGGGAGGGAAAACTCACCCTGCCTTTCTCGTCAATCGTATGCAGATATTCGCCGATCAGCACCGCCTTCACCACCTTGTCCAATCCCAAATCCTAAATGCTGGCTTTTGATGGGTGTTTTATACCACTTTACACCCTTTTTCA
This sequence comes from Candidatus Pseudoruminococcus merdavium, assembly GCA_904419745.1. Classification (GTDB taxonomy): domain Bacteria; phylum Bacillota; class Clostridia; order Oscillospirales; family Ruminococcaceae; genus Pseudoruminococcus_B; species Pseudoruminococcus_B merdavium. Next base: position 110,579 of record CAJFSS010000005.1, on the reverse strand, counting down.
CCATTACTGTTTTATTATATCGTGTGATTATGTAAATTGCAACTGTTTCGAAAAAGTTTTCAACCTTAAAATCACCGAATTCTTCGGTAATTTTTTACAAATAATATTTTTATAAACCGTTCAGATTACAGCAAAACCATATTTTTCCGAAAGCTCTCCATAATTCGTCACAAATCCACAAAAATCGCATTTTTAATTTTCCATATGGGACCAAATAGAATTTCTGATGTTTATTTGCACAAAATACAATGTCAGCTACCGTTTTCATTCTGAAAACAGTATGCTATAATAAGCACGGTAAAGTGGTGGGATTATTCAAAAGCAATCCCTGAATGAAATAGAAAAGTGGAAGTGTATTCGCACATGCATGAAATGTCAGTCGTTATCAACACGGTCAATATGGCAGAGGAGTATGCAAGGAAAAACGGTGCATCCAAGATTACAAAAATTGTTTTGGAAATTGGGGAGTTTCATTCTGTTGTTCCGGAATATATCCGTTATTTTTTCCCGGACGTTGTAGAGGGGACAATGCTGGAAGGGGCACAACTTGAAATAGAAACCGTAACTGGAATGGCCCGCTGCCGCAATTGCGGCGCAGAATATCCTTGGAAAAAATCCAATTACCGCTGCCCCGATTGCGGAAGCGAAGAATGTAAAATCATTTCCGGACGGGATTTTGTCATTAAGGAAATTTCCGTTCAATAGCCCAAACAAAGGAAAATCCGCGCTTGAGCGCTTACAAAGGAGTTTTCAGAAATGGATTCAGTAAAAGTAATTGAAATCAAAAAAAGTGTCATGGAAAACAACGATGTCCAGGCAGACAAGCTCAGAGAGGAATTAAAACAGGAGGATACCTTTCTGCTAAACCTGATGTCTGCTCCCGGTTCTGGAAAAACCAGCTGTGTGCTGCGCATCATTGAAAAACTCAAGGACGAAATGAAAATCGGCGTGATGGAGGCAGATATTGATTCTTCCGTCGATGCAGAAAAGGTTGCAAAAAGCGGGGTAACCGCTATTCAGCTGCATACGGGAGGTATGTGCCATCTGGACGCAGAAATGACCCGTCAGGGCATTGAAAATCTTCAAACCAAGGATTTGGATTTTGTCATTTTGGAAAATGTGGGAAATCTCGTCTGCCCTGCAGAATTTGACACCGGTGCTTCCAAATGCGCGATGATCCTCAGCGTTCCAGAAGGAGACGACAAACCACTGAAATACCCGCTGATGTTCTCCATTGTGGATTTGATTCTCATCAACAAAATCGACTGTCTTGGCTATTTTGATTTTGACGTGGATGCTGTCCGCGAGAGAATTAAAAAACTCAACCCCAATGTCACCGTGTTGGAGGTCAGCGCCAAAACAGGTGAAGGGTTTGATGCGGTCGCCGACTGGATTCGTTCTACAAGAGAGGACTGGAAAAAATAATTTTCAGTTTCATCCAAACCATTTTCAAAAATATTTAAAAAGTGAGTGCAGGAAGATTTCCTGCACTCACTTTTTAAGTATTTAGAACTCCACTGGATCAGCTATCCATAAAAAAGGAGAGCCGAACGGGAGGCTCTCCTTTTGCATTTAGATGATAATACAGATAAGCCCGCTGCATCCTTCATTGATAATGCGTTCAATTGTCTCCTGAAGTTTGAGTCTGGCATCGGTCGGCATACGGTATAATTTATTGTGCAGTCCCTCATTGACCAATTCATGCAGGGATTTTCCAAAAATATTGGAACTCCAGATTTTCTTTGGGTTTTCTTCAAACTCCTGGAGAAGGTAATGTACCAATTCTTCGGATTGTTTTTCACTTCCCACAATGGGTGAGACCTCCGTAGTGATATCGGCTTTCATCATATGAATCGACGGTGCGCTGGCCTTTAGGCGCACTCCATAGCGCCCGCCCTGTTTGACAATTTCCGGTTCTTCCAGGGTCAATTCATCAATCGTTGGCATGACGATACCGTATCCGGTAGCCGCCACTTCGTCAAGGGCGTCACGCACTCGCTCATATTCCCGTTTCACCTGTGCCAATTCCACCATTAATGGCATAAGCCCTTCTTCGGAGTCAATGGTAAGCCCGGTTGCTTCCCCTAAAATCTGATAGAACAGTTCCTGGGGAAGTGTCAGGTTCACCTTTGCGCTGCCTTTTCCAAGGTCAATGGAAGTGACCGTGGAATGCTTGACATACTCACAGGTTTCCACCTGTTCAAGCATTCCGGCAACCTCGCTGATATGACGGATATTTGCTGCCGGTTCTACAATCGAACGGTAAATTGCCTGTTTGAGCCAATGATCTTTTTTCAGAGAAACCACCCAGCGCGGCATCTCCACACTGATTTCCTTGACCGGGAACTCATAGAGCACATTTGTTAATATCTGTTTAATATCTGCCTTAGTCAAATCCAGGCAGCTGACCGCCAAGACTGGGACTCCATAACGCTCCTGAAGCGCTCCTGCCAACTCCTGGGCAGGCGCCGACTGTGGATACATGCAGTTGAGAAGGACAACAAACGGTTTATTGATATCTTTTAGTTCTGTGATAACCCGTTCTTCCGCCTCCTCATACTCCTCTCTGGGAATATCGCTGATGCTTCCGTCCGTTGTCACCACTAAACCAATGGTCGAATGTTCCGTAATGACTTTCTGGGTTCCGATTTCCGCCGCCATATTAAATGGTATTTCCTTGTCAAACCACGGGGTCATCACCATGCGCGGCGTATCGTTTTCCACATAACCCAGGGAACTGGGGACAATATAGCCGACACAGTCAATCATACGTACATTGACGCTTGCTGTGCCATCCAGAGAGACCTCCACTGCCTCTTCCGGAATAAATTTAGGTTCCGTAGTCATTATGGTTTTCCCCGCTGCGGACTGCGGCATCTCATCCACGGCCCTCTCCCGTTTAAAATCACTCGGGATATTGGGAAGAACCAATGTCTCCATGAACTTTTTAATAAAGGTGGATTTCCCCGTTCTCACGGGGCCTACCACACCGATATAGACATCGCCGCCAGTTCGTTCGGCGATATCCTGATAGATATTCCTGTTTTCCATATTCCGTTTTTGCCCCCTTACCTCAAATTCAGTTTTTTCATTGGGATACCTCTATTCAGTTACAATTGGGATCAGGAGCATTCCCCGTTTTTCCACTACATCCCCGGCAAGGTCATTTTCACTCATTACCTGCTCGACGGAAGTATTATACCGTTTGGCAATCTCCCAGACCTGTTCTCCCTCATCCGCATAATAGATAGTCAGGGCGATATCCTTGTCCCGCTCCTTTGGTTTTTCCTCATCTACTGAAATCGTTGTAACAACGGATTCGCGTACCTTTGTCACTGCCTCTCCGCTTAAACAACATTCAACGGTAACGGTTGCGCTTTCCCCTTCCAGAGTGGCTTGCGAGGAGATAAGCTGCAAATGCGGGGAATATTCCAAAGTCATTGGGGTATTGGACAGGGTCCTCTCATAGTCAAATTCATCCTTGGCCGTGACGCAGAGCAAATTGTGTTCCGCATCATAGGCGAGCATGGTGATATCCATCTGTATCCGACAGGTTGCTTTTCCCTGGGCAATCTGAGTGGAGAGGATTTTCATCTCACAAAAACTGTCGCACAGGGATTCCATTGCCTGGGGCAGATTTAACTCGCTTTTATGGGTAAAAGTCTCTTCTTCGCGAGTGACCACGTGTTCAAAATCAATCTGCTTTTGTTCACAACTGGATTCATACAATGTGGAGAACACATCACAGACTGAAAGAATCTCTTCCTCCCTACGAACTTTGGCAAGGACAGAAATTTCACAGTCTAACGTCAAAGTCGTATTTTCCTCAAATTCCTGCTGCGGAATCAGTTCACAGGAAGCAACTGTAAGGGAAATATCACAGGTACACTCCTCGTCAACGCCATCCACATCCAAAATTTGGCTAAAGGGGAGCATCTGATCCACTGTGCACAGGGCTTTACTCTCTTTATCACATAAGTAAAGGATATGAAGATGCAATTCTCCTTTTAAAATAATTTTTCCTGCAATCAGTTTGCAGTCGCTGACCTGCGCGCGTGTGGACACTTTTAAAATACTAAACACAGGGGGATTCCCCTCCGGAAGTTCGATATCTTCATGGATACTTAAATCCCTCTGGACACACGAACACAGTCGGCTGATCGGAAACACCCGTTTTTTCAGCTGGATACCCGCTCCCTGTGCATCGCCGGTCAGTTCGCAGGAAAGCCGGTTGATTGCCTGGATTTTCAGGACAACTGCTCCTCGGATATCCAGTCTGCGCTGGCTGACTGCTCTGCAATTGACATAGCTGACGGATGGGCAGACAATCACATCTGCATCCGGCATAACACGGCCAAGCTCTACCACTTTGGAAAACGGACACCGGTAGACGGCGCATCTCGGTTCCTCCTCAGGCGCGACATACAGGACTTCCGCTACCGCGGTGCCTTCGATGGACAGACTTGTACCGCTTAACGTTTTGGATATCACCCGGGGTGTAATGCTGCATTTCAGGATTCTGACAATATCCGGCAGGTAATCAGGCAGTACAAAATCGCATTCTATGGACTGCTCTGCCGCCCCATCGTATACCATTTCGTTTATTGAAGCAGTTTCCTGTGTGACTCTTAGCTCCATAAGGATTTCCTCCCCTTTTTATTTTCTGTTTTACTATATTCAGCCCCAACAGGCATTATGACAGCCTGTTTGATTTTACCGGGAGCTTTTCAGGGAAACACCCTATTGTGTATTTATTCGAAAAAATAAAGAAATAGACCCCTGCCATATAAAAGCAGGCCCACAACGGGATTACCGTTGTGGGCCTGCCGGTTTTCTGTCAAATTTTACTCTTCTGTGTGCTCTTTGGCCGCCTCAATAATGGAAGCCTCTAAATTCGATGGAACCTGCTCATAACGGACAAAGTTCAACTCAAAGCTGCCGCGTCCCTGAGTAGTGGAACGCAGGTAGGTCGTAAAGTCGTGCATCTGGGCCATAGGAACTTCTGCAATGATTTCCTGTACTCCATCAGAAACAGGGTTCATACCAAGGACACGTCCCCGGCGCTTTGTAACCTCTCCCATCAAATCTCCGGTATTGGCGTCTGGAATTACTGCATGGAGCTCCCCAATCGGTTCCAAAAGAACTGGGGACGCCTCTGCCAACCCCGCCTTATAGGCCAAAGAAGCAGCTGTCTTAAACGCCATTTCAGAGGAATCGACCGGATGATAGGATCCATCCACCAGAGTTGCTTTCAGTCCCACCACCGGATATCCAGCCAGGACTCCTCTCTGGGCAGAATCCCGCAATCCTTTTTCCACAGCCGGGAAGAAGTTACGGGGAACCGCACCGCCAAAGACATTCTCTGCAAAGACTAGTTCTTCGCTGTCACAGGGTTCAAATTCAATCCAGACGTCGCCAAACTGTCCATGGCCGCCAGTCTGTTTTTTATGTTTTCCCTGTACCTTGACTTTTTTCCGGATGGTTTCACGATATGCCACTTTCGGTGGCTCCAAATCCATGTCCACACCGAATTTGTCGCGCAGCTTACTCATTGCAACTTCCAGATGCTGCTCGCCCAATCCGGACAAAATCTGCTGATGGGTCTCATTGTTGATTTCAAACGAAAGTGTTGGATCTTCTTCAATCAGTTTTGCAAGGCCCTGGGCAATTTTTGCCTCATCACCTTTTGCCTTCGGGCGGATTGCCATGGAATAACAGGGTTTTGGGAACCCAATTTCCTCGAAAGTAAGCTTTCTTTTTGGATCACAAAGCGTATCCCCCGTCAAGGTGGATGCAAGTTTTGTGATCGCACAAATATCGCCTGCGCATACGCTTGGTGTATCCTCCTGCTTTTTCCCGTGCAGGAATACCAGCTTGCCCATGCGCTCCGGCTGTCCTGTCCGCATGTTAAACAATGGGGTATCCGACTTCAAGGTCCCTGTGACCACTTTTACATAGGAAATTTTTCCGACAAACGGGTCGGCAACCGTCTTGAAAACATAGGAAGCAAATGGTTGCTCTGCATTGCATTCTACTGCAATAGTTTCCCCTGACTCATCGGAAGCGAATTCCGCACTTGCCTCCGAAGCATTGGGAAGCAGTTCATCCATCAGGTCAAGAAGCAGATCCACAGCTGCCAAAGTCAGAGCAGATCCACAGATAACCGGGGTGATATTGCCATTTTTGACGCCCACACGGATTCCTTGAATCATTTCTTCTCTGGTAAACTGCTCCCCTGAGAAGTATTTTTCAAACAGTTGTTCATCCGATTCTGCAACCGCTTCACTAATAGCTGCAATCAGTCCATCCAGACGATGCCCGGTGTCCGGCATGGCGACTTCCGTCGCCTTGCCCTGCTCGTCATATTCATACGCCTTCATATCAATCAGATTGATATAACAGACCACCTTGCGTTCCTCAACATAAGGAACAACCAGCGGGCAGACAGTCGGTCCAAAAGTGGATTTCAATTCTTCCAATACTTTATAAAAGTCCGCGCTTTCCCGATCCAGTTTGGAGACATAGAACATATGGGCTTTTGCATTTTTCGTTGCCTGTTCATAGGCTTTTTCCGTTCCAACCGATACACCGGATTTTCCGGATACGCAGATCAGAACACTTTCTGCCGGGCGGGTTCCTTCCCGGAACCCTCCTTCAAAATCAAATAGCCCCGGAGTGTCAATCAAGTTGATTTTTGTATTTTTGTATTCCAAAGGGGCCACTGCAGTGGAAACAGAGGAGACTCTCCGAATTTCCTCCGCGTCAAAATCGCAGACTGTGTTTCCCTCCGAAGTTTTTCCAAGCCTGTCTGTCGCGCCGCTTAAAAACAACAGCGCCTCTGCCAAAGAGGTCTTTCCTGCATTGCCATGCCCTGCAAGCGCGACGTTTTTGATGTGTTCCGAAGTGTACTGTTTCATCGTAATCTCCCCTTTCAGCCCATAGCTGATTGAATTTTCAAAGTTGGCTTAGGCAATCATTGTATAAATTATCTAATGTAGCCTTCACTTCTGTTAATGATTATATCCTAAGTTCACATATAAATCAACCACTAAAGCTGGGAATCAACAAAAAAAGGCCTTTGGCGTGGTAAAATTCCAGCCAAAGGCTTTGTGTAAAATTGATAAATATGTGGAAAATCAACACTTTTTTATATTTGTAATGATTACAGTCGCCGCAATCCAGAACACCTGATAAACCAAAACAGACAACAGTTTGATAACCGAGGTGGAGCCGAGTAATGTAAAGAGAATGATCAATGCCAGCCCAATCGCAGCGGAGCAGAGATAAAACGCCGATGTCAACGATAAACTGCTTTTTAACCGGATACAACTTACCAGTACCTTAAAATATGCTTCGATTCCTCCCGTATAGGCAACAGAGGCTTTCATATTGCTGCGTGGAGCACATTTCTGATCATACTCTGCATACAGGTATTGCGGAACCATACTGAGCATTCCGACATCAACGCCACACATCTGGGCAATTTTCGTCTCGTCCAAATTGGAGTCCGTTGTTTTGATATAGACTTTAAACCCCGCTGCTTCTATATTCTGCATGGCCCTGCGCACACTTTCTGACACCCGATAAAGTACCAGGAACATGGCGCTGAGTTCTCCATCCACCGCCACATAGACGACATATTGGGTTCCTTTTTCCGTGCGCTGTTCATACTGTACTTTGGGGATACTAATGGAATGGTTGAGCATCAGTTGACGGTTTCCCACCAAGACGCGTTTTCCATCCACCCAGCCGGAAAGGCCCATCTCGTCCTCATAGATGACGGAATCAACATCTTTGAGCAAATCGCGGCGGTTTTGCAAAATCTGCAAAAACAGGCCGGACAATGGGCTATCCACTCGACAAACAAGACTGGCTGCATTGAGGATTGCCTCATCCATACGCGGTGTGTTCATCATTTTAATCCCGTTTACTTCCACATCGCTTGGACGAATAATCTCACTGACATCCACCATAATACCAAGCGCATCCCCAAATTCAGAGACCGCTGAAGCTCCCGTGATCATAGCCCCCGTTTTGGAAAGGGACTTTCCTGCCCGCAGCAAAGGGAGATTCATCCCCAAAACTGCCGCTGCGGGAACACACATACATTCTGTGGCTGCAAAAACCGTTACTGCATTGTAAAGGTTATTTGTCAGCAAAAAGCAGGCAATGCCAATAACTAGGCCCCCTCCAAAGCAGATGGGAGCTAAATACCGGCTGATATTGTCTGCATTATCCGGGGCATAAGAGTTTTCCAAAAAGCCCTTTAAAAAGCCTGCTTTCGCATGCCCTACTACAACCGTATCCTCTGTGCGTGGAATTTTTGTCATGTCAAACACAAAATCCTCATCTTTGACCGCAAAAACACCGTATTTATCATACTGACTGGAAACCAAGCGGAAATTTCGGCGAATTCGATCCACCATACACAGCTTCCCTGCGCAATTACAGAGCAAAATCAGAAGCGCAACAGGAGCAAGCACCTGCAGGCCGTCCGCCTGTGAGACAAGTTCCGGTTTGGCAAGAAAAATCGCTCCCTGCACTGCCGCCCCCACGACAGCGGCGGCGCAAAAGGAATCCGAATCCGGGGAAAAGGTGAAAAGGGAAAGAAGCCCTCTTCCAATCACCCCGATACACACCAGCGCACCGGCCACAAGAAGTCCAAAATTAATCATCAAAAATAAAAACGGATCTCCGAAAGCGGAGATTGCTTCCGGCAATGGCAGGGAAAACCGTGAACTCAACCCTATGTAGAGGGAAAGCACCGTCAGCACTGCCACAACGCCCAGGCGGACTACCACCTTAAAACGGGTATAATTCAAATCATTCTGAACCGACTCTGCATCCTCGTAGCTCTCAAAATCATCAATACTCTCCTGCTCGGGAACCGACGGCTCTTCTTCCTCTTCCTCATCCGGTTCTTCCGTGTCGAACAGATGGAATTTTTTCACCTTTTCTTCCCGTTTTTTACTCAATTCTTCCTGCATGGAGAGGACTTCTTCACTAACTTCAAATGGTTGTTGTTCAGATTCTTTTGAACTCGTATCCTCTGGAATCTCTGCCGCCTGTTGTGGTTGAGCAACGGACGGTTCCTCTTTTTTTCTGTTGTTTTCCGGCTGTTCTTTCTTCTCAGGCAGATTGATTTTCAGGGAGGATTTTGTATCAAAGAGAACCGGGGCCGTATCCCGGAATACAGGATTTCCCGCAGCTGCCCGTTCAAAGGCTTCTGTCACACTTTGCCGGTATGTTTTTTGTGCCTGCGTACTCTGTTTTTGTACCTCAGCCAGTTTTTTCTCCCCACCGACAACCCCATATTTGGTTCCTATTGGCACATCAGGGAGCTGCTGAGTAAATGTCAGGCCAATTTTTGCTTGGAGTTTTGCCTGCATTGCCTCCCGCGATATCTTTCCCGGTTGGTCCTGAGCACTTGGGTGGATATTAGAATCCTGTCGTTTATCAGGGCTGTCAATCCTACGGAAAGAACGGGTGAAATACCCCGCCGCATTCCGGGACCGGGTACTCTCATAGACAGGCTTTTTTGTACTGGAAACATCTTGTTCCCTTTCTTGATTGAGAGATACTCCCAGTTCCTCTTCAGGAACAACTTTTGACAAGCCGGCGTCCTTTTGAGGTAAAGTTTGCTTTGGCTGCTCTCTTTTTATAGAAGAAACGACCGTCTGTGTCTGAGCTGCGGCCGGAAACATCTTGGTTTCCTGTGCAGTCTTTTGAGTTTGTTTGTGTCCGGATTCCCGCTCCAATAGAATTTCCTCAACCAGCTCGTCTGCATGGCTGATGGTTGTTGCTGCAGGGCCATCCTGCTCCTTTTTATGTTTGACTTCCGCGAGGATATCGTCCACGGAATAGTTTTTACTCATCGGGCATCCTCCTCATCGTGAATGATTTGGCGGCGCTGCCTGCGCCCTACTTCTTTTTAGAAAATGCGGCAATGCCCTGCCGTTGGCGGAGCACTTCATACATCAAAATCGAACCCGCAACAGAGGCATTTAGGGAATTTACCTTTCCACACATGGGCAGGGAGACAAGAAAATCACAGTTTTCCCTTACCAGCCGGCCAACTCCGCGCCCTTCTGAACCAACGACAAGCGCCACCGCCCCAGAATAATCGTTCCTGCACCAGGTTTCCCCATCCATATCTGCGGCAAAAATCCAAACGCCGCGTTCTTTTAATTCTTTTATCGTAGAGACAAGATTTGCTACCTTGGCGACTGCTACATGGTTCAGGGCTCCGGCCGAAGTCTTGTAAACAGTCGAAGTCAGCCCTGCGCTACGGCGTTTTGGAATAATGATGCCATGTGCTCCACAGGCTTCCGCCGTACGGATGATTGCCCCCAGGTTATGCGGATCTTCAATCTCATCTGCAATAATAAAAAACGGGGGTTCTCCCCGTTCATCCGCAATCGCGAATAAATCTTCCACAGTCGAATAGGATGCAGCAGATAAAACCGCCGCAACCCCCTGGTGTGCAACACCGGGGCACATCCCGTCCAGTTTGGCCGGGCTCACTTCCTTGAGTGTTATTTTCTGCTGTGCACACAGGGAAGTAATCCGAACAATGCTTCCCTGTCTGTCCCCTTTTGCAATATAAACTGCTTCCAATTGGGTTGCCGCTTTAAGTGCTTCCAGCACGGCATTCCTTCCTGCAATAATATCTTCCCGCGGCTGATTTTGCCGCGCTGATGTTTCTCTTTTCGGCACTGAAATTCCTCCGGATATTGAAAAATAGCTTTTCTTCTTGGAAAAAAATAAATTCAGTGACATTATAGCATACTTTTTCCTGTTTGTGTCGAATTACGTCAAGAAAAAGCGCAAAATTCTCAGTGCTAAGGCAAACTAAAGTAAGAACAGCTGGATCATCCACAAAACTGCTCCCCCGGCGCATGCCACAGATAAATATTGTAGAGTTTTCAAGACAACCCGTTTTACTCGATTATCCACCTTCACAGTGACTGTTGAGACAACTTCCTCTTCTGTTTTTAGGGAAGGGATTCTCTCCGTATGTTGTTGTGCGTATTTGAGCGCCTCTCGTTGGATTTTTTTGTAATCCTTTGTAGAAGTTCCCTCTTTAACTACAAAATAAATCCGTTCAAAAAATTCGCTCTGGGTATCTGTAATCTCTACAATACGTTTATTGACTCCCCGAAGCAATCAAAGCACCTTCTTCCCAGTTGTGTACCCATTTTTTCTTTTCTCCCTCTCTTGCATAATAAAGACGGACACAGTAAATTACCTTTATTTTGACACCTGGAACTGATGATATACAAAACGGATTCTGTATTTTATAAATCAGAAAACAATCCAATTTAATGGACATGTTGTTTCCATAATATCAGTGGAAACTCAGGAGAAAATGCAGTGGAAAACTATGTGGAAATCGTGGAGAACTCATAGTACAGGCCATTTTTCATCTCATTTCCTATTTGGTGAAAAGAAAAAATTATGTCAATTCGACAACGCTTGACATCGTTTTCACGGAATATCCGATTGTCCTCATAAAAAAGACACTGTAGGGATAAAAACCTACAGTGCTAACTCATACGGATATTACAGCAGGGGTTACAAAACGTCCTTTATCTGACCATCAAACCCCAAACAAAAACCAAAATTGGGATTCTACGTCGTTTCAAAAAGGAAAGTTTCTTGCATACCACATTCTCTTTTCTGTTTCTACAGGCAAAACGACAGTTTCCCTTCTACTTCAATTTTATAGAGTTTGAACCGGAAAGTCCGGCATTGGCTGCTGCAACGTCAATCCCGCGCATTCCATTAGGGTGAGGAAATCCTGTGGCAACGGAGAAAACACCTCTCGGTTATGTTTTCTGGAAAGATCAGGGAACTGGGCAACATAACAGTGTAGTGCATGGCGGTTGATCCATCTCTGATCCTCCCCATACAGGGTATCTCCTGCCAGCGGATACCCAAGATAGGCCATATGAACACGGATTTGATGAGTGCGCCCGGTTTCAATCCTCACGCGGCACAGAGAATACCCCTTTCCCCTGGAAATCACAAGGCAATGGGTCAGTGCGGATTGCCCTTTATCTGAGACATAGCGTTCAATCAGACTGTCCTCTTTGCGTGCAATTGGCGCTTCAATCCGGTAATAATTTTGCGGCGGTACCCCGCAGACAACGGCAAGGTATTCCTTTTTCACACTTTTCCAGAGGATGGATGCATAATGAGAATTTTTGGCCGCCACTACAAGGCCCGAAGTATCCCGATCCAGGCGGTTTATCGGGCGAAAACTCAAAGACTGTCTACGCTGAGCACAGATTCCTGCAAACAGGTTTGCCAGAGTATCCTCCTGGTGCCGTTTAGACTCATGCACCGGCATAAAAGGCGGCTTGTCCAATACCATCACGTCGTCGTCCTCATACACAAGGATTCCAGGATCCGCTTCGACTGCGGTCGGAGTTCTCTTGTCATCAGGGAAAGAGGTTTCCAAAACATCTCCCAGGTGTAAGAGATCTACCGTGCGGATCCGGCTCCCGTTTAAGACTAGTCCGGTGGGAAGCTGCTTTAGTTTGATGATGTTGCGCCTGGAATAGCCATGTACTTGCTTGAGATAATCCTGTACCCTCATCCCATCATGCTCTTTACAGATTACATAGCGGTAACTTCGCATAGTGCATCCTCCTTCCGCTGTGCCTGTTCCAAATGGCGGATATAGTGGAACAGGTACTGCTGGGCAATCCCCTGTGTTCCCTGAATACAGGCGGGAATTCCCTGCGGGTAAAAGCGTTCCAGAACCCGCTTAATCCACACATCTACGGGAAAGGCGTCGATCCGGTGCAGCCCATACAAAAGGACGCAGTCGCAAACTTTTGGTCCTACTCCTTTAACTGTCTGGAGAACTCGCCTCGCCTCCTCAATCGGCATGGTGTACAGATCTTCCAACACCAGCTGACCGGTGTACACCCGGTTGGCCGCATCCAACAGGTATTTTGCGCGGAATCCTGCCCGAAGGACAGAGAGATCTTCCGGTGTTTTTCCATAAATGGAATCCGGCGTGGGAAACGCATATCCTCCCCCCGGCAAAGGGGTTCCAAATGCCTCGCAAAAACGCGCAACAATTCCCTTTATCCGTGGAATATTGTTATTCTGGGAAATGATAAAAGTACACAGCGCCTCCCATGGTTCCTGCCGCAGTACACGGATTCCCGGAGCATAGCGCAGTGCACGGCGCATGGTCTCATCTTCCTGATACCGTTTTTTAAGTTGTTCATAGTCAAGTGAGAGATCAAAGTAATCATACCAAATGGTTTCAAATTCCTCCTGGGTCGTCCCTTCCAAAAAGAAAGTGTTTTCCCCAAGCTGATGAATATGGAGAGGCGTTGCACGAACGATCCCTTTATAAGAACCATCGTCCTGCCGTTCAAACCGAAAGCACTGCCCGCAGTCGAGCGTTTCATCCAGGTTCAGACAGGAGACTTCAGAAAGCAAAATCCCCCCGCGATGCTGTTGTATGTTCAAAGAAAAAACTCCGTTTCCCTATTATTTTTAGACACATTTTAACACATCCATGGTATAATTGCTACTAACGGAGGATCATCCCTCTTCGCTAAAATTTGCGTGTTATCCGGGCGTTTCCGGAATTTAGGAGGAATATCATGAAAGAAGCGATTTATACCATCCCTATCAGCGAAGTATTTGAACCAAAAGACGGCTGTCCATTGTGCAGACTGCGCGATATCCTGGAAGAGCGCTGTCTGGAATACATCATGGGCGCCGCCATGATGGAACCGGACATCCGAGTGGAAACAAACCGGCTTGGGTTTTGCAAAGACCACTATTTCATGATGTTAAAAAGGAAAAACCGCTTGAGCATTGCCCTCATGCTACAAAGCCATCTGGACGGCCTGCTCAAAGAAGTGGAGAACTCCTCCGGCACAAAGCCCGCAAAACGTACGTTTTTTTCAAAACCAGCAGAGTCCAAACAGGGTAAGTTTTTACATGAAACCTGTTATGTCTGCGACAAGATTGAACAGGCAGTCAGCGGCATGGTGAAAAATCTGTGCAAGATGTATCAAAACGAACCGGAATTCAAAAAACTCTATCAGGAACAGTCCGGCTTGTGTTATCCGCACTACCAACGCCTGATGGTGGATGGAAAGAAATATCTTTCCCCCAAGGAATATCCTGCGTTTGCTGCGGACACTTCGGAATTGACCAAACGGTATTTACAGGGGCTGAAAGCGGACGTCGACCATTTCTGTACCATGTTTGATTACCGTAACGCGGGACCAAAAGCTGACTGGGGCAACTCTCGGGATGCAATTGAGCGTTCCATCCACTATCTCACCAGTCGTAACCCCATGGAACTAGAGAAAAAATAGGAAATTGTTTCCTGTCCATTTGTGCTGGCTTCCAGTGATTGCGGCTGTAAGGCTGAGCGAAAATATCGAAAAAAATCCCTCAGTTGAAACAATGGATCAGACATGCTGAATAACGCAGGATTACCATGATTTTTCCTTCCGGGAAACAAATTGTACTCAAATTCAGAAAAAGCTTTTTGCCGCATTGTAAAAAAGGTCGAATCCTGCTACAATATAGCACGAAGAAACGAAACGGAAAGGATGGTTTTCCACTATGTCATTTTCCCATCTGATCGATCTCAACCAGCTTCCTTCCAGCAAAGTTGAGGAAATTCTCACCCTGGCAGACGATATTCGCCAGCATCCACAGCAATACCTGGACGCCTGCAAGGGTAAAGTGATGGCCACTTTGTTCTATGAACCTTCCACCCGCACTCAGATGTCTTTTCAAACGGCCATGCTCCGTCTTGGCGGGCAGGTTATCGGATTTGATAATCCACAGAATACCTCTGCCGCCAAAGGGGAAAACCTAAAAGATACGGTTAAAATCATCAGCGGATATTCCGATATCGTCGTCATGCGCCATCCAGTCGAGGGAGCAGCCAAGGCGGCTTCCCTGTATTCCGGTTGTCCGGTTATCAACGCCGGCGACGGCGGGCATCTTCATCCCACCCAGACGCTTACCGATTTATGCACCCTGCGTGCGGAAAAAGGCAGGCTCGATCATCTGACTATCGGGCTATGCGGGGACTTGAAGAACGGGCGTACGGTTCATTCCCTGATAAAAGAGATGCTCCGGTATCCATCCAACCGTTTTGTCCTCATCTCTACAAAAGAACTTTCCATCCCGGCTTATCTAAAGGATTACTTGGACGCAAATGGGGCTGCTTATACGGAAGTCTACAGCCTGGAAGAGGCGATTCCCGCACTCGATGTGCTGTACATGACCCGCATTCAACAGGAACGTTTCTCGTCCAAACAGGAATATGAGGAGCAAAAGCACGTATACATTCTTACAAAGGACAAACTGGAACATGCAAAGCCAGATCTAAAAATCTTGCATCCTCTCCCCCGTGTAGACGAAATCGAAACAGATGTGGATGATGACAGCCGCGCCGTTTATTTCAAACAGGCGGTCTACGGGATGTATGCACGCATGGGGCTGATTTTGACTATGCTGCGGGAGAATACTGAGCCGCTCAATCCTCCAAGGCTTATCGGAGATAAGGCGCATACCTGTGGCAATCCAAACTGTATCACCAATCATGAAACCTATGTCCCGAAATTATTTGAGGAATCTGGCAGTATGCTCACCTGTGTCTATTGCGACCAGCGCACCCTGATTTAACACGATATCTCAGGCAGAAAACTTCTGTACCTGCGGATATATTTTATTAAAATTTAGGAGGATGATTTTTATGGCAGTGATTCAGCTCCACAGTGACAATTTGAAAGATACGATTACAAAAGAAAAGGTCCTGCTGCTTGATTTTTATGCAGACTGGTGCGGGGACTGCCGCATGATGTACCCCGTGATTGAAGAAATCTCCGAAGAAGTTGCAGGAAATGCTGTTGTGGCAAAATTCGATATTGAGGAAAATATTGAACTGGCCCATGAATTTGAAGTCCAGAAGATCCCGACCATCCTTGTATATAAAGAGGGAAAAGAAACTGCACGTTTTATTGAATTTGCGGACAAAGAAGACATTCTGGACGCATTGAAATAGGATTTCTATAGCACAACCAAAAACAGACGGCTTTCACTTTTGGGGAAAGCCGTCTGTTTTTTTAAAAATGTTTAAAAGGCAAATCCATTTTTTTCATATCTTTTTCATGCAGGGATATACTATGAAAAACGGATTTTTCAAACAAACCAAGGAAACGGAGGAGTTTTCAGTGATCACAGTTGCAATCCTCGGGAAAAAATCAGACCGGCGGATTACAGATTATTTGATTCGTGCCTTTGACGGAATTTGTCCATGCCTGTTCCTGACGCCATTTGGTACCGTGCGCACTACGGATGAAACGTCAAACGGAGAAGTGTTTGACCCACTTATTATTTTTTGGGATTCTGAAAATGCTGAAACCAACTGTATCCCAGATATTATTTTGCTAAAAGACAGCTGTGAATCCGCTGCTCCGCTTGTTAAGGAAAATACAACCGTTATTTTCCATTCTGCAAACAGGACCCATTTGGAAACGGTCCAGGGAATGTCTATCCATGCCATTGCATGCGGTCCTTCCGAACGGGATACCATCACCTTTTCCAGTGCTCTAGCAGAACAACCAGTCCTATGCGTACAGCGTTCCATCCATACCCTGGACGGAGAAGAAATGGAACCTTTTGAACTTCCCATTGAAACCGGCTCCGGATGGGCCCGTTATCCGCTCCAATGTGTTTTTGCTCTGTTAGTTCTTTTGGGTATTCCCGAACGGATCCACTGTATTTTTGAAAAATCCATTTTACATTCCATCCAGAAAAATGAAATAAAATGACAAAAAATTACCTGTGATATTTTTTTCTTTCCCGAGCAAAATACTAGTACAAACGCAAGTCCAAACAAAAAAATCACAAAATTTTTCATTTGTTAAGGAGAGAAAAAACACTATGTCTAACAACAATAGCAGCAACAGAATCGTCGTACCGGAAGCTCGTCAGGCTATGGACCGTTTCAAGATGGAAGCGGCTAATGAAGTCGGCGTTACCCTCAAAGAGGGCTACAATGGCGACCTGACCTCTAGACAGGCTGGTTCTATCGGTGGCCAGATGGTCAAAAAAATGATCGAAGCTTACGAGAACTCCATTAAGTAAGTTTTCCCAAAATAAATTTTTAAGGCGCCGCGTCAAACGATGCGGCGCCTGTTTTGCGTATCTGATAAAATTTCAATCTACTTGTTTCAGAAAAACCGCTATTGCAGCAGAAATGAAATAAGGGCTGGAAACCAATGGTTCCCAACCCTTAATATCAGGTTATCCTATTCAAGCAGTTTCTGACACTTAGATTTTGTCCCAGAAATAACGGACAGTATCAAGGCAGTACTCGGTAGCAGCCTTGTTCTCTTCCATTCCCTCAAACTCAATAGAAATTTCCTTATCATATCCGGATTTCTTAATGATGCTCAGGATACGAGGAATATTCATATCGCCCTGGCCAAGGATTGCGCCACGGAGAATGTTGTTATTGCTTGCAGTACCAACATAGCCGAAGGTAAGAGGCATTTGTCTCCACTCTTCCGGAGTAGTCGGTCTTGCAATTTTAGCTTTCGTCGGGCCATCCACATACATGCCCTTCTGCGGGAGCATGTTCTCATAACGGCGGATGTAGAAGTCTTTCATGTGAACCATATCTGCATATTTGATAGCCTTGCCAACTGCGACTTCCGGATTGTCATCCACGCAGAGGTAGTTACCAACGTCAACAGTCAAACCAACATTTGGACGATCAACCGCTTTGAGCAAACGGATGAGACGATCAGCGCCATTGACATACAGGCCATGGTTTTCCAGAGTGCTGCTCAAGCCAAGTGTAGCCGCGTAATCAGCGAGTTCCTGAACAGCTGCAACAAATACCGGGAAGTCAATTTCAAACTGTTCCGGAGTATTGATGCCCTGAGGATGCTGGCCGCTGCAGCAGTCATGGCGCATCTTTTTGATGCCGAGCATTTTGCAGATCTGCATATATTTTTCAATTCTTTCAATCTCAGCTCTGCGCTCTTCCTCGGTCGGTTTGATGACACAAGCGTTGAGAGAGAAAGCAGAAAGAGGCATACCAACTTTTTCTGCATGCTCACGGATGCTGTTAACATATTCTTCGTTAATCTCTCCGTCTTCTTTCAGAAGGGGAAGACCAAACGGAACAAGCTCCATGTGCTCACAGTCATGTGCTTTTGCCCAGTCAATTACCTCGTAAATTGTCATTTCACCGCGATAAAGATACGGGGAAAGGCAATAGCTGCTAATACCAAGTTTCATAACCCTGACTCCTTTTATATGTATTGGAAGCTGTCCAATAGCAACTTACCAACCTCTATTTTAATCCTTCACCTTCTAAAAGTCTATAGGAAAAGTGGATAGACTTTTAGCAATTATTTCTACTGATTGAACGAATCCTCCTGCGCAAACGTCCGATAAATCTACAAACTTTTAGGCAATTTGACAGGAAATTTTTCTTTTCTTTGTCCTTCTGCTTTTGAACTTTACACAGTTGGTTCTGTCTGCTCCCTGCACACAATATCACAGTGCGCATCCGGTGGCAGATGTCCATCAAGAATAATTTCGCCTATGCTGTCTGCTACAATACTGCCATGCATCGGATTTTTTACACTTAAAACCGAGCCTGTGATAGTGGCCATAACTTCACTATTTTCAAAGGAGAGATCCGTTTGTTCCATCTCACAATCTTCCAAAACAAGGCCTTTCGCATAGCATAACGGCTGTGTCCCTATAATTTTACAACGGACAAGCTTCAAGTTCTCCGAATACCACCCCAAATATTCCCCTTTTACCACGCTGTCATATACTGTGACATTTTTACTGTGCCAAAAGGCATCTTTTGTATCCAGATGGGAATTGCGAATGGTAACATTCTCTACATATTGGAACGAATACTTGCCTGTCATTGTAAGCCCTAAAATTTCCATATTTCGGCTTTGTAAAAAAGGATACTCGCCATTCAATTTACAGCCATCCATTTTGACGCCCCTGCAAAACCACCCAAATTCAGTAGAATCAATCGTACATGCGCAAAGCAAAGTATTATCGCATTCACGCAGAGCCTTGATTCCCCCCAGTTCAGAATTCCTGATATGAATCCCCTGGTCATACCATAGAGCGGCACGACAGGTATCTGTCAAGATACAATCGGAAATTTCAGCCTGCTGCACATGCCATAATGGATAGCGCAGTTCAAACCTGCAATCTGCAATTTTTAGAGCCTGGCATTCCTTTAAAGCGGACTCTCCGTCCGCTTTTCCAGCAAAAGTGCAGGATTTAATTTCGGCGTCATGAATGCCATATAATGCCCGTTCTTCATCCAATACTAAATTTTCATACTTCACGGATTGCTCCCCCTATCGTTTGATAGTAGCTTTTTTAAAATGATTCACCGATACTTCCCCGCCATCAGCCATCAGCCTGACTGATACATTTTATCTGCCATCTGATTTTGGTGCAAATTTCCAGCGGAGACCCTGTATCTTTATTATATCTGTCCCGTCAAGCTCTGTGCAAGATTGGGCTCATATCCTGGGCGTTCTTTATGAGTCTTTTTATTCGTTTTGTACTATCGTGGAAAGGCAGATGATTTTTATCATGACCTATTTTCTAATTTCATTTATAGTATTTTTTCTTGCCATTTTTATGTATATATGCTAAAATTTATTAATAAATAGAATAATTTTACAAATTATTGGATGGAGGAATGGAGTTACTATGACACAAAAACCTTTTATTCACCTGATAAAAAGCCCTTATCACCACTATGTCTTCGACGTCAACACAAATTCCATACTCCGTGTGAGCAAGGAGCTGTCGGAATATTTGCAGGCAGAACAGATCGGAAAAGCGGCTCCCACATTATCCCAAAGCGCAGCGCAGGAAATGGATTCCCTAAAGCAAAACGGGTACCTGAAAACAAAACATCCCAAAAAAATAGAAAATCCGCAAATCCGCGATGTTGAATATTTGTTGGAATATCAATTAAATATGCTCACGCTTCAAGTAACCCAGCAGTGTAATTTCCGCTGCAGTTACTGCACTTATTCTACCGGCGATGGAATTATTCAACGCGGACACAGCTCTAAGAGCATGAGTATTCAAACCGCAAAACAGGCAGTTGACTTTTTCAAAAAAAGGGTGCGGCACCGCTCAAAGATCAACATCGGTTACTATGGCGGCGAGCCGTTGATCGAATGGCCTCTGATCAAAGAGGTAACAAAATACGCGCAAAAATGTCTGGAAGGAAAAGAACTCACCTTTAGCATGACAACCAATGCCACTTTACTGACAGAAGAAATGGCGCGCTTCTTTACGGAAAATCATTTTTCCCTGCTCATCAGTTTGGACGGGCCGAAGGAAATACACGACCGAAGCAGGAGATTCGCCGGCAACGGTGAGGGAACCTTTGACTCAGTCATTGCAAAAATTGAGGAAATGAAACGAAAGGTTCCCGGTTTCCAAGACATCCTCAGTTTTAACAGTGTGATCGATCCCTGTAATCCATCGGCGTGTATCAGCGAGTTTTTCCGAAATATGCATACCGATGCCAGGGCCTCTACTCTCAATCCCCCTCCCGGGACTTCGCTGGTATATCCTATGGAATATCTCCGAGAAATGAAAAAGGCATCCTTGACGGGTTATTTATATCATTTGGGACTGGTCCCCAATGATAAAATGGATTTGTTTTCTACCAGTGAAGCCGGACAAATCCATTTACAGATGGATCATAAAATGACTTTAAAGGAACTCCCCGATGTGTGCGGGCATGCCGGGCCATGTATTCCCGGTTTAAGCAGAATGTTTGTGGATGTACAGGGCAATATTTTCCCATGCGAACGCTGCAGTGAAACCAGCGGCAGTATGAAAATCGGACACATTGCTAAGGGTTTTGATTATGACAATATAAAAAAGGTCATGGGAATCGCATCGCTGACAGAGGACAGCTGCAAAAACTGCTGGGCGCTGTTTAAGTGTAATATCTGTGCCGCACAAATCAGCGAAGAAAAGGAATTCTCCGCAGCGGGTATCCTTTCCAAATGTGCAAATGTCCGTAATAATGCAGAAGAAAATTTGAGACAAGTGATTGCCGTATCCGAAGTGCAGAAAATGGCGCACACATTGCATCAGGGGGAAAGATCATGAAAAAAAGAGCGATTATCTATCCATATAACCATCTGGCAGCCCAATTTGTCCGCTACAGAGAGCATTTAAATGATTTTGAAATCACGGAGGCGGTTTCCCCTCCAGGGCTTTCCATGGGAGGATACGACGCCGGCATTGCCGATGAAGGAATCGGCACAGGGCTGACCGTAACTGAAAATTTTGAGGAAGCTTTGCAAACCTGTGACACGGTGATTGTTTCAGAATACCCCATCCCACAGGATTCCATGTTTTTGGGAAAGATTCTCGAGAACCTGTTATTCGCCATGAAAAAAGGGAAAAACATCCATTGTATTCTCTCTTTACCGGACAGTACCGTGGCATTTCTGCAAGCCCAGGCAAAACACTACCATATCCATTTTACTTATCAAGGGGAAAACAATATTTTCCCCGGTCCTCCTTTTTCGGAAGAAGAAATCACAACGCCGATTGTCACAATCATGGGCATGTCAGAAAACTGCTCCAAATTTGAAACAGAGCTGGCCCTCTATTCCAGGCTCCGGAAGAAGGGATACCGTGTATCCCTGATTGGGAGCAGAAACGGATGCGAGTTATTCGGACAATACAGTTTTCCAAAGTTTATGTATGAACCACTTCTGGAAGAGGAAAAAATCGATCGGCTTCACAGCTATATTACCTATCTGGAAAAAAAGGATAACCCGGATGTAATTGTACTGGGAATCCCCGGCGCTTTATTACCCACTGATAAAAAACACAAAAACCATTATTGTATTCTACCAACCGAGGTCGCCTGTGCCGCACCAAGCGATTACACGATTTTGACCGTTCTGGCAGATCAGGCAAATGAGCGGAATTATCATATGATGGAAAAGCTGCTGCTCTACCGCTATCGCAGCAGCCTGGACGCTGTTGTCATCTCCAACACACGGTTCAACCAGGACGGCCTGGTCAACAACAGCCAGGCTGAAGTGGGGTATGATATTCTTCCCCCGAAATGGAGGGAACTGGATATCCGTGCAGAAGATCTCCGCCATCTCCCCTTTTATCGCGTCTATTCGCCGGAAGAAATGGACGCGATGGAAGAACGGATGGAGGACAGTTTGGAAAGCAACTACCAGAACCAGGGTTTAGCTTAGGGAGGAGGAATCCAAATGGGATATCAGGAGATTTACCAATGGCTGCAGAACACTGTCAGCCGGTTATTCGGCGTCCATTTTACACCGCAGGAAGAAAACCAATCGGTTTTGGAACGTCTTGGGAGTGTGGATTTGCTTTACCTTTATTATGAAGTATGGAAACAATACCAGGTTTATCTATCCGTGGACGAAATCCAGGCGGATGTATTCTCCACTCCTAAAGGGTTATCCTTGGCGATTTTAGGACATCTTACATAATTTTATCCAGAAAAAAGCAGGGGCGCTGTTCTTTTGGAATAAGAAAGCAGGTGTTTTTATGAAAAAATTCGCAAAGAAAACCATATCCCATTCCGGCAGTGTAGAAGCGTATTGTCTCGGGTGTACGCCGTGTAGTTGTGATGCAGCTTGTACATGTACCGATGCTTATATGAGATCTGCATACACGGTGTTATTTAATGATCGAGCTGAGTCAGTTTCATTTAATCAAGCGTGGCGAATTGATTCCGGGAAATAGAATTTTATAATCCAAATGAATTAGACAATGTGCCCCTGCTTTTATCCAATATATTCTGAGCATAGATATCGATATAATTTAATAAAAATTGTTAATAGAAAGGAGGAATCCATATGAAAAGAAGCTATCGGATATTCAGCATAATACTCGGGCTTTTGTTATGCATTTCTCTGTTGACTGGATGTAATACCAATAAAGACCCCAACGCACCGAAGCACACAAGGGACAACGGCAGAAAGCTCACCATTTATTGTACAGAAGATGATCCCTATCAAAAGAGGCTGATTGATAACTATAATGCACAAGCAGACGAAAAAGATCAGATTGAAATTCAGTCTTATGGCGCTGCAAGTGACATTTCCGACGAGGGTTCTGGAGATGCTCAGACACATTTCCGACGAGGGTTCTGGAGATGCTCAGACACAACTTGCAACAGAGATTCTTTCCGGCGGAGGACCAGATTTATTTTTAATCGATCCGTTCAACATGATTTATAATTTACAGAGTACTGTCAGTAAAGGGGCTTTTCAAAATCTGGACTATTATTTTAACAAATACCCTATGGATTGGGGACAATACAACTCCTCCATTATGGAGTATGGAATATACCAGGGAAAACGCTATCTCATTCCCTATATGTATGAGCCAGAGATCTATATTTCTACAGTGGAAACTTTAGAGAAATACGGAATACCACAAGATGTCAACATTGTACACGATCGATTAAGTGAATTACTTCCCTATCAGAAAAAAGCGGAACAGGGTGGGGAAAATCTCTTTAATCTTCCGCCAGCAATTGAATATCGTTTTAATGACTTTATTGACTATGAACATAAAACCCATTCTTATGATTCTGAGGAATTCAAACAAACAGCTGAAATTTATAAAGCCTTTTCTTCAAAAAAATCGGATGGAAAGAACTGTATTTTTAAAAATATGCTGGGTATGGGTAGACCTGAATATATTACTAATCTACAAGAAATTATCAACACAGAAGATCCCGTTATTATATTGGGTGGGAAACAAACAAACTCTGGTAATTACTTATCTACACCAGAGAGTAGTCTTGCCATCAATGCCAATTCACCGAACGGGGAACGGGCTTTCAAATTCATCCAATGGGTTCTCAGCGAAACTACACAAGCCGATCAATTTAAAGTCAATTTTACCCCTGTCCACAAGCAAGCTCTGCAGACCAGAATCCAAGCTGCCACTCCATTGGGAAGCCAAGCCCAGGAAGGCATTGCACAATATCAGGAACTTTTGAACAATGACTTCGATATCCAAACTTATTTGGATATGAAGTTTTATGAAGAGATTCTATATCCACTATGGAAAAACTATCGTGACGACAAAATAACCGTGGAGGAATTTTCCAAGCAGCTCAGCGACAAGACGGATATCTATTTGCAGGAACTATAAGCACAAGCCCCTTTCCCTCAATTATGAGGGAAAGGGGCTTTTTTGTCGATTTTTGTTGATTATCCAAAGCTTTTTTGCTATAATTGGTATAAAATATAATATTTTTCCACATTACTCACTATTCAAAGGCAATTCTTCACAAAGGAGGAATCCATATGAAAAGAAGCTGTCGGATATTCAGCATGATACTTGGGCTTCTGCTGTGCGTTTCTCTATTAACTGGATGTAATACCAACAAAGACCCCAACACGCCAAAGCATACTAGAGACAATGGCAGAAAACTTACCATTTATTGTAGAGAAGATGATCCTGATCCTTATCAAAAGAGACTGATTGATAACTATAACGCTCAGGCAGATGAAAAAGATCAGATTATCATTCAATCCTATGGTGCTGCAAGCGATATTTCCAATCCTGATTTTGAAAATAGTCAAACTCAGCTTACCACAGATATCCTTTCCGGCGGAGGGCCGGATTTATTCCTTATTGACCCTCAAAACTTCTATTCGAGTTTGCAAAGCGTCTTGAGTAACGGAGCTTTTCAAAATCTGGACTACTATTTCAACAAATACCCAATGGACTGGGGACAATACAACTCCTCCATTATGGAGTATGGAATGTATCAAGGGAAACGCTATCTCATCCCTTACATGTACGGTGTAGCAGCTTATATAACTACAGAGGAAACCTTAAATCAATATGGGATTCCAAAAGACACCAGTATTGTACACAATCGATTAGGTGAATTACTCCCATATCAAGAAAAGTTGGAACTGGAAAATAAAAAATTATTCAGTTCCTCACCAGCAATGGAATTTTGCGCAAATGACTTCATCGATTTTGAACACAAAACACACTCCTATAACTCCGAGGAATTCAAACAAATTGTCGAAGTTTATAAACAACTAAATTTACAACTATCTTCGTCTTCGGACGACTACATTTTTAACTATATGTTTGGCCAAGAAAGCCCAGAGCTAATTTGTAATATGCTTGCTAGTACAGAATTATCGCTAAATGAAAATGATCATGTATTACTATATGGAGAAAAAAAGAGGATTCTGGAGGATATCTTGCGCAACCTTATGGAAGTCTTGCCATCAATGCCAATTCTCCAAACGGAGAACGGGCCTTCAAATTCATCCAATGGGTTCTCAGCGAGACCACACAGGCCGATCAATTTAAAGTCAATTTTGTCCCTGTCCACAACCAGGCTCTGCAAGCCAGAATCCAGGCCGCCACTCCATTGGGAAGCCGCGCTCAACAAAGCATTGCACAATACCAAGAACTCTTAAACAACGACTTTGATATCCAAACCTATTTGGACGGTAAATTCAGCAATGAAATATTTTGGCCGCTATGGCAAGAATATCTCAATGACAAAATAACGGTGGAGGAATTTTCCAAGCAGCTCAGCGACAAGACGGATATCTATTTGCAGGAACTATAAGCGCAAGTCCCTCTCGCTCAGGATTGAGTGAGAGGGACTTTTTTGAGCTCTTATGCTGTGCATCTTCACTTTTCCATGTTGTTGACAATACTTGCTTTGGTATTTCGGTTTTCTGTCATTGTCACTACGTTTTTATATAGGATGCCATAGCTTTGTCATTCCCACACAGCCGGAGATTCTGTTGAAAACAAAAAAGAAAGCAAACTCATAAAACTGAGTTTGCTTTCTACATAAAATGGTGAACCATCGGAGATTCGAACTCCGGACCCTTTGATTAAAAGCTTTTATATTCACTACATATTTTTCCCTTATTATGGTTTATTTACCCAAAAAAGTTTGATATAATAAAAGTAATCTATTATATAAAATGCCAAAATAATCAGATAAGCAGGTAATCATTATGATCAATACACCCGATTTTACAACTCTTTATTCTGCATTAGACAATTTTATTGAAATATATGAAAAGCCCAAAATCAAAGAAATCACTCTAAAAGGTTATGAACGGGCTGTAGCCGTAATAAAAATGAATCTTCCAAATGGCCCGATTACAGAATATAGCGAAGCACAAATCCAGCTATTCCTCAACATTTTGCCAAGTCAAATGAACTATAGCAAATCATCCATTGAAAAAGTCCGGATAATTCTTAATGGTGCTTTTCAAACAGCATACCGCAATTTACATATCCCTTATACAGTACCGACATCAGGCATTTATATTCCCAAAGCACGGACAAAGGTTGTAAAGGAATTTACCCGGGAAGAACAGAAAAAAATAGAATCTGTGTGCCGATATGAATATTACGGAGATATGATCCTTTTTGATTTAAACACCGGATTAAGGAGAAACGAACTTGAAAGTCTATGTAAATCCGATTTGGACTTCCATAGAAAAATGATAAAGATAAGAAAATCCAAGACAGTATCCGGAATCCGTGAAATCCCTATGATCCCATTGACTGAACAAATCCTTTTAAAACAAATCGCCCGATTCCCCTACACTGCACATGTGTTTGTTAGTATGGTAGGAAATACGATTACCCCCTCTGCTGTCAGAAAAATGGTAAACCGTATGAGACGGGAAACTGGAATTCCTGATTTTAATCTCCATCGTTGCAGGCACACTTTTGCAACTAGGTTAATCGAAAACGGATTAAAAAATTATGCTGCACTTGCGAAATTGATGGGACATTCTGATGTAGCTTTTACAATACGTCAGTATGTACACACTAATGATGAAGAACTCAAAAAAGCAATTGCTTTGCTAAACGATTCAGATGACATAATTGAAGCAAAATCAGTCAAAGATTTTATGCTATGTTCATCATGCTAACAACTGCCCCAGGGGCAGTAAACCCGATAAATGGCTCAGCCGTGCCGTTTATCGGGTTTTTTATATACCAAAAAACAGGAGGAAACAAACATGAAAAAGCCGTATGTCATTGCAATTTGCCAGCAAAAAGGAGGGGTCGGGAAAACAACCATGACAATCAATTTGGCCGCCACATTGGTACGAAAAGGATACCGGATACTTGCAGTCGATATTGATCCACAGGCAAACATGAGTACCTCTATGGGGTACTTAGTGCCGGATAAGCGCCCAACCTTGTACAATATTATTACAAACCATATTTCCGGACTCAGTAACAATCTCATGGAGGCAATCCGTACATGGGAAGCAGAACAGGTGGACTATATCCCATCCAATATCATGATGGCCGGTGTATCTGGTTCTATCAGCCAATACCCAAACTATACATCCGTTTTGCGGGAAATCCTGTCTGATCCTGTCTGCAATAGATATGACTATATCCTAATCGATTGCAAACCGGCGCTCGACCTGATTGTTGATAATGCGTTGGCCGCAGCGGATGGCGTCATTATCCCAGCGCAGACGGAAGAGTACGCTTTGGATCAACTCTATCCTACCTTTTTACAGTGCCAAAAGCACCATGCACATATCCTAGGAATTGTCTGTACTATGTATGATCCAAGATATAATGCACACAAAGGCGTAGTAGAAGCCATTCATACCGCTTATCCGGAACTTGCTTTCCAGCAGACCATCAGCCGGTATGCGGACTATGCAAATTCCCTGAATGAAAAACGCAGCGTACACTGTGTACCCGGAGGGGAAGCTAAAAAACAGCTTTTAAAACTAACGGATGAAATCATTACAAGGAGTGGGAAAGAATGAAAATGAAATTTACCGCACCGTCAATCCCTACTATGGAAGAGGCAAACAAGGTATCGTTTGGATATCAGGAACCAGCCCCATTCCAGGGGATGACACGTCAAAACAGGGACTTTACAGTCCCCATTGACTGCCTGCATTATGTCCAGGGGCAAGAATACGAAATGTGGGAGGAAGGGCAACTGCAATTTTTAGCGGAAAACATCCGTGAGGTAGGGGTTTTACAGCCCTGTCTCGTCCTCCCTGCGGAACCTTCCATGCAGGAGTATTCCCCTGATAAAACGCAATATATCCTGTATGACGGGCGCAACCGAACAGAGGCTGCAAAACTGGCCGGCCTGGAGGAAATCCCCTGCCGCCTGCTGAACTGTTCGCACGAAACTGCACGGGATATCCTAATCTATTCAAACCTTTTCCGGCGGGAACCAAAAGTGTCTGAAACTGTGAAAGCCCTGCGGGCGCTGGAAAAACATAATACGGCAACCATCCAATCCATCGCAGCCCAAAACGGTATGCAGGAGAGGACTTTTTACCGATATCTCAAATTGGGTCGCCTCAGCGATCCCCTTCTTGCCAAAATCGACAGTGGACAGCTCACAGTCAAAGCAGGAGAGAAATTTGCCGGGTTGACGGACAGCCAGCAGGAAACCGCACTTGCACTCCTAGAGGGAACCGCGGAACCGGTCAATGAAGCAAAAGCCCAGGAAATTATCTTGGATATTTCCGGAAGGAAACTAAAAGGTGGAAAAAGCAAAACTAAATCCAGCAAAAAAACCTCCCCTACCGCCGTACCCGCAGAAATCGTCAACCGGTATATCCCTTTGGGCACACCGAAAAAGGAGCGGCTAAAAATCATTGAAAACGCATTGAAAATGTACTTTGAATCCGCCCACCAGGCGGATTCGGAGGGGTTACTGCCCCGGGGGCAGTAACCCCTCTGGGATACTTGACGGCCTGCCTGAAACATGGGATAATAGGGACAGGAAATGAAGAAAACCCGCAACTTGTTGGAGGGATGAAATATGAACAATGAAGAAAAAATCCTACAAATACTTGAAACCATGCAAAACCAGATTGGTACTATGCAAAACCAGATGAACTCCATGCAGGAGAGCATGGATCGGCAGTTTTCCGAACTCAGGGAACAGATGAAAGCCGACCACCTGGCGGTCGGGGAGATGTTTGAGAAGGCATATGAGAAAATTGGAGAGGTTTCCGATAAGGTGGAACGGATTGACAAAAAGCTGGAAGCCAACATTGCCGTTACCAAGGACAACACCTATGATATTGCATTGTTGCGGGCAGAGCGGGGTCAAAAACAGGGATAACAGAAATTCGTCATTGAAAGGGCGCTGGAAATTTCCAGCGCCCTTTTCTCATGATAAAAGGAGGTAACTATTTGATCGGATATTTTGGTACACAACAGGGACGCGCCATTTTGGATGAAGCGGCAGCTGGCCTGGGGTATGAAGTCGAGTCCATCGAGGGGCATAATTTTTCCACCGCCCTAGGCTCCCTGATGAATCCAGACTATGACAGTTTGGTAGTGGATCTCAATGGGCTGGACAACATGCCGGAAGATATTCTCGGCGGATTCGAAAAACTGATGGCTGCTGGACAAAAGGAAATCATTGTCCTGGCAGTTGGTTTTGACGGAACCGACCTTTTATATAAGCTTGCCGGGATTGGTATAAAATATTTTATCCTCTCTCCCCAGCTGGGGAAAGCAAAACAGGAATTGGAATCCGCCCTGCTTGGGTTAGAGCCTGCCCCCTTGCCCGCCATGCAGGACGGAACCAAGCTCCTTTCCCCACCCCGGAAACTGACCCTTCCCCCAGAAGGCGATACCGGCGGGGTCACAGTTGCAGTTGCCGGGCTTGTCCCCCGCTGCGGGACAACTACGCAAAGTATCCAGCTCATCCGGTATTTACAGATTGCAGGGCACAGCGCCAGCTATGTGGAACGCAATGACCACGGGCATGTCCGCGCGATTGCCGAACAAGTGGAAGGTGTTTCCGCCCAGGAGGAAAAGATTTGCTTTAACGGGATCGATCTCTATTATGGGAACCTTTCTGCTCTTTCCCGCCCTGTACAGGGATACCAGTATACGGTTTACGACTTCGGTGTACTGACAAACCGCAATATCGATACTGTATTTGACAAGGACTACGTCCTGGTGTGCTGTACAGCCGCACCCTGGGATTTACAGGTGTTAATCCGGAACCTCCCGGTACTCGATGGGCTCCCTGTCTCCTATTTCTTTTCCTTCACTGATTCGGATACCCGCCAAACGCTGACGGAAGGTATGAAGCCCAAAGCAGACAGGCTGTTTTTCCCTGATTTTACACCGGATATGTTCGTCTACTCCGGGAAAAACAACGGGATATTTTCCCGTATCATCCAGCCGGACGTTGTCCCGCCTGTGAAAAAAAAGCGCGGGTTCTTCAGGAGGTTCTGGAGGAAATGAAACTAAAACCCATTTACGGAGCCTATGAGCAGCAGAAAAGGCAGGAGCAGAAGCAGGAACGCCTGAGGGAAAAATACCATGCCGGGAAAGGGAAAACAGTGGTCATACACCGGGAAGGATTCCTTCCCTCTGTAATACATCTGATATTATCAGCTGTATTATGGGCACTTGCAACAATCGGGCTGTTCTGCCTGTCCCATCCGGATACAAGGTCAATCCTGTTTGACAGCCTGCGGGCGCTATTGCCCTAGCTGGCCTAACCAGTATATAGCGGCGACCCCTGTGCCGGCCGGGGGAACTGTTTTCCTCCTTTTTTCCAATAAAGATGATGATATTACGGCTATATCCCCTTCCCCGGCCGGGACAGGGGTTGTCGAAACACTGGAAATGGTTGACAATTTTTACAAGTATGGTATCCTGTGGATAAGGTTCCATACCAATTCTGAAAGGGGAATCCTTATGAAAGATCTGATAGAAAAATTTAAAATATGGATACGGGAGAATAGGAAAAAGGCGATTGCCATTGGATCGACAGCCGGCGCTGCCGTCCTTTTGATTGCCGGCACGGTTACATTTGTCGCCCTAAACGCCGGCGGCGGGCTGGAAGTTGTATCATCTTCGGGAACCGATCCCGTCAGTGGGACGCTTTCCGTTTCTTCCACAGAAATCCCCAAATCCACGGAAACTGTTCAAAATGAGGACGGGACTACAACTGTTGTTGAGCAGTATGCCGATGGGACAGTGAAAGAGGTAACAACCGCGAAAGACGGTTCCGTCAAAGAGGTAACACGCCAAAAAGACGGGACGACAAAAGAAGTCACCACCAAGAAAGATGGAACCGTCACAGAGGTGACAACTAATAAGGATGGTTCCACCACCCAGACGACAACAAAGCCAAACGGGGAAACGCAGACTGTGATCAAGCCGTCCGGCGGAAATGGAGGTTCCAGCTCTTCCAAACCTTCCAACGACACTTCTTCCAAACCTCAAACCCCGTCTAAACCGTCCGGCGGTGGAAGCACTTCCTCCAAGCCATCCGGCAGCAGCTCTACCCCATCAAAACCGGAATCCACCCCGTCAAAACCTTCCGGCGGCGGGACGAGCAGCACCCCAAAACCTCCCGTTGAGAGCAAGCCGGAAGAACCTGAACTTCCAGTCAATGCTACAATTCCAGAAGATGCCAGGAAGTACGATCCGCTTGGTAATAAAATAAAATCCAGCTACACCGAAGCGGAAATCCAAGCATCCGTAAACGCAGCAATCAAATATCTAACCAGCCAAGGGATGAAATATTGGCCAGAAATGAATAAGGATAATTCCAGCTGGGAACATCCAGTGGAAACCAACGCGAAAGTATACACCCCTTATGGTGAGGTAGTGGATCGCCTGTTGCGATACAAAGCAGAGGGTATTTATGATTTTGGATTGTATTATGAGCCTGCCACATGGGAAGGCCAACCCATATGGTGGATTTATGTTTTTATGGGATAAGAAAAAACGTGTGCAACTTGCACACGTTTTTTCTTTGCCCACTAATTGTAAATAAATTGTAAATTATACAGTAACAAAATATATTTATATTGAAGAATTAGTAATATTATGTTACTATTTGGACGAAATCATAAATGATTTCACTGCACGTCTATAGAGATCCTCAACATTAAATAGAGCCTTACGAGCCGTTGATACCAGTCCTATAGACAGACAATCGAGCCGGAGGGCCGTATAAGTATTACTTTTATCCTTACAGGGGAGAAGTATGCTTATACGGCTTTTTTTGTTGCCTGAAACTGTGTGCAAGCTGCACACGTTTTTTTCTGTCCAATTACAGTGAAACTAAGAAAGGGGAGCCTTATGAAAAGAACAGCAAAAAAATTTTGGAAAAGGATTTCAGCAGCATTGATGGCAATCATGATGGTTGTCACCTTTTTGCCGGCAAGTGTGAGCGCAGCAGCCGATCACATTGAGAAAACCTCGCGCCTGCCCTATGGGTATGATTTTACCGGGGATTTACTCCAACGTACCCGCCAAGTATAAAGGACACAGTATGACGGCAAACGAGGTGGAACGCTGGACATTTGTCTCAGCGGATGGGAAGCGGTATCCTGCATACTGTATCGAGTTCCGCAACCCCAACTTTACACCAGGTGGGACTGTTTCTTCCAGCACGAATTTTACAAAATTGAGCTATACACAACAGTTATACGCCACCTATGCTCTCATGTATGGATATGATGGTACAACCAAATGGGGGTATTCTGCGGACGCGGAATACTACGCTACCCAGGTCATGATGTGGGCGATTGCGGACAATGTCTTTAACAACTCTACCTACGAATCAGATTTTGTGAATGGCTTTTCCACGGACTGGATTACCGGGACATATCACCGGGAAATCCGGGATCTGTATTTTAAAATCAAGAGTGAAATTTTGAACCACAATAAAGTTCCATCTTTTGCGAAAACAAACTCAGTAACAGCATCCACTGTGACCCTCAACTACAACGCTTCCACAGGGTACTATGAGACAACTTTAACCGATACCAATAATATCCTTGCCAGCTTTACTTTTGAGTTTGGGAGTGATGTAAAAGTCACCCGCAGCGGCAACACATTGAAATTGCAGACAAAAACCGTAATCCCAAACGCAAGGACTGTATCCACCTACAAGAGCGCGACCCTGCAAAACCCGAATGCAAAGATTGTCTGGTGGGAACTGCTGGAGGACAAATGCGGAGCCGATCAAGTCAAGGTGCATGGAGAAAGCCCGACCGACCCTGTGCGCGCCTATGTCAAAATCAAGACCAACAGCCTGTCTAAGGCACATATTGTAAAAACATCGGATGACGGGAACGTATCAGGGATTAAAATCCGGATTTCCAATTCTGCTTTAGGATATAACAAGACATTCGTAACAAATAGCAAAGGTGAAATCAATGCCACTGATTTGATAGACGGATACAAATATACCGCAACGGAAATGGACGTCCCATCGCAATATATCCAGCCACAGTCCCAGACCTTTACCGCATCCATCACAAAGACAGTGGAATTGAAATTCCACAACACCCTGAAAAAAGGGTGGGCACAGATCCGCAAGGAGGACAGCGAAACAGGGAAACAAATCCCCGGCGCGGTTTACGGCTTTTTTGATTCGCAAGGAAATCTGTTGGAAAAGTTGACAACCCAACAGAACGACTACTCAAAAACATCAAAAATGTATGTTGCCGGAAAAACCTATTATTTCCAGGAACTTACCGCCCCGGATGGATATGTAATCAACCCTACGAAATACCCAGTAACTATCACGGAGGATGGACAGACTATCAGCATTACGGCAAATGACAACGCGCAGAAATTCACTTTTACTTTGACCAAAACGGACAGTGGGACGGAAAAGGCTGTTCCAGGAGCCGAATACAAATTGTGGTTTGAAAACGATGTTGTCACTGCGGATGGAACCCTGAGATACAAATTAGGAGAGACAGTCGATACCCTGTCCACCGGGGAGGATGGTTCGGACACATCGGTTGAATTGTATATCGGAAAAGAGCCTGTAACCCTGTGCTATCAAGAGACAGTCAGCCCTCCGGGATATGTGCTTGACTCAGAGATACACAAAGTTACGGTTTTACCGGGAGAAAGCCACATTTCCGTGAAGCAATATGCTGATTCCGTGACGGATGACACCCAGAAATTCACTTTTACCTTAACTAAAACAGACAGTGGGACGGAAAAGGCTGTTCCGGGAGCCGAATACAAATTGTGGTTTGAAAACGATGTTGTCACTGCGGATGGAACCCTGCGATACAAAGCAGGAGAAACAGTGGATACCCTGTCCACCGGGGAGGATGGTTCGGACACATCGGTTGAATTGTATATCGGAAAAGAGCCTGTTACCCTGTGCTATCAGGAGACAGTCAGCCCTCCGGGATATGTGCTTGACCCAGAGATACACAAAATTACGGTTTCACCGGGAGAAAGCCACATTTCCGTGAAGCAATATGCTGATTCCGTGACGGACGACAGCCAGAAATTCACTTTTACTTTGACCAAAACGGACAGTGGGACGGAAAAGGCTGTTCCGGGAGCCGAATACAAATTGTGGTTTGAAAACGATGTTGTTACTGCGGATGGAACCCTGAGATACAAAGCAGGAGAAACAGTGGATACCCTGTCTACCGGGGAGGATGGCTCGGATACATCAGTTGAACTGTATATCGGAAAAGAGCCCGTTACCCTGTGCTATCAGGAGACTGTCAGCCCTCCGGGATATGTGCTTGACCCAGAGATACACAAAATTACAGTTTCACCAGGTGACTCCACGATTTCTGTTGTCCTGCTCGCTGACGAGGTAACAGATGACGCGCAGAAATTCACTTTTACTTTGACCAAAACGGACAGTGTAACGGCAAAACCACTGCAAAACGCAAAATATCAGTATTGGTTTAAATCCGATGTGGTGAGTGCGGATGGAACGGTGCGGTATAAGGCCGGAGAAATTATAGGGACGCTGATAACCGGCAAGGATGGAACTTCGACAACACCGGCGCTATTTGTAGGAAAAGAACCCGTTACCCTGTGTTATCAGGAGATAGAATGCCCGCTTGGATATGTCTTGGATACCTCAGTCCATGAAATTGAAGTTTCACCGGGAGAAAGCCATATTTCTGTTGTACTGTTTGCCGATTCCGTAACAAATGACGCGCAGCTTGTCCAGATTGAAATCCTGAAACAAGGGGAGGTACTCTCCAACTTTGATTTCCGCATGACCGAGTTTGGGAAAGTCTACGCGCCAATCTATGAAATCCGGAACCTTGGCGGAGCTGCATTTGAGATGGTAGCGTTAACTGATATCGTTTCCCCGGATGGGACATTGTGGTATCACGCAGGGGATCTAATTGATACACAGATAACCGGGGAGGACGGTTCCCCGGCAGTATTCAAGCCCTTGCGGTCTTTATCTGGAAAAGTACTTATCAGGGAAAAAGAAGCCCCATATGGTTATTTCCTTGGTTCCAATGAATTTGAAGTTGAGCTGGGCTATGATTCCCCGGAAGTACAGCAATTCACAGTGCAGGTGGACGCGGAAAACAGCCGTCAGAAATACAAACTCCGCTTTGCAAAGACCATCGAAGAAAATGAGGTTTATCCGAACCCGGAAGCCTATCAGGACATAATCTTTGGGGTCAGAACCAAAGCCCCCGTCTTAAATGCGGACGGCGCAGAAGTGCTGGGAGCAGATGAACTGGTTGATGTGATTGGATTGGACAGCAGTTTCAATGGGATTTCCAATACGGACTACTGGGAAGGCGCAGACCTTTATTTACAGGAACTTCAAACGGCAGAGGGCTATAACCTGAATCCTGAAAAATACGATTTCGGATTCGAGTATACAGAACAGACCATCCCTCTTGTCTGGAAAGATTTAAACGAAACATACAATGAAATCCTGAATACGGTGATCCGGGGACAGGTAGAACTGTATAAGCGTTCTTCCTTTGATGGGAAATTATTACCCAATGCGCACTATGACATTTATGATTTAAACGGGAACTATATTGAAACCCTGGTGACAGATAAAGAAGGTCATGCAATCAGTTCTATGCTGCCTTATGGGGATTACATTCTAAAAGAAATGATCGCTCCAGATCGGTATCATCTTGAACCGACGGAATACCCATTTTCTATCAACGAACAAGGCCAGGTCATTACCTTTGACATGGAGGACGAGCCTAAAATTGGTATGATTACGGCAGACTACACTGAACAGGGACATGATGAGGCCATTGGTATCCCTACCGGAGATCCTTCCCATTTGGCATTAACGGTATCCCTTTCCCTTTTGAGCCTGTCCGGCATTGGAATCCTGCTGTTCAAACGCAGATCCCGGAAATAACTATCTAAAAGCCTGTAACCCCGCATGGTTACAGGCTTTTCTGCATTACTGTCCCTGGGGCAGTAAATAGAGAACCAGTCAAGGAGGATTACAGATGAACAAAATAAGATGTATGTGCGCCGGACTTTTGGCCGGCGCTCTTTTGTTATCTGTCCCTGTTGGGGCAGCCAGCCCGCAAACACAGGAACTTATACAGACACAGACTTTTGAAACCATGGATACAGATTTCCACGCCCAGTTTGACAGCCTGTTTGAAACCAGGATAACCCGGAGCGGAAAACAATACGAACTCAGTCATATTGGATACCAGGTAGTAAAGGCAGAAAAACAGGAAGAAGATACCGAAACCACTTATGAAATGGATTTCCGCGACCTGTACAGCAAAGAGGAAGCCCATCCCCAGGAATCCATCTCTATTGAGCGCGGAGGGGAAACGCAGACATTCCAGCTCGACACGGTTACTTATCAGCCGCAGACTATCCAAAACCGTACAGAGACAGTAACAGCCACAACTGATTACGACTTAAAAACAACACAGCCCCATCCAGAGCAGACCAAAACTGTATCCTATCAGGATAAGCAATCCGGACAGATTGTCCCTGTTACACTGGATTTTAAGGAATTACGCTTGATCCAGGATTGGGGTTGGGTCAATGACGTCTCAATCCCTCTCCAAGTATCCATGTATGACGCTGAATATTATCGGCTTGGGGAGGAATTGATCCCATATAACCCTGACAGGCCGGCAATCCAGGGACATGAAAACACGATCCTCCAACAGCTTGGGCTGGACACAGGGCGGTACCGGATTGAAGACGTACAGTGGAGCGGCGAACCATACCAGGTAGGAGAGATTACCTACCGGGACGCCGTTGCAACTGGAAGCCGCTATGCAGCCCATTATGAAGCTGTTTATGAATCCACTGTTTCCCTGCCGGATTGCCCCGGATGGACAGCAACGGCACATTACAAAGCTTCTGACACTTCCTATACAGGCGAATCCCTCTATACCGTGGAAGCATCCGCCGCGTATGTACCCATCCCAAACAGTTATATATGGATTGCAGCAATTGCCGGAAGTTCCCTGCTCCTTCTCCTGGCTGCCGCAATGACAGTATGGTTCCTCATGAAGCGCAGGAAAAGGGAAAAACAGACGGAAATCGATGGAATTGATCTATAAGCAATTGCTGTATATAATAAGGAGGTAAAAAATGGACTGGGGGAAATTAATTGTGGATTCTGTATTTGCCAGTATTGTTGGTACAGCTATTGCAAGCCTGACGACGATCATTGTCAATGCAATCAGCCATAGCTCACATCTGAAAGAGATTAAGGATGCAGGGAACAAGGCTGTCCAAAACACCAATGAGCTGAAAGAGGAAAACATCAAGGAACATACCCTTTTACATGCAGATCACGAAAAAACAGATCTACTAATCACTTCACAGACCCGGGAAATCATAGCGAACCTCTCGAAAGCTGAAAAAAGCGTGGACGCCCTGTCATCTGGTTTTTTTAAGGAAATCCAGGAACGGAATAATCGATATTCCCATCTTACATATTCCCAAAAAGAAATGGCAGACAGTATTGAAAAACTCTCCGCTTTTGGAGAACAAATGAAAGCCCTCCACTATGAGAATATCCAGCTCACCCAATTGCTTTTGGAAAGAGAACGAGAAATCACTGTACTCAAACAGAAAACCAAAGAGCTGCAAAAAGAATTGGATCGCTATATAACGCATGAGATCGGGCACGATAGCCTTTCTTTATAAATGACAACCACTTCCCAAACACCGGTTAAAAAACCGGTGTTTTTTTATATCCATTTTTATGACAGGAGGAAACCGGGATGAAAGACCTTTTAACCCAGATATACCGTCTCCTCGGTACAAAACCTTATCACAACTATGTTTACCTGGACAGTGCGCTAGACGTAAAGCAATCGGATGAACGCCCATCCCATGCCATGGTATACCTGCACCGGAAAGATTACCATAATCTAGCCGGGCGCCTAACCGCCACAAAACGGAAAGGGAAACTCATCAATTACCTGTATCAAATTGCAGAACATAACATCAAAGCCGACCGATTGCCTTATGCCACTCTCCCCCGTGAGCGTGTGGATCCCCTGTCCTTGTGTGATCTGAAATCCCCAGCTGATCACAGCCTTTCTTTAATCCGAGAGGGGCTGCCTGCCGTGTTAACCCCGGAGCAGCTGCTGGACACGGTACACGCCCTGCGGAAATATCGGACAACGAACGCCCTGCTGGTTTCCGCGCGCGGACGCCCGGAAGGGGAGTTAAAAACCTTTGAGGAATGGAAAGGGCTTGGATGCCGAGTAAAATCCGGAAGCAAAGCTTTCTATACCATCCGGACAAAAAAAGTAAACGGAAAAGAAGAGTACCATTTTTCCACCGTTTTTTCCTCTTCCCAAATCAACAGCCGCCTCCCTCAAAAAGAAACCAAAACGGGAAAACACCGTACCATTTGGGTCAGCCCCCACACCCTCCCTATCCTGTCCGGAAAGCTGTTTGCCGAAATCAGAAAAGAAACTGGAGGGGTTCTGGACTTGAATGGGATCGATTTGGACAATACACAGGATACCATCTATGGTCTCCTGCAACGGTATACTTCCAAAATAGCGGAGAGCCTCCCCCTCCATACGGAGAACGCCTGTATGCGGAAACAAGTCATTTCAGACTGCGTTGTACAGGAAATCGGTATAGACATTGGAATTGAACCATGGGAACATGGAAAAAACCATCTCAACTACTACCTTGAGTCGTCAAACTCCTATGAAATCTTTGAGGACATCAGCCATATCCAGACTGTTATGGCGAAAGTCCAAAAGACATTGGAAAACGCACTTTCAGAGACGCAGAAACAACAAAAACAGTCCTTCCGGGAGTATTGCAAACGCTCTATGGGAAGCCTGCGGGATTCCAGGTATGGGGAGCCGTCCGGATTAGTGGAAGTGCCGCCTCCTGTCAGGGGCTACTGTATCAGCAGCCGCCCGGAAGAACTATATACGGTTGGGAATGGCGCAGCTACGCCTTTTTCAAAAGATCCGGTATCCTATCTGCTTCCTGATCACATACTTTGCATCCATCAAAACGTGCTTTCCGATATCTACGACGAAATTGCCGATTCCCCCTTTTATTGGACGGACGAGGTGCAGAGGGTTGTCTCGGAAAAAAAGGCCGACTACCTGGAACGGTATGGGTTCCAGAAACCCGAACCCAATACAATTCTGTCAGAATTCCTTGAAAAAAGCCCCAGGATTGATCACCTATTGAAATCAAAACTCCCACCGCTTACGGCAGTCAACAAAGTACAAAAATATCTGGAACAGGCGAAAGGGAAAGAATCCTTGTTTGAAATTATTTCCGATGATTTTCACAACCTTTTGCCCAGCCAACCCGACGGTTTCCTGGGGATCAATGAAAAAATAGAAGCATTCCGGAAAAAAGCCGGGATTGAGCCAGACATGGAAAAGGGGGAGGCGGTCGAATATGCCGTCTACCTGCCTACCTTGTCCGGCCCAGTATCCATTGTATCCTCGTACCAGTACTATAACCCACAGGGACTGGGATTTCTGGAAGACCTGGCGCTCAAACTGGAACCTGTGCAGGACTACTTTGCTCCTGATAATCTAAACAATCTGTTCGGCGAGGACTACAAGGAATACCTTGAGAGGATACATATTTCCCTGGATTACGGAAAGCACCCGAAAGAACCCAACATAGGGCAGATGAATCCGCCGGAAAGCGACCTGGAAAAAGAACTATGTTAAAAAGAAAGGGAACCGCTCATGCACAGCGGTTCCCTTTCTTTGTCAAAACCCTATATGGACTTTCAAAAAATCCTTATAGAAATATATATCATATTCAGAGAATGAAGTCAACCCCTAATGCAAAAAACAGGCAGGGAAACTGCCGGAAAAGAGGTACATATGGACTTTCAAACGGCTCCCGACATCCTGGGGATAATTCATGCTAAAAACGACAAGAAGAGTTTCGTTGGGCTGCTGCATTTACAGCCCAGGCGGACGACAAACTATGCCCTGAATTCCAGCCTGCTGCAATCCCGGCTATCCAGCTACTTCCAGCGTAGGAACCCATCCGATCTGTATTGTACGCTGAACACATTTTTCCGCCCTGTCCGGAACCTGGATTCGTTGCGCTGGCTCAACGCCCTATATATCGATCTGGACTGTTATAAACTTGGGCTGCGGAAGGACAGCGTTTTATATGAGCTGGAACAGGACTGGTTCGGGCGTTCTATCCCGACACCATCCTTTGTGATCGATAGCGGGCGCGGGCTGTATCTCATATGGCAGATTGAGCCAGTGCCCTCAATGGCGCTCCCTCTCTGGTCTGCCCTCCAAAATCGGCTATTCAAGCAATTAAAGCCGTTCGGGGCAGATCCAAACGCTACGGACGCCGCCCGTGTACTGCGGGTTCCGGGCAGTATCAACAGCAAGACAGGGACAATGGTATCCGTCCTGAGAGCCTATCCAGTACCACCCTATCAACTCAAAGATCTCAAGACGGATTATCTGCCTCCCCTGCCCCAAAAACATAAAAAACACAGCGCTTCCAAACGCCGGTATCTGTACAACGCACACAGCCTGTACCACGCCCGCATCCGTGACCTGGAAAAGCTCTGCGAACTGAGGAAATACCGGATGAAAAACTGCCGGGAATACCTGCTGTTTTTGTACCGGTATTACCAGTGCCTCGTACTGCATGACGAAAGCGCCGCCCTACAGGAAACCATGGAGTTGAACCAAAAATTTTTTGAGCCGCTGCCTGCCGGCGAAGTTACAGCCTGTACACGGAGCGCGCAAAAATACTACCGGAAAGGCGGGATCAAGCTGACTGCGGCCAAGATTATTGAGTGGCTCGGTATTTCCCATCAGGAACAGCAGCAGCTCCAAACCCTGATTGGGAGTACTGAGAAGAACCGGCGTTCCTGCGCCCGTAAAAAATCCGCCCGCAGGAATAAGAACGGCCTGACCTCACGGGAATTGCACAAACAGTCCATACTTGCCTGTGTATACTGGTATTTATCAAAAGGGTATCATAAGACGGTAATTGCCGAACGGGTTGGAAAATCCGTCAAGATGGTAGAAAAATATATCCGTGAAATCCGGGAAGGGGTGGGGATCCCGCGTGCCAGGCTGCGGATACGCCCAGCCTATGGAACCCGCTTTAAAAGGTCTTCCTACACCCTTGAAAAAAGTACTGTACAAGCCCTTTCCAACCACTCCCCATCCCCTACGTCCTGGCCGAAAAAGCGGCGTGGACGGGAAATGGATAACGAAACGTCCCCTTGTATTATAGGGATTACTTCGTAATCCTGTTTATATAGATATCACACGAACTGCGCCGGATAGCACCCGGTGCTTTTTTTATGTCAGGAGGTGATGCTTCCCCGTTATTTCCCTGCCCTACCCTTTTACAAAATTAACACAAAGGAGTTTATTCACATGGTACAAATTTGGAACAAGTATCAAAAAAAAGCACTGGTTTTCCTCTTCTTTTGCGGCCTGATCTTCCTGGTTTCCCTGCTTTGCACAGGGGTATCTGCAGCCGATATTACCCCTATTAAAGGATCGATCGACGAGTTGTCCAATAATATCCGGACAATTGCGCTTTGGCTTGTTGTCCCCGTTTTGATTATCGGCGGGCTGTGTACTTTTTTCGGCGAACGCGCCAAACGGTGGGGCCAGGGCTTGATCGGCACCGCCCTGCTGGGGCTGCTCGTCGTCCTGTTCGCGCCGCAGATCGCCGAATGGTTTATCTCTATCGCCAAGGCGGGCGGGGCGTCGGTCTAACGGTTGGAAAGGGATGTGGAGCATATGAAACAAATCCCATCCCGGATCCTGGGGCTCCTAGAAAGGGGCTTCCGGGTTTTCCGGGAAACCCGCCGGGAAATCTCTCAAAAGGGGTTCCTGGCTTTTTACCTTCAACATGCCCAGAAACTATACCTAGCTATCGGTATAACGGCATTTTTGCTTTGCAATTCTCTTCTCAATGCTTCAATAGATCTGTTTAGCCAGGAAAAACACAATCCCATTTTCC
Organism: Candidatus Pseudoruminococcus merdavium; assembly: GCA_904419745.1. Lineage (GTDB taxonomy): Bacteria > Bacillota > Clostridia > Oscillospirales > Ruminococcaceae > Pseudoruminococcus_B > Pseudoruminococcus_B merdavium. Next base: position 68,240 of record CAJFSS010000005.1, on the reverse strand, counting down.
TAGCGTTCCGTCTCCGGCCAGGGTTCCTGCCGTTTTATTTGCTATTGGCCGCCTCTATCGCCGCGCTTTCCGCCCTTGTCCATTACCGGCTGAAACTGCGTTTCGCCGATTACAATACAGGCCAGAAAGGGACGCGCCGATGGCTGACAGCAGAGGAAATCCGGGTGCAGTATAAGGCAATCCCCCTCCTATCAGACGGACAGTTTGACGGTTATGGAGGCTTACCGGTCTACCGGGAAAAGGATACGCTGTATCTTGATGACAGCGCCACAAACACGCTCCTGATCGGGACGACGCGTTCCGGGAAGGATCAACTTATTATTTTGCCAATGATTGAAAATCTCGCGCGTGCAAAACAGAAAGCGAGCCTAGTCCTGCTCGATCCGAAGCAGGAACTATGCCGCGCCTCTTATGACTATCTGATTCAAAATGGATATCGCTGTTACCTGTTCAACATGGCAAACTACAAAGCTTCCCACCATTACAATTTTTTGGACTACATCCTGAAACTGTACCTGGACGGGGATACCGCTACAGCAGAGCGCGAATGCGCAGGGATGGCAGAATCTATCTATGCAGGTAAAGACACCAATGGTGATCCGTACTGGTCTAATAACTCCAAAGCCGGGTTCACGGCAATGGCCATGGCACTCTTGGAAGACTGCGCAGAAGAACACCCTGAAAAGGTCAACCTCTATAGCGTATATATGATGTTTGCGGAAATGGTCCAGGTTTCCCGAGAAAACAACGGGAAAATGGAAACCGGCCTTGACAGGTATTTCTCCTCGCGCCCTGTTGGAAGCCGGGCACGCGCCAACTATGTCTCCGTCAAAATTTCCCCTGGCAAAACCCGTGCAAGCGTTTTTTCCCATCTGCTGACTTTTCTTAACATCTTCGGGCAGCCCGATATCGCAGAGCTGACGTCCGATACCAATATCGACGTCGAGAGCCTAGGGTTTGGGGAACAGCCCTCCGCGCTGTTCATCAGCGTATCGATTACAAACAAGTCGTCCTATACGCTCGCTTCCCTATTGCAATACCAGATTTTCGCAAGGCTGACGTCAAAGGCCACCGCACAAAATAAGTCCCGTCTGGCACGGCGGGTCGTACACATCCTGGATGAACTTGGCAACCAGCCCCCTATCCCATCTTTTGATACTATGCTGACCATGGGGCTTGGCTACGGGCTGGTATACCTGCTGGCCATACAAGGGACGCACCAGTTGAAAAAAACATATAAGGACGACTACGAAACCCTGATGGATAACTGTGGGAACAAGGTCTTCCTCCTGTCAGACGGCGACGACACCAACCGGTTTTTTTCTGCAATTGTCGGTTCCCAGACGATTACCTCAAAAAGCAGATCCGGCAATCTGTTTTCTATGAAAAATATATCCGAACACTATGAGGAGCGCCAGCTGATCCGCCCGGATGAACTGAGCATGCTCCTTCCGGGGGAGGCAATTATCACAAGGACGTCCAAACGGAGGGATATCCAGGGGAACAAGGTGAAAGCTTATCCAATCGCCGCAACTGGGAACCATTGTTTAAAATTTGCCTATGAATATCTACAGGGTTTTGACACGCAGGCCGATCTCCCTATTTTGGATACTACATGGCAGCACGATAAGGGGGAAGCGGGGCTTATGCAGTATGTATATCTTCCGCAAAATTACCTCTCTTTTGATAAAGAGCCAGCACCAAAAAAATCTGAAAACGATGAAAACAGATGGGAGACATGGCAATTGTCCGATGTACTTGATCCCCAACAGGCCAGCCTGATCAACTACTACCTGGAAAACAGTTACTGTATCGATGGGATAACCATACAGGAGTTTTTCGATGGAATACAAGTGTTGGAAGAAGAAGGGAGGCTCCCACTGGACAAGATACTTGCTATGAAAAATATGGTTCTGCACGCATTGGAGGTGAAACAGAAATGATTGATTTTTTATTGGCCAATGATGATTTACTGACGTCTAATAACCTTTTAGTCTATATCCTGCGCTGGATTGGTTGGCTCATTATCCGCGCATTAGCTGCTGTGATTGGTTTTGCAGAGTCATTGCTGGATTACGCTTACGGTATGGTCGGATGGTTTTCAAAGCCTGAATTTCAGGCGTTCCAAGCCCAGTTCCGGCCTGTTTACCTCTCCCTCCTGGCTTTGTCCCTTTTATGGCTTGCCTACAAATTAATTTTTGACCGCAAATTTGACAAAGGGCAAGTAATCACAAATGCAGCCGTCATGATTGCTGTATTGTGCCTGCTCCCTGCTTTCATGGTGCAGCTGTCCGAAATCACATCGGCGGCTGTAGGCAGTATTTATACCCAAGGGGACAGTGATACTTCAATTGCAAACAGCCTGATGAAATCGACCGTTGTAGATATTTCCCTGCTTGATACGGTAGGGCTGGATCGGGATAGCCTTGCCGCAAACAACAATATCCCGGAAAAGGATATTTTCCGCATTGATCCCGGGGAAATGATCGACCCGGACGACACACAGAATAAAGATTTTTACGGGAACAAGCTGAAATTCAATAGTGATGGCACCTATACACTTACCAAAATCGGGGATGGAAAGTTCCTTGGGATTGGTTCGGAGATATTTTCTAACCGATACTACCGATATCATATTGACTTTTCATTGATACTCGCTTTTGCCGCAATTGCAATCGCCTATATCTTTACGGCGATCAAGGTGTTCCGCTTGTGCTATGAACTTGTTACGCACCAATTATTGGCAACGCTCACCAGCCTAAACTTATCCAGCAATGCAAAAGTAAAACACTGTATTTCTTCTATCCTGTCCACATTCTTTGTAATCATCCTGACCGCCCTTTTAATTGACATTTACCGGATCACGGTAGAGGTAGCCGTCCAAGATTCCAATATCATCCATCAGATATTTGTTATCGTCGTTGCCTCTTTGTGCTTGATTGATGGGCCAAACCTGGCAGAACGGCTGTTTGGAATTGACGCCGGGCTTACCAGTGGATTCCGCACCATAGGGAGCTTGTTCATGGCGTCGAAAGCCATTGGAGGGATGGCCCGTTCTGCGGGCAGATTTGCTGGCAAAATCGCTTCCGGTATTTCCCATGGCGTATCGGCAGCAGGAGGCGCTATGGCTATGGCAGGCGGTGCTATGGCCGGTTTTTCTGCCGGACACAAAAAGGGGATTTACGACAGGATGGCAGAACAGCAAGGCGGACATAAACATCCTGGAGTCATGCCGAAAGCTTCCGGAGAATTGAAATCTGGTTCACAGTATCTACTTGGTGCACCGTCCAATCCAGATTCACCTGGTGGAAATGAAGGGAATCCAGAAAATCCAGGAACATCCCCGCAGGATAGGGAGAACATCGGAACCTATCGTCCAAAAGAAAAAGGTTCCGGGCTGGAGGATAGGACCGACAATCCTCAAAACCGGGAAAAATCCCCTGCCGGATTAGATGGGCATGAAGAAGCGACCCAGACAGACACAGGACAGGATACCCGGACGTTAGGCCAAGTCGCGCGTGATACAATCCGTAATGCCCCAAGGAAAGCGGCGGAAGCTTTCTCCGAACGGGTACAGTCTTCTAAATTTGCACAGGCTGCTAACAAGGGATATGACAAAATGAATCAAATTGGATACTATACAGGCCGGGCAAACTACGATAACTTTCAGAACCTTAAAACAGGCGGTAGGCCAAACAGTTTTTATTCCAAAGTCACCCATTCCAAGTCGGAAGAAACCACGTTGCAAAAAGCTTTCCAAGAGACAAAACCTATGCCGGTAAAGCCAAACAGAAAGGAGCGTAGATCATGACAAAACTCATCCCACGGGAAATCAAGGCAGAAACGAAAATCTACTTCTTCACTTTAAAATCATTAGTTTTTATGGGGATATGGATCTGGCTGTCCGTCATTTTAACAGCCTGTGTACATAAGTCACTATATCTCCCATTTTTAGCGTTCAGCGTTTTGGTAGGGTTCATCTTACAGCTCCCCTCAAAAGTGCTTGGGAAAAAGACCTACCAGATGATTTATCTGTTAATTACAAAAGACCGGCAAAAATACCGGTCGGAAGAAATAACCCAGGAGGTGGTTACTGGTGAATAAAGGCGATAGGAAGAGAAAAGGCAAGGTCAGCCATACTGTCAGGGAACTCATCCCATTTTCGGAGTTCCTGGAAAATGGGGCTGTCCAAATGTCGGATGGCCGTATCTTTGATATGTTCGAGATTATCAGCACAGATACGGACAACTTGCCGGAAGAGGCTGTAGAAATGTATATCATCCGGTATGCAAAACTCTATAACACCTACAGTGCAAACTTGAAAATCGTGGGGATGAATTTCCCGACGGATACAACAGAACAACAGGAATATATCCAGCGCCGGCGCAGGGAAAACAAAAACCCCGTTTACGACTATTACCTTGAAGAAATCCTGGAACGTGACAAACTTATCAATACGCTGATGAGCGATAAAGAATGTTATCTGTTTGTATACGCAAAAGGCCAGGAAGAATATGATTCTATTTTGAACATGCTAAATTCAACGCTTGGCTTTGGCGCGTTGCTCGCCCAAATCAATGTGGAGAAAAAAATACAAATCCTCTACAAATTAAACAACATGAACAGCAGTATTTTTTCTCCCGACGTCACTGCCCCCCTGCTCCCTCAGATACAGCCGCAGGGCGGCCTTGATCCAAACGACGAGCGGTATCTGAAGTCCGGGGACGGCTATGTCTCCTGCCTGAGAGTTTACCATTACCCTGATCATGTAGACAACCGGTGGCTTCAGGCAATTTCCATGATTGATGACGTCATATTTACCATTGATATTGCCACCGAAAAGCCGGAACGCGCCCGCCGGAACATCTCAAAAGGGATGGAAGAACAACAGTCCCGGATGGATCATGCACGGAAAGAATCCGAATACCGCGACGCAGAGTTTTTAAAAAGCCAATACGAAGCCATGTATTATGAGATACAAAAGATGGAAGATATTATTAAGCTGATCCATACAAGGGTTTATGTTGCCGCACAAACCATCCAGGGGCTTGACGAGAAAATTTCACGCGTGATTCGTTCCCTGGAAGGGGCTGGGTTCCGCGCGGCGATTATGATAAATGAGGTAATGTATGATTACCGCTCTATGTTTTTGCCGTTTGATGATCAGGATAAAATGCCAAACCGCCGCAAAGGGCAGGCAATCACCGGAATTACGCTTGGGATGGGATTACCCAATCACCATATTATGCTCAAAGACCCGCACGGTCTCTACTGGGGATATACTTCTACTTCCGGCGTCGTTATGCTGGATACCAGCCACCGCACAAAGCGCCGCCTTTCCTCAAGCGGGGTTATCGTTGGGGACAAGGGTTCCGGGAAATCCTCCACCCTGAAAAAATCAATTGAACACTGGGCGGTCATCGGGGACAAAGTGCGTGGAATTGCAACTTCCGACGAATATAATTCCTTGATTACAGAGCTGGGAGGCAAGATCATCTACCTTGACCGGGCGGACAGTATGGTCAACCCCTTGCAGATTCAAAATGTCATGCCAAGAGAAAAGGAGAACTTCGCCGCCCATATTACCCAGATGGAGGCATTTTACCGTTGTCTTGTACCGGATGTAACTATCTATGAGCTGAAAGAGTTCAGCCGCTTGCTGCGCCGCCTGTACGCAGTGTGCGGTATGTACGACATTCGTTCAGAAGATGAACCCACCAAAGTGTATGACAGTTCCGCCTACCCTGTCTTTTCCGATCTCCTCGCCCTTGTCCGCAGAGAGCTTTATCAGGATCTGGAGCAGCAGATCCTACGCAGCAACCTCTCTGATAACCGCAAAACCCACTTAGAACACATTGAATCCATGCTCGACAACCTGGTACATACTTACCCTTTTTTAGACGCGCACAGCACCGTACCGGATGTTACCGAGGAACAGATTGTTTTTTACAATCTCGGTCATATCCGTTCAATGGCTCCTGAACTATTTGACGCACAGATTGCAACAGTAAACGGCTTGTTCCACAATAACATGTACCGTTCGCAGCAAAAATACCGGGATGGCATTGACAATGGGACGATGAGCTATGACGACGTCCGCCACTACCACATGATTTATGACGAAGCACATGAATACCTTAACGCGAGGAAACTCGCTTTGCTCGAGCCGATGAACGAAGTAGAACGGCATACACGCCATTATTTCGCGGATATGTGGTGGGCAACACAAAACATCTCCGATATGGTGCCGGAAAACAGCAGTGAGGAAGGAGTTGCACATATCAAGTCCCTGTTCCAGTTGACGCAGTACAAGATTATGATGAGGCAAAGCGCCGCTTCTCTCCCCATCCTGCAAACAGTTTTTTCCGGGCAGCTCACCGCTCAAGAACTCAACCTGATCCCCAAATTGGAACAGGGCGAGTGTATCCTATCCATTACCGGCGACCGGAATGTCCATATGCAGATCGAATTATCCGAACGGGAGCGCCGCCTTTTCACCGGCGGAGTATAAAAGGCCAGAAAAATTCATTAGGAAAGCCTGCAAACCTGCATGGCTGCAGGCTTTTTCCGGTTTACTGCCCCGGGGGCAGTAAATAAAGAAAGGAGGTACTTATGAAAAAGGTCTTCCTGGCTATCACTGCTGTAAGCACAGCGTTCCTGTTAATTATTCCCGTCTCTGTCCTTGCCTTTGCTTCTTCCCTGTTCTCTAATGAAGATTCCGTTGACATAGACCAGCCCCAATTTTCTGAGCAGACTTTACAATACCTACCCTGGGTAACGGAAATCCTGGAGAACTCCAGTCTTTCCGGGGACTATGCAACGCTTATCCTTGCCATAGTAGAAGTCCGGACACAGGGGCTTGAAACCGACGTGATGGATATCGCGCACACCCTGTATGAAACCGATTTCCCGGAAGATCCCCATCCGGCGGTATCCGATCCTTATGTTTCCATCGAAACCGGAATCCAGTATTTAAAACGGCTGCTCTCCCTATGCGGTGTTGTATCTATGGAAAACACCAGCGCAATTGCACTCGCAGTACAGGCATATAATTTCGGCAGTGGATATATTCCATATGCTGAAGAACATGGAGGACACGGAACTTCTACCGCCGGGCTTTACTACCAGTCCCACCGGTTTGAAACCGATTCATACCGGGATGTGAACTTTTCCGCAAAAGTCATGGCCTATCTCACGCCGTCCCAGGATCAGGGATATCAATTTCCCGTACCGGGATATACAGATATTAGTGCTGGCTTTGGATGGTATGATCCATGGAATACCGGCGTCCAGACATGGCACTCCGGGCTGGATTTCCCAGCCCCAACCGGTACACCTGTTGCCGCAATCGCCGGAGGGATTGTCACAGTCGCCGGATGGGACAGGTATTTTGGGAACTACATTGAAATCCGCCATTCAAATGGGGATGTCAGTCTATACGCGCATAATTCAAAACTGCTGGCTGACGAAGGGGAAACTGTAAACCAGGGACAGGAAATTGCCCTGGTCGGCGCTACTGGGAACGCAACCGGCCCACATTGCCATTTAGAACTACATATCAATGGGGAAGCTGTTGATCCACGCCCCTATCTACCGGAGGGATAACGTATGAAAAAAACAAAAATACTTACAATTTTTCTGACAGTTTCCGTCCTTTTCAGTATTACTTTCCTGGTACGTCTGTTTTTACATAGCGCACCACCTGACCAATATCCATCGGTATCCACCGCAGCCCCGCAATTTCCAGCTTCCGACAATTATCCCTCAACTGTTTCCGTCAACTTGCCGGAAACAGAGTTAGAACAGCAGGGATACCGGGAAACCGCAGAACAGTTTGTCCGGACATACTTCTATCAATCCCCGGATACACTGGACAACCTGTCCCCTTTAAAGCCATTCTGTTCTTCAAAATTATGGGATTCCCTGATCGCCAGGTACGGCGTCCCCTCTTCCAGCCGCACAGGGCAAATCCCCTACTGTTCGGAAGTGCTAAAGCTTCATATTTATTATGATAATGGGGAGACAGGGGTGATCCGGGCGGTTGCTTTTTTGGAAACCGCTGTCAAAGTGGGGGATGCGCCGGAAAAAACACAGCGCCGTATCCTCTCCATCCAGTTAAAAAAAGACGATTCGCTCCAATTGTGGCAAGTCGACGGTATCCTGTACGACCAGGCGTCCGAACAGTCAATCTCTGCATTTTTATAGAGGTGGTGTTAGCATGAAAATTATGAACCGTCTCATGAAAAGCCGTGAACAATTCCAGAAATGGCTGGAACCGTTTGTTCATCGAATAGAAAAATACATCCAACAGTATAAAACGAAGTATCGCCGTAACGGGCTGCTTTACTGTTTCCTTGCAATTGCCCTTGCCGGATATGCGTTTTTTTTCAGTTCAAACGCCTGGATGCCTGATACTACACCCATCACAGCAAGCAAACTGGGGCAATCCGTCCCCGTCAGTGAGGGGATCACAGCCGAACCGAAACGCTGGGTTTATTCCCCAGACCAGAAGAAAATGGAAATTGAATTGGAAATCCTCAATGTAAGCAGCCGTCCGGATACTCAACTCTATTATTCTGCATTTGAAAAACCCCGGAACAAAATGTTGGACGTCCAGGTAATGTTCCAGGAAAAAGGGGTCTTAGTACTGGAAGTCTCCGGTATAAGCCGGAATTTCCACGCCCTGAGCCTGCTCATCAGCAGCTATGCTCCGGGTTCGGATAAACCTCTTGGGGAGGCTTCCGTCTCCTGTGATTACCGCACGGTGGCCAAAGCTGAAATCACAGAAAAAGATCCAGCCGGGTATCTCTCCGCCTCTATTCAGACAGACATTGATCTTTTGAACACCCAGGTAACTGAACTGACAGAAAAAATTGCGGAACAGGAAAAGGAAATCTCCAATATTGACACAACCATACAGGAGTTAGAAGACAGCAAAAGCCTGAAAACATCCGAAGAAATAAAATCTATCGACGCCGAAATTATGAAAAAACAGGTGGACAGGCAATCTGCTGAAAAAAAGATTTCTGACCTTCAGACCTCCATCCAACTATTGCAAACACAAATACAAGAAAAGGAGGGACTACTATAAAAATCGTTTTACTGCCCCCGGGGCAGTAATTTCATTGAAAGACATATGTGTTTGATACACATACAAAAACATGTACCGAAACCGGTACAAATTACCAGATATTTTTACCCAGGGATTCGCCAGGCTTTGCCTGGCTTTTTGGTCTATATGACCCAGAATCCCCTTATGCTCTTCCGTACTAAAACTGGAAGGCGGCAAAGCCGTCCTTTCCAGTTTTTTTCGTAGCGGAAACGGCGCGCCTCCGGCGCCCGGTTCCGTAGCCAATCCCATCCGACATACATTAATTTTCATTTGAAAGGAGCCTGTATATGGCACAGTACAACCGCACCTATATCAAAATCATGACTGACGAAGAAACCAAAAACAAACTCGCCCACCTGGCGATGAAACAGAAATCCAACGTCAGCAAATTCCTCCAACCATTCCTCCGCCGGGTTGCCCTGGCGCCGGAACTGATGGAGCAGGAAGACCGGTATATCCAGCTTGTCAACCAGTGCCTGGCCGTACTCGAGGACAATACGGCAGCCTTGAAAGCAATCAGTGATTTTTTATACCCGGCGGACGGGACAAATGCTCCGGATCATCAAGATGATCCGGAGTAATCTGTTAAGGCGCAAAGCGCCGGACGGCAAAGCCGTCCATGCTGGATAAAAGGAGTGATACCATTTGGCAGAACAAAACCCGGGGAAAAAGGTACAGCGCCACTTTTGGATGAAGCCTGTAGATCTCGAATACTTACAGCAGGTAAAAGAGGCAAACCGCTGTATCAGCACGACACAGGCACTGGAACTCATTATTGAGCAGCACAGGAATTCCCATGGAAATACGGCTGCGGCGCTCGCTGACGTCATAGAAGAGCGGCTGAAAGACATGCTCACCCGTATCCGGCTGGCGTCAAACAGCTCTGAAAGAACCGCCCTCATCCTTCTGGACATGGTAAACGCCTTGTGCGTCTTTGAAGGGGTTCCAGGGGAAATCACAGTACAAAACAATCCAGCTGCTGCATACCTGACAGGGAAACAGCATGTTGAGGAACTCAAACGCAGTTACCGTGCCGCCGCATTGGAGCGCCGGAAAAAGAGAAAAAAATAATCTGAAAAAGCCTGTAATCCCGCATGGTTACAGGCTTTTTTCAAGTTACTGCCCCCGGGGCAGTAAACAGAGAAAGGAGCCTATTATGAGACAACAGCCCATCCAAGCAGGAGTTATCCTGAAAAGCCGTTTCATCCTCAGCAAAAACCGGAAATTCCAGGAGTATATCGACTATATTGACCGGGAAGAGGCCGTCCGGAATGAGAACTTTGAGAAGTTTTCCAGCTACAACGACTATATGGGGAACCCGGAAAAAACAACCGGCCTGTTTACTGCGGATAAGGACAGCCTGGATGAAAAAGAAAAACTGGAATTGAAACATCTGTTTCGAATGGCGCAGCAAAACAACAGCATTATGTGGCAGAACGTGATCTCCTTTGACAACCGCTGGCTCGAACAGCATGGGATCATTGATAGGAAAACCAGAACGATTGATGAAGAAAAGTTCCGCACTGCCGCCCGCCAGTCCACCAAAATTTTTTTGGACAAAGAGGGCCTTTCAGCCAGTGCCGTATGGAGCGCGTCTATCCATTACAATACGGACAATATCCACATCCACATTGCTGTTGTGGAACCTTTTCCCACTAGGGAGAGAGGGAAAGTGAAAGGCTCAACTTTTACCGCTTGCAAATCGAAGGTTGTGAATACCATAATTGACTATAACCTAATCCACCAGAAACTGAACCAGATTATCAGGGAACGGATTGTAGAGCGGAAAAAAGCGTCCCCTCTTGCACAGGACAGGGAGTTTCTACGATCCTTTTTAGAGGTCTATCAAGCCATGCCGCAAAATGCCAGTCTATGGTATTATAACCGCCCCGAATTGGATTCCATCCGCCCCCACCTGGACCAGCTCAGTAAAACTTTTTTGGAAACCTATTGCAAGGAGGATTACCGGGAGTTTGAAACACTGCTGGAAAAACAAGCAGAAGAATACCGGCAAGCCTACGGCAATACCAAAACAAGGACAGACTATGCCCAGGGGAAACGGAAAGACCTGTATACCCGTCTTGGAAACGCAATCCTGGAGGAAATGCGTGAATACCACTACGCGCAAAACAGCAGGGATACCTCTATACAGAGAAATCCCCCCACCGCCAAGTACTCGGCTATCCCAGGCCACTGGGGGAGCCAGCTCATCAGCAGCCTGCGGAAGATGGCGCAAAAGGATTTTGAGAGCCTGAAAAACCAGCGCGTCTATGAACAGGTTTTAGAAGAACAGGAATATATCTAAATTAAAAGTAAAAATCAAAATTTCCAAATTGTATCATATGCAAGTTTTGCCATATACTTCCCTCGATTGATTATATTACTATCAGACCAGTCTGCTAATTCTCCATAAAGTTCTACAAATTTTTGTGTTGAGACAAAATTTGATCGTTTATAATACGGAATCTTTTCAGTATAAACTTTATCGGCAGCACCGCCATTTATTGGTTCCGCAAGCATAAGCAAGTTTCCAATCTTACAATGATCAGCGGATCCGTCATCATTTGCTATGTGTTCGATAGAAAAATTGTGAACTGTTAATTCTTGATTGCAAGCTAAATAGTGTTCTTCGATTCCGGAAAGGATATATTGAACCGCTTTTTTTCGACTTGGAGTCTTATAGCTTTTTACCCGATGAGACCATCCTAATAGTACAAAATTTGCTTCAAATGTATTATAATCCGGGTAATATTGATACAGTTTTGATTTTAATTCATTCAAAGCCGCGGTGGCATCCTTATTTTCAATTTTACGGGCATATTGATATACCATATCTTCTATGGTGTTTGATTTACCGTTACATACAAGACCATATCCAAAATAGAAGTTTCGGATGAAAACAAAGAATCTTTCTGCGTCACTTTCTGTGATTTTTTGTCTCTTGTATGCGGAAATCACCGAAAGGAATAGTGGACGGAATTGCCGGTGATTATTACTTAAAAAGAATTGTAATGATTCTTTAATTATTGGATTATCGCATTCATCTGGAATATAAAACATCCGATAAAAAGATGCCTTTTCATATAAATCATTCAAAAAATCTCCCATATGTTGACGATCACAAAACTGCTTAACAATTCTAAATTCTGTATTATCCTTACTCGGTTTTTCGAATCGGTGTGAAACGTAGTGAGTGAAAAAACTATCTAATGTTGATCGCCTATTAATATACAGTTTGGATTCCATGGAATCCCACTTTATTTTGGCTGTATCAATATTTGCACGAGGATGAATGTACTTAAAAATGTAGTTTTTTATTAGCTCATGTTGCTTCAAATCAACACCACGTGCATTAAGAATTTCAAAGATGTTATAGCTCTCTTGCTGATTCGAAGCACGAATATCTATTACATCTAATCCCATAATTTTATCTTTAATGTTTCCTAGCTCGACAGCAGGCTTTTTACTATCATTGATCAACTCTTGGAACTGATTATAAAAAAAGAAAAAGCATTGCTTTATATTAACATTGTCTTGGGAAGAATTTTTCAAATAAGTTCCGGAAAACAGATTTGATTTAGATTGTAAGTTGTTATATTCTGTTGATTCTGCAACGATGTATTGGAAATTATGTAAGTCTTGGTTATCAACCCGTACATAATCTGCTCCCATATCATCTGTGCCAATAATATACTTTGTCACACCGCGAAAACGAGCTTCTTCTCCCAATTCATTGAAAAGTGTACATATCGCACATAACATAAGGGTGATGGTTGTTAGGCGCTGTTGTCCATCAATTACGATTAATTCTTTACCATTGCGTTCAAAAACAAAACTCCCTAAAAAGTGTGTCCATTCAAATTCTCGACCTTTTTCTTTATTCTCATTTTCAACGTCAAGACAATACTTTATGTCATCAAAAAGTTCTCTCCACTGCTTTTCTTGCCATACATATTTGCGTTGATACCTTGGGATCACATACTTGACATCCCCAGAAAGAACATCATTAACTTTTTTCTGTTGTGCATCAAAGGCCATTTTCATCCGCCTCCTGTTTCAAATATTCTAAAATAGATACCCATCTACAATTTACCCAAATTATAACACGACACGGATTCATCGGCAATCACTATCAAAGAAAGCCGGTACTGACTCAGTGTTTTCTGAAACAGTACCGGCTCTTTCTCAACAATTAGCAACTCTGCTTGTCAGCCGTTAAGTTAGTGCGTTTCTGAAACTTCCTTATCGGCGTTCATCACTATACAGAGAAATCCCCCCACCGCCAAGTACCCGGCTATCCCAGGCCACTGGGGAAGCCAGCTCATCAGCAGCCTGCGGAAGATGGCGCAAAAGGATTTTGAAAGCATTAAAAACCAGCGCATCTATGAACAGGTTTTAGAAGAACAGGAATATGAATAATACGAGTAAATGATAGATGGAAAAATATTTTTTTAAATTCCGAAGATAATATTGCATAAACGAAAAATATATGCTACAATATGATTATCAAAAGAACATTTGTTCTAATATTTAAGGAGGATTGCTATGGACATCAGAGTACTAGAAGCACAGCAATGGTTAAATGAGAATTACGGTAATAATCCTCTATTTGACCGGCAAGAAGAAGACGGAGTTGTTACAACCCTAGTCATGATGGGATTAGTAGAAGCCTTGCAGATTGAATTAAATATCGGATCTGTAACAGGCATTTTTGGTAATCAGACCCTGGCTGCCTGCCCTACCTTGAAACTTGGTGATACAGGCAATATTGTCCGTATCCTACAGCATGGCCTATTCTGTAAAGGATATGATCCTGGATTGGATTATGGGAATTTTGATTCTCAGACCGAACAGGCTATTCGCGACATGCAGACAGATGCTGGACTAATAGGTGCCATGCAACACGAATACGTTTCCCCGATACTCTTTCAAGCCATTTTGAGTATGGAATGGTACAAACTTGTATCAAACGGTGATCCTGTTATCCGGGAAATGCAGCAAACATACAATTATTATTACCAAGATTATATTGGCATCTGTCCTTGTGATGGTGTTTGCAGCCGTAGTACTGTACAAGCCATGATTTATGTACTACAGGCAATGGAACATCTGCCTACAGATGTTGCAAACGGAAATTTTGGCCCCACTACCAGAAGATGCTGTCCGAATCTCCCCTATGATGGAGAAGCCCTGGACTACTTCAATGAACCATACGGGGATGCCGCTATCCAACGGCTTACACAGCTCTTCCAATATGCTTTGCACTGCTACGATGCAAAAAGAGGTCAAAAAAACCGCTTTTCGCCCGGTGTTTTTAATGGGGAATTTACTGTAAGCACTAGTACATCCATCCAGGCATTTCAGCGTTTCGTAGGACTGGAACCAACTGGAAATGTGACACTAAACGAATGGATGGCACTTTTTGTAAGCTACGGCAATCCGGCACGTTCTGCCGAGGCCATCGACTGTTATACCAGGCTTTCCGATGCCTATCTCGAAAAACTGAGCATTGATGGCTATGGAATCGTTGGAAGATATCTTACCGGGGATGTTGTGATCGATGGGCAGAGGGTTGCGAAAAACTTACTCCGGCCAGAAATGCGTAGGATTTTCGCCCATGGTATGAGACTATTTCTCATTTACCAGGATGCCCGTGAATATATGACAGAAAACGATACAGCTGATCTCTATAACTACTTTACCGAAAGCCGAGGATATTCTGACGCAGAAAAGGCATTCTGTACTGCAAAAGTATTGGGCGTCCCCGAAGATGAGATCATCTATTTTGCAGTGGATTATGATTTCATGGAATCTGAAGTCTATGCTAAAGTTGTACCCTATTTTAAGGGTATCAACGATTACGCTTCCAAAGAAGGCCGTACCTATAAAATCGGTATCTATGGTTCCCGTAATACATGCTCGATTGTCTCTAACAAAGGATATTCCATCAGCAGTTTTGTCAGTGATATGTCCTCTGGATATAGCGGCAATATGGGCTTTCCACTGCCTGACGACTGGGCATTTGATCAAATTGATGAAACATCCTTGCACAGCAATGATGGGGTTTTCGGCATCGACAGAAATGTCGTATCCGGACGTTACAGAGGATTTACAGATTTTGGTAATTTCGACGACATTGACGGGTATGAAGACAATGGAGCAGCCTTAATACTTCGCAGCGACAATCCTGAGAAAAAAATCCCAGTTTATTGGTCTAAAGTACTGGAAAACGGGGAATATGTCGCCAAAAACCCTATGTTTGATTATATCCTGCCAGATACTTGTTTTAATCTCCGGCCAAGCTACACCGAAGGTTCTATTGTATTCGTCTATTTCCTGGACAAAGGCGGCAGACTAAATGCAGGCTTTATTGACATGAGAGACATCAAGGAAGATCCGCAGACATCAACATATCCTTACCCACTAGGGTATGTGACAAGAGACAGTGAGACGGGCAGCTCTTCTATCACTGTTTTACCCGATCCGAGTCCTTCAGATCACGCAGTAGAATTTACTTTTATTGTCACATCGCCAGTCACTATTTATAAACAAAATGGCGATAAAAATAGAGAACTCCCAGTCAATTCCAGGATCACAATTGCAAGGAACTGCGAAACTGGCGCAAAATTTCCAGATCGCATTTCTGCCGTCCAATTTATGCTGCCAAGTGCGGAAGGTGGTGTTTTTGAACTGATTGACCCTATCGTTGGATATGGGTGGGTAGATCTGGATATCGGATTAAAACCGAACGAGAGAAAACTTATCAGTGAATGGAACTAATCTTCCTATAAGAAGAGGCCGCTGGGGAATTCCCTGCGGCCTCTTCTATTGCTCTAATAGGATCACGATGTGATTCGTACTTACATAAGTGTGTTTCTCCATATAGGAATCCGTCTGCCCCAATGTCACTTCATAAGATCCGGTTACCGAATCATCTGTTTTTTCATAATAAGGGGACAGGACAAAATACTCCATATCGGGATACTTTATCCCCTCTACAATTTCTGATTCGCTCATATACTCAATTTCGTAATGTTCCGGAGCGTCTACCCGTTCCAACGATCCGTCTGCTTTGTAAAGTAAAAAAATCGTGTTAGCATATTCCCCCATCAAAATATCCTTTTCCACTGGGTTCGCACGTAACTGATACCATACCGGACTACCCACACGATATGTATCTGCAATCCCTTTAATATCCATGGAATCCAGTTGGTTCATCCTCCGTTCAAATGAATCCGGATCAAGGCCGGCTGCTCCACCTTCCCGCACGTTTCCAAGCGAGTTCATCTCCAATTTTGAGACAGCCCGATCCCAAAAAAGTTCATAAGGTTTAATATCAGATCTATCTGGCATAATCGAATATTCTCTGAGGACAGATTTCCCTTTATTATCCCTTTTTAAAGCCCAAAATGTCAAAGAAAAATCCCGTATTTCCCCATCCGCTAGAAAATCAATTTCCAAGCTTTCAAAGGCATTCTTATCCTCTTCCGAACGGGCAGCTTTACGCAATGTTTTATACAATTTTCCAAAATCCATTTCATACACACTGGAATCTTTCAATTCCAGTGTAATATTCCCGGAATCATTCCCACAGGAAAGCATGGACAATAAAATCAAACAACATAATCCCACCGTGGCAATTCTTTTCTTCATAGATATCCTCCCAAGACATATGCTAGTTGCATACATGATACGCCAATAAATGGTAAATTTGGACAGCGAAATATATATATATCAAACTGATTCCCCATCCTTTGTCATTGAAATCTTAATAGGAGTATTTCCCGGCCGTAAAAAACGGTGTGTTCTGTGTTTTGAAGTCTGCCGTTTTTTCAAAGTATATTCATATAGGTCAATAGCCCGAGGGTATAATTCCTTTTCAGGATTAATACAAATATCGTGACCTGTCCCTTGGCAGATAACAACCAGAAAAACTTTTTCCCGCCCTTCTCCCCAATCATACTGTTTACTTCGATCTTCTGTGTTAAACTGTGCTTGGTTGCGTTCCACCACGGTAACAAATTCCGCATAGATATTTCCAGATTTATATCCCCTCATGAACACTATCATGTTTTGTTCTTACAAATCATTTACTAGAAATTCAAAAGAATTGAATTTTCAAATCACTCATACAAGTATATACCCGCTAGAGTAGAACTATCAAATTGAATGACTAAATCACATCCATGTTAAAAAATGGGCGTCAGTTTTATATAACTAACGCCCATTTCAGCTGTTATTCTATCATTCCCATTTTTTCTATTACTTTTCCATAAAGATTTATGCTTTTCTCAAGTGGTTCTTCCTGAAAGCTAGGCAATACACGCCCCCGCTTATTTGGCTATTTTATAGCATTCCCTATTCTTATTGCCCCATTTCCCCCTTGCAATCTTACAGAGGATATGATACTATGGGACATGGGTAAAACTCCCAAAGGCCTGTATCTGTTACCAGCAGACACAAGCCTCGTTACTAAAACAATCACCCAACGATTGTCTTAGCTTATGAGAGTCCACTCACGCTATTAGTTTAGCATAAGCGGAACCACAATGCAAGACTTCGGATAAAGCTGATTCGTTTTGGTAACGAAACGCTTACGTCTGAGGTCTTGATTTTTACCCTTGTGATGTAATATGCCTCCGCATTTTGCATCAATTGTACTTCGTACTTCTGTACTTCGTACTTCGTACCTTGACATATCACAAGCTCGTACCGGTACTTGTGGCTAGACAAGTACTCGTAAAAACCTGCGATTGGTTCCGCAGAGAGGGGAACTCATCACTCCCCGGGGCTTGTGCATAAGACCACATCAGGATACGTTCTCTGTGTGGCAAGGGCACCACTCTTGCAGCGGTAAGAGGATTGCGCCGCGACTGCTTTACAAAGCACAGCGATTCCCTTTCCCCTTTTAACAGCTTTGGCAGGCTGTACGCCATGAAACTCACAGATGGATACTTGTATTGCTTGATCGCGCTACCCGGCTAAAAAAGGCGGGCTGCCATTAACAACTATGTGCAGCATGGGCGGACTGCTATCCGCCGTCCTGGTGTGTGGGAAACAAGCAGCGATTCCCTTTTCCGGGAACCGTTTGCTTGCACAGTTACTGTATTCTTATGCAGTGCCTGTGCAAACAAACGAACTCTCAGAAAATAAATCAAAATCACCTGGACACAGGAATGTCCAGGTGATTTCCTGGTGAACCATCGGAGATTCGAACTCCGGACCCTTTGATTAAAAGTCAAATGCTCTGCCAGCTGAGCTAATGGTTCATTTGTTTGTCCCTTTCTTGAGAGCGCTTGTTTATTATAGCAACTCCCACGGAAAATGTCAACAGTTTTTTCAAAAATATTTTTCCTTTTTTTCTGGCATGCTATAACTCTTTTATCATATAAAGTACCAAATCATCATCGTTATAACATGGGGCATACTGCTCTAATTGTTTTCCTTGATACCATGTCCCACTACCATCAAACAAATATCCCCGTTTTACATATATTCTCTGTGCCTGTCCATATCCGGAATGCAATCCCACTGCCAAAGAAACATATCCGGCCTGTTGACACATTTCTTCCGCCACCTCCATCAAAGTGTTTCCAAATCCCCTATGTTGGTATTGTATCAGCACATTAAAATCCACAAGTTCTGGGATACCCCGCATGGCAAAAGGGCCTTCCTGGGCCTCCGGACGCACAATCAGATATCCTACGGGGTTTCTTTCCCACTCTGCAACCAATACCGTATGTTTTTTCGATTGCTGCAACAAAAAATATTCGTTTAGCTGGGACTCTTCTTTCCTCCAGCCCTGTTCACAAAAAGCCTTGGACAACAAAGCTCCATCACTTTCTATCATTTTCCGAACACGGCAGGAATTGTCCATTAAAATTCTCCTTCCTATCTTTATATCACTTTATCCCTTATCACAATATCAGGATTTCCCTTGAAAATCAACAATTCTTTTCGTATAGTAAAAAGAGAAAACCTCATCAAAACATTCAGGAGGAGGAATTGCGTTGGATTTTCATCTGGATACCTATTTAAAATCCATTCAACAAAAAACAGAGCAGCAGCTTTCTTTTCATAATATTAATACTAAAGAAGAACTTTTACTAAGACAGGTAGTAGGAAGGGACAAGTTACGTTCCCTGTTAAAAATAGCGGAAATTCCTCAAAAACTCCCAGTACTTGGAGTAAAACAATTGGAATCCGAACGCCTTTTCCATGACTGTACTCTCCAAAGAGTTGCCTTGACTGTCTGTAAAGACCTTTCCTTTCCCATGTATCTACTCTCCCCGAAGGACGAAAGACAATCAGACTACCGTCCTTGCGCCATTTTCTGCCATGGGCATGGAAATGGAAGTAGGGAAACTCTCGGTCTTGATACACAGGGAAATTCTTTCAAAGAGGAAAACTATCATCATCTTGCTCCCATTGAATTGTGTAAACTTGGTTACACAGTTGCTATTCCCGAAATCTTAGGTTTTGGAGATACCTGTACCACTTGGGACGCCACCTGCAGGGCTCCTTATGGTTTTTTGTCCATGATGGGACTTTCCCTTGCCGGCCTGCGTGTCTATCAAATTATGCGTGTCATTGATTACTTGATTTTATTCTTTCATGCAGATATCGAAAATCTTGTCTGTATGGGCATTTCTGGAGGAGGAATGCTAACTGCTTTTGCTGCTGCTTGTGATACCCGCATCCGTTGTGCCGTTATCAGTGGATACCTCTCCTCCTTTTCCGAAAGCATTTTGTCATTAGAACACTGTATCTGCAATTTTGTCCCGGAAATGTATCATTTTTTTGAAATGAAGGACATCGCAGCAATGATTCTTCCACGAACTCTTCTCATAGAAGCCGGGACAAAAGATCCCATTTTTCCTATACAAGCTGTACGGAATACCTGCCGGGAACTCCGTCGGCTGTATACTCTAATTGGGAAGCCGGAAAATTTCCTGTTTGAAGAATTTCATGGGGGACACCAAATATCGGGAAAACTTGCCTATCCTACCTTAAAAAGTCGGCTCGAAAAAGCCTAGACTCAGTATATTATAGCTATAAATATACTAATTGGATATTGTTGAATCAATTGACAATTAGAAAAAGGCGCCGTGACAAAAGTCACAGCGCCTTTTTCTAAAGCTGAAAGGAGTTTATGAGAATAGGACAATTTTTTATCTCGGTTCCACAATCAATTTAATGGCAGTACGTTCTTCCCCGTCAATGCTGACATTGGCAAATGCAGGTACACAAACAAGATCCACCCCTCCTGGAGCAAGATACCCCCTTGCAATGGCAACCGCTTTAATTGCCTGATTAGCAGCACCTGCTCCTACTGCCTGTACCTCCACGGCGTTCTTTTCACGGATGACCCCCGCAATCGCGCCGGCAACAGAATTGGGAACTGATTTTGCTGAAACCTTTAGTACTTCCATAGGTACATCCCCCTTGTTGGTTGAAAAGTCAGGTCGATTGAAAATCTACTTTTATCATAAACTATTTTTCTACATTTATCAAGAGGGAAATGTGTAAAACATATAAATTATTTTAATAAAATTCTTTTAATATGTGTGCTTTTGCCGGTGGATGGATCGATTTCCAAAAAAACTGAACCAAAGCAGCAAGGTCCCTCCGCATATTCGAACCGTGCCGGCATCCCTGTCACCATTTTGGGGATTGCAATTTCACTTTTCACTCCAATTACCGAATGAATCGGCCCCACCATACCTGCATCTGTAAGATATCCCGTCCCCCCCTGCAAAATGGTTTCATCCGCTGTCTGCACATGAGTGTGCGTTCCAATAACAGCGGTCACCTTTCCATCCAGATACTGTCCCATGCAAATTTTTTCTGCCGTTGCTTCCGCATGAAAATCTACAAAAATCATTTTGCACGGCGCTTGCTCAATCAACCTGTCTGCACATAGAAAGGGATTGTCACAGGGTTCCATATAAGAGCGTCCCATCAAATTGACAACATAAAGCTGAAACCGTCCCATATCCAACAGATAAGCTCCTTTTCCCGGTGTTCCCGGATAGAGGTTTGCTGGACGGATCACAGGCACATTGGAGTCCAGGTAATCATAAACGTCCCTCCTACGGAAAACATGGTTTCCCGTTGTAATGACGTCCACCCCACTGGTAAAGAGGTCTTCCGCGGAGTTTTTAGAGATTCCATTACTATTCGCGGAATTTTCTCCGTTGGCAATTACAACGTCGATCCCCTCTTCCCGCTTGAGTGCAGGCAAAATTTTCCGTACTGTATCCCGGCCAATCCGCCCTATTACATCCCCAATAAATAAAAGTTTCATAAGTATTCCCTTTCCCTTCGTAGAAAACAACAGGGGAAATTATCCAAGATAATCTCCCCTGTCTTTCTTTCAACTTATTTGGCATATTCAATCGCACGATTTTCGCGAATCACATGCACTTTAATCTGTCCTGGATAATCCAGTTCACTCTCAATTTTTTTGACAATATCACGGGCAACCAGGGTCAACTGATCGTCACTAACAACTTCTGGTTTGAGCATAATCCGAATTTCGCGTCCAGCTTGAATGGCGTAGGATTTTTCAACACCTTCAAAAGAGTTTGCGATTTCTTCCAGTTTCTCAAGCCGTTTAATGTAATTTTCAAGATTTTCCCTACGTGCTCCCGGACGTGCCGCAGAAATTGCATCCGCTGCCTGAACCAAACAGGCAATTACAGTCCTCGCTTCCACGTCGCCATGGTGTGCTTCAATCGCATGGACCACATCCGCATTTTCACGATATCGACGGGCAACTTCTACTCCGATTTGGATATGAGAGCCCTCATATTCGTGGTCAAGTGCTTTGCCGATATCATGCAACAACCCTGCACGCCGTGCAAGCGCTTCATCCTCTCCAAGTTCCGCTGCCAGCATTCCCGCCAGATGGGAGACTTCCAGAGAATGATTGAGGACATTCTGCCCATAACTGGTGCGGTAATACAACCGTCCAAGGATTTTGACCAGTTCGTGGTGAATCCCATGGACTCCAGCCTCCAGGACCGCCCGCTCACCTTCCTGTTTAATTTTCTGCTCGATTTCCCTCTTGGATTTTTCAACCATTTCCTCAATTCTTGCGGGGTGGATACGTCCGTCCGCAATGAGCTTTTCCAAAGTAATCCGGGCAATTTCGCGCCGGACAGGATCAAAGCTGGAAAGAGTAATGGCTTCTGGTGTGTCGTCGATAATCAAATCCACACCAGTCAGGGTTTCCAAAGCGCGGATATTACGTCCTTCACGCCCAATAATGCGGCCTTTCATTTCATCATTTGGCAAAGAAACAACGGAGACGGTCGCCTCCGCCACATGATCCGCTGCGCAGCGCTGAATGGACATGGAAATCAGTTCCCTTGCGCGCTGCTCCGCTTCATCTTTGAGTTGTTGCTCAAAATTATTGATTTTGATCGCTTTTTCATGAGTCAGTTCGTCTTCTAAATTCTGAAGCAGGTAATCCTTTGCCTGTTCCACAGAAAAACCGGAGATTTTCTCCAGCATATTAAACTGGCGCTGTTTGACCTCATCCGCCTCGGCCAGTTTTTTTTCAACCTCGCGGATCTTTGTCTGGAGCTGATCATCCTTGCGCTCCAAGTTTTCGATTTTGCGATCCAGGGTTTCTTCTTTTTGCTGAATGCGCCGTTCCTGCCGCTGTACCTCATTGCGGCGTTCCCGGAGTTCTTTTTCTGATTCGTTACGTGCTCGGTGTATTTCATCGCGTGCCTCGATCATCGCCTCTTTCTTTTTGACTTCGGCGGTCTTGGCTGATTCGCTGATGATTCGTTTCGCTTCTTCTTCGGCAGAGCCAATCTCCGCCTCGGCTACTTTTTTCCGGTACTTGATACCAAGCAGGAAAAAGACAATGCCACAGATGATTCCCACGACCACGGCAGCGACGACGGTAATCAGAATCGTAGTCGTCATGTCGTTCATGCTGTTGTCACAATACCTCCCTTTTTTTAATGTTTCCAATTTTCAAATTCTAAAAAAATGGTAAGAATGCACAAATGCGTATCCATTTACATTCTTTATTTATTTTAAATCCTATACATATACTTGTCAAGCGAATTGTCATAGTTGACAACAAAAACCTGGAGTGTTACTATAATGTACATAAGAGTAAAAGCATAGAAGAGGACAGTAGGTTTTGAAACTGCCGTAAAGAGAGCCCGCGTCACCGGCTGAGAGCGTGGACCAATGACAGCAAAAACTGAATACCGCCTCAGAGCTGTGCGGAGGAAAATCCAATAATTTTGGAAAATCCGTACCGTTTCCCGCGTTAAGGGTCAACGAAGCCGGCGTCATATTTTATTTTTTGTTTGGCGCAATCAGGGTGGAACCGTGGAGCAGTGTATCGCTTCATCCCTTATCTAAACCGAAGGGGATGAGGCGTTTTTTATTTATTATCAAAGATTGGATGAACCTGTATACACACAGCGTAATAGGCAACCCTATTTTAAGTAAAGGAGAGAAAAACTATGGTAAAAGTCAGCTTAAAAGGCGGCGCTATCAAGGAATATGATGATGGCATCCTGGTTTTGGATATTGCAAAAGATCTTTCCAATTCCCTTGCCCGCACGGCATGTGCAGCAAAAATAGACGGAGAAGTATGTTCCCTGATCACTCCAGTCACCCATGACTGCGCGCTCGAAATCCTTAGCTTTGACGATGAAAACGGAAAACGTACTTTTTGGCATACGGCAGCCCATGTCTTGGCACAGGCAGTCAAACGCCTGTATCCGGAGGCAAAGCTCGCCATTGGCCCTGCCATTGAAAATGGTTTTTACTATGATTTTGACGTTCCCCAGCCCTTTTCCCGTGAGGATTTAGATAAACTGGAAGTAGAAATGAAAAAAATCGTCAAAGAGGGCTTCCGAATGGAACGCATCGAGATGTCCCCGGAAGAAGCCACCAAATTGATGGAGGAGCGCGACGAACCCTATAAATGCGAACTGATCGCAGAGCATGCTGGAAAAGGCGAACCCATCACCTGTTACCGGCAGGGAGAATTCATCGACCTGTGTGCCGGCCCCCATTTGCCGAGCGTTTCTCCGATCAAGGCATTCAAGCTCACCCAGTGTACAGGCGCATATTGGCGCGGCGACGCCAAAAACCAGCAGCTTTCCCGGATTTACGGCTGTGCATTTCCGAAAGCCTCCATGCTGGAAGAACACCTGGCCAGAATGGAGGAAGCAAAAAAACGCGACCACAACATTATCGGCCGCCAGCTTGGGTATTTTACAACTTCCGATCTCATCGGACAGGGACTGCCCATCATGCTGCCCAAAGGCGCAAGGGTATTACAGCTCCTTCAGCGTTTTGTTGAGGATGAGGAACAGCGCCGCGGCTGGCTGTTGACCAAAACCCCGTTTATGGCAAAAAGCGATCTGTATAAGCTCTCTGGCCACTGGGATCACTACAAGGACGGGATGTTTGTCCTCGGGGACGAGGAAAAAGACGATGAGGTCTTTGCCCTGCGCCCAATGACCTGCCCGTTCCAGTACCAGGCTTACCTGAACAAGCAGCGCAGCTACCGGGAGCTTCCCCTTCGCTATAACGAGACTTCTACACTGTTCCGTAATGAAGCCTCCGGTGAAATGCACGGCCTCATCCGTGTCCGCCAGTTCACCATCTCGGAAGGACACCTGATGTGCCGCCCGGATCAACTGGAGGAAGAATTCAAAAACTGCCTGGAACTCGCCATTTACATGCTCAAAACTCTTGGGCTATATGAAGACGTCTCCTACCGCTTCTCCAAATGGGATCCGGATGACCGTGAAAAATATATCGGTACGCCGGAACAATGGGAGGAAGCCCAGGGCGCAATGAAGCGGATTCTCGATCACCTGGAAATTCCCTATGTGGACGGTGTTGGAGAGGCTGCATTCTATGGTCCGAAACTGGACATTCAAATCCGCAATGTCCACGGGAAAGAGGATACTCTTATCACCCTCCAAATTGACCAGATGCTTGCGGAAAAATTCGGCATGGAATATGTGGACGCGGACGGAACCAAGAAAAACCCGTATATTATCCATCGTACCTCAATCGGCTGCTATGAACGTACGCTTGCTCTGCTGCTTGAAAAATATGCAGGTGCACTGCCTCTGTGGCTAATGCCAACCCAGGTCAAGGTCCTGCCCATTGGAGAGCGCCACCACGAGTATGCCAGAGCGCTCGGAGAAAAACTCTCTGCCACAGGTATTCGCGTGGAAGTGGATGACCGCAACGAAAAAATTGGTTACAAAATCCGCGAGGCCCAGTTGGAGAAAACTCCATACATGCTGGTATGCGGTGACAAAGAAGTGGAATCCGGAGAAGTCTCTGTGCGCCATCGTTCCAAGGGCGATCTCGGTTCTATGGGAAGCGACGCTTTCCTGGAACTCGCACTCAAAGAAATCCGTGAAAAAACCATTGACTAAAACAAACAGGCCGGTACAGGAATTCCTGTACCGGCCCTTTTCTTTTTGTTAACGGCTGGCATGATAGGCTTCCAAAGCCTCGATCGCGAGTACGTATCCCAGTTCCCCAAAGCCGCAAAGCTGCCCGATACACGCAGGAGCTGTTACAGAAACCCGGCGGAACTCCTCCCGCTGGTGGACATTGGAGAGGTGCACCTCCACCGTCGGGATCTCGTTTCCCTTGATTGCGTCATGGATAGCATAGCTGTAGTGGGTATATGCTCCGGGGTTTATCACAATCCCGTCATATTGTTCAAAATAAGCGCGCTGTATAAAATCAATAATTTCCCCTTCGCAATTGGATTGCAGCAGGGTAATTTCATGCCCCCGTTTTTCCCCTTCTGCCTGAATATAAGAACAGACCTGTGAAAAATCCTTTGTACCATATATCCCTTTTTCCCGAATCCCGAGCATGTTGAGATTTGGGCCATTGATCACCATCAGTTTCATAACAATTCCCGCCTTTCTATTTCCGATTGTAACACAGGCCGGGGATATCCTACAAGCGTTTTCCTTTTTCCCTTGTTTTTTATCAATACTCGGGCTATGATAAAGATAATCAGATGATAAGGAGGAAGCCATTATGAATGAGACATTAAAAACCATTCACCACAGAAGAAGTATCCGCAGCTATAAACCGGAGCAGATTACTGATGAAGAGCTGAAAACTATCCTGGATGCGGGCTGTATGGCCCCAAGCGCCATGAACCAGCAGTCCTGGCATTTTACAGTGCTTCAAAATCCGGAAAAAATCCAACATCTATTGGACATTGCAAAAAAGGTGCTTGGCCGTGATGATTCTTTCGCTCCATTCTATGGCGCGCCAACAGTTGTGCTGGTATTCGGACGGCGTGACGCCATTTCCCCGGTAAGCGATGGCTCCCTTGCCATAGAAAATATGTTCCTTGCCGCGGATTCCATTGGTATTGGTTCTTGCTGGATTAATTTTGTTGTCCATTTCTTTGAAACACCGGAGGGCAAAGCGCTACAAAAGGAATTTGGAGTGGATGAAAATTACTTGAGCGTTGGCTCCTTTATCCTGGGCTATCCCAATGAAACGCCTCAGCCAAAGCCTAGAAACGAAGGCTGCATCACCATTATCCGCTGATTTTCAGCTCTGATTCGTGTTGACAAATCTATCCACCAGGAGAGATAACCTATGAAAATTGATGTCAATAAACCTCTGGAAAATCCAAAACTCAAACAACTCTTTGCACAGCGCAGGCAAACCGAGTCCGCAGTACAGGCAAAACGGATTATGGAAAGCCTGTTGGAAGAAATTGCGACAAACGCTTATTTTCTCTCCCTGGTGCAGTTTTCCCAGCAACCTGAGAAAAACGAAAACGGACAGGCAGTATTTGCAACCGGTACCACCCTTTCTTTTCCCATGCTCACCACACAGGACGGCCGCCAATTTTATCCGGTTTTTATTGACTGGGAAGAATTTGGAAAATGGGAGGCCATGAAATACCGCAAACCGCAAACCATGATAATGAGTTTTGACGACTATGTTGCCATGGTTGTCGAAAAGGGCCGGGGCAGCGGAATCGTCATTAATCCTTTCAGCGACAATCTGTTGTTAGATCGGGAGATGATGGCTCATCTGAAACAACAAAAACAGCTTGCCGATCAAGGACATGTGGACTACCGTGTTCCAGAGAAGACCTCTGTCAAACTCGGTGAGCCGGCAAACTATCCGCAAGACATGGTTCAGGCAATCTGCGCATATGCCAAAAGTAAAAAAACAATCCAGGCATTGTGGCTCCGTTTGATGGAAAAAGCCGGTGAATGGAGTTATCTATTAGTTGTCGATTTCAGTGGAGACAGGCAGTCCATTTTCGATGAGATTGCAAAGGTGGCAAGGCCCTATTTAAATAAGATGTATCTGGATATGGTTCCTTTAGAAAGTGAATTTGGGCACAAAGCAACAGATGGTATTAAACCCATCTATTCCAAAAAGAGGGGCCTATTCCGATAGGATGGGACAAACAACAAAGACCGATGGAACCAAGTTCCATCGGTCTTTGTTGTTTTTATCTTCGATAGAGCTGTTTTAACCGTGATTCTGACAGGTATCGAAACAGTCCTTTTCCATTTGGCTTCATCCGGTATAGGGCGTTGGATACCCACATGACCGGGATACATAATAAAAACCATAAAACTGAATACAGAGGACAAATTTGTCCAAGAAGGTTCCCAGCCATTGCAGAATAATCCCAAACATCCATATGAAAGGTCAAATTGACAATACAACCAGCTGTAAATTCGACCGCTGTAATCACTCCGCTGCCTGCAAGGCATTTTTTCCAGAGCGGATGTTTACGCATCTTCCCATTGAGAAGATGCAGTAGGGTAAAACATACCCCTCCGGTTATGGCCATTGTCCAATGGGTAAATCCGCGCCAGAGGATTTCCACAGCGCTGTATCCGACGGACCCAATGGCATAGACCGCCGCAAAATCCCGAAACCGCTGCATCTGCAAGGGTATTTCATCCTTTCAAGTGTTTTCTCATGATTAGGATGTCCCCTCAAAGCCAAGAGCATACCTTTGAATATCTGGAAAAAATCTTCCCACTCCCTGGAACGATCCGGAGAATGGGAAGATTTTTTAAAATTTAACTTTCACAAACTGATTATTCTGAAAAAATTATTTCAATTCTTCGATCAGTTCTTTTTTCAGGCATTCCATGTGTTCTATTTCATACTCTACTGTATGGCGCAGCATTCCGTTGTAAACATCCCCCAAATCTGTTGGGGAGACATCGCTGTCTTTCAGATGACTCAGCCCCTCTTTGAGTTCCCCTATCTGCCCGTCCATAAAGCGTTCAATTTTCTGCTGGTATTGGTTCATTGTGATTCCTCCTGCAAGTGGTTTTAAAAAGGTTCTATCAGCAGTGTGCACGGAAATGGGTCATTTATACAGGGGATTTCTTCTTCAACCCAGAAAAATGGGTTGCTTTCCTAAACAGGTCCGTTTGCGCTTGTATATTCTGTATGATATTATGGGGATACTATCCATTGAGAAAGGAGAATTCCTTCATGACAACTGCGATTGTGTATTATTCAAAACATCATGGAAATACCAAAAAAGTACTGGATGCAATTTCAGAAAACGATCCAGTTACCCTGATTGATATTACAAAAGCTCAGAATGTTGATTTTACCGGCTATGATCTGATTGGGATTGCTTCCGGAATTTACTATGGGAAATTTCATTCATCCATATTACAATTTGTAAAAAACAATCTTCCTTGCGGTAAGTCAGTATTTTTCCTATTTACCTGTGGCGCCAAAAAAGAGAGTTACCTCAATTCCATAAAAACAATTGCAACCCAAAAATCCCTAAAAATAATAGGGTCTTTTGGATGCCTGGGGTTGGATACTTTTGGTCCTTTTCAATTAATAGGAGGCATAGCAAAAGGCCATCCCAATCAAACGGATTTTGACATGGCCATCCAGTTTTACAGAACTATCCTCTCCAAACAGCATTGACAGTCTATTCAAATATTCAGGGCAGGTTCTATTCCAAACGACGGATAGGACCTACTTTTTTGTCCAAAAATGCACACAGCATTACCAGCAAAATGACATGGAACGATTTTATATCTCAAGCCCATTCACTGAAAGAAGTGAGATAATAATCACAGATACGGCGCATTTCCCGCTCATCTTTCCAAGAAGCCAGGTCAAAGATCCCAGCCACCAAACATCCTGCTTCCTTGGCCGCCCGCGCACTGTGCAGAGTATCCTCAAACACCAGAGTCTCTTCGGGAGGAAATCCCAGTTTTTCGGCTGTTTTACTGTAAAACTCCGGTTCCTGTTTGGACAGTCCCAGTTCATCGCAGGTCATTATAAAGGAAAAACAGTCAAAAATCCCCAGTCGGCGAAGAGTCTGTTGTGTAATTACAGAAGAATTTGCAGTCGCCACACACATAGGATATCCCTGTTCATATTTTTTTTGAAGATATTGGCCGACAAATGGTTTGATTTGTACTTGGGTGCGGTATTTTTCCTCAATGGCCTCGTACATCTCCTTAACGAAATCTGCCGGAAAAATTCCAAGATTATATTTTTTTACCAGATAGTTGGCCGACTGCTCCGTACTCATTGGAGCCAGAATTTCATCCAGCCCTTCCGGCGCCGAAATTCCCCTTTTTTCCAGCAGCTCTCCAGCAAGGTGGTCCCAAAGATTCATAGAATCGACCAGGGTACCGTCAAAATCAAAAATCAGTGCCTGAAACGGCGTTGCTTTTCTCTGTTTTTCCATGGGTAATCAATAAATCCTTTCCTGCCTGAGCATCCATATTCCCAAATTTTATATAGGCCGCGTTCCATTATAGCCAATGTACCTTCTACAGGCAAGTATCCCCAAAACTTTTCTTTTTACCCCTTTCATCAGTCCACTGTTATAATCTGTACCCCTGTATAATAATGCTGGATTATCTGTTCATAAGTATTTCCTTGTCTTGCAAGGTAGTCTGCTCCATATTGGCTCATTCCTACAGCATGCCCATATCCCTTTGTGATAAAAGTAAAGGTATTTTCAGCATAGGAAACGGAAAAATCCGCAGAACGCAGTCCTAATAGGGAGCGCACCTGTTTCCCAGTTGTAGATACCCCGCCCACTGTTACCTCATTAACTGTTTCAGATTCTGTCCGGCTGACAACCGTAATCCAGCCTGAAGGATCTCCAGAAAAATCAGTTCCATCAATCCCAGCCGACAGTTTCTCTTTTACTTCCTCCGCACTCATAGAAACACTCTTTTCATAATCCGGAGAAAGTTCGTCCCCCACACTGTCTACAGGAACCAGATAATCTACGGAAGATTGCCATACATTTTGTGCCGCTTCTGTTTTTCCTCCAGAAATAGCATGGTATGCTGCAACAATTGGCTGGGAATCATAGACAATCAGTTTATCACAAATTTCCTTTGCTGCCTGTTCAATTTTTTCATAATAGGTATCAAAATTTTCTCCATACCGTTCTTTCATCTCCTCTTTTTTCATAAAACCGGTAAAGGAACCATCTCCCAGTGCAAAATCCGCGCCTTTTAAATCCGTATTTTCCTGTGTTTCATTTTGCAGTTTTAGACGGGTCGCATAAGTCAAAGCTGCAAGCCCCTGTGCTTTCAGTGCTTCGATATGAAAACTCGGAGGCATTTCAGCAGCAATCGCCCCAATGGCAAATTCTTTTGCCGTATAAGTTTTTGTTTTTCCAGTACTACTGTCCAAAACCTTGAATTTCAAATCTTTTTTTCGAATACCAATGTCCGCTGACTGGATACTCGAGGTATTGGACGAAGAGCTTGCCTGTGATGATTTTGGGATATCTTCCGACTGTCCAGGCACCATGGCTAACATGGGCACAGTAAACAGCAAGACTGCCAAAATCGGTATAATCCAAAATTGGGCTTTCACTGCTTTTCCTTCCTTTCGCTTCCGGGTTGTCCGGATTTTCTGTTATCGTATCCCTATGAGTTTTCAGTGAAAAATAGAACAGATTCCCCATGGTTTCTTGACTTTGCCTTTTTCATTCGATACAATAACTTTTGTGACAAGAAAAGACGATTCCATAACTTTTTTATACAGAAAAACCACGTATGATCGTCCACCATGCGGATATTAGGAGATGTCGCCGATGTTGATAAAAATCATATTCTTACTCACCTGCTTGCTTGGATTAGGGATCGGTGTCCTGCGTTATTTTCAAATTATATTCAATATTGACCAGGGTACGGGATTTTTTCTTCAAACTGATTGGACAGTATGGGTATTCTGGATTGGGATTGCTGCCCTGATCCTCCTTCCATTAATCGGTTCCATAGTACAAAGGGAACCAAAGGCCAGGGCCTCCCGTGCAAATCTTCAGTTCCATGGCGTATTTTCTCTGCTTTTGGCTGGTTCTATACTATATGACAGTTATTTAACCCTTTCACAGGGATTTACCGTTGAATCTGTTGCCCTAATCATCACGATGTTAACGGAAATTGCCGGCATTCTTTCTGCGGTCGTTTTTATTGCGCTTGGAATCCACTGCCTGAGAGGACATACGCATAGTGTCTTTATTGGAAACCTCTGTGCAATTCCTGCATTATGGTGTGCGCTTCGAATTGGTGTAAGCCTTGTCACTTATGCCACTGTTATTCCCATTTCTCAGCGGGGGCTGAATCTTTTGTTTGATGTGCTCATTCTATTGTTTATGATTGGGCAAGGACGTTGTTTTCTCGGGGTACATACGGTAAAAGGGCGCCGCACTTGTCTGAGTTTTGGAATCTCTGCGGCTATGGTAGGGCTGATTTCCTTTGTACCGGGTTGGATTTACTCCATGAATTATACCGCAATTAATTTTGGGGATCCGGGTTTGTCTACTTTTACATTGGCACTTTATGCACTCTGGTTTAGCGGTTTGGCTGCGTTTGCATCTCCTGAACGGGATAAATCCTACTTTCTTTCCAACAAAAGCCTGGATCGAACGGTACGTTTTTTTGAGGATGCAAATCTTCACCAAGAACAAAGCGGAACAGAGAATCCCATTGACACCAAAGCAGATGTATGATAAAATATGCTCTGCATTTGCGGGTATGGCGGAATTGGCAGACGCGCCAGACTTAGGATCTGGTGTCTTCGACGTGCAGGTTCAAGTCCTGTTACCCGCACCAAAACCAAAACCTTGTGGAATGGCTTGATAAGCGGATTCACAAGGTTTTTTGTTTAGGTCTTTTAAGCCTACGCATTCAGCGATTATTTTATTAAGTAAACAAATTAGAACAAAAGAGTTTGTCATAAACAAATTGAGATTCGATTGTTTAGTTTTAAAGACTAGGAGGCTACAGCATGGGCACAACAACACAGTGGCAAGGACAAGATATTTTAAATTTAACAGAAGAACAGTGGTTGGAAATACTGCAAGATGGTAATATTGTGAATAGTATGATTTTAAAGATGATAGATTTTGTCTATAAGAAACCAAATCATACATCAACAGCCAGTGAAATTGCACATCATTTTAATGTTCATTATAATCAGGTTACAGCTTGGAACAGACATCTTTCAAAACAATTATATCATAAATGTTCTAAGGAACCTCCTAGAAATTCTGACGGCAAAGGATATCGATATTGGAATATTATTTTTGATGGAATTCCAGAAAATCCGAAAGATAGCAATGGCCATTTTTATTGGAAATTGCGTCCTAATTTAGTAAAGGCATGGGAAAAGTTTACTGAGGATAACCGAAACCATTTATAACTAGGGGGATGTAAATCATTCAACTCAGTGACTCTTTATAGAAATTGTGTCTCCATAGGCCATTTACGTTCCTTCCGGGGATGTATCTTTTTTGACACCAGTAATATTAAAATTCCTAAAACGGAACCCGAAGAGAAACTGTGTTCGGGTTTCGTTTTTCATATGGTTCATACCATTCCGGTAATGGTTTGGTAAACATTTGTATTAATCGATATGGATTAGTTACACCCTGTAAAAATAATCTGTTTTCATCAGCATTCAAGATTTTAATTTCTCGTACAAATCATATTTTCGGCTTTACTCTATACAGGGATCTCACTATTTGCGGCGGTTTTTTTCCTGATTTTGTCAACAATTCTTTCTAAATTCAGAAAATGAAAATAAATTCCTGGAAATCTTGCTTCTAGAGGGTAAATAATGGTATACTATATATAATTATCAAGCAATTTTTAGGAACTTACCGTGTAAGCAAAGGCTTCACGGCAATAAGCCGGAAAGGAGGCTTTTCTCTTTGATTAAGATAGAAAACCATCTCGGCACCATTGATATTTCGCATGAATTTTTTGTCAACATTGTCGGACGTACAGCAACCGAATGTTTTGGAGTTGCCGGTATGGCCGTAAGCGGTCCTGCTCAGGGGATCCGCAATGTCCTGACCAGACAGGAAGATAATCTCGACAAGGGAGTCCGTGTCCGCTGTATAGACGGTGCACTCATAATTGACCTGCATATTGTCGTCACTTACGGTGTCAATATCCCGGCAATTGTTAAAAGCATTGTCAACAAAGTACGCTATGCCGTCGAAGATTCTACCGGGCTGCATGTCAGCAAGGTGAATGTTTTTGTCGATTCGATGAAAGTGCAGTAATCACGAAAGGAAGGGGATTTTCCCATCCTTTCCAATAAGGAGTGCTGAAATTGATACAGGGTTCTACTCTGCGTGATGCGATTATCTCCGGTGCAAATAACATCACGAATCAAAAATATCGGGTGGATGAACTCAACGTCTTCCCTGTACCGGACGGAGATACCGGTACCAACATGTCTATGACCATTTCAAATGCTGCCAGGGAACTTTCCCTGCTGAACGATGATGTTACGGTTGCAGAAGTCGCCTCGAAAGCGGCCTCTGCCCTGCTCAGAGGAGCCCGCGGTAATTCCGGCGTTATTCTCTCTTTGCTGTTCCGCGGCTTTTCCAAAGGGCTGGCTGGGCTGGAAGAAGCCGGCAGCGTCGATATTGCCCGTGCCCTGCAAATTGGCGTATCTGCCGCTTACAAGGCGGTCATGAAACCGACAGAGGGTACCATCCTTACCGTAGCCCGTTTAGCCGGGGAACATGCTTCTGATATTTGTGAAGAGATGACTGATCCTGTTCAGCTTTGGGATGAAATTGTCAAAGCAGCAAAAGAAGCTTTGGACACAACCCCAGAACTTTTGCCAGTACTCAAAAAGGCAGGCGTTGTCGATGCGGGTGGCAAGGGATTCCTAGTTATCTGTGAAGGAATGCAAGCGGTCTTCCATGGCGAAGGGATTATTCCTTCTGAAGAAGTTGCATCCGCTCGAGTAAAACAGGCCGTCACATTTGACGCTGCTGCCAAATCAGACGATGAAATTGTGTTTACCTACTGCACGGAGTTTATTGTAAAGAAAAAACGCGATGCAGAGGATGCATTAAAATTGCGTGCATACCTGGAATCCATTGGCGACTGTGTTGTGGTGGTGGATGACGACGACATTATCAAAGTCCATGTCCACACGGACAACCCTGGCAATGCCTTGCAGGAAGGCCTGAAGTTTGGCATGCTCACCAACATGAAAATTGAAAACATGCGTGAACAGCATACTGCCCGTGTAATTGCCGACGCCCCTGTCCATCAAGAGGGAAAACAGCATACCTATGTTCCTGTAGAGCCGGATCGGCCCTATGGCTTTGTTGCAGTGGCTGCGGGAGAAGGTATACAAAGCCTATTCCATGATTTAGGTGCTGACAATATTGTCAGTGGTGGACAGACTATGAATCCCAGCACGGACGATATCTTGAATGCGATTCAGGCAACTCCGGCACAAACTGTTTTTGTACTTCCCAATAACAAAAACATCATCATGGCGGCGGAACAGGCAGTCGAGCTTTCTGACAGGGACGTTTGCGTATTACAGACTAGGACAATCCCGCAGGGACTGTCCGCAATGCTTGCTTTTGATGCAGATTTGTCTCTTGAGGAAAACCGCCTAAATATGACCAAGGCTTTTGATCGGGTATCAACTGGACAAATCACCTTCGCTGCCCGTGATTCCGAATACGACGGGCACTCAATTCGAGAAGGTGAAGTCCTTGCGCTTGACAATGGCAAACTCAGCTTCATTGAGCATGATATTGTCAAGGCCTGTGTGAAACTTACCCGTTCCCTTGTCCATCGCGACAGCTCATTTATCACCATTTTATACGGTGCAGATGCAACGGAAGAACAGGCAAACCAGGTCAAAGGACAGCTGGACGCCCGTTATAATGGAGAAATTGAGGTCAGCGTTATCAATGGCGGACAGCCAGTTTATTATTTTATTATTTCGGTTGAATAAGAGTTTTGCAGAATAAATCCTACCCCCTGCATATTTTGCCGGGGGTAGTTCCTTTCTTATCCGGCAGGAGGTGAATTCCATGAAACCCCTTCAAGATTACGAGATTCAATATTTAAAAGGCGTCGGCCCAAAGCGGGCGGAACTTTACCATAAAATCGGCGTACATACGCTGTATGACCTATTATATTACTTTCCCCGCAGTTACATTGATGTGACTTCACCCGCCCCGATTGCCTCTGTTCCGCTGGATACTCCCTGCGCTGTTGTGGCTACTGTCATTGCAAAATCCGGCGAGCAGCGTATCCGCAAGGGTATGAGCCTGTATAAAGTCAAGGTGACGGATTACACAACAGAACTGGTAATCACCTTTTTTAATCAGAAATATCTGGCAGAAAAACTTGAAATTGGCAGGCAATACCTCTTTTATGGGAAAGTGACCGGAAATTTTCTCAAGCGGGAGATGTCAAGCCCCTTATGTGAGGATATCAGCTCCACAGAACATATGCTTCCCGTTTACCCACTCACAGAGGGACTGACTGGGAACATCCTGAAAAACCATATGCGCTCTGTGCTTTCCGAGTTGGATGATACTTTTACAGATCCTCTTCCAGATTCCCTACGCAAAGAATATGGACTATGTCATCTACGTTTTGCACTGGAGACGATCCATTTTCCAAAATCCGAATACGATCTTTCCCTTGCGCGCAGGAGATTGATTTTTGATGAACTGCTTTCCCTCCAGTTGGGGCTGGCACAGTTAAAACAAAGGGCACGTAAACAAACAAAGGCAATTATGTCCAATACAAATCTTGCCCGATTTTATCAATCCCTCCCCTTTTCCCCCACTGGAGCACAGCGGCGTGCCATTGAGGACGCCGCCCGAGACATGGAACACGATATCCCGATGAACCGCCTGGTACAGGGAGATGTCGGCTCCGGAAAGACGCTTGTCGCGGCGGCTGCCTGCATGATTGCCTGCCAAAATGGTTGGCAAAGCGCTTTCATGGCTCCGACTGAGATTTTGGCAGAACAGCACTTCCGTTCCCTATCTTCCCTGTTAAAAGACAGTGGCATGCGGATTGGGTTGTTGACTGGATCAATGACCGCCGCACAAAAGCGGGAAGTAACCCGTCAAATCAGTGAAGGAGAACTCGACCTGGTGATTGGAACCCATGCACTGATTCAGGAGAAAGTACAGTTTTCTGCTCTTGGGCTCGTTGTCACAGATGAACAGCACCGTTTTGGCGTCCAACAACGCAGCATGCTTGCCGGGAAGGGGGAACATCCACATATGTTGGTCATGTCTGCCACTCCAATCCCCCGTACGCTTGCCCTGATTATCTATGGAGACTTAGATGTCTCCGTGATTGACGAGCTGCCGCCGGGCAGGCAGGTTATCCACACCTATGCTATTGATTCTTCCAAACGGATGCGGGCGTTTGGTTTTGTCAAAAAACATATCGATGAAGGGCGCCAGGCTTATATTGTCTGTCCTTTGGTGGAACAGGGAGAAAGCGATTTAAAATCCGCAACACAATACGAACGCCTGTTAAGGGAAAAATACTTTTCTGAATACCATGTGGGATTGCTCCACGGGAAGATGAAAGCATCTGAAAAAGACAGGGTCATGCGGGCTTTCCAACACGGAGAAATCGACGTTCTTGTCTCCACCACGGTCATTGAGGTGGGGGTAGACGTTCCCAACGCCGTAATCATGCTGATTGAAAATGCAGAACGTTTTGGCCTTTCCCAGCTGCATCAGCTGAGAGGACGGGTTGGACGCGGAAGCTTTCAATCCTATTGTATTCTTGTTTCCGATGCCAAAAATCAGGAGGCTCTCGGCAGACTCGGTATCATGTGCAAAACTACGGATGGGTTTGCCATTGCGGAATTCGACCTCAAACAGAGGGGACCGGGGGATTTTTTTGGCCACAAGCAGCATGGGTTACCGGAACTGAAAATTGCAGATATGATGAACGACACGGAGCTGATTCATCTGACTAAAACCGTCAGCGAGCGGCTGCTCGCACAGGATCCGGAGTTATCCTTCCCAGAACACCATGGACTGTATGAGATGACGCAGCGCCTGTTTTCCCGTACCGGGGACGCGGGACTCAATTAAAAGGAGGAAGTTTTTATGCAAAAACAAGTACTGCTGTTTGACCTGGACGGCACTCTCACGGATTCCGCCCCCGGAATTATCCATTCCGCCATCTATGCCCTAAAAGAGTTTGGCATCCATGCGGATCCTACGGACCTAAAAAAATTCATTGGTCCTCCCCTTTCCCAGTCATTTGAGGAATTCTATGGCTTTTCCAAAAAGCAGGCGGCCGAGGCTGTCACAAAGTACCGGGAGTATTTTTCTGAAAAAGGGATCTTTGAAAACGAACCTTATCCTGCAATAGAAGAAGTTCTCCGCCAGCTTCGGGCGGCTGGAAAGCATCTACTTGTCGCCACTTCTAAACCAGAAGTCTTTGCCAAAAGAATTCTTGAGCACTTCTCCCTCTCCGGGTATTTTGAGGGAATCACTGGCAGTGAATTGGATGGAACCCGCACGGATAAAGCAGAGGTAATTGCCTGTGCGTTGGAAAAATCCGGAATTTTAGACAAACAGGAAGCTGTGATGATTGGCGATCGAAAGCACGATATTCTGGGCGCCAGAAAAAACCATCTGGAGAGCGTTGGGGTTCTGTATGGATATGGTTCTAAAGAAGAATTGGAGCAGGCAGGCGCTTCTCTATTGGTCTCCACTCCTCTGGATTTACTGAAAATCCTATTATAACCTGTGAATTAAGAATGTTTAAAATAACCGTGCTGGGTTTTTCCAACACGGTTATTTTTACAACTATTCGCCGTGAATCCGATCGGCTACAATCAAACCGCTTTCCATCTGGATAGAAATCAGGCGTTTAATGGGAACTACTTCATAATTGAGTACGCTTTCCAGGTAATCCGTTGTCTCTTTGAGTTTTTGTTCAAAAATGGACATCGCTTTGTTTAAAGCTTCCCACTTTTCTTCGTTTTGCTCCCCCACTGCTTTCATTGTTTCAAGTTCCGTTTCATTGGCACGCAGCATGAGGCCAAAAGAAAGCGCTTTATAGAATTTGGCCATGGTTAGATTATCAAATTTTTCAGAAACAGTTGCCAATCGTTCATACTCCGCCTCTGTCTCCACTTTTTTACGCAAAGTATCATCTTCGCTCATCCTGGTAAAGGCATCCATCGCGAGCTTAAATGGGTTATTGTCCGCAATGAAATGCCAGGAAAGCTTCATTGTCTCCCGAATAAAAGTATCCGCCTGTGCAGAATAGTCGAGATTCTGTAAAATTGCTTCCCTGCGGGTCATATCCGATTCGGACAGATCGCAAATCCTCTCGTCATAGAAATACGGTAGCTCTGTCAAAAGGGTAAAGGAGCCATATTTCGAGTCTGCATAGTCGGAGCTGCAGGTACCCGTGCCACACAATTCCTCCGGATGTTCCACCCCATATTTTTCATAGTAATCATAGCTCTGCGCCATACCGATTCCCTGATAAACAGCTGGGCTATACAGCACACAATAGGGGGCCTCCGGCTCCCCAAGGTTGAGCGGAACTCCATGTCGGGCCGCAACAGCGCGCACCTGCTCATACAGCTTTTCATCCATGGGGCGGGACATATAGTAATAAACCCCGCCAAATCCAGCGTTGTGCAGGGAATACAAGAACTCCGGCTTCAGCTCGTCAATTAGTTTCATAACTGCCTGTGTTTCCGGAATAGAATCATGAAAATGAAGATTCTTATAATCAATCGGGAACGTCCAATCCACCTGTTGCGTTGGAGCTGGACGGAAAAAGTGCCGGATATAATTGTAAATATTGTATGGACCTTTAAACCAGCCTTCATTGAGTTTTGTTCCATCCACATCCCAGGATTTAATGAGATAAAAGGTGTAGTCCAATTCCCTTCTCAACTGGGAATCCTCCGCCAAAATCCTGGAGAATGCCTCCAACATCATGGCTCCAATCGGCTCATTAGGATGTGGGCAGCCATAAAAAATCGCATTTTTTGATCCTTCCCCAATTTTCAGGCAATAGAGTGGATGGCCATCCCTGCTTTTTCCACACTTAAACAGGGTCACTACATCCGGATATTCTTCTGCCAGGCGTTTGCTGCTCTCATCCATCTCCTCGACCGTCAGAAAAGTTTTGTAATCCGGAATTTTTTCGATCGTTCTTCTCAGTGTTTCTTGCTGTAACATGCCATATCCTCCCGGTTTTTTCTCCATTTTACACCTCAGGTTATCCTAGTGCCAGTCTTTAAGATTAGATTTGGCAGAACTGATAAGTTTTCTTTTCCTTTTTTGTGTAAAGGGAGAGCTTTGTTCTATCACTCATTGTTGTTTACATCCCTTCTACAGATTTGTTATAATGGAGGTGATAATGTATTTTCAACTACTCCTGGTAAAACGATCTATGTTTTGCCGGTTCAAAATGAAATCCGGGTGACTATATGGAAAATTTAGTGTTCAGTCTCAACGCCACCATCCCAGTCTTTCTCATGATGCTGCTTGGAGTACTCTTTCATAAAATCGGGTGGATTGACGATGGATTTGCCTCCAAAATGAACCGGTTTGTTTTTTTAGTCCCACTCCCTATCCTGTTGTTTGAGGAAATGGCCACGGTGGATTTCTCCCAGATATGGGATTTTAAATTTCTCATCTTCTGTTTTCTGACCACTTTTCTCAGTATTGCACTTGCCGCGGCAGTTTCCCGATTGCTGCGGGAGAAGTCCATTCGCGGAGAATTTATTCAGGCATCCTATCGCAGCAGTGCCGCGCTTCTTGGAATTGCACTGATTCAAAATATCTACGGGAGTGCCAGTATAGCGCCACTGATGATTATTGGAAGTGCACCGCTATACAATGTAATGGCAGTCGTAATTCTCTCCCTAAGTGGAGAAAAAAAGCAAATCCCACATCAGAATATCTGGAAACAGACTATTAAGGAGATTGCCGGAAATCCTATTATTTGGGGAATCCTTTTGGGAATCCTCTGGTCCGTCTCCCGTCTCCCCATGCCCGCCTTGCTTGAAAAAACAGTTTCCAGTATTGGCGGGATGGCTACCCCTATGGGATTGATGGCCATGGGGGCCTCTTTCAATTTTCAAAAGGCTTTTGGAAAACGGAAACCTGCATTTTTTGCCACAGCCATCAAGCTGTTGGGATTTTGTATCCTTTTCCTCCCCATTGCTATTTGGCTTGGATTTCGCAAAGAGCAACTGGTCGCCATTCTAATAATGCTTGGTTCCGCTACCACGGTCAGCAGTTTTGTGATGGCCCGCAGTATGGGGCATGAAGGGACTCTTACTTCCAGTGTAGTAATGCTCACTACCCTGTTAAGCGCTTTTACCATTACCGGCTGGCTTTATCTTCTTCGGAGTTTTGGATTGATCTAATCAAAGTATGGACATAAAAAATCCCGGCGCAATGATGCGCCGGGATTTTTTATGTGTTTATGTATCTTCCTTTTTAATACCAAAAATCATGCGAAGGATTCCTGCCAAAAATCTTGGACTTTTGACCACGACGATTTTCATCCAATCACCCTCCAAACCCTTTAATTACAGCGCAGCAGCATAATCGCGACAATCAGGAGTGCGAGTGCTGCAACAAATGCAACCGTTTTAAAGGAGAGGCACATTGCAACCACCAGTCCCGCTCCAAACGCTACTGCCACAAGGGGCAACGGAAACCTTCCGCGTGATCTGCGCAACCTCCTCACCATCCTTTAACCGCGGGCCATGCCGCTTTGCGTATATTCCATTATACGCTCTGGCAAAAAATGTGTTCACGCATCACGCGACAGGACAATTAGGGCAGTCCCTTTTTGGATGGTCACCTTTGCAGTATCCGCCGCAAATTCGTTGCTGATCCCCAAAGGAAAACTGTTTGTTAAAACAGCATTTTTTAACGGATATTTTACCTGCTCCAAAGTAACGCCTTCGCAGCGCTCCCCCATGGACAATACGGAAAGGTGAAAACCAGGC
Organism: Candidatus Pseudoruminococcus merdavium; assembly: GCA_904419745.1. Lineage (GTDB taxonomy): Bacteria > Bacillota > Clostridia > Oscillospirales > Ruminococcaceae > Pseudoruminococcus_B > Pseudoruminococcus_B merdavium. Next base: position 26,797 of record CAJFSS010000005.1, on the reverse strand, counting down.
TTTCGTGGAATTTCCATGGATTGGCAGCTCAGAAGGAAAATACGATGGTTTTCATCCACCAACATCCCATTACATCCCCGTTTTTTCAAGTAAAAAAGCGCCTGGATATTTGCAATGGTATGATCAATCCTTCCTCCAAGACATCCCAGAAAAAGGAATTCCTTGAATCCATTCCGAATCCCCTCTTTGATGGCAATCATGGTATCCGTATCATCTTTTTCACTGGGGTATCGGATCAACTTCTGTTCTGATATGGAAAACCGTCCCAAATCACAGGAGTCAAAATCCCCTACTATCAAATCCGGGGTTAATCCCAGCCTGCGAGCATGTTCTAGGCCGTTATCCGCACAGATTATATAGTCCCCCGGCCGGGAAGAAAATTCCAACGCCTCATAATCTTTTACCGGCATGGAAGCCAAAATCACGCATCTTCTCACTTGAGTTCCCATTCTTTGATATCCTTTACCTGTTCATAAAGTGCTAAATAGTTCTGGTACCGCGAAAGGGGGATCTTCCCCTCTTCTACCGCCTGGACCACTGTACAGCCGCCTTTCGCGGTATGCAGGCATCCAGTAAACCGGCATTGTTCCTCATAGGGGGAAAATTCGCGAAAACAGTGAGGCAACTGTTCTTTGAGTATGGTTTCGCATCGGGTCAAATCCAGGGAAGAAAATCCTGGGGTATCTGCGACAAACCCTGCGCCCAAGGGATACAATTGGACATGGCGCGTTGTATGGCGCCCACGTCCCAATTTTTTGCTGATTTCTCCTGTCTGCAAACACAGCTGCGGACAGACCGCGTTGAGCAATGTGGATTTTCCCACGCCGGAATTCCCGGCCAGCGCACTCACACCCTGCCCTAGCAGAGTGCGCACTTCATCAATTCCCTCTCCAGTAAAACCAGAAGCCTTGATGACTTGAAAGCCCGCCTCTACATAAATACGTTGGAGTTCTTCATCTTCCCGGCAGTCACTTTTGGTAATTACCAATACCGGCTCAATCCCCTTATACTCGCAAATGGCAGTCAGCTTGTCAATCACCAGTAAATTGGGATAAGGATCACAGGTGGATACAATCAGCACTAACCGATCAAGATTGGCGAGCGGAGGCCGAATCAGGGAATTTTTTCTCGGCTCGATTTCTGTAATCCTATTGCCATCTGTCTGCATCTCCACTGTAACATAATCTCCAACAAGCGGGGAATTGCCCTGTTTCCGGAAAATTCCCCTTGCCCGGCATTCCAAAACGCCTTCTGCGGTCAAAACTTCATACAGCCCGCCTACTCCTTTGATCAACAATCCTTTTATACGCATCATATCACCTTATGCAGCAGGGGAACTAATTTCGTCATCCTCTGAATCGCTTTCTGGTGGGGGCTCCACAAAAGCAGAAGAGTTATCCCTGGTCACTTTATACTTTCCTGTATTAAAATCAAGTTCCAGTTGCTTATAGAGTACATTATCAATGTTGATGATGATTGTACCAGTGTCTTTTCCGGTAAAAGTCGGGCTCCAAACTGGCGTCTCAGAGGGATTAACTAGTTCCTGCGTTACCAGAGAACCATCCAGATAAGCCTGGACGGTAATAGTAGTCGAGATATTTGACGGCAGGCTGATATCCACCTGATAGCTCTTTCCGGTATCCTTCTGGCTTACAACGACATTGACCGTTGTCCCCGCAGTCACCTGGTTCCCAGCAGCAGGGGATTGGGAGATGACCGTACCAGTAGGCATAGTTCCATCTTGTTTGGTAATGGTACCCAGTTGCAGACCATGGTTAGAGAGCACCATTCGGATATCTGACTCTTTAAAAATGCCCTTCAAATCCGGTACCGTAATCAGCTTGTCCTCCGCTCCCATACTGACATACAGGGTTACAGGGGTACTGGATGTAATTTCCGCTCCTGCTTCCGGAGAAGTGCGTACTACATTTCCCTCCTGTACAGCAGAATCATAGACCTTTTCTACAGTTGGAGTGATTCCCAAGGCAGAAAGCGCACTTGTTGCATCATCCAAGGTGCTGTCATGGAGCGGCGGCATGGTATGGGACTGTTTTCCAATACTGACGGAGACCTCAATGGTACCTCCTTCTTTCATCGTACGGCCAGGTTTTGGGTTTTGTTCATAGATGACGCCTGCCTCATATTCCTCACTGTAGTCCGTCTTTTCCTGGACAACTTTGAATTTGCTCATATATTCCGGATTGTTCTGCACATCTTCCAATTTCAATCCCACAAGTGTAGGGGCTTCAAATTCTGCTACCGAGACAAAAGGATTGTTGACAATAAACATGCCAATGACAAACAAAACCGCTACTGCAACAAATGCAAGAGCAACCGCAGTCAAAATTGGGACAATAGGGGATTTTTCCTCATCCTCCTGCTTTCCTTTCCCCCCGGATTTCTTTTCCAACTGCTTGTCCGCAGGCACATCAATCAAACGGGTGGGATTTTCATCGACAAAATATTTATAGTCAAATCGGATTTCTGGGTTGTGTTTAAAAATTTCCAAATCCTTAAGCATTTCCGCAGCAGACTGGTACCGCTGGGAGGCGTCCTTTTGCATCGCGCGCAAAGTGATTTCCTCAATCCCCACTGGAATATCCTTGTTGATTTCCCGCGGATGGGTAGGAATGCTCTGAATTTGTTTTATGGCAACCGAAACCGGACTGTCCGCTTCAAAGGGCAGTTTTCCGGTAAGCATTTCAAAAAGCATGACGCCAACGGAGTAAATGTCCGCCTTGTCATCAATCATATCACCACGGGCCTGTTCCGGACTGATATAGTGCACCGATCCAATCGCCTTATCTGTCATCGTCTGAGATTCACTGCGGGAAAACCGGGCAATGCCAAAGTCCATCACCTTGATAGTCCGATCGGAAAGCAGCATGATGTTCTGCGGTTTAATATCCCGATGGACAATCCCATGGTCATGTGCATGCTGCAAAGCACGCAAAATTTGAATTGTAAAGTGCACCGCTTCTTTCCATGGAAGCACCTTTTTGTATTCAATGTATTCTTTCAGAGTAATGCCATCCACATATTCCATCACAATGGATTGGATGCCGTCATCCGCAATCACATCATAAACTTTTACAATATTTGGATGGGAGAGTTCTCCAATTGCCTTGGATTCATTTTTAAACCGGCGGACAAAATCCTCATTTGATAAAAATTCATCTTTCAGAATTTTCACGGCAACCACACGCTGTTCCACCGTATCAAAGGCTTTATAGACATTTGCCATCCCGCCGACGCCAATCAGCTCTTGAATTTCGTAGCGGTTTTTCAGTCTCATACCAATTATCTTATCCATCTGCGTTCCTCCGCTCGGATTATTGAGAAATTACAACAACTGTGATGTTGTCGTTTCCGCCGTGTTCCATTGCCTGCTCCACCAGTAAATCCGGGCTGGCAAGCGCTCCCTGTTGCCGTATAATTGAGAGAATTTCCTCTCTGCTGACAAAATTGGTCAGGCCATCCGTACACAGCAGGATAGCGTCTTCATCTTGCAGCGGGATTTCGTTGTAATCCACATCCAGTTCTTCTTCCACACCAACGGCACGGGTAATATAATTCTTTTTTGGATGCGTCATGGCCTCTTCTTCTGTCAACTCTCCCCGTTCTACCAAGACTTGCACCATCGAGTGGTCTCTGGTTAGCTGTTCAATCGAATTGTCCCGTATTAAATAGGCACGGCTGTCACCCACATGTGCAATGTATGCGGTATCCTCTTTAACAACCACAGCAACTACGGTAGTTCCCATGCCAGAAAGCTCCTCATCCTCTTTTGCCGCTTGATATATAAGGGTATTTGCCGCATTCAGTGCGGTAAGGAGCATGGAACGGATGGAATTTTCATCCGCATCCTCTCGGTAGGATTTTACAAAGGCCTTTGCAATCACATCCACTGCCATCATACTGGCAACATTTCCGCCGTTTGCGCCGCCCATACCATCGCAGACAATTGCCCATACGGTATCGTCCTCAAATTTTCCAATGTCATACGCATCCTCATTTTTGGGTCGGACACGTCCTTTATCCGTATGTCCTATTGCACGTCTCAAAAACGATTACCTCCCTGTCTGAGCAGAATCTTTTCTCAGCTGTCCGCACGCCGCGTCAATGTCCGCGCCGAGCTTTCTGCGCACTGTCACAGTCAGCCTGTGTTTTTCAAGAATCCCGGCAAAACGCCGGATACTCTCTTTGGAACTCTTTTTATAATCCCGCTCCCGGATCTCATTGACCGGAATCAGGTTGACATGGCACAGCATGCCTTTTAACAGCTTTGCAAGCTGGTAAGCGCATTCATCAGTATCCGTCACACCGGAAATCAGTGCGTATTCAAATGAGATACGCCGCCCGGTTATTCTGGTATAGTCCTTACACGCTGCGATCAGTTCTTCCACCGGATAACGGTGATTGACCGGCATAATCTGATCTCGCCGCTCATTGTTCGGTGCATGAAGGGAAACAGAAAGTGTAATTTGAAGCTTTTTCTGGGCAAGTTCCCGGATTTTATCCACAAGCCCGCAGGTAGAAAGGGAAACATGGCGATGGCTCATCCCAAATCCCTTTTCATCTTCCAGCAAATTTAGGAAGTCAAGTACATTTTCAAAATTATCAAGCGGTTCCCCGATTCCCATCATTACAATGCTGTGAACCCTCTGCCCACTGTCCTCACAGGCAGCGGCGATCTGCCCAAGCAGTTCGCTGGGAACAAGGTTCCTGGTAAACCCCGCAATCGTGGAAGCACAGAATTTGCACCCCATCCGGCATCCAGCCTGAGAAGAAATACACAGGCTGTTGCCATGTTTGTAGTGCATCAGCACACTTTCCACTCGCTCCCCATCCGGCAGTTCAAACAGGTATTTGATGGTACCATCTATTCGGGAGACAAGCTTTCTCACAATTTTTAGCTGCGGTATGTAAAATTGTTCAGAAAGCTGTGTCCTCAAAGCCGCCGGAAGGTTGGTCATCTCTTCAAAAGTCTTCACATTTTTCTGATGAAGCCAGGAAAAAATCTGTCCTGCCCGGAATTTCGGCAGGCCCATCTGAGTGATGGCGGCCGTAAGCTTTTCCCTTGTCAGGGATTTAATATCCTTTTTTTCCAATCCATCACCTCATTTTTTCAAAACGCTGCAAGAAGAATCCATCATGGGTACTATTTGGAAACAACGTCCGCTGCCCGGGCATACCGGCGTCTTCTTCCTCAATTGGGGAAGCGGAGAATTCCGGATGCTCTTTCAAAAAACGGCGAACTACTTTTTCATTTTCATGGTGGGAAAGCGTACAGGTAGAATAGAGTAAAATTCCTCCCACTTTCACATAGTTTGCAGAAGTTTCCAAAATCTTATACTGGATTTCGGGTAGATTTTTCACCTCATCCAGCGGTTTATATTTGATCTCCGGCTTCCGACGGATAATTCCAAATCCGGAACAGGGGACATCACATAACACCCTGTCCGCCAATCCCAGAGCGGGATCATATACGGACGCATCCCTAGCTTTTGCACACAAATTATCAATTCCAAGGCGTTTTGCCCCCTCTTGGATTAAAGCGGTCCGATGATTATACAAATCAAAGGAGAAAAGTTTCCCGGAATTTTCCATGTTCTGTGCAATGGTAAAACTCTTTCCCCCCGGCGCGGCACATACATCAAAGATACATTCCCCCGGTCTTGCGCCAAGAGCCTGCACACAGATTTGAGAAGAAGCGTCCTGTACATGGAACAACCCCTGCTGAAAACATATGCTCTTTTCCACCGCCCCGGCATGGGAAAGCCGCAGGCAATTGTTAAGAGTAGGATGAGGAACTGCCTCAATCCCCTCCTGTTTTAATCGGGAGACCAGCTCATCCGCAGAGATTTTCAAGGTATTTACCCGAATAAACAACGGAGGCTGACCAAGAGAGGCTTTTAACATCTGAAGGGTGAGTTCCCTGCCATAGTGCTTGTCCCACATGCGGACAAGCGGTTCTGGACAGGAATAGGCGAAACTGAGTGCGGAAAAGGGATCCTGGGGCAACTGTTTGGCTTTCTCTTCATCCCGCAGGACTGCGCGCAACACCCCATTCAGAAAACCGGACAGACGCGACTTACTCATTCGTTTGGCAAGTTGCACACTCTCATTGACTGCCGCACTGTCCGGTGTTTCCATATAAAAAATCTGGTATAAGGCAATGCGCAACAGCTGGCGGATGGTTCCATCCAGTTTATTTACTACAACGGAGGAAAACCGTCCGATCATTTCGTCCAGCGTAAGTTTTCTTTCCACACAGCCATAAAACAGGGCAGCCGCAAAAGCGGTTTCCTGCTTGGACATCGGATATTCCCGGCATAGCGCGTCAAACACCAAATTGGAATATCCGCCGTCCTCCATTTTCAGCAGTGCTCGCACTGCAAGTTCCCGTGAAGTCAATCGTCTCTTCCTCTTCTTCCAAAAATCAATACCAAACGCAGCAGCTGCATCAGGGAAACAAACAACGCCGCCACATAGGTCATCGCCGCCGCACTCAGGACTTTCCTTGCACCGGAAAGTTCCTCTCCGTACAGGATGTTCATCTCCTCAATTGTTTTCATAGCGCGTCGGCTGGCGTTGAATTCCACCGGCAGGGTAACTAACTGGAATACAGTCAGGGTGGAAAACAAGATAAGCCCTATGTCAACCAAAAAACCATATTGGAAAATAAAACCTATCAAAATCAAAGGGAGGGACAGTTTGGAACCGATATTTGTGATCGGAATAATGGCGCTGCGTATTTTGATCGGAAAATACCCGGTCGCATGCTGAACTGCATGGCCCACCTCATGGGCGGCCACTCCAATGGCCCCCACAGACGTGGAAGAATAGGTCGAATCGGAAAGACGCACCACATTGTCCCTTGGATCAAAATGGTCGGAAAGTTCTCCCGCTACCCGTTGAATCATTACATCATACAGGCCATTTGCATCCAAAATCATCCGAGCGGCCTCGCTAGCAGTGAGGTTTCTCGAATTATAGAAGGTATTGTATTTGTGATAGGTCGATTTTACGCGAATCTGTGCCCAGGTGGCAATCAGAAGCGCAGGCACTACTAAAATCAGATAATAATAATCAAAAAACATATGCTGTTCTCCTGTCATCAACTTTCGGATACTGCATTTGCCTTTTATTCCCCAAATTGTTCCCCTGCTTTGATTCTCTGACCGTTGATAAAACTCAGCCCATCAACCCGCTTGGCCCCTTCCAGCTGCACAGAAGTAAGTTCAATACAGTTTCCATCACCACATGCAAGGATCAGGCGCTTGTTGTCCATCAACTGTCCAGGAGTATTCCCCTTTTCCTCGCAGAGTTTTGAAGAATGGAGTTTGAGTACTTTCCCATGAAACAGAGTAGTCGCCACCGGCCAGGGAGATAACCCCCTAATTTGATTATGGACTTCTTTTGCGGTTTTATGAAAATCCACTGCGCACAATTCCTTGGTCAGCATCGGCGCATAACTGGACTGGGTATCGTCCTGAACTTCCCGTGGAGCCGTTCCATCCTCTACAGCCTGTAAGGTTTTCACAATCAAAGAAGCCCCAAGAACCGCAAGACGGTCGAACAATTCTCCTGCCGTCTCATCTTCCCCAATACAAAGGCTCTCTTTAAAAATCATATCGCCTGTGTCAAGTCCCTCCGCCATGTACATAGTCGTAATCCCGGTTTCCTTTTCCCCGTTGAGCACCGCCCATTGGATCGGACCGGCTCCGCGGTATTTTGGAAGCAGGGATGCATGCACATTAATACAGCCGTATTTTGGCAAATCCAAAACCGCTTTCGGTAAAATTCTTCCATATGCCACCACCACAATGACATCCGGGGCAAGCTGTTTTAAAATCTCCAGTGCTTCCCCATTTTTGAAGCCTTTCGGCTGGTAGACGGACAACTGATGTTTGAGCGCCAGTTCCTTGACCGGGGAAAAGGCAAGCTTGTGTCCCCTTCCCTTTGGCCTGTCTGGTTGAGTAAACACGCCGCTTACCGTATGCCCTGCTTCCAAAATGGAAGACAGACAGCCAGTCGCAAAATCCGGTGTTCCCATAAAGACGACATTCATGCCTGCGTCACCTTCCCTATTCCAATTCGGACGGATCTACCATTCGAATCGCCAGATCTTTAAACAGAATCCCTTCCAGATGGTCAATTTCATGGCAAAATGCCCGTGCAAGCAAATCTGTCCCCTTGAGGATGATTTCCTCCCCATAGCGGTTTTGCGCTTTCACCTTTACCTTGGAGGGACGCACGACAATCCCCCATTCTCCAGGAACGGAAAGGCAGCCTTCACTCCCCTCATTTTTTCCCTTTGCCTCAACAATCACCGGGTTGACAAGTTCAATCAAGCCATCCCCCACATCAATCACTACAACTCGTTTGAGTATACCCACCTGCGGCGCCGCCAAACCAACGCCATGCGCTTCATACATTGTTTGAGCCATATCATCGAGCAGGGTATGCAGCCGCTCGTCAAACTTGACGACCACACGGGATTTCTTCCTCAGGATTTCGTCGCCTTCTTTTACAATATTTCTGATAGCCATCTCTCTCACTCCTATTTTCTATGTTATTCCTGGTTCATATCCACATATAGGGAGATATTCTTTCTGCTTTTCTCCTTTTCAAACGTGGTCATGGCAGCAAGAAGTAGTTCACGCATCCGCCGGTTGTTTTTACACTTGATCACCAGTTTATAGCGGTATTTATTATTGAGCCTGATAATGCGTTCGCTGACTGGGCCGAGCATTTTCAACGGTACATCCGGAAAGGAAGTGCTCAGCTGCTTTATCAGTTCGGAAAATGCACCAGCCGCCTGAAGGACTTCCCTCTCATAGATGCCGGAAAAACCCACGGTGCACAAATCACAGAACGGTGGATACAGCAAAGCTTTGCGTGAGGCAATTTCCTGCACATAAAAGCGGTCATAGTCCTGTTTTGCAGCCAAAGCAATGATGGGGTTATCCGGCGTATAGGTCTGAACAAACGCGCGCCCCTGCAGGGATGCACGCCCACAACGCCCCACAACCTGAGTAAGCAGGGAAAAAGCCCGTTCATAGGCCTTGTAATCCTGCGCATACAACGCCTGATCCAGAGAAAGCACCCCAACTAATGTGACATTTTCAAAATCAAGTCCCTTTGCCACCATCTGTGTGCCTATCATTATATCATATTTTTTGTCTGCAAACTCTTTAAAATACTGTTCATGGGAAAATTTTGAGATTGTGGTATCCGCATCCATCCGCAAAATCCTGGCTTCCGGAAAAATATTTTGGAGTTCTTCTTCCGCCTTTTGGGTACCAAGACCGGAGTACTGCACAAACTCACTGCCGCAAGTGGGGCATTTTGCCACGGCATCCGCAATATATCCGCAATAATGGCACATTAACTTTCCATTTTTCCGGTGGTAGGTCAAGGCAATGCTGCAATGTGGGCATTTACACACCTCCCCACACTCCGCACAGGCGATAATTGTATGGTACCCACGCCGATTGAGCAGCAAAATCGACTGTTCCCCGTGTTCCAAGTTATATCGCAATTCTTCCAGCAAAACAGAACTGTAGACAGAACGGTTCCCGTTTTTCACTTCTTCTCCCATGTCCACCACATAGACATCCGGGAGTTTTCTCTGGTTATAGCGTTTTTTTAAAGTAAGCAGGGTGTAGATCCCGCTTTTTGCCCGGTAAAAACTGTCAATCGAAGGGGTTGCTGAACCAAGCAGGAGCAGTGCATGTTCACTGGCAGCGCGGTATTTTGCCACATCCCTTGCATGATAGTGCGGGGAGGATTCCGACTGGTAAGAGCCTTCCTGTTCTTCATCCATAATAATAAGGCCAAGGTTTTCCAGCGGTGCAAAGACCGCAGAACGCGTCCCAATCGCAATTTTGGCTTTTCCTTCTTTGAGTCTATGCCATTCATCCAAGCGCTCCCCCAGGGACAGCCCGGAATGCAATACAGCCACCTCGGAACCAAAGTACCGACGAAACCTCTGGACGGTCTGCGGAGTAAGGGAGATCTCCGGAACCATAACAATCACTGTCTTCCCCAAGGAAAGCACAAACTCCATCAACTTTAAAAAAACAAGGGTTTTTCCGCTGCCCGTTACCCCATACAAAAGGGAAACTGCCGCTTTGCCTTCTTCACATTGTGCCTTCAGTATCTCAAAAGCCGTTTGCTGTTCTTGGTTGAGTGTAATTTCCTCCAGGGATTGCCGTTCCCCCTGCAAGAGCTGATAAGGGCTGCGGTAAACCCTGTTTTCAAAGGTTTCCACAATCCCGTGTTTTTCCAAATTTTGTACCACTACCCGGGTGACGCCGGCAAGATAACAGAGTTCTTTAATGGAAGCGGTCTCCACTTCCCGAAGCACTTCGATCACTGCACGTTGTTTTGCAGTGACTTTTGATCCCAGGGAAAAGATTTTCTGTTCTGCCTCTTCACTGAGCCGTACCATCCGGACGGTTTCATCATTTACTTTTTGTATTGTATCAAAGGATTTATACAGAACCCCAATTTCCGTCAACCTGTCCAACGTCTTCTGCACTGCCGTACGATCTCCCAGCGAAAGCAGTTCCTGTTCTGAAACAGGTTTTTCCCGTCCATGTAGGAAATCACAAACCGCATCGCTCAAAAAATCCTTTCTTTCCTCCAAAGGGGTATCCCCAAGGGTATAATACGTGACGACGCTGCGATCGATTCCCGGAGGAATCAGTAGCCGCACCACCTCGTAATAGGTACACAGGACATAGGATTTCAGCCATTCCACCAACTGTAAAGCGCGAGGACTGAGCAGGGGCTGCTTGTCGATCAATTGGGTAATATACTTCATTCGCTTGGTAGGCTCATCAAGAGATTGGATTTTCATTACCATCCCCTGTCGTTTTCGATTTCCTGTACCAAAGGGGACTAATACCCGGCAACCGGGCTGTACGTTTTCCGTCAGTTCGGCTGGGATTAAATAGGAATATAGCTTGTCAAAATGGATTGATGCCTTGTCAACCGCGACCAGGGCGCTCATAAACAGTTTAATAACAAGCCACCTCCCCGAAATTTTTAAGTAGAGACAGAAAAGCTGCCTAGAAAAAAGGCGGGAGAGTTTCCTCCCGCACAGTTTATTCGAGTGCCTGACCGATATTTTCCCGTTCTACCAGCTTGCATTTTCCCTCTGCAAATTCTTTTACGGAAATCTGAACCGGTTTTTCTACAAGGACAATATGTTCCTTTTCCGCTTCCTCAGTGATTTCACGGGCCCTTTTTGCAACAGCCACCACCAGGGAATAGTAACTCTGTCCGTCCTTTAAAATATCATTGATTGCAGGTCTGAGCATCATAATAAAAAACTCCTTTCCACTTTGGCCGCAAAATCAGCCCTTTGATTCTCCCAGTATCTCACTGACCGTGCGCTGCATAGAAGCACTGCTGTTTTTCTGCGCATGAATAATTGTACGGACGTCTTCCACGGCCGTCTCAAGTACATCATTGACTACGATGTAATCATACTTTGGGGACTGCCTAATTTCCGCAACTGCGGCTGCAAGGCGTTTTTGTACGGTGGCTTTATCCTCTGTCCCGCGGTTGGTCAACCGGTGTTCCAACTCTTCAAGAGAAGGAGGAAGAATAAAAATCATGGTAGCATCCGGGCAATTTTTCTTGATTTGGAATGCCCCTTGGGGTTCAATTTCCAAAATCACATGGTACCCTTCTGCACGCCAGTTCTCCACATTGCTGCGTGGAGTACCGTAGTAATTGTCACAGTATTCTGCGTGTTCCAGAACCGCACCATCTTCCACCATTTTTTCAAACTGCTCTTTGGATACATAAAAATAATCGATTCCGTCCACTTCCCCAGGACGCGGGGAACGAGTGGTCAGGGAAATGGAAAGGCGCATTTTTTCTTCTGAACGGAGCATTTCTTTTAAAATTGTCCCCTTTCCGCAACCAGAAGGACCGGACAAAACAATCAGTTGTCCGCGATTACTCATCCTGTGTCATCTCCTCGTCCATTTCATCATCGTGATCATTGAGGCGGTTTGCCACTGTTTCCGGTTGAACCGCGGAGAGTACCACATGATCACTATCCGTAATAATTACCGCACGGGTACGACGTCCATAGGTTGCATCGATCAGGGAGCCCCTGTCGCGTGCATCCTGAATAATCCTTTTAATTGGCGCGGACTCCGGGCTTACAATTGCTACAAGCCGGTTTGCAGACACCATATTGCCAAAACCGATATTTATCAGTCTCACGAAAACTCGTTCCTCCCATCCATTCTACTCGATATTTTGAATCTGTTCTCTGATTTTTTCAATTTCCGATTTGATATCTACTACAACACGGGCAATTTCGAGATCCTGTGCCTTGGAACCGATGGTATTTGCCTCACGGTTGAGTTCTTGTACCAAAAAGTCTAGCTTGCGTCCAATCGGTTCCTCACTTTCCAAAATGCTTTCAAACTGCTTGATGTGGCTTCTCAGCCGGACTGTTTCCTCATCCACTGCAATTTTTTCTGAATAAATGGCAGCCTCAGTCAAAATGCGCTGTTCATCCAGCTTGGTATCCTGTAATACTTCCTGCATCTTTGCATACAGACGGTTGCGGTACTCCTCCACGGTTTTTGGGGAACGCTGTTCCACAAAGGAAACTTTCTCCCCAATGGTGACAAGACGGGAGAGGATATCCTGTTTCATCCGCTCCCCTTCAATTTCGCGCATATGCAGGAAATTTTCCAGTGCCCCATCGAGGACGGTACGTACGCTGTCCCATATTACCTGTTCGTCTTCCATATTTTTGCGGACTGTAAAGATATCGGAAAAACGGGATATGGAAGAAATAGAAAGATCGTCTTGGAGTGCAAATTCATACCCCACTCTACGCAGGGCGTCTACATAGGATTTGACAAGTGCATGGTTTACTTCTACTTTTGCATCCATTCCCTCCAGCGTCAGGATGGTAACCCCAACGTCCACTTTTCCACGGGAAACCTTGCCCTGCAAATACCCTTTGAGCTGGCTTTCCAGATAACCGTAGACACGGGGAACTCTTGCAGAAAACTCAAAAAAACGGTGGTTGACCGATTTGATCTCCACCAAAATATCACGCCCGTCAATTGTCTGTTGGCAGCGTCCATAGCCGGTCATGCTTTTTATCATGCAAAAACCCTCTTAACTTTCATCAAATATATAGTTTATAATACTATTTTTATGCCCTGCTTGTCAACCGATCCGCCTTGAAAAAGGCAGTATTGACGAGATTTCAGGAGAAAACAGACGGTTTCCAGTCCTTTTTCTATTTATAAGTTCAGCTGCTGTCAGCCTTGGAAACAGAATCTATCGTTTAAAAGAGCAACCGTTGAAACTTGTGTAGTTCTCACAAAACAAAATTGGTATTTTAATAAAGTGTAAATTCTGTGAAAAAATCCATAGGAAATTTTTCATAAAAAAGGGAGACCGTATCCGGCACATTCCCAAAAGATTAGTCGATTTTACCGAAGTGAAGCGCAACAGAATTTTTCCCCGCAAAAAGATGATATAATTTGAAAAGCAGGCGAAAAAAGGCTGCATAGCCGATTTCATCAGCCAATTACAAGGAAAGGTCGCAGGATATGATACGGGAAAAACTGAAATACTTGTTTTCAATTGAAAGTATGGTAAAACCTCAGGATGTAAAAGGAGAACTCCCCACCACCCAAGAGGCTTACAAAACTGCAATGGGAATTGCATGGCCATCCATGGTAGAATCGGTACTGGTAAATCTCATTGTCGCCATTAACACCATGATGGTTGGCGGCCTTGGAACAGACGCCATTGCCGCGGTCGGAATTACCAATCAGCCCCGTTTTATCCTCCTTGCTCTGATTTTATCTCTGAATGTCGGCGTAACAGCGGTTGTTGCGCGCAGAAAAGGCGCCGGCGATCTCCGGGGGGCGAATCAATGTCTAAAACAATGCATCAAAATCAGCGCCATATTGGCCTTTACCATATCCGTCCTTGGATTTTTGTTTGCGCGTCCACTCGTTATTTTTGCTGGGGCGGAACCGGAAATTGTTGCTCCCGCTACCCGTTATTTCCAGATCCTTATGATCGGCATGTTTTTTAACTGTATCGGTCTTACCATTTGTGCGGCGCAGCGCGGCGTTGGAAATACCCGTGTTACTATGTGGACCAATGTCACAGCAAATATTGTAAACATTGTATTCAACTTCTTCCTGATTGAAGGCCGCTTTTTCTTCCCAAGGTTGGAAACCAATGGCTCCGCTATCGCTACCATTCTTGGAAACTTTGTATCCTTTTCCATGGCGGCCCGATCAATCGCGCGCCGGGATGGTATTTTAAGCATTTTTAGCGATGCATCCTGGAAATTTGATAAAAAGACCGTGGGCAGCGTGTTAAATGTCTCCAGTAGCGCCATGGTGGAACAGGTATTCTTGCGTATTGGCTTCTTTGTCTATGCCAAAATGGTTGCAAGTCTTGGAACGGTTGCGTTTGCCACCCATCAGATCTGCAACAATATCCTGAGTCTGTCCTTTGGATTTGGCGATGGTTTTTCCGTTGCTGCTTCTTCCCTGGTAGGACAGAGTCTTGGCGCAAAACGCCCGGACAAAGCGCGTATCTATGCAAGTACTCTTCAGCGGATGGCTTTAGTGGTTTCCACCGTATTGTTCTTTGTTTTTCTATTCGGAGGAAGAGGGATTGTCAGCATGTTTTCTTCGGATCCACAAGTTCTCGCAAGCGGTGCAATCATCATGGTCATCTGCGCTTTTACCACGCATTCCCAGACTTCTCAAGTAATCATAACGGGTTCCCTTCGCGGTGCGGGAGATACAAAATTTGTGGCCGTCTCTTCCCTTATCAGTATTGCCATTGTCCGTCCGTTTTTAACCTGGCTGTTTGCTTTCCCTGTTGGATGGGGCGTCATTGGTGCATGGATCGCCATTTTGGTGGACCAAACCATGCGTTTGGTAATCAATTTCATTCGTTTTAAAAACGGAAAGTGGACCAAAATTGAACTCTAAAGCTTCATTATTTACCATCGTACTCTTGCTAATTTTCAGAAGAGTACGATTTTTCTTTGTGCAAAACAGCAGCAAAAAAGCCCTTGTATGTGGCAGATACAAGAGCTTTTCACAGAAACCTTTCCATAAATTCCGGCCTTTGCATATTCTTCATCCGGGTAGCGCAAACGCCGTAAGGACGTTTCCGAATAGGAACATACAAACTCTTTCTGACCGGCCCATTTTCCGGTTGTGGCAAAACCAGTGCGGGAGAATCTGGAAATTTGTTTTGTAAGCCGCCGTGGTTTGCGGCAAAGTAGAATGTTGTTGTAATCATCAGCCCCTTCCCGCTTGCATTTGGTGTAACAGCATTCATTCGATTTAGGATGACTATATCATAGTTCCGGTATGTGTTGGAATTGTGATAATTTATTTGATATCTTGTAAAAACAGGGGACGCGAAATATTCGCGTCCCCCATTCTATTCTTCGATTTCTTCCTCATCCGTATCCAGATCTGCAAGCTGAAGGTCAAACCAGAATTCAACGCCATCCGGCATATTCCGTACTCCATAATGCTGTCCGTGCATATCCATAATTGCTTTGACAATGGCAAGGCCAATTCCATAACTCTGCATGCCATCGCGTGCCCGCGCTTTATCACCACGGTAAAAACTGACAAAAATATTTTCCAAATCTTCTTCGGCAATCTGGCTGCCAGAGTTAAACACGCGCACTACGCACACATCCTCCTCCTGCTTGGCAAATAAACAAATTCGTCCTTGTTCTCCGCTATATTTCATTGCATTTTCAAATAAATTGGATACAACCCGCTCAATTTTTTCATAGTCAGCAAAAACAATCAGGCTATCATCCAAATCAGTTTGTACTGTGATCTGATTTTTTTGTAACAGGATTTGATGCTTGTGTACAGTATCTTTGAGCATTTCACTAATTGAAAAAACAGATCTCTGCAGTTCCACGCTCCCGCTTTCCAGCCGAGATAACTCCAGTAACGATTTCACCAGCCCGGAGAGCTTGTTTCCCTCTTCCATAATAATATTCATGTATTCCTGCCTGGTTTTTTCATCCGCATCCCCTGTGTCCCTCAAAGCCTCTGCATAGCTTACAATCAAAGTCAGGGGCGTTTTAAAATCATGGGATACATTTGCAATAAAACGACGGCGCATCTGTTCGCTCTGTTCCTGTCGGAGCAGGTCATCACGCAACAACTCGTTGGAGTCCATCAAGCTTGAAATACTTTCCTGGAGCCGGTCGGACATATGATTTATGCTATCCGCAAGCTTCCCGATTTCATCCTGGGAACGGACTTCACATTTCTTTTCAAAATTCAGCATGGATATCCGCTCCGCAGCCTGCTGGACTTCCCGGATTGGTCTGGTTACACTACCCGAAGCAAAGAAAACGAGCACCACTGCAATCAGGAAAGTAATTGCGGATATCAGGGAAACATAGCGGACTGTCAGCGCCGCCGTTTCCTGAATATATTGTTCCGGAGTCTCCAACATCAAAAAACGGTCGTTTCCCAAATGAATAAAAACTGTGAGATATCCGGTTGTATCTTGTGTTCTTTCTTCTGCCGTCTCCTCAAAATACACCCTGTTGCTGTTTAATATTCCTTCATAATTACGTAGCGTATAAAATCTTCTCAGCTTATTTACTGTCGTTTCATTGACCGACGAATACTGCGTGTTTTGCCTGGTATAGTATTCGATAGAGATTTCTCCCCAGCCTACTCGGAACATACATACCGCCATATTTTTATCTTCTGTTTCAAGCAGTTGCAGCCAAAAAGATTCTGCCGAATCAGCATAATCCTCTTTGAGTTCCAGCGCATTTTGGCGCAATTCCGCTTTTTTATCCGCCGTATACAATCTTCCAAACAATGTGGAGCCAAAAAACAAGGTCAAAATGATATTAAACAGTAAAATCCCTGCAATCAGCATAAACAGTTTGGTACGCAGATTGAAATGAAATTCTCTTCCTTTAAACTTCAAATTTATATCCCACCTTTCGAACGGTGGCAATCCTTACCTGTGCATCCTTCAGTTTTGCACGCAAGCATTTGATATGGGTGTCGACTGTCCGGTCATCCCCATCATAATCCGCATCCCAAACACGGGTCAAAATCTGCTCCCTTGACAGGGCGATATTTCTATTTTGTACTAAATAACACAGCAAATCAAATTCCCTGGGCGTCAGAATAATGGGTTTCCCATCCACCAGTACCATACGTTCCTGGTATCGGATTTCCAGATTTCCCATTTTGTAATCCTCTGCCTGTCCTTGTCCAGAACGCCGGAGGAGATTTTTAATCCTTGCAATCAAAATCGCCGGGCTGAACGGCTTAGAAATGTATTCATCCGCCCCGTATGCAAACCCGTTAATTTCATCATATTCTGTATCGCGGGCTGTCAGCATGACAACTGGTACATCGGACAGTTCCCGGATTTTTCTGCATACTTCATAGCCATCCATACGCGGCATCATGATGTCCAACACGACAAGGGAAACGGAATCCCCCAGATCCTCAAAGTATTCGACCGCTTCCTGGCCATCTTTGGCCTGAATCACACGATATCCCTCACGGGTCAGGTAGCTCGCAACCAGTTTTCGGATATTTTCCTCATCTTCTGCAATTAAAACAGTAATCTCCATAGGTTTCTCCTCCAAAATGCAATGAATAGGGAGCATAAACAAAAATTTTTTGCTATCTGTCCGTTTCCATAATCAAATCCACTGGCATCCGTATTTTTACAATATTATAGCATGAGAACAACAGGTTTTGCACCTTCGTTTTCAGATAAGCGTTAAAGAGGATAAAAAAATCCCCCGGAAGTTGGATTCCGGGGGATTTTTCATTTTATTTGGTGCCAAAAATACGATCGCCGGCATCTCCAAGGCCGGGAACAATATATTTGTCGTCGTTGAGTTTTTCATCCAGTACGCCGCAGTAAATTTGTACATCCGGATGAGCTTCAGACAAAGCCTTCATCCCCTCTGGAGAGGCAACGATGCACATAAATTTAATGGTTTTTACTCCTGCCTCTTTCAAAAGGCTAATGGCATCGACTGCGGAACCACCGGTCGCAAGCATGGGATCCAGCACAATGACTTCTCGTTTGTCAATATCTACCGGCAGTTTCTTATAATACTGAATCGGCTGATGGGTTTCCGGATCACGATAAAGCCCAATGTGTCCGACTCTGGCCGTAGGAACCAGGTTGAGCATCCCGTCGACCATACCAAGTCCTGCGCGGAAAATCGGGACAAAGGCAAGCTTTGTACCGGAAATAATTTTGGTTTTGGCAACGGCAATCGGGGTTTCAATTTCCACTTCCTTGAGCGGAAGATCGCGAGTAGCTTCATAACACATCAGAGTGGAAATTTCTCCGACCAGTTCCCGGAACTCCTTCGGGCCTGTGTTTTTATCGCGGAGCAGGGAGATTTTATGCTGAATCAGCGGGTGATCCATTAACATTGGTTTTAGCATGGGATACATCCTCCTGTTATTTATTTTTGGCGCTGTTCAATTTCATGAATCATCGCAACTCTTCTGGCATGGCGACCGCCCTCGTAATCGGTGTGCAAAAAGACGTCCACCAATTCATTGGCAAGTCCGGCGCCGACCACACGGCCTCCCATACAGAGGACATTCGCGTCGTTATGGAGCCTTGTATACTTAGCGCTGAAATAATCGGAACAGCATGCTGCACGAATTCCTTGGACTTTATTCGCAGCAATACTAATACCAATCCCTGTGCCGCAAATCAGAATTCCTCGTTCGCAATCCCCATTTACAATCGCCTTGCAAGTGGTTTCTGCAATCGCCGGGTAGTCCACAGAATTCATATCATAACATCCAAAATCCTTGTATTCAATGCCGTTTTCTTTCAAATGAGCAATCACAGACTGTTTGAGTTCAAACCCTGCATGGTCACTGCCAATTGCAATCATATCTGATTCTCCTTTTCTTTCTGTTCTCTTTGCAGGCGGGCATTTCGTTCCCTCTGAGCCTGGGGAAGGCGCAGATACTGTACACCGAGTGCATCCGCGCTTACAAAATTTTTGTCCTCCGCTTCTTTGAGCGCTAAGGCGCAGATACTGGATGCCCGCTGATAACGGATATTCGGCTGTGCCAAAACCGCTTGGGGCAACTTTTCAGCAAACTCCCGGTAACAGAGTTCCGCCCCGTCGCCCACCAAAATCACCGGACGATCAAAGGATCTAAGCTCCTCGAGAAGTTCTGCTATCGTCAGCGCCCTGTCTGGGCACAGCCGGGTCATCCGCTGTCCATCGCTTTCAAACAGGGCGTTATACACTTGTTTGACCCGTGCATCCATTACCGGACAGAGAATTCCTGGAATGGAAACCGCATTTTGTGCAATTGCCTCCAATGTAGAGACGCCGACACAGGGTTTTTCCAGTGCAAAGGCCATCCCTTTGACCGCGGAAATGCCAATACGCAGCCCGGTAAACGAACCTGGCCCATTTGCTACAGCGAATACGTCGATATCAGAAAGGGAGAGCATTGCACAGTCCAGCGCCGCTTTAACCATGGGCATCATGGTCTGGCTGTGTGTCAGCTTGACGTTGACAAAAAATTCACTTAACACCCGTTCCCCTTCGCAGATACTGACACTTGCGGCTGTTGCTGAAGTGTCAATTCCCATGATTTTCAAAACCGCTCATCCCCTTCAATGATGATCTTCCGTTCGCAGTCCCCCAACCGCTCAAAACGTACCCAAATGGTGTTATCGGGCAGGGCATCCACAATATTCTCACTCCACTCAATTACCAAAATCGCATCCGTCCCCAGGTAATCAAAAAAGCCGGTGGAATACAGATCGTCGAGCGAAGTGACACGGTACATATCAAAATGATAGAGGGGGGTGTCTCCGCCATATTCATTGACAAGGGAAAATGTTGGGCTGGAAACTCCACTCTGCGGGCAGAGCACCGAAGCAAGCCCACGGACGAAACAGGTCTTCCCCATGCCCATGCCCCCAGTAAAAGCAACGACATCTCCAGGGCGAAGGCAGCGGGCAAATTCTGCTGCCACCTGTTCTGTCTGTTCAGGTGAGTGTGTGAAAAATTGCTGCATCTCCCGTTTTTCCTTCTCCTTTATTTTCTTCCATTAAAACAGCCCGGTAATCGTGCCATTTTCATCAATGTCAATGCTGCACGCGGTTGGAACTTTTGGCAGACCAGGCATGGTCATAATATCGCCTGCATAGGCCACGATAAACCCGGCGCCGGAGCACAGCTTCATATCCCGGATAGTGATGGTAAAGCCCTTTGGCCTGCCAAGCAGCTTCTGATTATCGGACAGGGAATACTGGGTTTTTGCCACACAAATGGGCAGGTTGGACGCACCGAGTGCGCCGATATCCTTAATGGCTTTTTTCGCCTTGGCAGAAAAGGTTACGCCGTCCGCGCCGTAGATCTCCCGCGCAATGGTGTTGACTTTCTCCTCAATCGAAGATTCCACATCATAGATAGGGTGGAAATCTGCCGGTTTTTCGCAGGCTTCCACGACTTTTTTGGCCAGCTCAATTCCGCCTTCTCCGCCCTTGGCAAAGACTTCGGACAGGGCAAAATCCGCACCTGCCTGCTCACAGTAATCACTGATAATTTTCAGTTCCGCATCGGTATCCGTGCCAAAACGGTTGATGGCAACAACTACCGGGACGCCATACTTTTTCATGTTCTCCACATGCGCCTGGAGATTGACAAGCCCTGCCTTGACAGCGTCCACATTTTCCGCGCCGAGATCTGCCTTTGCAACCCCGCCGTTATATTTGAGCGCGCGTACTGTGGCAACAATGACAATCGCAGAAGGAGCAAGGCCGGCCAGGCGGCACTTGATATCCAAAAATTTCTCCGCACCAAGATCCGATCCGAAACCGCCTTCAGTAATGCAGTAATCGCCAAGTTTCAGTGCGAGTTTTGTAGCTTTGATCGAGTTGCAGCCATGCGCGATATTGGCAAACGGGCCGCCATGCATAATTGCCGGAGTATTTTCCAGCGTCTGTACCAGATTCGGTTTAAGCGCGTCTTTGAGCAGAACGGTCATCGCCCCTTCCGCCTTCAAATCCCTTGCATAAACCGGCGTACCATCAAATTTATAAGCAATCAGGATATTGCCAAGGCGTGCTTTCAAATCCATCAAATCTTTGGAAAGGCAGAGGATTGCCATAATTTCACTGGCCACTGTAATCTGAAAGCCGTCCTCTCTGGGAACGCCGTTTGGTTTTCCGCCAAGGCCCACAACAATATTACGCAGGGCACGATCATTCATATCCATGCAGCGTTTAAACAAAATCCTACGCTGATCTATCCCAAGGGCGTTCCCCTGCTGGAGATGGTTGTCCAACATGGCGCACAAAAGATTATTTGCCGCAGTAATCGCATGCATATCCCCGGTAAAATGGAGGTTGATATCTTCCATTGGGACAACCTGCGCATATCCGCCGCCGGCAGCTCCGCCTTTAATCCCGAATACTGGTCCCAAAGAAGGTTCCCTGAGTGCGATAACCGCCTTTTTCCCAATTTTCTCCATTGCCTGCCCCAAACCCACGGAAGTTGTGGTTTTCCCTTCTCCTGCCGGGGTCGGGTTAATCGCGGTAACCAAAACAAGTTTTCCATCCGGTTTCCCCGCAAGCCTTATATAGATGTCATCCGTCACCTTGGCTTTATATTTTCCGTAATATTCCAGCTCCTCTTCCTCAATCCCAACCTTTTTTGCAATTTCAGAAATTGGAAGCATCTTCGCACTTGTTGCAATTTCGATATCGCTTAACATGTTGCCATCACCTTTCCAGTTTTTTCACTTTCCGTACCGAACTACTGCCCTGACACACTAATTCCGCACATTGGGCAGCCATTTTTCAAATTATAACACATTTTCATCAATCGTTAAAGACTTTCGCCTTGAATAAATGCCTATTACCGATTATAATAAAGTATCTGGAAAAATGACGCTATGCCCGCCATTTTCAAAGAAAACTATGCGGAACAATTATGTTCTTTATAAAATATAGGGAGTTACCATGAAAAAAAATTCTACCATTCTCCGTTATATCCGGGAGACAGACAAAGTCCTGCTCCTTCTCTGTCTGATTGCATCAGTCTTCAGCGTATTATGCCTGATGGGAATCGCCAACACCTTTTCAAGTATTACAAGACCAATGAAAATGCAAGCGCTTGCGAGTGTTCTGGGAATTGGCTTGGCACTGATTATCTCTTCTATTGATTACCACACTCTCGCCGCTCTATGGAAAATCCATATGCCGCTTTCCCTTGTCCTTGTCATTGCAACTTTGATTTTCGGGATGCAACGTGCTGGGGCAGATGACAAAGCCTGGCTGATGTTACCGGGCGGATTGTCTTTCCAACCTTCTGAAATATTAAAACTTTCCTTTGTCCTCACGTTTGCACTTCATCTATCCCTTGTCCATAGCCATGTGAATAAACTTTCAACACTGGCGCTGCTCTGTTTGCACGGCGCCGTTCCCGTACTCCTGATTCACATCCAAGGGGATGATGGTACGGCCATGGTTTTCGCCTTTATCTTTATCTGTATGTTATTCGCAGCTGGCCTTTCCTGGAAATATATTGTGGCCGCTATTGGTACTATTGCTGCTTTCATTCCCATTGCGTGGTTTTACATCCTCAACTATGATCAAAAGCAGCGGATTCTTGTCCTGTTCAACCCCGGTTCCAATGATGCGGTAGAAACCCAGCAACTGCTCGGCAGGATTGCTATTGGTTCTGGAAAAATTTTTGGCGTAGGGCTTTTTTCCGGTGAACACCAGTATGTCCCGGAAATGTACAATGACTTTATCTTCTCCTTTATCGGGAACGCTTTGGGATTCCTCGGCTGTATTGGGACAATCCTTCTGCTGGTCTTTATCGCTGTACGCATGCTGATGACAGGATTGAAATCCCAGGACGCCCTTGGCAGGTTTATCTGTGTTGGAATTTTCGCTATCATCGCTTTCCAGACAGTCATCAATGTGGGAATGAATTTGAGTTTGCTCCCTGTGATTGGTATTCCTCTCCCCTTTATCAGCGGAGGAGGCACTGCTGCCGTGATGACCTATGCGGGAGTGGGGTTGGTTTTAAGCGTCTATCGTTTTAACCGAAAACAGCTTTTCCTGTAATATCTTAAGGCTATGGAAACGAACAAAAATCCCTGGCGGAGATTTTCCGCCAGGGATTTTCTAATTTTAAGATTTTACATGTTCTGATAAAATTTCGTTTACACGATAACAAAGAGTCATCAAGCTGTCGCCAAGGTGGACATTTTCTACCACAACATCTGAAGAGTTAATCGAAATATCGTAATGCGAAAAGTTCCAGAACCCTTTGATCCCCAGCTCAATGAGATGATCCGCCAATTCCTGAGCAGCATTTTTAGGGATACACAAAATAGCCACTGTCGGCTCATGCATCCTGCAAAATTCGTCCAAAGAAGAGACATCTTTGACCTGAACGCCCTGAATGACCTGACCTATGACAGAAGGACTGTTATCAAATACGCCAATTAAATTAAATCCCCTTGTCTCAAAAGACATATGAGTGGCAATTGCACGGCCCAGATTCCCTGCACCAATTAGGATTGCGCCCAGTCCGGTATCCACGCCCAAAATATTTCCAATCTCTTTGTGAAGTTGTTCCACATTGTAACCGTAGCCTTGCTGTCCAAATCCACCAAAACAGTTTAAATCCTGTCGAATCTGGGAAGCGGTCAGACCCATTTTATTGGAAAGCTCACGGGAAGAAATCCGGGTTGTCCCTGCACGGAGCAAATCAGCCAAAAAGCGATAGTAACGGGGAAGCCGGCGGATGACCGAAAGCGAAACATGTTCATTTTTTGCCATGGAAAAATCGCCTGCCTTATCATATTTGAATATGGTATTAATCACAAAAGCAAGATGTCAATCACCTGCCGGTACATACCAACAGATAGTAATATTGTAGTATACTTTCCTTCCCCTGTCAATCTTTTAACGGTCAAAACCAAGGTGTTGAAGATAGATCTCCAAAGTCGTAAAACAATGAAAGCAAAGTGCTAAAAGTATCTTAAATTTTGTTAAGATCACCGTGCCGTATGGCCAAAAGCCATGTAAAGAAGTTTCCCTTTCTAAAAGTATTTGTCTTCGTCCAGCAAATTGCTGTTTTTCAATTGTAATGCCTTTCTATTATCTTATAAACTTTGTTAGACCAATTTCAAATACTGTTCAATCATTTGGCGAAAAGCATATCAACAAAACTAAAAATTATACTCTCTCGACAAAGAAGCACCCGAAGAAGCTGAACCTTCTTCGGGTGCATTTCATACGGTTTCAACGGCATGTCTGATAGGATGTTTTCCAGCATTCCGTCATTTGCAAACTAATAAGCAAATACGTTTTGCTAGACTATCCCAGAAATTCTTCTCCGCCGTGATTCATCATTTGATTCTCTAAATTGTCAAGTCGCAGCACCTAAAATCGGTATCGATGTTGTTGGCAAACACGCGGACTCTAAAGTTCCTGGTGTTACACATGGCAAGCCGATTTCCTCCCGATACATCCAAGTCCTCTGGCAGGACAAATTTGATGCAACGCACCAGAACGTCTCTGCAGGTCGGAGAATTATGGACAGGCACGGTAATGGTTTTCATACCACGCGGATATTCATTGCCCTGCTGATCTAATTCTGTCAAAACAACTCCCAATGCTACCCTTTTTGCTGGACAGATATTCTTGAGGTTGATATTCAGTTGCAAAATCCGTCCAAGAGATTCTAGAGAAACATCTCCTACATCGTAAACAATAGAATCCTGACATCCACTGATGGAGACATTAACCGGGGCTGGACATGGTTCCGGATTTACAATAATACCGCAATCCACTTGGACTGTTGGCTCCGGAAAAGTTGCCTGATTATTTTCCGCATCAGTATAGGTGATCGATTGGTTGACAAGTTTTGTCCCCGACGTTCCTGCAACATGTTCAATAAAGAATTCCAGGGTTGCGCCTTCATTTGCTGTAGTTCCAAGCTGATCGATCGTCCATCTCAGGGACGTCGCATTGATCATGGTAGCCGTCCCCTTGATTGGCATCAAAATGCTGGTAATAGCAAAATCAGGATTCAAAACCTCATCCAGGACAATATTCGTGGCGCCTGGTTTTGAAATATTGGCTGCCAAGTCTGCAAATAAATCTTCCAGATCGTCATCATTGGGGGTAATGGCTACATGGGAGGCATCCGGATCGGTGGCCCAGTCGTTTAATACATCGGGATCAATTCCATCGGCCCCAATCAGTCCAATACAATAAATGGTAATTCCTGCGGCACGGGCTGCAGCTGCGATTGGGCTTGGATTTGCCCCTGTGGTAGTTTTCCCATCGGTAAACATCACAATTACTTTTGCATTTGCAGAGGCAGGATCAAAAAGCGCCACAGCTTTTGTGAATGCATCCGCATGATTTGTGGAGCCGCCTGCACTTAAGGCATCTACAGCATTTTTCAGGGTATCAACTGATGTGATCAGTTGGGTATCCTGCACGGCTGTATCTGCAAAACTGACAATGCCAATGCGGCTTCCGGAACAAATGTTCCCATCTTGTGAATTATCGGTGGCCTCATCGATAATATCAATAAATTTCTTGGCACCGTTTTTCATATTTGCCAGCGGACTTCCTGCCATACTCCCGGAACGATCAAGAACCAGGACAATATCTACGGGATTGCTGCTGATATCCGGAGAAGCGGATAACGCCAAAGTGACCTTCAGTGTGCCCGCGCAATCAATTTGGTCTGTGCTGATAATTTTATTCGAATTGTTTAAGCCCATTCAGATTTCTCCTCTTGTTTTTTAGCCAAAATGGCCTTATCCTATTCTATGCCAAACAGAAGACAAGAGTGTCATCCGACTTGAATCACATCTCTACCTTTGCTACTGGCATTCCAACGTCCCTTCCCATGCAGGAGCTCTGTAGTTTCTTATGGAAATTAAAGCTAAAAATTCTCATGCTGAAAAGCTTGACAAATGCCTTTTGCGCATGTATAATAACAAAAGATTTGCCGGTGTGTTGGAATTGGCAGACGAGACGGACTCAAAATCCGTTGTCCGCAAGGACGTGTGGGTTCAAGTCCCACCACCGGCACCAAACCAATATAATCCGAACTTGTTTCCGATAGGAGATGGGTTCGGATTATTTGTTTTCTTTGACCGTTACGAAACCGCCTATTTTCGCAACGGGGTGAAGCGCAAACCGACTTCCAAGCCAAGAGGGCCACGGAAAAAGAAGAAATCTATATAAACGCAAAAAAGCGGGGTGCCACCCTTTTCGGATGACACCCCGCTTTTGCTATGCCATTATTCTGTTTTTGCCTCTTGCTTCTCTATTTCTCTCTGCTTCTTCCATTCAGAAAACTCCCGCTGCCCTTCCTCGCTCTCATAGAAGGCCAGAATGTCCGGCAGGATGCAGCGGGCGATTGCTTCGATCTGGTGCTGGGGAATATCGGTGTTGTTGATCAGCTTTTTTCTTCTACCCAAATGTACCTCCGTGTTTCTCAAAGATGGTTTACAGATCGTGATCTTTGGGTCGCTGCTGGCGCTGCTGCTCTCTGAGTATCCGACGCACCTCAGGGGGAATACTGTCCACAAACCGCCGCAGCCGCTCGTTATCCTTTTTCAGTGTCAACACCTCCATCTGCTTCTGTATGCTCTTTTCGCTGTTGACCTTTTCCTTCAAGCCCTCGTTCTCCTGCGTCAGATAGTCGATG
>CAJFSS010000004.1 GCA_904419745.1 Candidatus Pseudoruminococcus merdavium | reverse complement strand
TACTGATGTTGAAGCTTTTGCGAAAGAGTATTTTAATACAGGAAAACAGGACGCTCGTGCAATGGGAAGAATGACGAGCATATTAAAGCCTGTTGCAGACCGGTATAATAAGAAATCTACCGAAGAACGTTACCAGTTTCGCCGCCAAGTTCGGAATCTGATTAAGTGGTACGGATATATCTCCCAAATTTTGCGTATGTTCGATAAGGACTTGCACAAGGAATATGTATTCTCCTCCTATTTGCTTAATTTGCTGCCGCCAGAGGCGGTTTCTATGATTGACCTTGAAGGCAAGTTAAAGTTGGAATACTATAAGTTGCAGAAAACCTTTGAAGGCTCCATAGAATTACAGGAGACAAAGGGCGTTTACGAGCCAGCCAAACATAAAGGTGCTATGGGTGGTGACAGCAAGGAACCTCTTGACGAAATCATTGAGAAAATCAATGAAAAGTTTAAAGGCGCATTCACCGATGGAGATAAGGTTTTACTGAATGCTTTGCATACTAAATTGATGGCAGACAAAAAACTGACAAAAATGGCACGCAGTTCTGATCCGCAAATTTTTGCGGAAATTATCTTTCCCAAAGCTTTCGGAGATGCAGCACAGGACAGCTATATGGAGTCTCAGGACACTTACACTTCTCTGTTCGAAGATCAGAATAAATACAATGCAATAATGAGCGCATTGGCAGATGTAGTATATCGGGAGATGCGTAAGAGCTGATATTTTTTACAAAAATCATTCGGGAGGGTGAACAAAGATGGCTTATGTATATGCACTTATCAACAAGGATACCTTAGCTTACATTTGTCGAGAAAAGGGTGTTACTGGCGACTTCATTGCTAATAAAACTAAAATAAGCGCTACAAATTTGGCACTATGGCTCGCTCCTTCCGATTCAGCTCTTCCGACTATAAAGCAGGCCAAAAAATTAGCAAGCTGTCTACATATTCCTTTCGCAGGGCTTTATATGAATTCCACTGATATTCCTTTGAAGAAAATTCCTAATGTCCGGAACATGCGAACAATGCTGGGAACAAGTATTTCTGACGATAGTGCCCTTAATGTTGCAATGATCGATGTCCTCCTTGAAAGAGACTTTCTTTTGAACGCAAATGATGAATTGAGACTAACTACAAAAACCTTTTTGCCTGTTGTCCCTGAAGGAAATGATCCTCGGATTTGGGCAAATGCAATTCGAGAACAATTTTCCATTAGCCTTGAACAGCAATATAAGTGTAGTTCTGCACGACAGTTTTATTTATATTTGCGAGAAAAAATAGAATCTGAAGGAGTGTTTATTCACTGCTTTACTGATGTTCCTATAGATACTGCACGTGGATTTGCAATTTATTATGAAGACTTGCCGATTATTGGGATTAATGATGAGGATCGTCCACCGGCAAAATCCTTTTCCATTATTCATGAGTTAGTGCACTTATTTAAGAGAGAATCTTCCCTGTGTAATGATATGAATAATTCTGTTGCAACTAAAGAAGAGGAAGTGTTCTGCAACGCTGTAGCGGGGGAACTTCTTGTTCCCCAAGACGCAATTAGTATTGTTTTAAGCAACAATAATTGTTCTGCGCCATATTCAAAAGAGGATCTAAAGCGGATTGCTGATCGCTTTTCAGTAAGCCGTGAAGTTATCATTAGAAGACTGCTTGACTTAAACAAAATTAGCAAGATTGAATATGATACTTACGTTGATATGTTTCGGAAAGAAATAGATTATGAGCGTGAAAAACAAAGAACAGATAGAAAAAATGGTATTAATAACAGTATTCCACGAAATATCAGCCGCGAGGCGATTGACAGAACAAGTCCTTCTGTAAGCAAGGTGCTCTATCGTGGATACGGAGAGGAAATATATAGCAAACAAGATATTGCTCGTCACCTTAATATCGATCAGAAACATATAAATAAATTTTTGACGGAGGTGGCTAAATGGAGCAATTAACATTGTTTGCAACACAATATAAATATATAATGGACACTTCGTCAATCCTATCTCAAAAACCAGGAGAACCTCATACAAGACTTGTTTATAAAAGTCAGTGGGAAAATATTGAGCATTATATGAAAGAAAAAGTAATTGTCACATGTTCTGAGATTGTTGATGAAATAAAAGATAAAGATATTATCAGTTGGCTAAATATACAGCAGTGTGATGTGCTCGATATTGACGATGAAGTTCAAATGAATGTAAGAAGAATAGTTACAGATAATCCAAAAATGATTGAATTCACTGGAAAAAGTGGGACATCTTCCGGTGACGCATTTCTTATCGCTACGGCAATGAAATATGGTCTTGCTGTAATAACAGAAGAAAATCCGGACAAACCCACCAAGATACCTCAGATCTGCAAAAAATACGGGTTGCAGGTAATGAACATAACAAAACTATGTGAAGTTGAAGGTTGGAAATTTTAATATAGAAAATAGTCCGATCATCCCCCAATTTTATAAATAGTAGTTTACTATAAAAATGCTAACAAATGCATTATATTATATATTGCTTGTTTTCACTGAAACATTAACTGAAATTAGTCAGAAGGGAAAATAATATGGCAACTTTACTTTATCAGGGACACGGTAGTCTTCGTTTGACTACAGACAGCGGAAAGGTCATTTATATCGACCCGTTTGCAGGAGAAGGTTATGACGAGCCGGCGGATCTGATTCTGGTGACCCACCAGAACC
The DNA here is from genome assembly GCA_904419745.1 of Candidatus Pseudoruminococcus merdavium. Classification (GTDB taxonomy): domain Bacteria; phylum Bacillota; class Clostridia; order Oscillospirales; family Ruminococcaceae; genus Pseudoruminococcus_B; species Pseudoruminococcus_B merdavium. Next base: position 151,448 of record CAJFSS010000004.1, on the reverse strand, counting down.
ACGATCACAACTGCACTGACCTGCCCGCTAAAAATCCAGGTTGTGTAATCTGGCAGAACTTTGATGCACTCAAAGACGGAGTATATGAGACAATTAAGCTGGATTTTGCGACAGTCGAAGCGGTACAAGCGTATAATAATCATCACAAAAAATCGGAATGCGTCGGCTACATCGTAACAGTGGACGGCGTTTCGGTTTATTTTGCCGGCGACACCGGAGAGACAGAGCAGATGTCGCATCTGGAAGAACGAAACCTTGATTATGCTGTTTTACCGATGGATTTTACCTACACCATGGATGTTCCAGAAACGATCCGCTGTGCGAAGCTGATTGCTGCAAATCATACAAGCCCCGTGCATATGTCGCCCGGAAAGCTGTTTGATATGGACCGGGCAAAAAAACTTGCAGTACCCGGCGCTCTGATTGTAAAGCCCGGCGAATCAATCAGATTATAAACATTTTTCTCTGGACTTTTTATCTCCTTTGTGGTATGTGTTTGTATTGCAAAGGAGGTATTATCATGGCACAAATCAGCATAGAAGAATTATACCGGGGCGAGGGCGGCGGTGAAAAGTACGGCGCCGGCGGAATTATGGGAGCGGTTATCAAGGATTTGTTCACAAATGGCATTCCGGACGGTTATGACGGATTGCTTTGGATAGAGCTTCTCACCGTAAAACACACGCTGACAGCGGCAGAACAAATAAAACAAGAGGGTGACTTTGTATCGGAAATGACCGACGCAGAGCCGCTCTCTTTGCGTGAGGAGGAAAATTCAGATGACAACGCTTGAAGATTTATATTACGGAAATATTCATCCATATGAGCGGGATATAAAGAAGACCGGCAGAGAATCCGCACTGCTCCGTCTCGTAGTCAAAAACGAAAATGACCTGTTGGCAACGCTCACAGAACAGCAAAAAGAAATCTTTCAAAAGTGCAAAGATGCAGAAAGTGAAATGCACTGCGCATTCGAACTGAGGTCGTTTATAGAAGGGTTTCGGCTTGGCATGAAGCTGACAGTGGAAGGAATATACTGCACGGAGGAAACAGATGAACACTAAAACAGCATCAAAGGCAAGAATTAATTTGTATGATGAAGAGAATATAATTAAAAAGATCACTTATATTTACGATGACGGCAGTGAAAGCAAACCGCTGACAGTATTTAAGCATATTGGAATGTTTAAGGACTCATTGCTGTTCGGGGAAGAAATGGATATATGCTTTCAGATACTGTCTCCGCATCGGCTTCAAAATTACTGCTCCGATGTGGACGAGTTTGAAATCATTAACGAATCGGAGCATACAGTGACAATCTCAGCCTTTGGAAAAACAGCAGAAATTAAACCGTATTCAACCGAAACCGTTAGAGCTTAAAAAAGTCGGAGGCTGTTTTCCGAATAAGCCGATTACAGCCTCCGACGGTGCATTTACAACTTAAAAATGTCGATATTGAAAATGCGAAATTTTTTGATATAATATGATTACTTAAAGGCGTAATACTTTAAATTTGAAACATTGTATCTTGGTGTTTATTCCTGTTTATGCAAGTGAACCCGAGTAAACAAACAGAAACAAAGAATTAAATTTAATGTTTTATGTCTGACAGTAGCTTTCCTATTCTCACGGGGAAAGTGTTTTTGTCAGACTTTTATTATGCCTTTTGGTAAATACATAACCGAAAGGATTTTTTATTATGGAACAAGAATTAGTATGGAAAATGGTGCAAGGGCAAATCGGATATGAATTTAAAAATTTGGATTTGCTGAAACAAGCATTCACCCGTCGATCGTATAGTGAGGAAAACGGCGGAGAAAACAATGAGGTACTTGAGTTTATCGGGGACAAAGTACTTGATTTTGTGGTCGTGAAAATATTGATTCAAAATTACGGTCATTTGGCAAACGGCGACCCGGTTGACGGAACAAAGCTTTCTGTTCGGGAACAGGAGTTCAAGCGTAATCAGCCAGGTTATAAAGATCCTGATATCAATTCATTTAGCTGTGATTGCAATGAAAATGATCTTACAAAAATCAAAAGCCGAATGGTCAGCAAAAAAGCTTTGGCTGGACGTATGGATGAACTTGGATTTTCGGAATACCTTATTATGGGCAAAGGCGATATACAAAATAATGTCAATGAAGAATATTCTGTAAAAGAAGATCTGTTTGAAGCGATTGTCGGAGCAGTGACCATTGATTCAGGATGGAATTTGAATGCATTGCAGGGAGTAATAGAAGCAATGCTTGTGCCTGAGGATTTCTTAAGTGACGATACTGACACAAACTACGTTCGCATGATTCAGGAGTGGGAGATTCAGGAAAACGGATGCATTCCCTGGTATAAGTATCAAGAGGCTTCCTATACCTCCACCTGGTATATGAAACAAGAGAACACAATATATCAGAATTTTCCGTTGGGATATAATTATTCTAAGCTGAAGTACCATTGTTACCTGAAACTGCTTGATTCATTGCCGGTGTTTTGCGGCTTCGGATCTTCCATCAGAGAGGCAAGAATGGCTGCGTGCAAATTGGCGTATGAATATCTGGAAAAGCACGATATGGTTTTTACCATTCGTGATGAAATTGAAGATCCTAACCGGGATATGGCGATCAATCAATTGGAAACGTTAGCACGCAGAGGATATTTTTCATTGCCCACCTATGAATTTGAGGAAACATATGATGATAACGGAAATCCACTTTGGAAATGCGAATGCCATATAGAGAAGGAAGAATATTATTTTGATGAAATTTCTTCATCGAAAAAAGATGCAAAAAAGGGTGCCGCATACAGCATGCTTTTGTATGTGCTCGGATTGGAGGAATAACGATTATGCCCAAATGGTGTCTTAACTATGATTCCGGCGAATATGAGTGGATCGAAAAAGACGGATTTAGTTCAGATCGAGGAGAGTATGTATACAACTGGGATGATAGCGAATATAGGCGCGAAGACGAAGAAAATTGCAGTACACTTTGGGATGACGATAATGATTAAAGAATAAAATCTAAAATGCCGGTGTGTTTTTTGCACACCGGCATTTACTGTCTACAACACAGATTTGGCGCTCTTTATATGACACAGCTTTTTACATCAGCCATTCTCCGGCGATCCGGTACCGGCACACGCCAAAGCTCTGTTTTTGCCGTTCCATAATTTCAGACGGAATTTTGCTCAGCCACTTGCGGCTGAAAGAAGTCGTGCCGAAATAAGCGTCAAAATTGCTAACGGGAAGCACAACCCAGTCGGTATCATCCGGCTTGTTGGCGATAAAATATCGGACCAGCGTCGGAAGGACATCGTCACGGATTTCCGGTACGGCAGAAGCAAGACGATCTGTCAGCTCCTGCGGAAGTGATATTTCTTCCTCACGCAAATCGCCCAGTTCCAGTGCATCAGCAAGGATGTCATCAAACCGAATGATCCAGCCGCCCTTTGTCTCCGGCGAAAACAGCGGAACCTGATACTGTACAACCTTTTTGCGCCATTGCCTGTCCCAGCCTTTGAAAATGTGTTCCGCTTTTTTATAGGCTGTTTTGCTGACTTTATCGGGATGACTGAGTACAAAATCTGAGATACCGTGAACATGGCGGTAAAACCAGCCTGCTCCGTCACTGCTTACAAGTTCGGGGAACTCATCGTACAGATCACGGAAATCACTTTGAAACTGCCACTCTTCTTTCGGAGCGGCTTTTTTACTGTCCGGGATACTGCACCATGCACAGAGTGCCCGGTGCGCATAGCCGGCATCACAGTCAGAACGCCACAGATATCCCCGTGCGATAACGGTCAGGACGCGGGCAAGCCCCTCGCCGTCCAGAATACTGTCAAAGGTAAATCGTCCGAGATAAGCGGAGTCCTGTTTGTCTTTTGCTGTATATGCCACCGTTCCCGTGTATGCATCAAACTCTTCTTTTTCGTTAATCACGGCGCACCTCCGGTACACGAACATTCTCTGCTGCTTTGTCGAGCAGAACATCCCATATAAATTCCCGTTTACCGAGAGCCGCGGCATAACGCACCGCAAGGCTCGGGCTGATATATTGCTCAAGGTACCGGCGGCATCCCTTGGCTGTCGCCTCCCGATAACTCTCCACCGGCAGTTTTGTTTGGTAGGACTCTAACATAACAGACATGAGATCAGAATCTCCGTCACGGATTAAGCGCCTGCGTTCCTGGTTCTTGTTTTCGTCATCAATGTCGCAGATCAGGTCGCCGAGAATCCGATAACCCCCAAAGCGAAAATCACACAGCAATCTGCCGTAATCGTCAAAGATGTCCTCCGGCAGATTATCACGCAGAAAACACTCCCGCTCGCCTGCATCCATCATGTGCCATTCCTGCTCGCGGAGCATGTTTCTGAGCTGTGAAATGTGTTCCGGCTCCAATTTCGAAAACGCAGCGTATAGTTCATCGGTAGTATAAGATTCCTCCTGACCGCGGGAAAATAAAATCCGTTCCATGTCGTTTTTCTTCTGACGGTTTTTAATCGGCGCTTTGCTGATGCGGATACGGTTCAGACAGGAATAATACTCGCGGATGATGGTTTCCGTCAGAGAAAGAAACGACGGATCAAGTTTATCTTTCCATGCCGGATCAGCGGCAAACGAAAACAGTTCATTGTCAGGCGCAGGCTTCGCCTTGATTTTCGGCGTGCATGCTTTCAGCTTGTAGGCAAGATATGGGAGCCGCTCTAAATTGGAATCGACCTTGCTCCAGTCAGTGCTTTGTATAAATGCCTCCAGCTTCCCGCGCGGCGTCGGCTCATACCATTGGGATCTGCCGTTGTTTTTTTCTGTCAGGTATTTGTATTTTAAAAACAGATTACGCCTGAAATCAGACTGCCCGAGATATTCCGATAAGTCCGGTTTCACACCGCTTTTTGCAGAGTCAATTTCAAGTCCTGTCAGAATAGCCAGTGTTTCGGTTTCTTCCCGGCAGCGTTCCCGCTCCGCAGCATCCGAGTTTTCATTGTAGGCAATAATGCCCCGGTCAAGCGCAGCGTTGGAGATTTGCCCGACACGGGAGGAAAAAGTATTCTTCACGGTTTCAAACCGTGCATGCCAATCGTCAGCGTCGCAGATGCGCGGCTCTGCCGCAGGGATTTTCAAAAACGGCATATTGCTTGTGTTGTCAAGCTGTGATTCAAAGTCATAGTTTCGCTGTACGCATGCATTCAGCACGGGATCGGCAATCGTTTTGATCATATCACCGTCGTAGTCTGCACCGCCGAGACGTTCGGCCGCATACATTTCAGAGTCCACCATCACTACATCGGAAAGATGACCCAAATAGTATTTGCGGAGCGCTTCTTCTTTTCCGTACGGGCGGAGCAGGATTTCCTCATTGCGTGCAATGTGCGGACTGCGCAAAAGCGTGCAGGTCTTCGGCTGTTCATATGCCGCTTTCGGTGCATAAAAGGAATTCCCCTTAAAGGTCAAAGCGCTCAGAGCCGCGTAGTGCCTGCGCTGAGCGGTGTTCATTTTTCTGATGTCGGGATCTATGAGAAGAGTCAGAAAGCGCAGTAAGTCTCCGGACAGGAACCGGTTGTCACCGGCGATGCGCAAAATCCCCATGGAATAATTGCGACAGACTTTTTCAGCCAGCTCATCAAGCTCATCCGCATATACTGATTCACCGATAAACGACGGATTCTTTTTCAGAATCTGTCCGAGCAGGTACGGACGGCTGTTTTTATCGGTGCCCCGCAGAGAAAGGGCAGAAAGAAAATGCTGTCTGCGGTATTCCACGTCGGCGCAAAGATGATAATATTCTGTTTCGGTCTGTTTGGTAATCCAGTTGCGGGAATCACTTTCGGGACTTACCGTCCAGCCGTCAGGCAAATCAGCGGGGCGAAACTCCTCCGCTTTCATGGAGACGGTATTCAGAAACTGATAATTCAGCTCAGTGAATTTCTGCGGTTTTTCCTTGCTTACATTGGTGATATACAGTGCATGACGGTAACGACGGAATGCGTCCCAGTAATCTTCCCATGTCATTTGGTTTTCGGTAAGCCAGCCGTAGCCTTTGAACATGCTTTTCGTCAGGATGATATCCACTTCCTGCACAGGATGACGCACGCCCCAAATGTCGACGATTTCTTTTGTACCGTACTGGCGAAGAAAATCCTTGAAATCCACTTGGTGCAGCATTCCCTTAACATAGGGCATGCGAATCTGAAAAGAAGTATGAATGTGTTTCCCGCAGTAGGCTTGATCAATCGTCTTGGCGTATTCCTTCGAGATGATTCCCTCTCCGTCAAATTCTGTCACGGTAAAGGTCTCGCCTTTCTTTACGCGTTTGTATTTGCGCATGCTCTCTGTTCCGCCGTTCTCTTCTACGGTGATCACATTAGCTGTTCTTTGAAACTCGTTGTTTGGTACCACGATCACGCGGTGCGGTCTGTCAATATCCACACTGTCGATCCGCACACCGCCCGAAAGCATCAGTCCGTTATAGGCGTACAGTTTGGAAAGCTGACACACACCGATTTTCATATTAAGCATAATACGCTGTCGGACAGGGATATAAAAATCCTCTCGGATAAAAGACAGCTTTGCATGGCGGCTCATATTGCCGGAACGCTCAAAGGCGAGATAGCGGTGCGCACCGGTTCCAAAATCCAGCGTAACTCCTTCGGGACGGAACATGGACTCCGCTTTTTTCTGACGTTCCGCATATCTTTTCTGTTTGGGGTCGCGGTCAAAGATTTCGGCAAAGTCCATGTAGAAAAGAATGTCCGAAAGATCGGTGATCAGATTTTGCTCGGACGGCATCTGAAAATCATTGCCGTGCAATACGCACATGGTCTGAAAGAACAATGCGTTATCTTCCTGTTCGTGCAAAGCGGAATACACTCTGCATTTTTCCGTGGCGGTGCTGTTGAGCGAAATAGAATATATGCCGTCGTTTCTTTCTTTCGCATAACTTAATACTGCCCTTGCAGACAGCGTATAAATTTTATATTTGATCCGCACCATGCACCGCCTCCTTTTCACGGATATTCTATCAAAAAACCTTTCTGTTTGCAATATGGATACTGCTCCCACTTTTTATAAGGCGGGAGTTTTTTGTATCCGAAAATATTGCAGAAAGGATTGGTTTGAAATGAATGAAACCAAAAACAAACTCACTGTCATAGACGGTGAAACACTCATGGACATGAGACTTGTACCGACCAGGTTTTGTGTCGAGACACTCTTGCCGCAGGGTGTGTCCATGCTCGGCGGCGCACCGAAGATCGGCAAGTCCTGGATGGTGCTTGACCTGTGCATCCGTATCGCAAAAGGAGAAAAGATCTGGAACCTGCCCACGAAAAAAGGCACCACGCTTTATTTGTGTCTGGAGGATCCTCTGCGCCGTGTTCAGGAACGTCTCAACAGAATCACCGATGAAGTTCCGCCAAACATTTTCTTTGCCGTTGCCGCCGGAACGCTGACAGATGGTCTTGACGAACAGATCCGTAATTTTGTAGCCGAGCATCCCGATACCGTTCTGGTTGCGATCGATACCTTTCAGATCATCCGAAACCGTACCGCTGATACTTCCTATGCCAACGACTATGAAGAAGTGCGGCAGATCAAAGCGCTGGCGGACGAACTGGGGATTTCCGTTCTGCTTGTGCATCACCTGCGAAAGCAGGGCGACAGCGATCCGCTGAACAAGTTGTCCGGCACGACCGGTATCAGCGGTGCCATGGACGCGCTGTTTATTCTTGACAAGAGCAGGCGTAACGCTGCAGGAGCAACACTCATCTGCGCAAGCCGCGATACCGGCTATCGTGAACTGGAGCTTCAGCTCTCGCCGGAGACTTGTGTCTGGAATCTTGTGTCAGACAGCCTTGAAAGTCCACAGCTCATTCTGCCGGAGGAAATGAACGGTCTGATTGCTTTTATGAAAGAGAAAATTTCTTTCAGCGGAACGAACTCTGACTTCGCTGATCAGTTCAGCGCCTATTACGGAAAATCGGTATCGGTAAAAGGCTTCAAGCAGATGATGAACCGATGGCGATATTCACTGGAAGAGCAGGGAGTTTTCTTTGAAAACCGCCGAAGCAACGGGCAGAGACTGCTGGATATTTCCTATTTTTCTTCTGACGGTGACGAAAGTGACGTAAATGACGCAAAACAGCCGTGCGGTGAAAATTGCGTTCCTTTCGTTCCTTGCGTCACTGAAACGCCGCGGTGAGCCGAATAAAGGCGGTTTCAGGCAGAATAAAAGAATATGCGGGAAACACATCCGCCTGCAACTCTTTCGCCGAATATGGGCGAATTTCGGCGTGATACGGAGATGCCTGTGATTACGGGATTTCTCGGACTTTAGTCCGGGGCAAGCAGAGCGTCCGGCTGTCCGCCGACCGCCGCGAATCGTTCGCACAATAACGGGCGGAAGCCCGGACCCACTTACAAAACAACAGAAAGGATCGTAATTTATGAATACAGCAGATAAAAGAAGACGGGATACTACGCTAACCATACGTGTAACGCAAAAAGAAAAGGAACGCATCCAAAAGAACGCTGCAAAAGCGAACAGGAACGTAACGGATTATCTGGTGACACTGTCACTGGAAACACCGATTCATGTTGCGGAAGATGTAAAACCTCTGCTGATTGAACTCAAACGCATCGGCAACAACATCAATCAGATCGCGGCAAAAATTCATTCCGGCGCTTTCACATCGTATAATTTTCAGGATGTCATAGACGGACAGAAGAAAATCTACGACGCCCTGCTTGAGATTGTGAGGAACAGGCAATGGCAACGGTGACCTATATTCGGGAAAGTAAACAGACCGTGAGCGCAATGAAAGGTGTGATTGATTACTGCACGCAGGACAAAAAAGTCTTTGACCGGCAAAGCGGACGCAGCCTGGTCGGCGGCGTGAATTGCAATGGTAAAAATGCCTTCACGGAATTCATGGCAACCAAAGGCGCGTACAAAAAGACAGACGGCATCAATTTTTATCAGTATGTGCAGTCCTTTTCTCCGGATGAATCAGTCACGGCTGAGAAAGCACACGAGGTTGCCCTGGAGTTTGCCGAAAAAGCGTGGCCGGGTTATGAGGTGCTGGTAACAACACACTCGGATGCCGAACACATTCACTCTCACTTTGTCATCAACTCGGTGAGCTTTGAAACCGGATACAAGCTGAGACAAAATCCGAACACGCTCAAAATCCTTCGGGGCATCAGCGATGAAATCTGTTCGCGGCACGGGCTTTCAACGCTTAAGCCTTATGAAGAATCAGGAGCAAAACTTTCTTCCCGCGAATACCGTGCGGCGGCAAAAGGCCAAAGCTGGAAATTCCGTCTGATGGCAGACATCGAAAAAGCAATGCAGAAATGCGGAAGCCGTGCGAACTTTATTCTTGAGATGAACCGCCGCGGCTATCAAATCACATGGACAGACGAGAGAAAATATATCACGTTCACCTGTCCCAACGGAATGAAGTGCAGGGATATCAAACTGCACGACGAAAAATATCGGAAAGGAAATTTAGAATATGAATTACAACTCAGAGAACAAATCACAGAAAAACAGTGCAGTGGATTTGCTGATACAGAAGAATGCCGAAGCCATAACAGAACTGGAACTTCAGCCGTACCAGCCGGTGGTCTATGCGATCCCAGTAACGCAGAGAACAACGGAACTCAATTTGGCAAAACAGATCGTAACCTTTCAGCCGACGCTCTATCGGATGATCGACAAACTGGCAACCAAGAAAGAGCTGGAAGACCGCTTTCAGGAGATTCAGGAAATCGAAGTGTCGTATATGGAGAATACAGTTGCGAAACTGACAGCGGAAAATCAGAAAGCAGTGAGAACATTGATCGAGGAAAACAGCATGACGGTGCAGGAGATGCAGGCATCCGCCGAACAGGCTGGGAAGAATCAAGAAGAATTTATTTTGAAACTCTCTTCGGCTATGGACAAAGAAATCAAGAATTTAACTACGGCGATCGACAGGCTGAATCGCAAGTTTATGCAGATTCTGATCGGCACATCAGTGGCGGCGGTCTTGTTATCGGTAATCGTATCCGTGGTATTCTGGAAGCTGGTAGGATAATAGAAAACGATACAGAGGATCCGGAGGAACGCCGGAAGCGGATCGAAGCGCAGGAAGCCGGGGCCAATGCCGGCGCTCTCATCGGTCTTGCCGTGGGTATCGTCTCGGAACTTGCACACCGTGACGACACACCGGCGGAAGAAAAAGAAACAGAGGAACAGGAATTTACAATGAATATGTAGGAGGATAATCTATGACCAAAAAAGAAATCACAAAATCACTATGCGGCTATCCCGCCGCACTTAATGTGAAAGAAACGGCGCAGATTCTGCGCGTCAGCACCAAGACGGTGTATAAACTCATCGCGGAAAGAAAGCTCCCGGCTGTAAAAGTCGGCAGGGAAAACAGAATCGCAAAATCGGAACTTATAAAGTATCTCAGACAGGGAGAAAAAGCATCTTCGCACCCCGGCGTAACTTTCACGAAAATGGCTTCAAATATTGTCTGGACTTCTCAAAACACTTGTGGTATTGTGTGTGTCGCGGAGAAGAAAAATAAGAAAGGAGCTAAGAACCATGGCAGCATCAAACACCCTTCCTGCAAGCGTACAGCCTAAAAAAGGACGGCTCTACGCCGTGATCCAGACAAAAGAAAACAGAAAAAGCAAACCGGTATGGCGCTCTCTGGGACTGCCGGAGGGAAGTAATAAATCCAAAGTAAACAAAGCCTTCCGAGAGGTGGTCAAACAGTTTGAGGAGGAATACGCCGAACGGATTGCCCAGGGAAATCGTCCGCCGTCAGATATTCCGATCTTTGAATATATGTGCGGCTATCTCAAAAAGATACAGCAGAATCTGCAGAAGAACACCGTCGAAAGTTACCATTCCATGATTTACGGTAAGATTCGGCGGTATTTTTCTGCCCGAAGTCATCTGACAGTCGGAAACCTCACCGTGAAAGATGTAGAAGATTTTTATGAAACTCTCTATGCGGACGGTGTGGTTTCCAACACGGTGATCCACTATCACGCCGTTCTGCACCGCGCGTTTAAGCAGGCATTCAAGGACGGAATGATCGATGTCAATCCCTTTGACCGCATTGACCGTCCGAAGAAAAACAAATTCCACGGCGCAAATTACAGTAAGGAGGAGCTTGTAACCCTGCTGGGACTGACGCGGACAGACGTGATCTATCCGGCAATTCTTCTTGCAGGCGGTATGGGACTGCGGAGAAGCGAGGCACTGGGGATTCGCTGGTCGCGGATCGACTGGGAGAAGAAAACGGTCCTGCTGGATACTAAAATTGTAGAGTACAAAGAAAACGGCAAGGTGATCATCCGACCCGAAGAGGAAATGAAAAACAAATCCAGCAGGCGCACACTGCCTCTGCCCGATCCGGTGTATGAGATGCTGACGGAAGAAAAGGAAAAACAGGACATGTATCGCAGGCTGTTTAAGGGAAGCTACAACCGAAAGTATGACGACTTCGTCTGCGTCAATGAACTGGGCGAGCTGATACGGCCGAGCTATGTGACACAGCACTTCAGCGACCTGTTAAAGAAATACGGCCTGCGGCATATACGCTTTCATGACTTAAGACACACTTTTGCGAGCCTTCTCATCAGCCAGAACGTGCCGCTGATCAATGTGTCAAATTTCCTCGGACACTCCGACCTTGCCACCACCAGCAATATCTATGCACACTTGGATAAAGAGAGCAAACAGGCGAGCGCGGATATTATGACGGACATTCTGAGTATGGGAAAAGAATAAAAAGAAAGGCACTCTGCGGAGTGCCTGTTACATAAGGAGTGCAATATGAAAAAAGATTTTATGAGCGGGAGTGAACTGCGGCAGTATCTTCACATCTCTACCCGGAAGATGAAATATCTGATGGATCATGATTATATTCCGCATGAAAACACAGGACATGCAACGCATAAGTACCGTGTGCGCAGAGAAGAGGCAGAAAAATTTAAGTACCGTATGGAAACAGAGGACGGCTTTTTAGCAGAGCTTGTCGGCAAATTTTCAAATCGTACTGAGCACCACCCGCGCCGTATCTTAGAACCGACAGTAGAGAACAGCAAGGCCTTCCGCCTGTGGCTTGAAAAAGAATGGGCAGAGCTTCCTGATGCGCTGCCTACACAAACGGCAGCATTTCTTGCCGGATTCGCTCCTCAGCGGATTCACAAACTGATCAAAGAAAAAGCACTGCACGGCATTACCGTCCGTGCAGTGCAGTATATATCAAAAAGCGAATTTGTCTCATACATTTCATCGCCGAAGCAAATCGCTTCGGTACAGAATGAAACATATAAAAGGCTGCTGAGGGAATTTTGAAAAATAGCAATAGGGAAACGAAACTTCACGCACGACAGAAGCCCCAAATATTGTTTGGGGCAGTGACATAACATATGTGATAGTAAATAAGACATTTTATTATATCTGCATTATTATCGATTTGTTCTTCTGAAAAGACACATATTACAAAGTTTCAATCTCTAACAATATAACTCGGTCAAAAGAATCCTTTAAACCGGTTTTTCAGAACCGATATTGTCTGAAAATTTGATTTTTTATTCTGTTCAAGTCTCATAATTGTCTCTTACGAGTTGCATTCATATCTTCGGAAAAAACAAAGTAAAGCCATTTTTCAGTACCTAATTTCTCCACACAATAACTCAGTAGCAGAATCTTTCTTTGCCTGTATGAAATCAGTAGAGGAATACATAATTACATTAATAGAAACGAAAATATGTATACATTTCCAAAAAGAAACAAAAAAACTTACCATCCTATTAATATCCTTAAAGTGTTATCTGCGTTAAGTTTTTCTGAATTTCTAACTCCTGCTGTTGTATTGCATTTATTCGCTTCATGAGCATCCCAATCCCTTTTCCTGTGTTAGCTGTACGGGTCAGCAAGAGTAAAAATCCTTCCCACAAAACTCTGTATTCTTCACAGAGCCTGCAGAGCTCTCCTGTTTCTGTGGACATCTTTTCGATTTCCTGTATCAAAACCTTTCTAGCCCGAAAATATGGTAGCAACACATATTTAAAATTATGCACATAGCCATATAATATCCGTTTAAGCACTGGACCTTGGCATTCACTAAGGCACCGGCATAATTCTTCAAAACAAGGTTTTATAACTGAATTCCCCGGATTTTGTTTCTTTAAAGCTTCAAGTAATCCCAACAAATCCATACTTAACACTGTCTTCTGTACATGACAACAAACTGTGTACATGGAGCCTATCGACATATTTTTTAGTTCATCATATGGGATATCATATTCATTAAAATAAAGGGAATCTGATGCTATCACGCATCTTCTGCTGTCCGCAATTCCCTTAAGGAGAAGTGCATGGTGGGCATTTTTCTGTTTTTGATATTTCTCGCTTTTCCTATGAAAAAATTGGTCAATCCTCAGAATTACCACATTACCCTGCGCAAACTCACTCCTTACCAACTCCAGCAAAGTATTTTTAGAAATCCCTTTACGCGCATGAAAAATCATGCCATAATCCTTTAGATAATTATTTAAAAAAGGGATTCCCCTCAACGAAAACAGTTCTGAACCCTCTGGTGTTTTCAGTTCAACAGAACGAAAATAGGATGGATCCTCCAAAAATCTTTTCCTAGGAATTTCCCCTTCAAAAAGGGGGATGAACTGAAGATTGCATAATAAAAGATACGGATAAAGTTTCACACTACTGTTGTCTTTTTGGAAATAACGAAACGCACAGAGTAGCCGTCCTCCGATGCAGGAATAAAACTGCTCCGTCGGATACGGTAGCCTATCATAAATCAGATCAATTTCTTTCATTGGAGCCTACATCCCCCAGTATCTCTTTTACCTGCTGAATTATTGTAAGGATATCTTTCTGTCCTCCATCCATCAGGTCGTCCTCATCAAATTCAATTTCAAACTTTTCCTCTAAAGCCACAATCAGCTCGATATAGAGGATAGAATCGATTCCAAGCTCTATCAGTGGAGTGTTACAAAGCTCCTCTGTAACGGGCTGCTCGATTTGTTCGGATACAATGGATAGCACTTTTTGGGAAATCTCATCCTCAAAAAGTTTGTACTCCATGCGATCTCCCGCTCCATCCAGTCGGCGGATAACTGACTGTTCTACCTGTCTTCTATCGACTTTTCCCGTCACTGTGTGCTCAAAAACCGGGAGATATACAAGAAAAGAAGGTACCATATACGATGGCAACACCTCCTGAAGATAGGTACGCAGGCACTCCTCCTCAATTGGGTTTTCTGCCGTGTAGCAGAGAACCAGTATTCGTTTCTGGTATACTACACAGATTGCTGCGGTAATTCCGGGAACCATCTCCGCCTTTCTTTCGATTTCCTCCAACTCAATCCGGAATCCGCGAAGTTTTACCTGATGGTCCTTACGTCCCACATAATGGATTTCTCCATTTGTTTTTCGATAACCCAGATCTCCGGTGAAATAGGAAACCATATTTTCATACAACAATTCCTTCCTAAACACCTGGGCCGTCAGTTCCTCTTGGTTTAAGTATCCATCCGCCACACTGATTCCGGAAATAACCAGTTCTCCGATTTGTCCCTCTTTAAGAGGACGGAAACTATCATCTACAATATCTATCAGGTAATGATCAAAGGGCTTGCCGATATCGACTTCATCTTTTTCCGTCAAGTCGCTGCAAGTAGCATAGATAGTTGTTTCCGTAGGCCCGTACAAGTTATAGATTTTACAGCTCAGCTTTTCTCTTACCAAGTCAAGCAAAGGTGAATGAAAATTTTCTCCTGCCAAGAATAGCGCCTTGATATGTCCTAAACAAGTAAGTTCCTTATCAAGTGCAAGTAATTGTCTGAGTCTGGAAGGCGTAAACTGGATGATATCAGCCGGCGTGTTGGCAATTTCCTTTTCTAAAAGCCTTGGATTATTCATTTCCACTTCATTTCCCAAAAATACCCGGTAATCATGGAACAACGGAAGGATTGTTTCAGAAAAAAACATATCAAAGCTCAAACTAGCTAGGCATATTATGCTGCTATACTGGGAAAACAGGCGATACCATCCTGCACTCAAATTTTGTAGAGAACTTTTTTTCACCTTCACACCCTTTGGTTTTCCAGTGGAACCGGAAGTATACAGCACATATACAATATAATCTTCCGACGCATCTGAAAACCGAAATGGTTTTCGAGTGGAACAGCAATCCATTCCTACAGGAATACTTAGTGCAGGAAACCCACTCACCCGTTCCACAGCATCTGGCTCAGTAATGACAAAGTCGGGACGGCTGTCCGCAAGAATTTCCGCCACACGACTGTCTGGCAACTGTGGATCAATTGGAATATAAGTAATTTGAAGCGAAATCAATGCTGTCAGCACGTCGATCAGCCTCTGCGTTCGTCCCAACATGACCGCCACGGTTTTTTCGTGTTCAGGAGCATATTCCCGTGCTTTTTCTAAAATGAACTGCTGGATATTTGGGTTGATTCCCCTCATTATTTCAATCATGACAAGACATCCTTTCAATTAGTTCATAGCACTGGAATATCCTTTGACGGATTTTTTCCACAGTAACCGAACCAGAACGGTTAACAAAATGGCGGCAACAGGTGACCACAGCACATACCAGATGTTGAGCTTTCCCAAAATAAACATAGATGGGAAGTTCGTGACAACAAAAATCGGAAAGATAAAAATTCCGATTCTCTTCATAATTTCTGGATAAATGTGCATTGGCATCATGTTAAAATTCGACAGGGAGGATGTTATTTTAAACAAGGAATTCGTTTCTATCAGCTTAAAAGAGAGCAGCTGAGGCAAAAACAAGATGTTGTAAACAATGACAATACCACACAAGATCAGGAACAGATATCCCAATATATTGAACACACTGACCTGAAGCTGACAGACATTCCAGACATAACAGACCATTACAATCCCCGTTCCGACATTTGGGATCAGTACGGCAAATTCCACTGTGGAAAGTGTACACATAAACTGCAAGGAAACAGGCTTTACCATCAGCAAATCCAAATCCCCGTTTTTTACTTTAGTACGGAAATTGGAAAAATTGAGCATGAAAAAGCCACCATATACTCCAGAAACAATGAAAAATGTACCGTTGAACAGCAAAATCTCTTCTGGTTTCAATCCGTTGACCGTAATGCCTGTATTATAAGTTACCCCAACGTACAAAAGTTTGGAAAGCAGAACAATGGTTTCAACAATAAGGTAAGTAAAAAAACTGCACTTGTATTCCATCTGGGAGATCAGGTAGTTTTTTGTGAACATCTTTAAAATAACAAGATGCTTTTTTATGTTATAAAATACTGCTTTCATCCCTATCCCCCTATCGCCATGTACTGCTTCTGGCCTCTGCTCCATAGCAGACGGTAGAGCCCGTACAGCAGTATAATCCAGATAATTTGTATGGCAAAGCATTTGAGTATTTCCGCTCCGTCCATTCTGCCCTGTAAAACATTGATGGGAAAATAAGTCGTATACTGGAATGGGAGAAACGAGAATATTCCATTGAGCGTATCCCCAAATACCTCCAACGGAAATAGAGAACCGCTCAGAATATTGATGATATAGCGACCCCCAAAGAAAATACCCCAAGCGTCCGTAATCCAGAATGCACAGGTTCCCATACACAAGTACATTAGAAACTGGAGTATCAAAGCAAGCAAAATAATCAGCAAAAATATCAGCAGATTGACCAGTTCAATCTGATACCCCAATCGAAAATCAAACAGCAAAATTGTAGCGACAAACATAACGCCCACAAAAACAAGGACAATCACTTTGCTTCCTAGAAAACAGGAAATTTTTTGTCCTATATAGCTGATGGGCCGAATCAGGAACTGATTGAGATTTCCTGATTTAATGTCAGCAGAAACCTCATTGGCCTCATCGCAGGTCAAAAAAAAGGTGATAACAAAGGAGATTGTAAGATAAAACATCATTTCATAGTAAGTGCGCCCGTAAATAGTCTCCTTACCAGAGCTGCCATAAACAGCCGTCCACAAAAAAAGCTGAACCGCAACCGGAATAAACGTCGCCAGAATTTTAATAAAAAAGTCTGTTCGGTACACAAATGTCTGCCCGACGCTCATGGAAAAGCAGCGCAAGTATTTATGATTATTTCCTTTCATAAAGCAGTCGGATCCCTTCTTCTAGCGGAATGTTTTCCACACTGATATCAGCAAACGGATACATCTCCACCAGTTTCTTCAAGCTTTCGTTCACCTTCGGTTTTTCAATCAACACCGTTGACTCATGGGCAGTCGAGGACTTTAGAACACCAAATGTTTTTAACCCTTCGTAGTCAAGTACCGAGGAAGATTTAAGCTTTACCACTTTGCGTTGTTCAAACAAATCAGATACATCCTCCAATTTTCCATCAAACACATTTTTCCCCTGATTGATAACAACCACTCTGTCACACAGATCCTCAATATCCTTCATATAGTGGGAGGTTATGATAATCGTTGTATGGTATCTACGGTTATATTCTTTGAGAAAGCTGCGAATATTGGACTGGGCTGTCAGGTCGAGACCGATCGTCGGTTCGTCCAAAAACATGACGCTCGGCTGATGTAACAATGCTGCGATCAGTTCCATCTTCATCCTCTCGCCCAAAGACAATCGACGAACCTGCACTTTCAGCAGACGTTCCACATCCAGAAGCTGTGTGATTTCTGCTAAAAAACCCCGAAACGATTCCTCCTCTAGTTCATAGATGTTGCGGTTGAGTTCAAAGGTGTCAATCGCGGGCAAATCCGGCCAAAGCTGACTTTTCTGTCCGGAAACAAGCGCAAAACTCTTCTTGTACTCGTTCTCCCGTTTCCAGGGAATAAAGCCGTTGACAACTGCCTTGCCATCCGTTGGATACAAAATTCCGCTAAGCATTTTTAAGGTTGTCGTTTTTCCCGCTCCGTTCGGTCCTAAAAATCCCACGATTTCTCCCTTTTCCACACGAAAGGAGACATCATCAACCGCATCTTTATACAGCTTTTTCCGGTGGAACAAATTTTTGACGGCTCCCTTCAGACCAGGGGCTTTTTCATAATACTCAAATGTCTTAGATAAATGTTCTACCTCAATTATGCTCATGGTTATTCACCCTTTAATCTGCTGGAAACCCATGCCTGAATCATATCCGTACTCAGCTCGTGGTCACTTCTCCCGTTGAGCACGAGATCCGCATACATTTTCGTATCCAGGTAATTCTTTTTCTCACTGAATTTTGCAGATTCAAGATAGTAATCTGCGACTTCTTCCATCGATGCATTCCACATAGCCATATTTCGTTTGATACGGCGGTACATTCGCTCATCGGAATCCAGATCAAGAAAAATCTTGAGATCAAATTGTTTTCTCAGTTCTTCGAAATACAGTACACTGGACCCCTCTACCAGAATCACTTCAGCCTCCCCCTGTGCTTCTTTGACAGCCTGTTCGACTCCCTCATGATTGACAGCACCCGGTGCATTCCAGTCATCATATTCCTTACCAGTAGCGGGAGAAACCATTTTTGGAAGTTCTCCGACAAAAAACTGATCTGTCGAAATCGTCTTCACTTGAAATTCTTTATTCAACCTTTCCTGGAGCTTTTTACAGAAAGTGGATTTCCCGCTTCCTGAACCGCCCGCGATTCCAATGGTGATACTCTTGTTTTTCATTGTAGTTTCCTCCTTGTTTTCTGGTTGCTGCAGCTGATTAAAAATGTAGTCTGTAATGGATGTAATGGACTGTAAAAATTCAAAATTCAAATTTTCATCATTGATTTGAATTTGAAATCCTTCTTCCAGAGCGACTAAAACCTCCAATGCATCTATGGAGTTATATCCATATTCCTCCAGAGACACCTTATCAATTTTCTCGTCTCGAATATCATCCAGCTCAAGATTCAAAATTTCAGTGACAATTTTTTTTACCTTTTTGTAAACAGTTTCTTTGGCTATCATTGTCTTTCTTCTCCCCTCTGTGCTTGCCATAAACGAATTATTTCCTGTACCCGTTTGGTATCGTCCTGTCCCCGCTGTTCAAAACTTTCTATCAAAACAGGGCCTTCATAACCAATCTCTTCTATTTTTCGGAAAACCGATGGATAATGGATCAATCCCTGGCCGAGGTCTACAAATTCTACAAGCATTCCCCGTAGCGATTTTATTCTCACATCCGTCAGATGGAGATACTCTATTTTTCCACGTAATGTCTGAAGCCAGTGCTCTGGAGGACACACAAAATAGCTGTTAGCAATATCATAGCAAATCCCTACTTCTGTGGGCTGACCGGATAAAAACTCCATGTATCCCTCCGCGGTGGAAATCAGTCCGTCTACTACATTTTCCAGTAAAAAACGAAGCCCGCGTTCTTTACACCGTATCGCTAGTTTTTGTACTCGTTCTCTTTCTAGACGAATTGCCTCCTCATAGGAATACTCAGAAAGCACCTTGCTGGTACAGATATGTGCGCAGAGCGTTTCAATACCAAGGGCTTCTCCTATGTCAAGCATTTTCTCAAAGATTTTCCGATAGTGTTCCCGTTCTTCACACTTGGAGGATATTTCATTTGCCCCGCTTGTTAAAAGTGTTGTGATATTGTTAATATGAACCCCCATTCCATCCAAATCCTGTTTGAGCGTTTTAAGTTGACGTAGCTCCGACTGGAAGCTGATCTCCCCCTGCTGAGTAAAATTCACCGACAACTCCTGTACCTGGCAGGTCCGGCAAATAGCAGCAATCTCCCGAATAGGGCGTTCTCCCTTTAAACCGCCTTCAAACAGGTAAGTAGGCAATGTCAATTTTGCCGCCACAATATCCCCCCCTTATTTATTCCCAGACTGCTTCGCGCAGGAAGGGTCCGGCATCATTATCGTACCGTATCTTTGTATCGCCGCTGCCGGACAGCCTCCCCTGCAATAAGAAAAATATTCGCAGCTTTTGCAGGGTTCTTTTGTTTTGAGCAGAGTTTCTCTATCTCGAAGCAATTCTTTTTTCTGTTGCAACCTGCTCTGGATTTTTTCCATACTATCAGTAGTCACATTCCCGCAGGAAAGCTTCAAATACTTCACCATCGCCGTACAACCGGTTACCTCCCCATCGGAGGTAACTGCAAAATTCCCCTCATAAGCATGGCAACCACGTATCGGGTCATAGTATACCGAAATTGCCGGATGACGGACAATCTGCTTTTTGAGAAGTGGCACCATATAGCCGGGCATACCGATTTCAATTTTAGGCAAAAATTCCTCCTCCCTTTGATTTTTCACAAAAGAAAGTACTTTTTGATATAGCTCTATGTTTTCCTGAACATATAAATTCAAATTCTTCTTGTTGGAAGATACGTCGATATACCGTAAAAAGCTGATATACGCAATTTTTTCCTGTCTGACAAATTCCAATAAGGGGTCCACCTGATCCCGGTTTTCTTCTGAAACAACACAGTTGATTCCGATTTTCCCCTGAAAATCCCGCTGCACCAGCCGGATAGCAGCCATGGTTTTTTCAAACGCCCCCTCTCCCCTACGGATTGAGTCATGCTTGTCCGCGTCCATAGAATCCAGAGAAAGAAAGACCTGGTCTACTTTCTCCAAAATCCGGCGAATATCCTTTTCGTAGCGGGATGCAATCAGAGTCCCATTACTCACAAGGTCAATCCTAGTATCTGGATAACTCTTGATTTCTCTCACTAAGGGTTCCAGATCCCGATATAAAAAAGGCTCTCCTCCACTAATATCAAAATGTCGGACTCCCACTTTGTATAACTTTGCTACCAATTCTCGGTATTGTTCAAGAGTCATTTCTTTTTTCTTTCCCGGGTCTTCTGATTTGGAATAACACATAATACAGTTAAGGTTACAGGTCAAAGTCGGATACAAAAATGCTTTTTTCAATATCATGCTCGCGGTTCCCCCTTTCCAGAAATCGGCTTTCCAAGAGAACTTTTCACTAGGCTTTGTACAAAATGAATATGCTTTGGAATTTTATAGCCAGAGAGACGCTCCGCACACAGCTTACGAACCATGATCTTGTTAATTTTTGAAGATTCCTCTAACACCACATCCGCCTGGAGAGAAACCAACCCTCCCTGCTCTTCTTTTGGCCCTACATGGACTTCTTTAACGCCGTCCATGGTCATAATCAAGGCTTCAATTTCTGCCGGGTCCACCTTTTTTCCGGCAATATTAAGGATACGGTCCTGTCTTCCCAGAATAAAGATGTTATGTTGCCTATCAATTCTTACCCGGTCCGCCATCTGATACCATTGAGAAAAACTTTTTCCACCGAAATATCCAAGGGACATTCCTTTGCTGTGCACCTCAAGAATTCCTTCTTCACAATTAGAACCTTCCTGCTCGCCCAGACGGACTTTCACTCCATTCAGAGGCTGTCCGACAGAGGTTTTCAGAACTTCTATCTCATGGCTACAGTTGAAAGCAATTGTTCCGGTTTCCGAACTGCCATATTCCTGGTTAATAACATGGCCTGAAACATCAAAAAATGCGTCAAAGGTCTCGGGGGGCAACCTCATACCCGCCGAGACAAAATAGCGGATACTCTCGATTTTCTCTGGGAATAGGGAAAGATGCTTGGTTAAAATATCATACATATATGGGACACCGTGAAAAATACTCACCTGATAATGTCTGATATCCTCCAATGCTTTTTTGGGGTCAAATCGCCGATCAATCACCAACGTGGCCCCGCTCAAAAGAGATGCCAGCATTGCAGAACCCATCGCGTAGGAGTGATACATCGGAATTGTCACCAAGAACCTATCCTCTGGCGTAACATCCAGCGTGGAAATATAATTTTTAGCCGCTTGTAGAAGTGTCCTGCCGGTATTCAGCGTTCCTTTTGGATATCCCGTCGTACCGGAGGTATAGAGTATTAAGCAGATTTTATCTGGAGAATATCCCCATTCCATATTTGCCGGCAGATCAGAAAAGAGTATTTTCACAACATGAACCGGCAGAAAATTTCTCTGTTTTTTCGTAAAACTCTCTTTGAGGTAATGGGTGGTAAGCGCTGCGTCTATCCTGCAGTCCCGAATAATATAGGAAAGCTCTTCTTTAAAGTTAACATCGCAGAGTACTGCCGTATTGCCAGATAATGCAACTGCAAAATAGCTCACAACAAACTCCGCACTGTTTTCACAATAAAGTAAAAGTCTCTTGTCTGTACCGCAGGTCTGAACGAGATGACCTGCCAGGTTTAAGACCGCATTGTACAACTGAGAATAGGTCATGGTCAATTTTCTGTCTATTATCGCCGTTTTCCCACTGTATTTCCTGCATACCCGCAGAAATTCCTGAATCATCTTGTCACAATCCCTTCTTCCATGGTGTCACTTTAGTTCCATAGCCATTTCGCAGGCCTGCTGTAAATCAATAGTACGATGAACAAGCTTGGTAACAATTCGCGCAAACGCCTGGGGATTTTCACGTTCAAAAATATTCCTTCCGACAGCAATACCCGAAGCACCGCAGGAAGTCGCCCGGTCAATCTGAGTTAAAAAATCTTTTTGATCCTTTGAACATTCACCGCCTGCCACCAATACCGGAATATTCACATGGCCAATCAGATTTTCCAGAAATTCTGTCTGTTCGGGCATTGGGATTTTTACAAGATCCGCGCCAAGTTCTTCTGCTACACGCATGGCATGACGCAAGGTCTGTACATCCAGAATATGGTTTTGCACATAAATCATTGCCATCAGCGGAACACCCCAGCGTTCACAGGATTCCGCAATATCTGCAAAATCTCGCATCATCTCCCTTTCCTGTGGCACATTCAAGTTCAGATGAATTGAAACCTGATCAATCCCATTTCTCAAGGCTTCCTCCACAGTACTGACAATCACTTTATAGTTGGGTTCATAAAAGTTAGTGGATGCAGAGAGATGTTGAAAAATATTTAGGCGTTCCACCCCATCCAAATTCAAAAGCTTTTGGACGATCCCCTTATGGGCCACAATGCCGTCCAATCCTGTGAAAAGCATATTTTGTATAAGCTCCATATAATTGTCAATTCCCCGGAGCATTCCCATGGTCACTCCATGATCAATCGGCATGATGGCTATCGTGCCATTTGCAAAAATTCTGTTTAGTCTAATTTTCTTGGAACTCATACTTTCCCCCTATTTCTCATCCAGATACTCATCAATCTGGATACCCACATGGCGCCCCCCAGACAACTTGTATGCCATAACCTTATCTCCTTTTTTTAAACAGGATGCGTTGAGCACGGTTGCACCCGGTCCCAAAATCCTGATATGCCAATCATCCTGTACAATCGTATTAATGGTATCTCCTCCTACCGCTACAGTGATTTTCAATAGGGGACGGGTTTCAATTTTCACCCGACCAACATAGACTTTACGTGCGTTTCCATCCGTATCCACTGTCCAGACAGGGCTTCCAGCTCTCAATTCACTTAAATAAGATGTTTGTTCATGATTCCATATATAGGAATGAATCGCCCCTGCGTTGACGCGAAACGGTCTCAGCTCCATATAGGGAAGATGATGCGTTTCCGAACTAACCAGAATCCCTCCTTTTGCGGTGGAACCAATAAGCATTCCCTCGTTTTCTTTTAAAATGCTTGTTGTATCGACACAGACACGATGTCCTGCCCCCAAATGCTCGATGGAAAGGACCTCCCCCTCCAGCAGTTCGATTTTGTCCGTTGTTTTTTCCAGCAAATTGCCGCATTTGACCAGTTCTTCTACATCTCTTGTCTGTACAACGACTCCGTCACTTCCATGTTCCATCACATGCAGCACCACCTGCATCTCCTCATAGCTACCTACATATTTCAACAGTTGCATAGTTTTATATTTCTGAAATGTCGCAATGAGCAATTCCAAAGGGATATTTGTCTCGTCAAAAAATTGAACGAGCACATGGTCATATTGTATTCCCACCTGAGCCGTATGTTTGAGCCTTTCATAATCAGTCACCTGATTAAAATAAGCTGTTTTATACCCAGCAGTCTTCGCCGCTCTGAGCACTTCGGAAGAATTGGACATTACTATACAGTCCACTTTTTCTTCCAAAAGCTCCTGCAGTTCCTCCGTCGTCTCACAACGCAAAACCAATTTTTTTCCTGTGAATGTCTCTTTGTTATTGGAATACTGTTTTGAATCAATTAAATACCGTTCATAACAGCTAGACAGCACCCGATCAATTTCTGGCTGAGTCAGCTGCGTACAATCCACCCATACATGGTTTTCCATCATTACATTCTCCTTTGAAATAATGTTTTTTCATCAATTTTTCCTAAAAAAAACTCATAAACTTCTTTTACAGCATCCTGTGGATGGAGGGAATAAAAATAATCAAAAGAAGTTTTCAGTTCCTCCTCTAAAGTCTGTCGGAAATGAACAAGATGATAATTCGTCGCCTCCATACTGTAAAGAAACTTACATCCAAGTTCTTTCAACCGATATCCCAGCTCAAAATCTTCAAATCCCCAGGTAAGGCCGAATCCCTCGTCAAAACCGCGGACTTTCTTTAAATCCTCAAGGGAGACTGAAAAATTAGCTCCGGTACAGCCCAGCCATTGCAAAGAGGAAATTCCTTGTGTAAATACAGAATTAATCATCTTCTCTGTGACAGAAAGATTCGAATTCTTATGAACCTTTCCTTCAAAGTCCAAGGAAATATCTGTCTCACTGATGCACTTACTGCGAAGCCTAGTAAGTGAAACCCCGCTGTCCATCCCTTTATACAGCTTTCCAGAGGCAGGATCCTCAAAAAACTTAACAAACGGGAGAGTTCGGATTTGTCCATGTACCACACAGGAGTCATACAATTGGTGCATTTGGTAATGGGTTTTCAAAAAAGAATCCTTCCAAATCACGTCGTCATCTGAAAAAATAACGATTTTTCCGCTAGCCGCTGCGATCCCTCGGTTTCTAGCAAAGGACCTGCCTCCATGGTTTTCCTGAAGCAAGATCAAATTCAGTTTATTTTTGTATTCTGCTACAACTTGATTGGTTTCATCTGTAGAACCATCGTCAACAAGTAACAATTCTGCATCATTTAAATTAAAATCCTGACAAACGGCAGAGGCCAGCATCAATTTCAGACGAGGCGCTTTGTTAAAGGTCGGAATCACTACACTAACGTTCATTTGTCATCCCCTGTTCCCGAATTTTCTGACAAAAGGCCGCTCCGACACATCCGCCATATTCGCATAGCAAATCATGTGTTTTCTGCAAATTTTTCCACATCTCTTTACGTGTATTACTGTGCCAGATTTCATATAAACTCATATCATGGAGATTGCCGATCACAGCTTCTTTAGTCCCCTTCATAGATGCACATCCATACACATCCAGATTGGTATCCACATAAATTTCCTTTATCATATGTAATGCAGCGCATTCATGCATTTCCAAAACAATATTTGTAGTATTGCTCAGACGCTGGTATATTTCTCTGCCCGCCTTACAGTCCAGATAATGAGGGTAGAGCTTGACATTTAAAAACAAATCATCCTGATAATTTTTAAAACGGTCAAGAATCCTGTTTAATTGTTCAAAGTATCGGTCACGGAATTTCTCGTCGTTTTCTTTTCTGCTACCGACCATTATGACTGGGGAATATTTGACTGACAGACAAGAATGCTCTTTTGCAAAGGAAAGCATCTGCGTTAGGGTATCCACATTATATTCAGTAACTGTGCAAGAGAGGTGAACGGGCAGTTTATCGGAAAAATGGTCGATAGTAGATACTACCTTCTCAAAATCAATGCCAATCCGCGTCAGCCGGTTCACCTGAGGGTCTACAGAATCCAAAGAAATATCTACGGAAAAGCCGCCGTCTATCAGCGCCTGTTTGATTTCTTCGGAGTCAATCATACCGTTTGTTGTTACATAAAATACGGGCAATCCGTTTTTTATCAGCGTTTTTTTATATTTCAGCTGGAATTCCTCCGGTTTGACACGGAGTTTGAGTAATTCCTTTAAATCTTCGAACAGATGGCTACCTGGTGTCTTCCTGAATTCACCAACACTTTTTAGAATAGGAACAATATCTTTTCTGATCAATGGCTCACCTCCCTGCAAAACTACAAATGTCGATCGGTTTTTTACAAACTGCTGGATGGTGTCCAAAATTTCCTGTCGGCTTGGTTCCTTAATTTTATTCCTGTCATATTCCCCTCTGCAACAATAGATACAACGCAGGTTGCAAGCATTGGTAATATCAAATACTGCCATTTTCTCATCTCCCTGTCCCTGTTTTCCATTCACAAATACCCTTTAATAATTGCCGTTCCTGCTCCATCACCCAGTCCATACGCTGAGAAATCCTGATAAACCCTGTATTGGTCCGCCCGTAACTGTATTTCATCAAGGAAAAGGTGATTTTATACCATTCTTTCACGAACTGTTCCAGTTGATCCACTGCTTCTGAGTACTCGTGACCAGCTCTCTTAAAAACATCCGACAGCAATTTACGGGAAGGGACCACAGAGTCAAACTGCAGCGCAAAGCAGATTTGCCTCACATTTTCCCGAATTGTCTGCGGATTATTTTCCGCACATTCTCGAAAATCCTGTAAGAACAACGCTATTCCTGTTCTCCCCGTTTTCAGATACTCTCTCAGTTCAAACAATAACTTTTCATAGTTTATTTTGCCACAACAGTTTTTTTAAGAAAGTCAGTCTCTTCTCGATTAAAGAAGTATACTTTCTTAATCGAATCCTCCCAACCGGATCTTAGCTCTTCTTTCCCAACCCATCCATGAAACTCGGATACAGGGTGCGTAGGAATAAAAAAATCATGGACATACAGTCTGTTCGATTCTACAGTGCTGACTGCAACACAATGCATATTGGAGCTTGTACTATGAAACGCGGCATGATAGGGGATTTTCCGGGAAAAAAGAGAGATTATAACGGGAAAACCCCTATCATTTTCTTGTTTTATTCTTTTCAAAAGCTCCGGAAAAGAATAATTCACATCAACATATTCAAAATTCAGACCATTCCTCTCAAAAAATACAGGATACAGTCTGCTAAAATGGTTTGTCAGCAAAAGGCCAGAAAAATCGCACTTTTTTTCTATCTGGTAATCCGTTTTTAGTCCATGCCCGGCTAAAAAAACATGGGCGCTGTTGAATCCCGGAACCAAAGCATTCAGGCAACCGGTAATGGAGGACCAGTGACAATGCACTCCTGGGCTATGACACGTATTCATTGTTTCAGGCATTTTCCCACCTACCTACCGGTCAGAATATTTTCGTTTTACATATTCAATTGCACCAAGTGCCACGGATCGAACTGCGTCACTTGGCGGAAGAATACTGCAGGCTTCTCTGGCTGGAAGAAGAGCGTAGTGATCACATACTTTCATTGCTTGGTCAAGATACCCTGGGTAAGTGATTGTTCTCCCTCCGACAATCAATTTGCTCGGGTTAAGTATATTGATAAGACCTGCCATAGCCATTCCAAAATAGGTGCCTGCAGTTTCAATCAATTGAACCGATTCAGACTCTTTTTTTTCAATTTTTTCAAGTAACTCTTGCGGTGTCAGGCCGGTTTTTCTCAGCAGTGCATTCCCTCCGCTCATATCGTCCTCATATTGAATTCCTGTTTCCGTCATAACCGGGAAGTATCCTACTTCCCCGGCAAATCCGATACTTCCGCCAAGCACTGTGCCGTCTATCGCAATTCCAGCAGCCGTCCCAGAACCCACCAATACTACAACCAGCACTTCATCATTCGGATAATTTGCGACTTCCGCATACGTTGCGCAACGCAGATCATTAAGCAGCCAGGCATCCATTCCATCAGAAAAATAGTATGCCGTAATTCCATTCAAATTTGGAAGCGTAACGGAATGGGCAACATACTGGTCACCTGACACCATTCCACTGATGCCAATCCCCATAGCATCTACTTTTACGGGCAACCGGGACAAAAATTTATGGATTTCTTCTCTCAGGTAATCAGGTGTGCATTCCTTGCCAGTTGGAACCGTATGTTCGATATATGTACCATCCACTGGAATGCACAGGTACATCTTGGTTCCTCCAATATCTACTCCCACAATGTTCATCGGAATCCTACCCCTTTTGTTATATTTGTTTTTTACTTATTTTATTGAAAATCTTATGATCTAAATTTACATAATCTTTTGAATTTCACAAAACTTTATTTAAAATATATAATATTTTTGCTAGTTTGTAAATATATTTTTAACATATCGACATTTTTCGACAAAAATTTTCTTTTCTTAATAAAATTCAATATTTTTAAAATAAAAAATAGATACTAATTGTGACTCCCATCATGTCAAAATTAGTATCTATTCATGTTATGTAAAGAGGAACTGAAAAAGATGCCAAACTGTTTAGCCGAGCATAAATCAAAAAATAACGCTGAACCCAAAAACGAATTGGGTCCAGCGTCACGCTGGCGGAGATGTGGGGATTTGAACCCCAGCGCCGGCAGAACCGACCTACCGGATTTCGAATCCGGACCCTTCAACCACTTGGGTACATCTCCGTATATGTTAACTCGCATTCGCGAGGTTAACGCATTATTTAATTTTATTAGAATTTTGATTAGAACTCAGCGTGTTCTGAAACTGCTGGTATGTGGTAAACCCGCATGGTTAAAGGCTTTGTTAAGTTTTGACTTCTCAAAACAGCGCAACATTTCGAGTGCTGCACCTTCGACCACTCGGACAACTCTCCATCTTTGGATAGCCTATATAGTATAACAGTTTTGTGCAGGGATTGCAATCCTGTTCCCAATAAAAAACGGGAGACGAATTCGTCTCCCGTTTTTTTAATCATCGTTTTGTGTGGAAATGTAGTGCTTTGCATAGGTCTCATAGAGGTAGTCGACCAATGCAAGAATTCCGCCAATGACAGCAACAATCACCAAGGTCCACGTAAAAAATTTTCCAAAAGTACGCATACAAATCCAACCCCTTTTCTCAATAATCTACAACTTCAAAATCACCAAAGGATTCCGGCAAAAAAGCCGGAGTCTTGCTGTGTACCGGATACAAACAACCAAAATGTTCTTTTATTCCATCTAAGCGGGTAGAATAGAAATTTCCCTGGAAAACCACTCCCGGCTGCAGATCGGGAAACAAAAACTCCTTTTGCAGAAACTCATTGGAAAGTAAAAACTCCACTCCCCAATATTCCCCCTGTAAGTCCTCGCCCTGAAAGGCATGGAGATGCCGTAAAACGGTGGAATTATACTCTTCCACCACCTGCTCTTGTCGGCATTTCTGGATACAGGCAACCGCCCTCGCGTTGGAAGTAATCCTGAGATACTCTTCTCCCGCGCACACACAAACTGTCATGCAGCTGTCTTCCAACAAAACCCGGGGCTCCCATTCTTCACATCGCAATTCCACTTCAAAAGACCACATTCTAAGATAGAGGCCCTCAGATGGGACAAAACAGATTCTTGCCTGGGAAAAAGGTCGGTAAGCCCCCTTGGCAAAAGGATACTGTGTAAGTTTTGCCACCGGTAGCGTATCCCAGACAACCGGCGAGGATTGGATACTGACTGGAAACGGCATAACAGCTTCCTTCCTATCATCAATTTCTATCAATACTCTTAATAAAAGCATGGACTATTATTCTGCGGGGCATTCACTCAGACATGGAAATCCCCTTCTTTCTTTGATTATAACACAACTTGTCCATTTGAGAACCCTTAAATTCCTTAAACTTCTTTAAAGAACGGGAAGAAAACCCTTTTTTGAGTTGACATCTCTTTTTGGAGACGTCTATAATAAAGAAAAAAGGGAAGCCTTTTCCGATTTAGGAGGGGACAAATTTGCAAGATCCTGTTTTTCATAAATTACTTGGCGGAATTGTCAACGCACACCGCAAACATGCAGGGGAAGGACTTGCTAAAAATGGGTTGACCCGCGGGCAGCCCATGTTACTTGACATGTTGGTCAAATATGACGGATGCAACCAAAAGCTCATTGCGGAAAAGTGCCAGTTGGAACCCGCTACCATTACAAGCATTCTCACGCTGATGGAAAAATCCGGTCTGGTAGAACGAAGACCCTCGTTGGAAGATAAGCGCGTTGTAACCGTCCATCTGACGCAAAAGGGCCGCGACGCGCACCAGCGTATCAGCGAAGTGTTTTTACAGGAACAGGAAGAAATCTGTTTCTCCGGTTTTTCCCCGAAGGAACGGGAGGAAGCCATTGCCGTTTTACGCAAAATCCATAAAAACCTTACAGGGCACGAACTGGAATTCTGACTCAGGAAAAATCAGGCGTTGTACTTTAAGCGCCTGATTTTCTTATTTTAATCCCATTTTAAAGGGAGGAATACCACAATGCATATTTATGTGGATGCAGATGCCTGTCCGGTAAAAGATATTATTGTAAGGCTTGCCCGGCAGTATTCTGTCCCAGTGACCATGGTGACAGATACCAGCCATCAACTCCATGATGGATACAGTCGTATTATTACTGTGGACAAGGCAAGGGATAGTGCTGATCTTGCCCTTATCAATCTTGTACACTGTGGGGATATCGTGGTCACCCAGGATTATGGGGTTGCCGCTCTGGCGCTTTCCAAACACTGCCATCCTATCCACCAAAATGGGATGCTCTATACTTCTCAAAACATGGACCGTCATTTATTGGAACGGCATCTTGGACAAAAAATGCGCCGCAGCGGAAAAAGAATCCATGGGCAACGAAAACGGACGCCTCAGGATGATCGAGCGTTTGAGTCGGCGTTTTGCAGCCTGTTGATTTCCCTATGCAGCCCCAGAAAG
Source organism: Candidatus Pseudoruminococcus merdavium (assembly GCA_904419745.1). Taxonomy (GTDB): domain Bacteria; phylum Bacillota; class Clostridia; order Oscillospirales; family Ruminococcaceae; genus Pseudoruminococcus_B; species Pseudoruminococcus_B merdavium. The sequence continues at coordinate 120,648 of CAJFSS010000004.1, read as the reverse complement.
GATCTGAACACATGAATCTCACACTCTCCCAATTTCGGGAATTCATCCCCCAACGTCCTACTTTTGGCCTGTTTGGTTACCCAGTTGCACATTCCGTGTCCCCCCAACTTCATGCTGCGCTTTTTCAGCAGAATCATATAAAAGCGGATTACATTGCTGTGGAAGTCCCCCCCCATCAATTGGAGGAGGCTTTCTCACTGGCAAAAGAAAAGCTTTTGGGGTGTAATCTCACAATCCCGCACAAAATAAACATATTGCCTTTTCTGGATGAAATTGATGAGGACGCCGCGGCGCTCGGCAGTGTCAATACCGTCTTATTTTCGGCCGGGAAATCCTATGGATATAATACCGATATCGATGGGATGTCTCTTGCCTTCAAACGGGACAATCTCTCCCTGAGGGGAAAAGAAGTCTTGATTCTTGGTAATGGGGGAGTCAGTGCAATGGCTGCCTATCTCTGTGCAAAAAACGGAGCACGGGTTACAGTCTGCGCCAGAAATCCCAAGGGTCCGAAAGCAGAGCGTCTGTATCAGCTGCTCCGTCGCTGCGGCTATTCTATCAGGATAACGGATTTTTCCCATGTTCCTGAGAGAACACAAATCATCATCAATGGTACCCCGGTTGGAATGTCCCCAGAAGAAGGACACACCCCACTTTCCCTCTCCCAATGCCCATGGACACAATATGTCTTTGATTGTATCTATAACCCCAGACGGACAACTCTGCTAAAAGAGGCGAAAACAAGGGGAATCCCCTATCAAGACGGACTTTTGATGCTGGTAGGACAGGCCGCCAGGGCGCAGGAACTCTGGACAGGAGCCCACTTTCAGCCCAAACAGTTGCTAGAAACAGAGCAGATGATTGCGGTCCAGTTGATGTTTAAGCGCCTACGGGAGCATTACCACAGGGAAAACCTTGTCCTGTGTGGGTTTATGGGCTGCGGAAAGACCTCCGTCGCAAATTGCCTTGGGAAGTTCCTTGATATTACCCCTCTGGATACCGACCAACTGGTGGAACAGCAGGAGAAAAAGACCATTGCTACCATTTTTAAAGAACACGGGGAGGAAACCTTCCGGAGCCTGGAGCGGGAAGCCGTACGGAAAGCATCCTCCCAGAAAGGTACCATTATTTCTCTTGGCGGCGGCGCTGTATTAGATCCAAGAAATGTAGAGGTTGTCAAGCAAACCGGACTTCTGGTTTGGTTGGATACGCCCATTGAACGAATTCTAGAGGTTCTACGGGGCGATACTACCCGTCCGCTTGCCAAAGGAGGAGAACCCGCTCTGCGGGCAAGGCATGATTCCAGAACCCCTATTTACCGTCATGCCTGTGATCTCCGTGTCAGCGGCATTACCATTGAGGATTTATGCAGAGAAGTATGCGAATCCATATGAAAGGAGCAAAACTGATGAAAGCAATATCCTGGAATGTAAATGGGCTGCGTGCCTGTATGAATAAAGGCTTTTTGGAAAGCATTGCTTCCCTTGATCCAGATATTCTGTGCCTGCAAGAGACCAAGATGCAGCAGGGGCAGGCGGAAGTCCCCTTGGAAGGTTATTATGAATTCTGGAATTCTGCTGAAAAAAAGGGGTATTCCGGTACTGCTATTTTTACCAAAACCGAACCACTTGAGGTGAGTTATGGAATTGGAGTTGAAGAGCATGATAAAGAAGGCCGGGTTATCACATTGGAATACGATCGGTTTTATCTGGTCAACGTCTATACTCCTAATGCACAGCGTGAATTGACGCGTCTTGAATACCGGATGCAATGGGAAGATGCGTTTCGCGCTTACCTAAACTCACTCAAAGAAAAAAAGCCTGTTATTGTCTGTGGAGATATGAACGTAGCCCACAAAGAAATCGATCTAAAAAACCCAAAAACCAATCAGGGAAACGCAGGGTTTACAGTAGAAGAACGTGAAAAAATGACCCAACTCCTTGACAGCGGCTTCCTGGATAGTTTCCGCGTTCTATATCCGGACAAAACGGATGCGTATTCCTGGTGGTCATACATGTTTAAGGCCCGGGAGAGAAACGTTGGGTGGCGCATTGACTATTTCCTGATTTCTGATGACTTAAAAGAAAAATTGGAAGACTCCTTTATTTGTCCCCAGATTATGGGGAGCGATCACTGCCCTGTTGGAATTCTTATTTCCCTTTGACACAAATCTACAGATTTTGAATTGAAAATCTTTGTCTGTTATGCTATGATAGGGGTGTCTTAATGGGATATCTCCCCTGTAGGGCAGTTTGAAACACTTGCCGCTGGTAAAAACGGATGGTTTGCAATTTATCGGTTTTACCGCGTTTGACAGACAATGTTGTGACAGAAAGAGAAAGCGAGGAGACAGCATGCTCAAAGAACTTACCCAGATTTTCGGCGTCAGTGGACGGGAAAAGGAAATCGCCTCCTATGTAGCTGAATTAGTAAAACCCTATGTCGATGAAGTGAAAATTGACGCGCTTGGAAATGTCATTACTTATAAAAAAGGAACAGCTGCAAATCCGAAAAAAATCATGGCCAGCGCACACATTGATGAAATTGGCTTTATGGTTACCAAAATTACGGATGACGGATACCTGAAAGTCCGGGCTGTCGGCGGTATTTCCATGTACACTTCTTATGCAAACCGGATTGAATTCCAAAACGGCGTTAAAGGCGCGCTGATGACGGAAACAAACATTGCTGAAATTGGGAAAAATGACGTCTCCAAGCTCTATGTGGATATCGGAGCTACTTCAAAAGAGGACGCAGAAAAATATGTCCGCGTGGGCGATACCGCTCACTACGTTGGTGACTGTGTGGAGCTTGTCAGCGGGCGCTATATGAGCAAATCCTTTGACGATCGGATTGCCGCCTATATTTTGATTCAAAGCATTCAGCAAATCAAGGAATGCCCAAACGATCTGTACTATGTTTTTTCTACACAGGAGGAATTGGGGCTGCGCGGTGCAAGGGTTGCCGCACAGGGGATTCATCCGGATATTGGAATTGCACTGGATGTTACCACCAGTTTTGATACCCCGGACAACAAGGAGGGCAATGTTGTGCTGGGCGGAGGTGCTGCAATCAAGGCAATGGATTCCTCTGTTATCTGTGATGAAATGCTGGTAAACCAGATGGTGGAAGTAGCACAACGGGACAACATCCATTACCAGATAGAAGTACTTGCAGCCGGTGGAACCGACGCTGGAGCAATCAACCAGTCCAATGACGGTGTGCGCAGCTGTGGAATCAGTATCCCGAACCGTTATGTCCACGCTCCGGTCTCCGTTGTAGATATGGCCGATGTCGAAGCTTGTACTGCTCTTCTCACAGCGTTTGTCTGTGAAACTTTTGCGTTTTAACCAGTATCTGTTACAGGTGAATGCCTGTATTGATTTCCGACAAATAGAGTTAGGAAAGAAGGTATCCTGAGTATGAGATGTGGAATTTGTGAACGAATTGATATGATTAAAAAAGGGATGAATCCCTACTTTGTGGCAGAACTGGAAACTGGGTATGTTGTCATTGGCGACCACCAGTATTTCAAAGGCTACACGGTATTTATCTGCAAAGAACATTACTCCGAGCTCAGCGAACTGGAACCGGAGTTCCAAAAACAGTTCCTGGCAGACATGGCCCTGGTTGGAAAGGCAGTTTACAACACCTTCCATCCAGATCATGTCCAGTATGAACTTCACGGGAAAAAGGGTACCCATCTGCTCTGGCATTACTTCCCACGTGTCCATGGGGATACTCCGGAGGATGAAGGTGGCCCGGTTTGGTGGGTTCCCAAGGAGCAGATGTTCGACAACCTCAAACGCCCAACCAAAGAAGCGCTTGCCGATATGGTCTCGGCCATGCGCAAAGAACTCCACCTTTTACAGCACCCCGAAGAAGCAGAAGAAGAAGAACAGGTACAACAAGCGTAATTACAAAACCGGGCGGGAATATTTCCCGCCCGGTTTTTATCTTTGTACAACCACTTTACAAGACCCGTTGACGGCAGAAACTTTGTGTGCTACCATTTGGTTAGATTTTACTAACCTCATATTCCACAAAATAGACGGTAACCACTGTGAAAGGTAGGAGTATGGCAAACTTTAGATTTTAATAGGAGGAAGACAGCTATGACAAAATATACAGTAAAGGTTGATGGAATGCAGTGTGGGATGTGTGAAGCCCATGTAAACGATACTGTGAGGAAAGCATTTCCCAACGTTAAAAAGGTCAGTTCTTCTCATACCAAAAAGCAGACTATTATCATTACAGAACAGGCCATCGATGAACAAGCTCTGACAGAGGCCATTAACCAAACGGGATATACCGCGCTCTCTGTTTCCAGGGAACCCTATGAGAAAAAAGGCTTTTTCTCAGCACTTCGCAAAAAGTAGTGACTATTTTTCAAACCTCCCATTCCCAGGTCACAATGAAAAAGCATGGGGACAAATACCGGAAAGGTACTGTCCCCGTGCTTCCTTTTACAATGCTTTTTCTATTGCTGCGTCCCCTTATCATCTTCCAAAGAGGATTCCTGTACCTGTGCTTGTCCTTTTTTCTTTTTTAAACGACGTCTGTAGAAAATAATTCCGACAATCAACACACAGATTACAAGGACAACAAGTGCTATTTCCGAATAGACCCCCAGATATCCCACAATTTTTTCCCAAGAAGCACCGGCAAACACGCCCAGCCACACAAGGACAGTATTCCAAATAGCCGTACCAAGGGTTGTCAAAACCAGAAAGATCCCCGCATTCATCTTCATCATGCCCGCCGGGATGGAAATCAAACTGCGCACAATTGGGATAAAGCGGCAGAAAAAAACGGTTGCCTTCCCTTTCCGGGAAAACCATCTTTGCGCTTTTTCCACATCCTGCGGCTTCAGGTGCAAAATTTTCCCGATCTTTCCTGAAAGAATCCTCTCCAGCCGATCGGCATCCAGGATCCGTCCGACCCCGTAAAGGACAAGCCCGCCTAACACAGAGCCAACGGTTGCCATCAGGATTACCAGCCATACATTCAGCGAAGTATACGTAGTCATAAAACCGCCAAAAGTCAAGATCACTTCTGAAGGGATCGGCGGGAACACATTCTCAAGTGCAATAAGCAATGCTACCCCAAGGTATCCAAATTTCTCCATCATTTGAATGATCCATTGTTCCATATCCTTGTGTCCTTCCTAATTTGTCATTTTTCCTTAGCTTACCCAAAACTTCTAAAGAAACCCATAAGGGAATATGAATATTCAGTAAACAGAAAAGTATAAACGCGCCCGCATCAGCCGATGCGGGCGCGGCCTTTATCTTTAGCCCCGTATATCCAACAGCTTTTGTTTGAGTTCGCCTTCAATCCTACGGAGTTCTTGCTCCGCGTCGGCACGCTTCTGCCGTCCTTCCTGCTGGATTTGAATGACTTCATCCAGTGTGGAAATCAGGTTCTGATTGGTCTCCCTCAAGGTTTCAATATCTACAATTCCCCGTTCGGATTCCCTTGCAGTTTCCACAGTTGCCATCTTCAGTGCCTGGGAATTTTTTCTCAGCAGCTCATTGGTCATATCCGTCACCTGGCGCTGTGCAGCGGCAGCCTGCTGGGAGTGAGCAATCCCCAAAGCAAGTACCATCTGATTTTTCCACAAAGGAATGGTATTGACAAGTGTGGTCTGAATTTTTTCAGACATCAGTGTATCATTCCCCTGCACCATACGGATTTGTGGTGCCGTCTGGATAGAAACCATACGGGTCAAATCCAAATCATGCAGTTTTTTCTCAAACCGGTCGCACATAGAAGCGAGATCATTGGCGGCCTGCGCATCCTCCGGAAGGCCGGAAGCCTTTGCCTTTGCCATTAGTGCCGGGAGTTGTGTTTCACGCACTTCTTTGAGCTTTTTCTGACCGGCAAGAATATACATGGATAATTCCTTAAAATATACCTTGTTGAGCTCGTACATCTTGTCAAGCAGGGCAACATCTTTCATCAGCTGAATCTGGTGGTTTTCGAGTACTCCGCAGATTTTCTGGATATTCACCTCAGCTTTGTCATATTTCGCTTTGAGTGCCGTCACTTTATTGGCAGAGCGTTTAAAAAAGCCGAAAATCCCCTTTTCCTCTTCCTCCACATCAAAGCTCTTGAGTTCCGTGACCAGTCCGGTTAGCATATCGCCGACCTCGCCAAGATCCTTTGAACGGACACTCTCCAGGGTATTTTCCGTAAAATCCGCCATTTTCTTCTGTGCACCGGAACCATATTGCAAAATCAGGTTGGAATTACTCAGTTCAATTTTATTTGCAAAATCATCCACCATCTTGCGTTCCTCTGCGGTAAGCATGCTCTCATCAAAAACTGCTTGTGCAGGGGACTGTGGCTGTGCTGGCTGGACAGCAGTTGTCTGCGCGGGCTGTTCCTCCATGGGATCCAATGTTAAAGTTGGAACCACGTCAAATTGATCGCTCATTGTCTAGTTTCCTCCTTATTGCGTAAAGCTTCATTGTAAGGGCTGGTTATCTTCCGATTGATCTCCTGTTTTTTCCTGTTCCGAGAATCCGCTACGCCGGAAATCATGCCCTGTCAAGCCCTCCTGGGCAAACATTGTTTCCAACACCGAGATATCCGCTGAAACATCCATCGCATCGTCTTCAAACAGTCCATCGAGCAAATTGGCAAACGCCACATTGATGGTATCCAATGTATCGCAGATTTCCCGTTTTGTTTGGTCAATATTTTCCCCCTGCAGGGATTGTTCTTCAAATTCCCGGTATGCGTTGACAAGTTTGAGCGTGGTGGGCAAGTAATACTGCATAAGCTTGCGGATTTCCGGCAGTTTTCCTGGATGGCGCTCAACATGCAGAAAAATTTTCCCGACAACGTCTTCCAGACGATCCAGCTTTTCACTAACTTCGACCCCAGGGATCGCCTCATTGGCTTCCCTAATCTGGCGGATGTATTCAAATCCTTCCCGAAGCATTTCATTGACTTCCGGAGAACGCTTGCGGTTTTCCGCCTCCGCCTTTTGACGGGCAGCCTCCCGTTGCTGTTCCTCTTTTAAATATTTTTGATACGCGTCATACCCAAAAATCAGGTTTTCCTTTTTCGAATCCAGATAACTGGGGGGAAGAAGGTGTTTATCCGCCATTTTTTGCATGTCCTTAATAACAAATTCTTTTGACCGGTTGGTTCCGGATGCCAGTTCCGCTACCGGACAGATGGTGCGACCCTGAAGAATTCCCCAGTATCGGCTCCCGCGCTGGAACCTTCCTCTGGACTTGGCGCCAGCCACAAAAGACACTCCCGCCCCACCTGCAAACAGAACCAGTGCAATAACATTCCCACTCAGGTCTTCCAGCATGGAAATAGGGGAAATCAGAAAATCCCCCAACATTGTCGCTAAAATCACAAAAAACACAAACGTACAAATCCCACCCAGGACAAACAGTCCCGTGCCCTTGGATGGGCCTGTTTTTGCTGATTTTGCGACCACCTGCGGTCTGCCCGTCTGAGGATATACAGGCGGCGTATTATAATTAGGATAGATGGGAGGGCGCACAGTCGGACGCACATGGGGCTTTACCCTTTGCCGGTAATTTCCCCCCGGATAAAAATTGGGCGGCTGATAGGGAGGCTGCTGGCGCATGCCCGCAGTAAAATTCCCAACCGTTTTTTTTACGCCATTTACTGTTTTCTGTACACCCTGCTGTATAGTGTCCTGGAATTGAGGAGATTGGGCATACTCCACCGCTTGCTTAACTACTTGATTGACCTGACGGCAGAGCTCCGAAACATCCTGTTCCTTCATGGATTCGTTCCTCCATTTCCCAGATTAATTCATGTGTTGTTCTTTCAACAGCATGTTAATTATTATATATCCTTTTCTTTCCCTTTATCAGGGTAAACGCTTTTAGACGACACTGCAAACCATTTCCGTATAGTTCTGTTTTTCCAAACGGTGTGTCTACTTTGCAGTTTATTATACCGTATTCTTTAGAAAAGCACAATGAATTTGACGTTATTTTCTAACAAGATGCATTTTGTTTTCCTTTTCAAAACAGAAAATCTTCTGTAATGAGCAGTGAATAAAGAACGCGCCTGTGCTATAATATTTCGATAGCTATGGTTATTTTATTTTACTTTCAAAAAGTGGTGATTGTTGTGGTAGAATTTTCTATAAAAGCTCGCCCTCTACTTGCATCTTTATTTGCCAATACAGAGGAAACCCTTGTCCTGTCCTGCTTACAGGGGCACATGGGCCGCGCGTTTGCAGATCGCCTGGAAGACCCCCGCTGTGCGCAGATCTTGGTCGGGGATTTTTGTTTTTTTACAGGGGATGCCGGACTGGCTGGGGCAAAAGAGCTTGTCCGCAATATTCCCAGGGATTTTTCTTCCCCGGTCATCCTCTTCATCCCTCTTGCCCCAGGATGGAATATTTTGATAGAACAGACTTATTCCGGGCGTTTTGAAAAGACAACCCGCTATGCTATCAAAAAGGAACCGGATGCTTTTGACCGTCATTATTTGGAAAAGCTGGTTTCTCAGCTGCCGGAAGGTTTCACCATGCGTTCCATAGACAGGGAATTGTATTGGAAAAGCTTTGAACAGGAGTTTTCCAGAGATTTCTGTGCCCAGTTTGATTCTGCGGAGGATTTCCTCCGCCGCGGGCTCGGCGTCTGTGCCCTATATCAGGGAACCCTTGTGGCTGGCGCGAGTTCTTATACGGTTTATGACAGTGGAATTGAAATTGAAGTGGATACCCACCCGGATTTCCAAAGACGGGGCCTTGCCTGCGCTTGTGCTGCTAAGCTCATCCTTACCTGTTTGGAAAAGGGGCTTTATCCCAGCTGGGACGCGGCAAACCTTGCATCTGTTTCACTGGCTCAAAAACTGGGATACCACCTGGATTTTGCTTATCCCACTTATCAGATTAAATGCTAAATTTGTAAAACAAGCGCCGAAAATTTTTCGGCGCTTGTTTTACAAGAGCGTTCCTGATGGGATAATCCCCGCAAACGCATGATGATCATTCCGCAGCAGTTTAAAGGGAACTACCGCTATAAACTGGGGACTACCCTATTCATATATGCTGTGTTGCAACGTGAAAACATCAATATCGTAGGCTGTATTTTCACATTGGCGCAGCATGGCGAGGATGGCTGCTTGCCGAAAGTCTTCCTTCCCAGACAAATAGCGAAACGCACCAAGAGAGAGGGACTCGCCTTCCGAAGTGTCAAACACTGTAGAGAGCCGCTGTGATTTGTTCCTGCTAACTGCCCAAAACGAACGCTCGCTGCGTAAAACCACTTTTTCCGTATAGCTGCAAACCCAGCGAAGATAGCGATTCAAATCGGTGGAGTCTATTTGCTGCTCACTGAGCAGGAACCGTGCTGTACACAACAAATCCCTTAAAAGCCTATATAAATAGTAGATTAAATAGAGCATGACTTTTGCGTCAATTGCTGTAATAAAAGTATTCTGTATTTTTATAGTGCATTCCTGTACCCATGCAGAAGCCTGCCACCGCAAATCTTCAATTTCACGGAGCAAACCAGAAGAATTCTGTGTTTCCGCCGCCCTTTGCAAAATCCGTCCCGCCTGAACCGTACAGTGCATCAGTTCCCATAGCGGAGTAAGCTCCGCATATTTCAGTGCCATTGCCATACCACCCTCTCAATAAAAAAAATGAAATGCAAACCCTGTCAAAAGATATCCAAATACAATACAGGCTGGAAAGGTTACAATCCACGCAAATACCATCTGCTTGACCATCCTGATCTGTACATGTTTTCCTTTTTGGGAAAATCCCACTGCTACCACCGCCATGGTTTTAACATGGGTTGTGCTCACTGGAAACCCCATACAAGTGGAGAGAAACAGCGAACATACGGAGGCGAGATCCGCGCACAACCCCTCATACTGTTTGAGCGGAGTAATTCCAAATCCCACACAACGGATGATTCTCTTGCCGCCAATCATCGTTCCTACCGCCATGACAACAGCGCACACAAGGATCATATTCCACTGGCCTGCCAGGCTGATTTCTCGGCCTGCCGCCGTCCCATCCCGGAGCATGGCGGCAATTAGAAAAACTCCTATAAACTTTTGTCCATCCTGTGCTCCATGCACCACTGCCATGGCTGCCGCACACAACACCTCCCCTTTGGGAAACAGGGAAGCGGCAACGCGACGGGTCAAAAATCTCCCCAAAAAGCGAACCAGGATGGTCAGAAAGTATCCGAGCAAAAAACCCAATGTCAGGGAAATGACAAGTCCAGTAAGAACCTTCCCCCATTGGTTCATACACAGGGCGGACGTCCCATTGAGATAAAGCGCCGCCCCGGTAATCCCTGCAATTAACCCATGACTTTCACTGGTGGGAATCCCAAAAAACCATGCGGCACAGGAAAACAGAATGACTGAACACATTCCCGCAAGCAAAGCCAATGCGGATTTTTTGGCATCCCCAGAAGTAAAATCCAACATGGAGGACATCGTGTTCGCCACACTGGCATTGAAAAAAGCCATCCCCCATACACCGAGGAAATTGCAGATGGCTGCCATGAAAATTGCCCGGTTAACTCCCATACTTCTGGTCGCAACTGCTGTGGCAATAGAATTGGGCGCGTCGGTCCATCCATTGACCAGTACTACACCAAAAATGACAAGCGCCAAAAGCAGATAGAGATCCATTTTCATATCCCCCGTATTTTCCTTCTTTCTATCCCTATGATGAGGGGAAAAAATTTATCCCTTTTTCAGGCTGCTGTTGTCCAAAAACATCCATTTGCGTGTGATTTTTTTCAGAACCACTGCAAAAAAAACGCGTTTTCCCGACATATTAACAAAATATGAAGAAAACATGTCCAATTTTCTTGCCTTTTGTAACACCTTCTTTTATAATGATGAGGTATGGAAAACACTTCAAGGAGGATGCAACGTGGAAAAATTCTTTAAACTCAAAGAAAGTGGCACCACCTTCTCAACAGAGGTCATTGCAGGCATTACCACTTTCTTTGCGATGGCGTATATTATCGCCGTCAATCCGAACACTTTGAGCCAGTCCGGTATGGAGTGGGGGGCCGTATTCCTGGCAACCATTATCTCCTCTATTATCGGTACCCTGATTATGGGACTTGTCGCAAATGTACCGTATGCACAGGCTCCGGGTATGGGTCTCAACGCCTTTTTTGTTTACACAGTGTGCTTTGCATTGGAATTCACCTGGCAGCAGGCGCTCTCCATGGTATTTATCTGTGGCCTTATCAACATCCTGATTACAGTGACTAAGGTCCGGAAATATATCATTAAGGCAATCCCAAAATCCTTACAAAATGCCATTGGCGGCGGTATCGGCCTGTTTGTCGCCTATATCGGTTTCCTCAACGTCGGGATTATCAGCTTTGAAAGCGGCGTTCCGGCTATCCCGACCCTCAACCAGCCCGTTTTCTGGGTATTCCTGATTGGGATTGTCCTGGCAGTTGCGCTTAGTATTTTAAAAGTCAAAGGCGGTATTTTGATTGCCATTATCATCACCACTATCGTTGGCATCCCTTTCGGCGTGACCTCAACTGCGGATACGGTCAGCTTTACGGAAGCATGTAAAGCTCTCCCCACCACCTTTGGCGCTATCTTCACTTCCGCAGGTTTGCCATCCCTGTTCTCTGATCCCGCAAGGCTCCCGCTGGTACTGATTACCATTTTTGCTTTCAGCATGTCTGACACTTTTGATACCATTGGAACCTTTATTGGTACTGGGCGCAGAACCGGCATCTTCAGCGAGGAAGATGAAAAAGCCCTGGAAAACAGCAAAGGATTTTCTTCCAAAATGGACAAGGCCCTGTTTGCGGATGCAACTGCTACTTCCATTGGCGCTATCTTTGGTACTTCCAACACCACTACCTTTGTAGAAAGCGCTGCAGGTATTGGTGCGGGCGGACGTACTGGACTTACCTCTGTAGTTACTGCCATCTGCTTTGCACTCAGTGCATTTCTGGCAACCTTTGTCAGTGCAATCCCCTCCGCAGCAACGGCTCCGGCTCTGGTCGTTGTAGGCTGTATGATGGTTTCCTCTTTTGCGGAAATCAAATGGGATGATTTGGAAGAAGCGGTTCCGGCATTTTTTGCAGGCCTGTTTATGGCACTGTGCTACAGCATTTCCTATGGTATTGCGGCAGGATTTATCTTCTACTGCATTGTCAAAATTTGCAAAAAGCAAGTGAAAAAAATCCATCCGATCATTGCCGCAGTTGCGATTTTGTTTATTTTAAACTTTATTCTTCAGGCAATTATCTAAAAACTGTGGATCAAAATTCCAGGCGGTACTTTTTGTACCGCCTGTTTTTTTGCCCACCGATTTTGTCCGATTTAGCCTGTCAGACAATCAGAAGAGCTGGACGCAGATACACACAGGACAGCCCAAATTCCAGTTTCCGTGGATGGGGGCGGCTTGAAAAGTACCTCATAGAATTCTTGACAGGTGCGGGGAACCACTTTTATAATAAGTAAAAAGAGAGTACAGGCTGTGAAAAGAACCAGTAGGCATCCTTTGGTTTTCCAGAGAGAAGATGACAGGTGAAAATCTTCAAACCCGGTTGCTGAACCCCCTCTTTGAGCCGGCAGCGAAACGGAAACTTTCCGCTTAAGCTGTCCCGGTCCTCCCGCCGTTATCCGGGAACCCTATTGGGAAAGAGTTATCCCAGCAGGGACTGAGTGCAGATTTTTGCAGCCAGGTGGTACCACGGACAAACTGTTCGCCCTGGCCGGATGGAATTGCCATCCGGCCAGGGCGTTTTCATTTTTCCGGTTACATAATAAGGAGGAACAGAGATGAAAGTGAAACAACTGATTGGAGAAAGGCTAAAGGAACGGCCCTCTGACTGCCAGACCGAAAGCCATGCGCTTATGATCCGGGGCGGCTACATGAAACAAGTAGCCAATGGGATTTATTCCCAGTACCCACCCTTGCGCCGTATTTGCCAAAAAATCGAGAAAATTATACGGGAGGAAATGGATGCCATTGGCGGTCAGGAAATCCAGTTTCCAGTAGTACTTCCCGCATCCTTATGGGAAGAATCTGGGAGATACCGGAGCGTGGGCGAAGAACTCCTTCGCTTTTCCGACCGGTTTGGCTCTCCCCTTGTCCTGGGAATGACCCATGAGGAGGCTGCCGTCCATTTAGTGAGGGAATATGGGCAATCCTATGCCCGCTATCCCTTTATGATTTACCAGATACAGACCAAGTTCCGGGACGAGGCAAGGCCGCGCGCGGGACTTATTCGGGTACGGGAATTTGCCATGAAGGACGCCTATTCCTTCCATACTTCTCAGGAAGATCTGGAACAGTATTATCAGCAGTGTTATCACGCCTATGAACGGATTTTTGCCCGTGTTGGGCTGCCCCAGGTTATCACGGTTGCCTCTGATTCCGGAATGATGGGTGGGAGCATCTCCCATGAATACATGCTGCTTACCCCGGTTGGGGAGGACTCCATCGCATTGTGTCCACACTGTTCCTACCGCTCCAACTTGGAGGCGGCTCCAAATCTTTTGCCAAGCCCGGAGCAGGAAGAGCTACAAGCGCTGACCCCAGTGGAAACACCGCACATGGAGAGTATTGAACAGGTCAGAAATTACCTACATGTGGATGCCGCACATACCTGCAAGGCGGTTGTCTACCAAAAACGTTCGGACAGCGGCTATGTCGTCGTATTTCTGCGTGGAGATCTCACCGTTAACGAAACCAAGCTGACCAATTACTTAGGAGAAGAACTCTGTCCGGCACAGATTACAGAGGAAAGCGGGCTGTGTGCGGGCTATCTCGGCCCCTATGGACTGCACGCACAGGCGCAGGTACTCTTTGATCGTTCGCTTCAGGGGGCTGTCAATCTCTGTTGTGGGGCAAACCGCACCGGGTTCCATTACACTGGGCTTTGTATGCCGCGTGACCTCCCTGAAGTGGAATTTTTCGACTTCGCCAAGGCGGTGGAAGGCGGTATCTGTCCACAATGCGGCAGGCATTCCCTTACCATTTCGCGGGGAATTGAAGTGGGAAATATTTTCCAGTTGGGGGACAAGTACACCCGCAGTATGGGGATGCAATATTTGGATGAAAACGGTTGCCTGCAATATCCCATTATGGGATGCTATGGGATTGGAATCGGTAGGCTTGCGGCCTCCATCTGTGAGGTATACCGGGATGAGCACGGCCCAATTTGGCCGATTTCCGTTGCCCCATGGCAGGTATCTCTTTGTTGCCTGCGCGCCGACGATCAAGAAGTCCGCAAGGCGGCGGATGCACTGTATGACTGCCTACAAAAACAGGGGATTGAAGTGCTCTACGACGACCGTGAAATCCGTGCAGGAGCTATGTTTACGGACGCCGACTTATTTGGGCTTCCGATCCGGGTAGTGATCAGCCCGCGCAATTTAAAAAATGGATGCGTGGAACTCACCACCAGAGATGGAACTGTTAAAAGAGAAGTCCCGATTGAACAGGCAGCGGAGGAAATCCATGCCCTGATTCATCAGCTGTATGGGGAGCTTTCCTCCCACGTTCGGTAAAAAAGGCCAGGAGGGATCTCCTGGCCTTTTTATGAAAAATTTTTGTTTTTTCTGGATACTATTCTTCAGCGAAGTCTGCATAGTGATACTTGACCTCCGGCATTTCCAGAAGACTTCTTTCCACAAGTTCCTGTGCCCTCTGTGGAAATTTTACATCTTCTAAATCCTCCGGAGATGCCCCCGTAATTCCCGCAAGACACGGCGTATCCTGTTCTTGCCGATCCGCATACTCCAAATATAATATATATTCCGTAAAATAATCCCCGTCTTTTTTCATTGCCTGATACAAACTCTGCATCTGCTCCGCTGTCTGAACAGGATCCCCTGGAAAATCCGGCGTAGAAAGGGTTATCATCACTCTTGCATCCTTGAGAAAATGCTTTTCAAAAGGGGCGTCTAGCGGCGGGATATCTTGGTTAGTCCCACTCCACCGCATTTCATCAATGACTTGGATAGAGGCAATCTGATAAGCGGATTCCTGCTGTACCAGGACATTTTCCAGCAAGGAGTGGAGCAGCAGAGCATATTCCTCTTGAAAACGCAGGATGGTATTCGTTCCACCGAGCACATCATTGGCATAGGTATCGCCTGTGGCCTTGGTTCGCGGGTTATAATAGACGGAAAAATGAGTGTCCCGGCTACCAGTATCCTGCACTCTCATAGTATAGTTCCCCGTCTTAAAATTGTAAAAAACCCTCTCTTTTTCCAAATTCAAAAAGGAAAAGTGCCGGCTGATATGGGTTTCCATTCGTTGTCCGGCAATCAGCGACGTCACTGGATTGCCGAGAAAAGAAAAGGCAATCAGAGCGAGAAAAATGAGGATCGCTACTCCTGCAACTCCGGAAATTATTCTAAGTATGATTGAATATTTTTTATCCATAATGTACACCTCCCTTTAACGGCGAAAGGCATAGCGGAAGAGCTCTACCGCAACCCTGCCAAGTAGTGCCAATACCGCATAAATAGTGCCATAGACAGCAGCCCCTCCCAACAAACTGTACGCTTCCACAGAGAAAAAACCAAGCGACGAAGAAGTCCATAAACTATATAGGCAATACCAGAGGAATTCCCCCGCAAAAAGGATAATCGGCACCCAATACCAGCGAACCCGGGGACCTATTCCGCTGAGAACTCCAAGCAGAGGAAGCAGCAGAAAATTGTAAAACACTCCGGAAGATTGCCCAATACTAATACTGATCAGCCCTCCAATACACAGGATCATCAACTGGATCACACGCATCGTTCGGCGCATAGCAAGCAAAATTTTAGCGTCCCTTTGCGGTTCAGGGGCCTGGAGTCCGCTATCAGGCAGGGAATCATACAGGTTTTTACATGTTTCACATTTTTCAATATGCTGAAAGACCAGTTCCCTGCTCTCATTACTTGCTACGCCATCTTTTACAAGAGGTATTAAGTCCTGAATTATATTACAATTTGTATTCAAAAATATCCCTCCCTTTGGAGTTGCTCTTTTAACCAATTTCGTATGCGGAACAACAGAACCCGCGCAGAACTTTCGCTGATCTCAGCATGTTCCGCAATTTCCGCATAACTGTATCCATGTGCACGCATTTTGACGATTTCCCTTGCACGGGCGTCTTTCTGGGCAAGAAGCTGCTCAACTCTTTTCAGTATCTGGCGGTCGGAAAATTGTTTTTGCAGGGTATCTTCAGACAGGTTAAACAGTATTTCTTCCGGGAGCGGAGCAGGTTTTCTGTCCCTGAGGTGTTTCATCCAAAGGTGGCGTGCAATCGAAAAAAGCCAGGTGCGCACACTGCTCTCCTTCCGAAAACGTTCCAGGGAGGATATCGCCTGGACAAAGGTCTCTTGCAGCAAATCCTCGGCCAGTGTAGTATCATGGGTCAACCACAAAAGGTAGGAATACAGTTCCTGTTTATGTTCTTCATATATCCATGCGATTTGCTGCATTTCTGTCCCCCCTTTCACTTACTTAGTACCCTTTCCAAGTGTAATGTTACATATTTTGAAAATCTTTTTCAACAATCCCCCATTTTTCACAGCGTGTCGACTGATTTTCATTTACGAAATCAGGAAAAAAATGTATACTAAAAGCAAATACCGTCAGGAGGGGATTTGTATGGAGCATTTTGTGGGAGTGGACATCGGAGGAACCAAAATGGCATTTTGTGCCCGGGGAAAAGATGGCTATCTGGAAAAACAGATCCCCACCGGAAACACCTTCCTTGCCGCCCAGGTAAAACAGGAATTGGACCTTTTTCTTCAAAGTCTTCCATTTTCTGTGGATGGAGTGGGGGTTGCAATCCCCGGTCTGGTTTCGCAAGACAGGGAAGTCATCCGTTGCGATGCCATTCCTGGAATTATCGGAATGTCAGCAGAGTTCCTTTCCCAGGGCAAATTCCCCGTTCATTTCCTAAACGATCTACGCTGTGCTGCCCTGGCAGAGGCCGCCAATTATCCGAAGGACTATCTTATCGCCGTTGCTTTGGCGGGTTCCGGCACCGCACTTGGTATTGTGGATGCGGGACATCTCCTGACTGGGAGAGGATTTGCTGGGGAACTTGGATACACTTGCATGGCAACAAAAGACGACAGTGTGTTTCTGGTAGACGACATGAGCGGAGGAAACGCCCTACTGAGAAGAACCGGCGTTTCATTGAATACATTTTTATCCCGTATTCGTGAAAACGATCCAGAAGCATTGGAGGAAGTACGCAGAGCAGGGTTCTATTTTGGCCTTGCGCTCGCCAATGTGATTGGGATTTTTAATCCTCATGTGTTGGTGGTCGGGGGTGGAATGACCTCTTATCCAGGATATTTTGAAGCTGCGCTTGCCTCCTGTAAACAGCACGCTCTTGCACAATCCCTGGAGGGTTGTCTGATTACACGGCCAAAAGACGAAAAAAGGATTGTAGTGCTGGGCGCAATGGAATTTATCCGCCGTATACAGAAAGGAGAACGGATATGAAACACTTGGTCGGAGTGGATATTGGAGGAACTAAGATGTACCTCTGCGCGAGGGACGGGAAAGAATGGATAGAACGCCGAGTATCCACCGGAATCAATTGCACCAAAGAATATTTGAAAGAACAGTTGGAAGATTTTCTGGATTTGCTCCCATTTCCCATTGATGCAGTGGGGATGGCTGTTCCCGGGCTTGTGACGTCCGACCATTTTTGTGAACGTTCCGATGTGGTTCCCGCCCTGTCCGGTGTGGATTCCGTCTTCTTTTCAGACGGCAAATTTCCAGTGTTCTATCTCAATGATGTGCGGTGCGCCGCCGTGGAGGAGGCTTCGCATTTCCCTGAGAATTCTGTGGTCGCCGTCTTAATGGCTGGAACCGGGATCGCCCTCTCAGTCAGCGATCACGGGCATCTGTTGCATGGTGCCGGGGGATTTACTGGAGAACTCGGGCACTGTTATGTCAGCACTCCACAGGGGTACAGAACCATTGACAAACTGGGAGGAGGCGCCCAAATTCTGAGGGAAGCCGGCTGCACAGCGACACAGTTACTGGAAAAACTGCAAAATGGAGATCCCCAGGCAGTTTCCATCATACAAAAGGCAGGGGAATCCTTTGGCATGGCACTTGCCATGGTGATAAACCTGTACAATCCGGACGCCATTGTTATTGGCGGAGGGACGACTGGATATCCCGGATACCTGGAGGCAGCAAAGCGGACTGCACAGGAGCTTTCCCTGACCCCTTCCTTTGCACAATGTACCTTTTACCCACCCCATGATCCGAAGCGGATTGTCGCACTTGGAGCGATGCGCTATGCAGTGCAAAAACTTTGTAAAAAGGAAAAATAAGGGAGAAAATCTTTTATCGCTGTTCTGCCCAAAGTATAAAATAATTTTCTTGGTCCGTTAAATACTGGAGCGGAACAAGGAAAGCCGTATGGGAAGGAGTTTTCCATTGAGCGCAGTGGGGGCATTTTCTTTTTCTCAAAACACAGCATACTCATACCGCCCCATGCTTTGTCACTTTACCGAAAATAGGAAAAGTAGTATCATAGTTTTTAGATGACCTCTTAAGGAAGGCCTTTCCAAAAGGTCGTCTTTTTATAAACAATAGGTATTCCCGCGTCAACCTTTGCCGAGGTGGTGCGGTACGAACAGGAGGAACCGACTATGGGCAAAACACAACAGATTCAAAAGGAAATGATGGCCGCCCTAAAAGCAAAAGACACCAGACGGAAAGACGCCCTTTCCCTGATGCTTTCCACTCTGAAGGCCAAGGCAAAAGATGAACGCCGGGATCTGACAGAAGAGGAAGAAAACGCCCTGATTTTAAAAGAAATCAAGCAGACGAAAGAAACACGGGACAGCGCTCCCGCTGACCGGAAAGATATATTTGAAGAATGTGAGTTTCGCATCGCCGTACTCAGCGAGTTTGCGCCAAAAGAAATGTCTGTGGAGGAAATCCAACAGGCCGTGCAAAATGTTTTGGAACAACTTGGGATTTCCTCCCCGACTCCAAAAGAAAAGGGGATTATCATGAAAACCCTGATGCCCCTCGTCAAAGGGAAGGCCGACGGCAAACTGGTGAACCAGGTAGTCGGCGAGCTTTTAAAATAGGCAGATAACCCCCCACCAATGGTGGGGGGTTTTGTCTTTCCTTCAAAGAGTAGGCTTGGGATTTCTCCCGTTGTAGCGAAGTTTTCACTTACATTTCGGTATCAAATTATGTTACAATAATCTTATAAAGTGTGCAAACAGGAACTCAAATAGTTATGTCCTGCACAACATGATTGTTTCAGATAGAGCAACTATCTGCAGATCGATCCCGTTACGGGGAAAGTTCCCCAGGGATCCAAAAATTTTATCAGGAGGGAAAACGATGTTTGAAAAAGGCGAATGGATCGTGTATGGCAACACAGGGGTATGCCGTGTCGAGGATATCGGGATACCTCATGATATCCCGGTAAAGGATTCAGAAAAGTCCTACTACAAGCTTAATCCCGCTTATGAAGCGGGGGAAATCTATATCCCGGTGGATACCAAGGTCTTTATGCGGCCTGTTCTAACAAAGGAGGAAGCAGGACAGCTGCTCTCCAACATGTCTGTTTCCAGTGAAAAGATGAATCCCGAAGCTTTGGAAGAAGAATACCGGCAATGCTTGAGCGATCACGAATGCAGGGAATGGATGCATCTGCTCACCTCGATCCGGCACAAAGAATGGGAGATGAGCAAACAGGGAAAAAAGATTGGAAAGCTCTACCTGAGGTATGAAAAACGCGCCCAGGAACTTTTGTACGGAGAACTTTCTATTGCCTTGGATATCCCCTACGAGGAGATGGAAGAGTATATGAAACAGCGCTTTACCGAACTGTTTGCCACACAAACCAAAGAAACGCAGAAATCCTCTATTGGATAATGTAGCTTAAAAGGAGATGCCATGAAACTGATTATTTCGCCTGCCAAAAAAATGAACATGGCAGATGACTTTTTAGCCTGTGAACAACTCCCCGCTTTTTTGGAAAAAACAGGGATTTTGCTTGAGTATTTAAAATCCCTACCATATGAAGCACTCAAAAAACTTCTCGCCTGCAACGACGCCATCGCACGACTTAATTTTGAGCGCTATCAACAGATGGATTTGCGAACAAGGCTAACCCCTGCTCTACTAGCTTATGAGGGAATTCAGTACCAGTACATGGCCCCTTCCGTATTTACCAGGGAACAATTCAATTATGTACAGCAGAATTTGCGGATTTTATCCGGGTTCTATGGAATTTTGAAACCCATGGACGGAGTTGTCCCCTATCGTTTGGAAATGCAGGCAAAAGTGAAAACAGACTTTTGCAGGAACCTCTATGATTTTTGGAAAGATAACCTTTTCTGCTCTCTAAAAAAAGAGGACGATACCCTAGTGAATCTTGCTTCTGCGGAATACAGCAAAGCCATACTCCCGTATGTGGGAACTTCAATGAAGGTTATTACTCCGGTTTTTGGGGAATGGGTCAGGGACGAAATCAAGGAAAAAGGTGTGTATGTCAAAATGGCACGCGGAGAAATGGTACGGTATTTGGCAGAAAACCACGCGAAAGACCCGGAAACGATGAAGGGATTTGACAGGCTCCATTATCGATTCCATCCGGAATATTCAGACGAAAACACATGGGTTTTTCTCCGAGAACCCGAAGAAAAATAATTTAAAACAAAACGACTGGAAAATCAAAGGTTCTGTTTGACGAAGCCAATCCAAAAATCCCCCATGCAAAACTGTTTGTTTTGCATGGGGGATTTTTCACGCAAGTCCTTGCAAATTTTTACTCAGATACATTCCAAATCCGCCCTGTGTATATTGAAGGGAAACTCCGATGGTTCCATTTGTCCCCAAATAAATGATTGTATCCGTCTCTCCTGAAAGACGGACCTGTTTTTCCACCGTGCGAAACCCAACGGAAGCCAGCTCTTCCAAGTATTGTTCCACCTCAGGGCCATCTGAATCGGTGAGGGAAATGGAAAAACCCTCCCCATTCGGGTGTTCCCAAATCCATTGGACTTTTCCAGTAACAGGTTTGGGAATTTCCACAGTAAAAGAATTCTGCGGCCATTCCTCAGTATACTGTATCTGCGGCATGGGGAAAACAGTTTCAGATGAAGATCCGGATGGGCTCATCGATTTTGTGCATCCGCACAGACCAAGGGCCAGGACGAGAAAAAGCGCCACACCACTGATTTTCCATTTCTTTTTCATTTTCGTGTTCCCCTCTTTTTTCCTTTTCTTAAATATAGCCAGATAGTGATCCCCACCATTGCTGCAGTGAAAAAGTACAGCGGTAAAAAATCGGTAACGTTGGCATTCACATAGATATCCGTCGGCATATCCGCATAACCGATTACATCTGATGGGAAAGATAGTAGTTTTAAAATAGTCCACCCACAAAAAATCAGTAACACAGTGCTGAATGCTGCAAAAACCAAGAACATCCGCTGTCGTTTCGGTTTATAAGTGGTTTTTTCCCCTAACAGTTCGGTTACAGAAACCCCGAAAAGTTCAGCCAATGTCAAAAGATTCTGCGTACTTGGCCTGCTTTGTCCATTTTCCCACTTAGTAACTGCCTGGCGGGACACCCCCATGCGTTCCGCCAAAAGCTCCTGTGTCATATTCTTATGATTTCTCAACTCCTTGATTTTCTCCGGAAGAGACATGTCTTTCACATCGCTTTCCAATATTTCCGGCCTACATTCTACCATTTCATCATTACTTGGGGAAGAAAATATCCGGCAACAATCGGTTGCAAAAAGGGATTTTCTAGTCCCAAACTGTTTTGGAGCAATCTTTTCACATTTTCTTAGGCACGCTGTGGAAAGAAAGCTCCACTTTATTTTCGTACGCCGGTCAAATCAAATGGAGGAATGTACTCTTCCTTGGCAGAGGACTTTTCCTGTGCATAACCCTGTTTGATTCCCAAAGAGAGCAGGTGCTCATATACTTTCTGGTATTCATAGGTGGAGATTCGGCGGTTAATTTCCGGATACAAGTGACTGTGATAACAGGGGGTATACTGGCTCATTAAACTGACAAAAATAGTTCCCAGGTCAAAATTTTCTGCAATCCAGTCCAGTATGGCCATGGAATCGTGCATGGCATTTGGCATCACCATATGGCGTATAATAAGGCCCTTCTGCATGATCCCATGCTCGTTCAACATCGGGCTTGGAACCTGCCGGTACATCTCTAAAATTGCTTTCTTAACTACTTGCGGATAATCCGGAGCTTTACAATATTTCCCGGAAAGCGAACCATCCATAAATTTAAAATCAGGCAGGTAAATATCGACGATTCCATCCAGTTCCCGAAGAGTCTCTACGGTTTCATATCCCCCCGTGTTGAATACAATTGGTAAACCCAGTTCAGGTTTTATTTTTTGCAGAACCGGTTTTATCAGCGATATAAAGTGCGAGGCAGATACCAAGTTGATATTGTGTGCTCCCTGCTCTTTCAGCTCAAAACAGATTTCCCCAAACCGATCCGGAGTAATATCCGCACCATAAAACTCATGACTTAACGGGGCATTCTGGCAAAAACAACAGCGAAGAGCACACCCAGAAAAAAAGATTGTTCCACTTCCTCTAGAACCGCTCAAGCAGGGTTCTTCCCATTCATGCAAGGCCGCTCTTGCCAGCCGCAGAGTGTCTTTTGCCCCGCAGGCTCCGGCCTGTCTGGTACGATCGATTCCACATTGCCTTGGGCAAAACGTACAATGAGTCAAATCAAATTTCATAATTCCTGCTCAGTCCTCCAAGCATCTATCCGCAATCAAACTACAAAACAATACTATAATTAATGCTCTCCTATCCAATACCCCTTACTTCCGCGGGTATTATATCACAATAGAAGGCGTTTTTCCACAGGGCACTATTCCTTTTTATCAGTATTCCGTATGAAATAGAATCCAGGCGGGCAGGATTGTTTAAAAGCTTTCATAAATTGGAAAACAGCATTTAAAGTCCAGTATATACTTTCATTTTTTCCGGTCAGCGAATACCAATACGATCCACTTTTTATGTAATTTTTTCCCTGCTAATGCATACAGTATAAAGAACCGGTAAAACAAGACGAGCTATTTTTTTAAAAAGAAGGTGACATAACAACATGTTATAATGCACTAAAATATAATATATTTAAAGTAAGAATTATTTGTATTGTACAACAAAAATCATGTTTGGGAATTTTACGATTATCACCAAAATTGGTTTGCAAAACCATTGTGAAATTTGCAAGAAAAAATCGAGTAATTGACAGAATCTTCCTGATTCCCCATGCTTTTTTCATGAAGTTTTCGTTAAATTATACAAAAGTATGGGGGCGTTTCACCTTGACACTCTGTAATTTAGTGAATATAATTGGCACGACTCAGGAAAAATAGTGATGTGCTGCTTCCAAATTTGCTGGCAGGGGCGCATCAAAAATCCATCGACAAAGGAGAAATTCAATGACTAGCTTCAGGTTGTTGTCCAGCAAGCTCAAGCGCTTTTTTAAGAGCAAGGCATGCATTGTGGCAATATTTGCGGCCGTGTGTTGTACTATTCTTTTCGTCGCAATTGCAAATACCAGCAGAGTCACGATTGTAGACCAGAACAATGAATTTGTCTGCACAACAATGAAAAAGGACGTCCAAGATATTTTGGAGGAATCGGAGATATCCGTAGGCCCCTATGACAAAGTGACCAGCGAGTCGGAAAATGGGAAAATTAGCGTTATATCCATTGCCCGTGCTTTCCCGGTTACTGTGGCCGCGGACGGAAAAGAACAGACCGTTTATCTAACCAGTGGCACCGCCGGCGATGCGCTACAAGCAGCGGGAATTACCCTGGACAAAGATGATCTGCTCAGTGTAGACGCCTCCTCTGCAGTTAGTAAAAACCAGAAAATTGTGGTCAGCCGTGTCGACTACGATGAGACAGTCACCACAGAGGCCATCCCCCATGAGGTGACTTATGAAGAGACGTCTTCCATGCGTGTTGGCGCCAGTGTGGTAGTCTCCCGAGGGAGCAATGGCACCCGCCAAATCCGAACTGTCAACAAATATATTGACGGGGAACTTGTTGACACTGACGTTGAGAAAACCGTAGTTGCCGAACCTGTTACGGAGCAAATCCTTGTCGGCACTTCCAACATGGTTTCCCCGATGGATGCCCCAGCAGGAATCACCCTGGATGAAAATGGCGTCCCAACTGAGTACAGTGCTGTAATCACCGGTTCTGCTACTGCCTATTCAGCAAGAGAGGGCGCCGGGACGGCGAGTGGAATGAAGGCCGCAGTCGGAAGGGTAGCTGTTAATCCAAACTTGATTCCCTACGGTACGAGGCTGTTTATCCGTACCACGGACGGATCGTATATTTATGGCTACGCCGTAGCAGCGGATACCGGCACCGCCCTGATGGATGGCCGCGCCATTGTTGATTTGTTTTTTGATAGCTATGAGGAAAGCTGCCAGTTTGGCAGAAGAAATGTAGAAATCTATGTCCTGAGTTAAGACGTAAAAAGCTACCGTGCGCCCGGGAGTTCATCCTGCGGCGCATTTACTTTGCCTACTCAGGATATCTGAGACAATTTTTCCATCTTCTATGCGAATACACCGTTTTGCAGACGCAGCGATGGAATCATCATGGGTAATAAGAACGATGGTGCTCCCAGCCTGATGCAGTTCGTCCAGCAGGGACAAAACCTCCCTGCTGGAATTGCGATCCAGGTTTCCTGTTGGCTCATCCGCAAGAATCAGGGAGGGCGATGCGGCAATGGCACGGGCAATCGCCACACGCTGCTGCTGCCCTCCTGACATTTCACTGGGGCGGTGATGGATCCTGTTTTTCAGTCCAACACGGATAAGGGCTTTGGTGCACAGTGCTTTGCGTTCCCGCTCCCGGATTCCGCGATAAATCAAAGGAAGCTCCACATTTTCCAATGCATCCAAAGAGGGGATCAGATTAAATCCCTGGAAAATAAACCCAATTTCCCGGTTGCGTATTAGGCTAAGCTGACGGTCGTCCATTTTTCCGGTGTCCTGGCCGCGCAGCAAATATTTCCCGCTGGTGGGGACATCCAGGCAGCCAAGAATATTCATTAAGGTGGATTTTCCGGAACCGGACTGCCCAACAATAGTGACAAATTCTCCAGGCAGAATCGTCAAATCAATCCCACGCAGTGCGTCAATTTGTTGATCGGTAATCTGATAGAGTTTACTGAGATGAAAAAGCTGGATGACAGGCTGCATTGGCACCGCTTCCCTTCTGTTTTGTTCAGAAGTATTGTTTCCTGCTTTTCTGAAATTATTTTGCCCACTCGGCAAAACTGTCTGGAAATATCTATTTCAGTTTCTTCCATTCTATATGAATTTTACAAAAAAGTGAAAGTTGACTGCCTGTAACAAGACAAAATAGACAGAATTGTGGTAAAAACAAAAACAAAAGCCGTGGTTTTGGATTTTGACAGAAAAAGAATCCGAAGGGTATAATAATAATTGCCCATGAAGGACGGGAAGCAACCGGATACGCCGTATTCTGCCCAAAAGGCAAAATACGGCATTTTTTGTTTTCCGGTGGCAAATGCGAACACAGGACGGGGAATCATTATGACAGGTAAAAGAAAAATTATTGATGCGCATGCTCATATATTTCCAGGAAAAATTGCACAGCGCGCCAGCGAATCCATCCGGGAATTTTACCATCTGAATATGGGGTTTGCCGGTTATCCTCACACCTTGGTGGAACGGGGAAGTAAAATTGGGGTATACAAATATCTGGTATGTTCAACTGCCACCAAACCGGAGCAGGTTTTTTCCATCAACAATTTTATTGCGGAAAAATGCAAAAAATATCCCGAATTTTTTGGATTTGGCTCCCTCCATCCACGTATGGAAAAAAGGCAATTTGTCGCAGAAATCGAACGGATAAAGCAACTTGGCCTGCACGGGATTAAACTGCATTCCGACTTCCAGCAGTTTAATATTGACGATCCTGAGATGGTTCCCGTCTACCGGCTTGCAGCAAAAGCCGGACTCCCAATTCTTTTCCATATGGGGGACAGCCGCTATGATTACTCCGCCCCGCACAGGCTTGCCCGCGCTGCGACAGAAGTCCCGGAACTTATCTGCATTGCCGCACACTACGGTGGTTATGAACGCTGGGATGAAGCCTATCAATATTTAAAGCTTCCCAATGTCTATTTTGATACTTCCAGCAGCCTGTTCAAACTCTCCAAATCAGATGCGCTGGCGCTAATGGAACACATGGGGATTGAGCGCTTTTTCTTTGGAACTGATTTTCCCATGTGGGAACATAAAACGGAACTGGAGCGGTTTCTATCACTGGGTTTGTGCGAAGAGGACAACGAGAAAGTCCTACACGGAAATTTTGAGCGAGTATTTGGAATTACGGATTGAGGAGAAAATAGAAGAGGATTTCCTCCTCTCTGTTTTTGTAATCCTGTCAAAAAGATGCCTGCATGACACTTTGTTGAAGAATTCCCTGTATTGTGGTATGATTAACCGGGTACTATAGCAGTTTCCAAATCTCCAAAGTGTGTAAGCAGGAATGGAACGAACAACGGGAGGGAACGCTATGACTGAGATGCGGGAACAGTCATCCCGCGAAAATTACGGGGATTATCCCGTCAAAGGAAGGGATTTTATGAAAAAAGGACTTCAGAAATTGGCGCTTGCCCTGTGTGCTGCGCTGGTCATGACCTCTTTTGCTGCATGCTCCGCAAAAGAGGAGGCAAACAATTCTTCACAGGAAAATACCTCCCCGGTATCTTCCACGACAGTGGAAAAAGAGCTCGTCAACGTAGCCGCTCTGAAAGGGCCAACTGCAATTGGAATGGCAAAACTCATGGGGGACAATGACAGCCAGCAGACCCAAAACCAGTACAATTTCACCATTGCGGCTGCAGCGGATGATATTGTGGGAAAACTCACTTCTGGAGAAGTGGACATTGCTGCAATCCCGACAAATCTGGCCGCTACTTTATACCAGAAAACAAATGGCGGTATCCAGATGCTCGCCGTCAATACTCTGGGCGTACTCTACCTGACCGACAGCACAGGGGAGATTCAATCCGTCGACGACTTGAAAGGAAAAACAATCTACGCAAGCGGGGAAGGCAGCGTCCCGCAGTATGTCTTTGATTATATTCTCGCGCAAAACGGAATTGATCCGCAAAAGGACGTCACCATTGAATACAAAACCGAACATTCAGAACTGGCAACTCTGGCCATTTCTGGAGACGCTCCTATCTGCGTCCTTCCGGAGCCTTTTGTCACCCAGGTAAAGGCCAAAAATTCCAATATTACCGCTGCTCTTGACCTGACAGAGGAATGGGAAAAAGTCACCGATGGAAAATACCAGCTTGCGATGGGCTGTATTGTGGTGCGCAAGGGATTCCTCGACGAACACAAGGAAGCGGTTGACAAATTTCTCAGCGAATACAAGGCGTCCACAGAATATGCCAACAGCAACATTGAACAGACAGCCAAAATTGTCGGGGAAAAGGACATTATGCCTGAAGAAGTGGCAAAACAGGCAATTCCAAATTGCAACATCGTCTTCCTATCCGGGGAGGAAATGAAGCAATCCGTGTCCGGCTTTTATCAGGTGCTGATGGACTTCCAACCGAAGTCGATAGGAGGAAAACTGCCGGATGATGCATTCTACTACCAGCAGTAGCCATATTAAAAAACCGGTGAAAAAACTCCTGGCCGCCTGCTTTTGGCTTGGGATTTGGTATGCCGCTTATCTTGCGGTCCATCAGGAAATCCTAATCCCATCTCCCGCTGCCGTGCTGGTGAGGTTGGGAGAGTTATGCCTCCAAGGGGATTTCTGGAGGACAGTGGGTTTTTCCTTTCTCCGGATATTCTGCGGACTCCTGGCCGCCCTACTCTGTGGGGTGGCCCTTGCTGCGTTGACCTTTCGTTTTTCTCTGTTCTATGAGCTGTTTCATCCCCTGCTCTCAGTGATAAAAGCAACACCGGTTGCCAGTTTTATTATCCTTGCTCTTGTGTGGATCAAAACCCCATATCTTTCGACATTTACCTCCTTTTTGATGGTGCTGCCAATGGTTTGGGAGAATGTCTATACCGGGATTGGTCAGACAGACCGGCAACTTTTGGAAATGGCGCGGGTTTTCCGCTTTGGCACTGGAAAAACCCTGCTGCACATTTATTTTCCTTCGGTGTTACCCTACTTTCTCTCCGCCTGTATGACGGGGATGGGACTTGCGTGGAAAGCCGGGATTGCCGCAGAGGTGCTCGGTGTGCCAAAACTTGCCATTGGGACGGAGATTTATCAATCGAAAATTTATCTGGAGACCGTAGATCTCTTTGCATGGACTGTGGTAGTCGTTATTATGAGTATGCTGATTGAAGCGGTCTTTCAACACGCCGCCCGTCGCCTGAACCGACGCTATCTGATACCCGCTGCAAAGGGGGACGCCTGATGCTTACCGTTACCGGAATTAACAAAAACTTTGGGAAAAAGGAAATCCTGCGAGGGTTTTCCTATCAGTTTCCCGATCAGGGAATTATTTGCTTGTTTGGGCCCTCCGGATGTGGCAAAACCACTCTGATGCGTATTTTTGCCGGACTAGAATCCCCGGATTCAGGGGACGTGACCCACTGCGAGAAGCTTTCCATGGTATTCCAGGAGGATAGACTTCTACCCTGGTTGACGGCAGAAGAAAATATCCGCATTCCCTGCGGCTCCCTCACCAAAGAGGACGCGGAGAGATTCCTCTCCGCTGTAGGACTTTCCGGGGAGGGGGACAAATATCCCCATGAACTTTCGGGAGGCATGAAGAGAAGAGTCGCTATCGCCCGAGCGCTTGCCTATGGCGGGGATATTATGCTGCTTGACGAGCCATTTCGCGGGTTGGATCGCACCGTAAAGGAACTGGTCATGCAACAGGTACTGGCTCAATCCCGAGAAAAGCTGGTTTTGCTGGTGACGCATGACCGGGAGGAGGCCTTTCTCCTAAGCGATACGATTTTATTTTTGCAGGGAGGCCCTTTACACATTACAGACGCCCTTACATTGAGTGGGAAATCCCCTTCTGAACGGGATAAATTACTGAGAGAATCTTTATCATAAATTCCATGTGCCGGAGAAACGTTGCATTTTTTTCTGGCACGCGTTATGATAGGAAAAAATCAAAAGAGGGGGCAGCCAATATGTCAGAGACAAAAACCAATGTCTGCCGTATTCTGGATAAAAGTAAAATTCACTACGAATGCCACTCCTATGAACCCGGAGAGAAGCTGGACGCCGTCACGGCTGCACAAAAGATGGGACTCGATCCAGGACAAGTCTTTAAAACGTTGGTAACCCAGGGGAAATCCGGCGCGTATCATGTATTTGTCATTCCGGGCGCACAGGAGCTTGATTTAAAAAAAGCGGCAAAAGCCGCTGGGGAAAAGTCTGTGGAAATGATCCATGTCAAGGATATCAACAAGGTTACCGGGTACATTCGCGGAGGCTGCAGCCCCATCGGAATGAAAAAACAATACGGAACCATTCTTGATGAAAGCGCAAAGAATTACACAACCATTGTTATCAGCGCCGGACGAATTGGCTCCCAGGTGGAGGTATCGCCGCTGGATTTGGCAAATCTTATCCGCGCGTCCTTCGCACAGATCACCGCACGGCAGGAGGGGAGTATATGAACCATGTGGGGACACAGCAGCTGGAAACTTCCAGACTGATTCTGAGAAAATTTCGCATCGAAGACGCCCCGATTATGTTCCAAAACTGGGCAAATGATCCCGAAGTAACCCGTTATGTCACCTGGCTGCCCCATGGAAAAGTTTCCGTTACACAATCCCTGCTGGAAGAATGGACGGCACGGTACTCGGAACCGGATACCTACCACTGGTGCATTGTTGACAAGAACAGAAAAGAGGCAATAGGAGACATCAGCGTAGTCCGAATTTCAGAACGGGACAGCTGCTGTGAAATTGGATACTGCCTATCCCGCCAGTTTTGGGGACAGGGAATCATGACGGAGGCTTACTCTGCTGTTTTGAAATTCCTGTTTGAAACCGTTGGCTTCCATCGAGTAGAGGCAAAGCATGTTGATGAAAACCCAGCTTCCGGCAAAGTTATGAAAAAATGTGGAATGCTTTTTGAAGGTATTAGCCGCAAGGCGATCCACCTGTTGTCCGACCAGTCTTATCATGATTTGGAAAACTATGCAATCCTGCTAGAGGATTGGACGGCAAAGTAAAAATTCCATACAAAAAAGAACACGATGAAAATTATTACATCGTGTTCTTTTTATATTTTATACAGTTAGTATTATTTCTATGTAAAAAAATGACGAGCAAACGGGCTCGTCGCAGATAAAATAAGTATGGAGTTAATTATAAAGGAGGGGGATTGACCGAGAACAAGACCGTCTGTCTGCTCTCTAAAAAGAGTATAGCATATCGCCTCAAAAAAATCAAGCAAAATGCAAAAATAAGATTCTTTTTCATAACACTTTTATGTGATATATTACTAAACCAAACAAAATTTCTGTCAAAATTTGCAAGTGTGTGAAGAAAACCCTTCATTTTTTGTCGTTGTGTCAGAGACATTTTTGTCATTCTTGCGTTTTTTACGCAAGCAAGAAAAAAAGTCTTTCAATTTTTGGGCGCATTCACCTTCCAACACTCCGCCTTCAATTTGTGCTTTATGGTTGAACGGAAACGACATTAAATCCAAAACGGAACCGCAACAGCCTGCTTTTGGGTCATAAGCGCCAAACACCACGCGATCAATTCGCGCATTGATAATTGCCCCCATACACATGGGACAGGGTTCCAGTGTTACATAGAGGGTACACCTAGGGAGTCTCCACCCGCCAAGAATTTCACACGCCTGTTCAATGGCTAGAATTTCCGCATGGCGAAGGGCATTTTTATCCAGTTCGCGTCGGTTAAACCCTGTCGCAACCACCTTCCCATCCTGTACGATCACTGCACCGACCGGCACTTCGCCAAGCAAAGCCGCTTCCTGCGCCAGGGCAAGGGCCTGTCTCATAAAAAAAAGATCTTGCTGTGTCATAATCATATCACCTGAACAAACTGTACGCAGAGGAATATTAAAACAATGAGAGCAATCACCATTCCAGGAGTGGATAAAAATGCCCCGAACCGCTGAGAGTTTTTCAGATACTCTCCCCGATTTTGAAAAGAAAACAGGTTATCATCGGTTTTACACAGCCGCATAAACGAAATAAGCCCAGCAATCAATACCACACAGGTGAACAGACAAAAAATAATCGTACACAAATCCATTGCTAAATAATCAGTAATTATCGTTTGGATAATCACCAGAATTCCCAATGCGCAGTGGGAGAAAATTCCCGTCCACAGAGAACCCGTATACAGCACAAAAAATCCGGTACAGAGACTGAGTATAAAGGAACTGAAAATACGGGCCGGATTCAGGTGCATCAGTGCATAAACCATAGAAGACGCTACCAAAGCAAACACATCCGAATAGCGGCGCAACGACTGCATTACGGCCCCGTGAAAAGCCAGTTCTTCAAAAAAAGCAAGGATAATCGTATTATGGATAACATAAACAGCCATCGCACCCGGATTGGAGGGAATTACTTCTTGGATTCCAATGGGAACAATATGGAACCATGAGATTAAAATGGAAGAAAGCTGCGAACAGAGCATTACTACCACAGATACCGACAAAACCATAGAAACCGAGCAGACGATTTTATAGGGGGCTACATGCCGGTGTGGGAACACTGCCCGTTTCGGAATGTGATCCAATGCCAAATACAGCAAACAGGGTACCATCAGGCACAGGATGTCCGATACCATCACTGTAAACTGATAAAACATCTGAGCATTTTGCGGGAGCTCTGCCCGAAAATACCGCTGTATGATCTGCAGGGAAGGGGTTGCCGCATATCCGCGCAGGAATACATACAACAACATACAAAGGGCCAAATGCCCCGAGGTAGCCATAATCCTGCGGCGCTGGGCTTCCTTTGGATCAACGGACCAAAAACCCATTCCGTTGACAAAATTATATCCTGATTCATAAGCTTTTTGATAAAAATCCGATTCAGAGTGTTTTTTCTGCCTAGGATCGCCCATATTCATGTCAGCCCCTCCTTTCCAATCTTGTCGTAACATGAGTATAGCACAAGATTTTTGTGAAAGAAACAGGTGTTTTATGAACAAATCCTTTTCGCAAATCAAAAAAAGGGAAATAGAAAAACGGACAGAAATCCCTGTCCGTTTCCTCTTACAATCAATCCAGATCGTCCGCTATTCTCCCGTGTCTTCGATATCCCCGTTCCCAGAATTGGAGCTGGTTTCTGCCGCTGCCGTCCCATCATTTGGATGGACGTCATCATAAATAAATGCTTGGATTTTTTCCGCGGTTGCTTCAATGTCAAATATCATATACCAGGTGCCATTGATCATGGTTCCAGCACCACCGTTTCCAAAGTCCTCATTTAATGGGAAACGCGTTTGCTCAAAAACAGGCTTTCCGTTGGCAAGTGCTTTGAGACCAAGGGAAATAATTTCTCCGCTGTCCAGCGATGTCTCCACCAACGGGAGCAGCTTATTGACAAGCCCAGGATAAGACACCACGTTCATTTCCATAACCTTATTAAACATCTGTTCCAGAACACGGCGTTGACGGTCGGTCCGTTCATAATCTCCATTGCCCACATACCGGATGCGGGCGTAGGCAACCGCTTGAACCCCGCTCAGATGCTGCAGACCGGATCCATCAATATAATCCAATGGGATTTCTTTTCCGTTTTGCGCAGCTTCTGCAGCATAGCTGGAAATATTTTTGTTTGCATTTTCCCGTTCCGCTTCGCTCAGCTCAATATCAATCCCACCGATAGCATCAATAACCTCTGCAAGCTGATCAAAGTTGACCGTGACATAATCCATAATATCCAGACCAAAATTCTCATTGATGGTCCGGATGGCAAGCTCCGGACCGCCATAGGCATAGGCGTGGTTGATTTTTGTCATTCCGTTTCCAGGGACTTCCACATAACTGTCCCTCAAAATAGAAGCAAGCTTGATTTTTTTATGCCTATTGTCCACGGACAAAATCATAATGGCGTCGGATCGGGCAGCTTCCCCATTTCTAGAATCCACACCAAATAGCGCAATATTGGTGATGTTGTTATCGCTGATTGCCACGTTTGCACCCACATCCGAAGGATTTTGGGTAATTGGATTATAATTTACCTTTCCCACTGTCCATAGGATATAGGAGAACCCCAGCAGACCGACTGCAAAAACACAGACCACACAGGCAATGATAATATTACCAACGCGCGCCTTGTTTTTCTGGCCCCCCTGCGGGGATGGAATTTTCGATTTTCTCAAGAAAGTCCCTTCTTTCTAATTAACTCATGTACTTTCCAGCCTGTCCATTATAGCAAAAATAGACAGGCCCTTCAACTCAACTTGTTCTTATCAAACTCCTATACATTTTCTCTCCAAAAAATCGAATGTATAGGCGGCTATCCAATATTTGTTTATAAATTTTCTTGCAAATCACATGGGCTCCCGTCCCCGCAACTGCCTATCTGAGACAATCACGTTTGTTTCGTGTATACAATATCCGGACGAGTTCCCAGACGAATATTTCTCTATTCCTAAAGCAAAACGTTCCATATTGGGATGAACGATGTTCTATTTCCATCATAGAAAATTAGGCAGTCCCTCCTTTACTAACATCCACCTCCCTGTAGTATTTCTTTGATTATAAACGAAAAAGGTAAAATGATCAATTATTATGTCTACTTCTTTTTCCTGCTAACAAAAAATTCACCATTTTTCCAACTCTTACCCTTTTTCCCAAGACATTTGTTCTTCTCTTATGATATGATATCCAATAGAATATGAAATACCATGGAGAAACCGGAAGAAATATGAAAAAAACAAGACGTTATCTATTTTTAACAGCCTGCATAATCCTTCTGCTTATTAGCGGATGCCAGCTGTCCTCTGTCCCCTACCAGAAGGACTTTTTTGCAATGGACACATATATGTCCGTACTCGTTTATGGGAACAATGCAGAACAGGCTGCGGACGCCTGTGTTACGGAAATCCAGCGGCTTGACACATTGTTGGATAAAAATGATCCCAAAAGCGACATTTTCCGTCTCAACCACGCGCAGGGAGCTATGATCCCCATAGAACCGGAGACAGAAGATCTACTTTCTCTTGCCCGCACATATGCAAAACAAACCAGTGGGAAATTTGACCCAACCATTAATGCCGTCAGCGAACTGTGGGCGATTGGCAGTGAAAGGGAGCGGGTCCCGCCCGGGGCAGAGTTGTCTCAGGCACTAAGAAAAGTAGGATACGAAAATCTGGTGCTCTCCCGAGGACAAGCCCAATTAAAAGACGGCGCCACAGTGGATCTTGGAGGAATTGCCAAAGGGTACGCTGCCGATCGGGCTGTCCAAATCCTAAGAGAATACGGAATTGAACATGCTGTTTTATCTTTGGGTGGCAATGTCTATGTATTGGGAAGTGCGCCAAATGGACAGCCCTGGAACATTGGAATCCAGGACCCGGATGACAAACAAGATATTATTGCAACTCTTTCGCTAAGCAACTGTTCCGCAGTGACATCCGGGGACTACGAACGCTATTTTGAGCAGGATGGTATCCGGTATCACCATATCTTTGATCCTAAGACTGGATATCCGGGGAATTCTGGGGTGCGCAGTGTGACCATTATCTGTGAATCCTCCACACAGGCGGACGCCTATTCGACAGCCCTGTTTTTGATGGGCATGGAGCAGGGGATAGAATTTTACCATCAGCAAGGTGGATTTGAAGCTGTCTTTGTCCTCGAAGATGGTTCTGTTCAGTGTACGGATGGCATTTCTGATTCCATCATGCATCGTGAATAAGAACGGGACACAAAACTGTTTTCAATTATTATTACAGACAATTTTAAGAAAAGTCTCTATTTTTCTATAAAAAATCTATTTGCGTTCTGCTTATTTAAAGCGTATCCACGCAAATTCTTTTATTAATACAATTTGCGCCAATCTGCCCACTTCCAAAACTTTCTCCCATTTTTTAAGCAATCCGGCAATTGCCCTGCACTTTAGTATGGTATATAATAAAAGCCGTATGAATCCCTTTGTCTGGGAAAATACAATGTATGGAAAGAAAGGTTGTTTGTATTATGCTGATTACCAATGCAAAGATATACACCATGGAAGCATGCGGCGTAATCGAAAACGGATTCATCCATGTACAGGATGGAAAAATTGCCGCTGTTGGCCCTATGGCGGACATGCCGGATCTCAAAGAGGAAGAGGTTATCGACGTTGCCGGGAAAAATGTATTCCCTGGATTTGTGGAAGCCCATTGCCATGTCGGTGTAGAAGACGAAGGACTCAATTTTGAAGGCAATGACGGCAATGAAATTACCGATCCGACCACCCCAACCGTTCGTGCGCTGGACTCCTACTATTCTCTGGATCGCGCATGCGATGATGCGCTCTATGGCGGCGTTACCACTGTTTTGACCACGCCGGGCAGTGCAAACCCCATTGGCGGCCAGATGATGACCATTAAAATGGGAACTAGTGACGATGTGGAGCAAAAGGCTATCCATACCTTTAATTCCATGAAATTTGCACTTGGTGAAAACCCGAAGAGATGCTATAACGGTAGAAAACAGACTCCCATGACCCGTATGGGTTCTGCCTCTGTCATCCGCGAGCAGTTGGAAAAAGCCCGCCGCTATATGATCGAGAAAGAGAATGCTGAAAAGAAAGGGGAAAAGGGACCTGCTTACGACGCAAAGTGCGAAGCATTGATCCCGGTGCTCAAACGAGAAGTCCGCGCCCATTTCCACTGCCATAGATCCGACGATATCATGACGGCCATCCGAATTGGAAAGGAATTCAATCTGGATCAGGTCATTGTGCATGGTACAGAAGGTTATCTGATTGCGGATACTTTGGCAAAGGCAAATGTCCCGGTTATTACCGGTCCCTACCTTTCCAATCGTTCCAAACCGGAGTGTACGAATCTGTCTCCCAAAAATCCGGCAATCCTTACCCAGGCAGGCTGCCTGACCGCTATTTGTACAGATCATCCTGTCATCCCCATCCACTATCTGCCCCTGTGTGCGGGAATTGCCGTCAAGGAGGGGCTCGATTACATGAAGGCGCTGGAATGCATCACCATAAACGCTGCAAAAATTGCGTGTGTGGACGACCGCGTCGGTTCCATCAAGGTTGGCAAGGATGCGGACCTGACCATTTATGATGGCGATCCTCTTTCCGTCTATGCAGTTCCAGAGGCCGTCTTTGTCGACGGCAAACGGGTACGCTGATTTTTTATTTTACCGTAAAAAAACCGTGCGGCTCCTGGCGATGGAGCCGCACTTTTTTGCCAGGGGATTCACGATCTTTTTCCAGACCGATAGAAGATCCCCCAACTGGAGTTTGGAGCAAAAAACTGTAAAACGGACGGCAGTGAATACTGTCGTCCGTTTGTCAATTCATGAACCAAGCCAACAAGACCACAAAAATTCAGCATCCACCCTTTTTCTGTGGCCATCAATATGAAGTCCAAGGGAGATTATGCCTTATGAATATACATTCTCATCAATTCAGGTTCTCCATCCCCCTGTACCATACAGAGAAATTCCCATCCATATCGTTCGTAAAAGGACGTATGATCGGTAATAAGGTATAAAGTATCAATTCCTCTTTCCTTCATATCCTCACAGACATAATGTAACAGAGCGCCTGCCACTCCTCGACAACGCCTGTCCTCCTCCGTATAAACCGCGCAAATATTGGGTCTGAGATCCTTTCTGTCATGAAAATCATTTTCTATAACACCCATCCCGCCTATAATTCGCTTTCCTTCCACTGCTACATACCACTGAGGGACAGCCATTTTTCCCGTGAGACATTCCCTCATGCTCTGTGCGTATTCTTCTACAGGAATTCCCCATTTTTCATGAAACCACTGTGCAGCTTCTTTTATCAGTTCTGGCCTATCCGCTAAACGCAGTATTTCGTATTCCATCGAATCCATTCCTCCATCCATTCAAGTTGCTATTATGTATATTTTCATTGTATCATATGACAAGCCTTCATTCTATGCAACTCTTTAAATTGACAGCAGAGGGGGTCCCCGCCCGCTTATCCAGTACGGTTTTATGGCACAGAGGGCTATGTAAAATTTTCTCCGTCTCCATTTTGGGAACGGGAAAAGGGCGGTAACTGACTGGATTTCCCTGGAAAATGAAAGGCAGACAAAAGAAAAAACATAAACAAAATGCCCCAATTTGCCTGATATCAAGGTTCACAATTATAATGGAGTGAGCCATCATACTCCCTTCCGAGGGATACCCCCGCGTTTTCCCACAATCTGTACCAGTGGGGAGTAGCAGAAATTTTATATATCTTTTCTTTCCGATTTACAATCCATCCATAAGTTCTTTTTTCTTGGAAAAAATCCATTGGAATGTAAAATCCCTGTGTTAATTTCACTCAAAAAAGACGTGGAAATTGCCCCTGAAAACAAGGTCCATACATGTTTCTGGAACAGGTAAAAAACAGTGGTTGCAAAGCGGTACAAAGGTTGTTATAATGGGGTCTTGATAGAAATTTTAATTGTAATTACCATAGAGAGGAAGCTGCAATAACCATGCCCCTAAAAACACAGAGTAAACGGAATTCTCCTTCCCTGCCAATGCGATTAATTGCAATCAGTTTTGCCTTGGTCATTTTGGCGGGGACACTCCTTTTAATGCTCCCGATCAGTTCCAATGACGGGTTGCCGACGAACTTCCTGGACTGCCTGTTTACTGCCACCAGTGCCACCTGTGTGACCGGACTTATCGTCTTTGATACCTATCTCAAATGGTCGGTATTTGGAAAAGTTGTCATTATGCTGCTCATTCAAATCGGAGGGCTCGGATTAATCACCCTTGTTACCTTTTTCAATGTGGCGATTGGCCGCAAATTGGGTCTTCGCAATATGCAGCTTGCACAGGAATCTCTGAACTCCACCTCTTTTTTCGATGTGACACATCTGGTGAAAGCAGTGGTATTGTTTTCACTTGTCATGGAATTTTGCGGTGCCGTGCTCCTGTGTACCACCTTTGTTCCAAAATATGGGGCGGAGGGAATCTTCATGTCAGTATTTATGTCAATTTCCGCTTTTTGCAATGCGGGATTTGATTTGCTGGGCATGGAAGGGGAATATATTAGTCTGTGTAATTACAATGGCAATCCCGTGGTGATTTTTACAATTTCCTTTTTAATTATCATCGGCGGTTTGGGCTTTGCAGTCTGGCAGGACATTTACACCTACCGGAAGAAAAAGATTCTGTTACTCCACACTAAAATCGTACTAATCATGACAGCTACCCTGATCCTTTCCGGCATGATTCTGTTCCTGATCTTGGAATGGAATAATCCCAATACTTTGGGCGGCCTTCCCATTGCCGATCGGTTCTCCGCCGCATTTTTCCAATCTGTCACACTGAGAACCGCTGGATTTAACTCCGTAGATGTCAACTCCCTTCATGGAATGACAAAACTCGGCAGTATTGTCCTGATGTTTATTGGCGCGGCTCCTGGTTCAACAGCAGGCGGCGTAAAGGTGACCACATTTGCTGTTATTGTCATGACCGTTGTATCTGTAATCCGCGGAAAAGAGGATACCATTGTTCTCAAACGGAGAGTGGAAAAAGGCGTTGTATACAAAGCGCTTGCCGTTGTTTCCATTGCTCTATTGGTGGTATGCATTTCTTCCGTTACCATCTATTTTACCAATCCAGATCATGCGGAAGTAACAGGAATTAACGCCTTGTTTGAATCCGTCTCTGCCTTTGGCACCGTCGGCATTAGCGCGGGTGTAACCGGGGTCGCCAATATCCCCTCCAAGATAGCCCTTATCCTCACCATGTTTATCGGGCGTGTAGGGCCTGTTTCACTTGCGCTTGCTCTTGCTATGCGCGGGAAACCTTCCAAAGACATTGTTGTCCCGGACGGAAAAATCCTGGTGGGCTAATTCTGGTATGTCCTCCCTGGCTACTGGGGAGATGATATATGTACGCATTTGCGTGCGGTCAGTCGCAACCTCCTGACCTAAAACTACACTACGAAAGGACAGTTCAATATGAAACACACGAAAGTACACTCCCTGGTGAGCTGTGCACTGATTGCCGCGCTCTATGCGGCGCTGACGCTC
This sequence comes from Candidatus Pseudoruminococcus merdavium, assembly GCA_904419745.1. Lineage (GTDB taxonomy): Bacteria > Bacillota > Clostridia > Oscillospirales > Ruminococcaceae > Pseudoruminococcus_B > Pseudoruminococcus_B merdavium. Next base: position 81,406 of record CAJFSS010000004.1, on the reverse strand, counting down.
TGTCTGGCGCCCCTGGGCTTTGGAATTGTGCAAATCCGCTTTTCAGAGGCTCTCTCCATTCTGGCGGTCTTTACGCCCAATGCCATTTGGGGATTAACTGTGGGCTGCATGCTCTCTAATGCCATTGGGCTTGCCACAGGACTTAATCCTGCCGGGTTTATCGATATTTTTTTCGGTTCGGCGGCTACCTTGATTGCAGCATTGCTCGCTTATGCCCTTAGAAATGTGAAAATCAAGGGGTTTCCTGTACTCTCCACCGTACCCCCTGTACTGGTCAACGGTATTATTGTCGGTGCGGAACTGACTTTTTTTGAGTCCAATCCATTTAATTTTTCCCTTTACGGCATTAATTTCCTGAGCGTATCCGCCGGTCAGGTGATTCCCTGCATGGGAATCGGCCTGTTTTTGTATTTTGTTCTGAAAAAGTTCAAGTTGGATACAAGACTCTTTGCCGCACGGACAAACTGAAAACCAAAACGGCTTGTCCGGATATCTGGAAACCAGGCTGTGATTCCCTTTCCTCGGGTTTTCCCTGTTTTCCAGGAATTATGGTGGAAAGAATTCCATGAGGTGCCTGATACGGACAACCCCAAACAACGGGCCAAGATTCTAGCCTTAAAAAAATCCCTCCCAGGAAATCCTGGGAGGGATTTTTTCTGCAAAATTTTAAAAAATTACTTGACGCAGTACTGGTCGAGATAGGCTTCCATTTTTGCCTTCATCTCATCATCAATATAGACTTTCCCATCAATTGGGGTGTTGTGAAGGGTATCAATTACTTCTCTCACCGTAACAATTGGATAGGTCTTAATTCCATAGGTATCATAAGCTTCCTGGATCGCGGTTTTATCTCCCGTCCCGCGCTCCATCCGGTCAACAGATACAATCAAGCCAAGCAACTCAATGTTCGCCGCCGCTTTAAGAATGGGCATACATTCGCGCAAGGACGCCCCGGAAGTAATAACGTCCTCTATAATCAGGACTTTGTCCCCATCCTTAAGCCGGTAGCCAACCATGGTTCCGCCTTCTCCGTGATCTTTGACTTCTTTCCGGTTAAAGCAGTAGTTCACATTTTTTCCATGATGGTTGCTCAGTGCGATGGCTGTTGCCACAGACAGGGGAATTCCCTTGTATGCCGGCCCAAACAGCGCATCTATGTCTCCGTGGATATTTTCCATCACACATTGTGCATAGAATTCACCAAGCCTTGCTGCCTGTTCCCCGGTCTTATAGTTCCCTGTATTGACAAAATATGGGGTTTTCCGTCCGCTTTTTGTTGTAAAATCCCCAAATGTCAAAACACCGGAGCGCACCATAAATTGAATAAACTCTTCTTTATAGCCCAATTTTCTCGTCCCCTTTGCAGTTTCCTCCCGCACTGCCACTGCAGTACCGGTTGTTATGGCTATATTATACTATATATTTTGGAGATTTGTAAATCAGCGGCAATCAATTTATACGAAATCTTATATGGAAAACCCACAGATAACACCATTGCGGATTGTTTTTTGCAATGATATAATTGATAAATAGTATTCTAATCATTGGAGGTTTTTATGAAATACACACAAATCTATAATACGGAATTAAAAGCCTCGCGGATTGCGCTCGGCTGTATGCGTTTGTCTTCCCTGAATGAAAAGCAGGCGGATACCCTCATTGGGACAGCACTGGAACAGGGGATCAATTCTTTTGACCACGCGGACATCTATGGTGGGGGAAAATCAGAGGAAATTTTTTCTTCCGTTTTGCAGAACCATCCCGGCATGAGGGAAAAAGTTATCCTTCAATCCAAGTGTGGCATTGCCAATGGGTATTATGATTTTTCCAAGGAACATATTCTTTCTTCAGTAGACGGTATTCTCAAACGGCTGAAAACCGATTACCTGGATATCCTGTTGTTGCACCGTCCGGATTTGCTGATGGAACCTGAAGAAGTCTCCTTTGCATTTGACATCCTCAAATCCTCAGGAAAAGTACGGTACTTTGGCGTGAGCAACCAAAACCCATATACCATCCACTTACTGTCCCGCTACCTTCATCAAAATCTGATAATCAATCAGGTTCAGTTTGGGCTCGGCCATACTCCCATGTTGGATACGTCAGTCAACGCCAACATGAAAAATGAAGCGGCTGTAGACCGGGATGGCGGCATTTTGGAATATTGCAGGCTGCATGATATGACCATACAGGCTTGGTCACCGTTGCAATACGGGATGTTTGAAGGCAATCTGTTCAATAGCCCAAAGTTTCCTCAGCTTCAACAGCAACTTAAACAGATGGCAGATGCAAAGGGAGTGAGCGAAGGCGCGATAGCAGTCGCCTGGATTCTGCGGTATCCCACTCGGATACAAGCTGTTGTCGGCACAACGGATCCGGAACACCTCAAACAGCTGTGCCAGGCAACCAGTATCCACCTTTCCAGAGCAGAATGGTATACTCTGTACAAATCTGTCGGGAATCAACTGCCTTGACAAATTTAGTAGACTTTTAGAAAGAATTGGAAAAAAGTTTTAAATTTGGTTGATTTTTTATGGTCTTTGATGTAAAATTTGATTAAAATAATTTGTATATGTATTTGTTTTACATAATAAATACCTAAACATCTTGGAAATGGAGTTTACAATGAAGAAACCTCTTGCAGCATTCCTCCTTATGTTTGTCCTGCTTGTATCATTAGTGGGCTGCGGTGAACAAGTCCAGACTTCTTCCAATACCAGTGCTGAGAACGGCATTACAATCCGCTGCTTTGGGGGAGACAGTTCTTCTGTTATTGCGGATTACAACTATTTTTCTCCTACATCCAACCAGATTACAATTTTAGAAACACCAATTCTGGAGGAAACGCAAGACGCAAACGAACAGCAGTATTTAGAATTGCTCACACAACAGACCGCAGATATCTACATTTTTTCAACTGATTATATAGGAATTTTCTATTCCCTGTTAAACACCGACTTCTTTCTGGACCTAAACCCTCTGATAGAACAAAGTACCATAAACCTGGAAGATTACCAATCCATGGTTATGGACACGGGAATAAAAGGAGAAAAGCGGCTTTTTTTACCCATATCTTATGAAATCAACATGTTCACCATTACTACACAGCAGCTTGAAGAATATGGAATTCAAAAAGATGACATCGATCTCCGGTATGATAACTGGGAGGAAAACGAAAAATTACTTTTCAAGGCTTTTCCCGGAAAACCTGCTTTTCTTTTTTCCAGTGATTCCCTTATTTTCCACAGGATGGTTTCGTCCAAATATTTAGATGAAATGGAAAAACGGGCGAACTTTTTATCGCCAGACTTTCCAAAAGAACTCCATTCCTATCTGGAGTATACCGCAGACCACCCTGAAAACAAGCAGGAAACATCCCTGGGAATATCCAACGAAATTCTGGATAAAGAGCTTCAGGAATATCTTCAGCAGCAAATGGACTACCAAAAAAATATTTTGTTTAACCAATCATTTGACGGAAACGCCATGACAGCAGCACTTTTAACGCGCTCCTCCAGATATAACAACGGGCAAGAAGCTCGGTTCTTTTCTATTAAGGACGCCGGCTCCAATACATATCGCTCCTATGCCAACTGCCTATTTGCCATAAATAAAAAGTGCAAAAATCCACAAGAAGCTTTTTCTGTGGCAGAATTCCTATTGAGTGAAGAGTATCAGCGCGGAGATTATTTTGCCAATTTGAATTGCAACCTCGGCGGACTCCCTGTCCACATTCGCGCGCAGGAGCAAATGTTTGAAAATGCAAAAAAGACAATCCTGTTACAAGACAGCCGCATGGCCGGCCTTCTTGAAGACTATACGGAAATTGTAGCAAACACTACTTCCTGCGGGCTTTTAATGGATACTCGCTTTATTGAAAAAATCTTTGTCCCCATGTTAGAGGATTATAGGGAAGGGCTGATTTCGGAGCAGGATTTTTATAATCGCTTAGACACAAAGTCCACCCTATTTTTAATGGAACGCTGAATCAATTAAGTACCTGAGGCATCTGCTTATAGGGGTTAACTATGTCGTGTGAGGAGGTATTTTTATGGCAGCCAAGCGGATTATAAAGCGCAAGACAAGGAAAACCATTACAGCACTCCTGTTTGTACTTCCCTGTCTGTTGGGGGCGTTTGTACTCTATGTCATACCCATGCTAATTAGTTTTGTGTACAGTTTTACACAGGGCGTGGGACAGCTTACCTTTGTAGGGTTTGACAATTATATCCAACTGCTCTCACAAAACGGTGCTTTCCTGTTGTCATTGAAAAACACGGCCTTATTCAGCATCATGGGCATTCCGCTGTTGATAATTATTTCGTTGTTTCTCGCAACCTTGCTCAACACCGGGGTCAGTAAAATGACATTTTTCCGCAGTGCTATGCTTTACCCAATGATTATCCCCGGTGCATCCGTGGTCATGGTGTGGCAGCTATTTTTAAATGATGATGGCATTATCAACGGTTTTCTCAACAAATTTGGTATTGAACCGATTTCTTTCCTCAACAGTTCCTACTCGATCTATATTATAGTCATTATCTTTATCTGGAAAAACCTCGGCTACAATGTCATCCTGTTTATGACTGGGCTCAACGCCATCCCTCCCGAATACCGGGAAGCTGCGCAACTCGACGGGGCATCTAAAATTAGAACCTTTTTCCAAATTACCCTGCCGCTGCTCAAACCGACTACTTTTTTTGTATTACTGATGTCCATCATTAATTCCTTAAAAATATTTCGGGAAATTTACCAAATGTCCGGCGGCTACCCAAACGACAATATCTACTTTGTCCAGCACTTCATGAACAACAATTTTGAAAACCTCAATTATAGCAGATTATGTACTGCGGCTGTCATTCTAAGCCTGATTTTCTCTGTCATTATGTTCTTTGTCTTCCGCTTGGAAAAAAAGTCTACTGAACTTGGTTAGGGAGGGGAAGCAAAATGAAAAAAAAGACAATCGTTTCCCTGTTGAAATTTGTATTTCTTATCGGCATTACAATTGTCATGCTATTTCCCATTGTCTACATAATTGTTAACTCCTTCATGTCCACAAACGAAATTCAGCTTGCCTACCCGGAAGAAGGATTTGCCTACCTTCACTTAATCCCGGATAAAATCACTCTGGACCAATACTATTTTTCTCTGTTTCGTTCCAGCGAATATCTTCAAAAATTTTGGAACTCTGTAATTTTGACAGTGCCGATTGTTTTGGGGCAAGTGGTAATCTGTACTTTGGGTGCATATGGATTTGCCAAATTCGAATTTCCAGGAAGGGACAAAATCTTTTTTGTATTTATTGTCCTCTTGGTCCTTCCTCCCCAGGCAACCATGGTTTCCAACTATATTGTACTTGATAAGCTAGGGCTCATTGGAAATAATCTATCCGTCATCCTGCCCGGGATGTTTTCCGCTTTTGGCATCTGCCTGCTCAGGCAGTATATGCGTTATATTCCAGATACCTGCTGTGAAGCCGCTGAAATTGACGGAGCAAGTCCGTTCAGAATTTTTCTATCGATCATTGTTCCGCAATCCAAAGCCGGTATTGGAACCCTTGTTATTCTCTCTTTTATTGACAACTGGAACATGATTGAGCAGCCTTTGGTCATGTTAAAGGACGAAGCGAAGATGCCAATGTCTGTAATGCTTTCCAAAGTCAGTGAATTTGACGCAGGAATTGCATTTGGATTCAGCGTCATTTTCTTGATTCCAGCAATTGTCATTTATTTGCTGTTTGAAGATGATTTAGTACAAGGTCTGACCTTTTAGCGGGGAATAGGAGGAGTGAATATGAATCAAAAAAAATTGCAGGGAGTCCGATTGGTTGCGGTACGATTGGGGACAGTATTTATTATCGTTGTGTTAGTACTGACTTTTTTCTCTGGTTCTATCGAAAACGCAATGCTACCTGAAGTCACTACATATCCTGTCAACAATCAAAAAGTTACAACAAGCAGCACGGCTATGACAACCCCAAGTTATGAAAACCCGGTAACTGTCTATGCTCCCGTGACCGCCCCCGTTTTGGAAAGTTACCTCCAATACGGAGTAGGAATCAAGGAAGGGGAGCCTGTCGCACAGCTCGACAAAACCACTGTGGATCAAGTCCGCACTGATTACGAAGTCCAGTTGATGGAAGCTCGAAATTCCATCAGTCAGCTACAGAGTAGTCTAAAAAAAGCCCAGGACACGAATGCAGATATTGACGACCAAATTGCTGCTGCCAACAAATCAAATGCTGCGCTTGATCCCACTGATCCAGCAAGTGAATCTTTAAAAATAAACACAAAATCTCTAGAACGGCAGAAAGTGGATACTTCCATTTACACGCAGCAAATTGAAGTGGCACAGATAAAATATAACACCTTGGAAAAGGAATTTACAGAGGCATTCCAGTATATCAATGAGGAAGGTCAATTTTTAGCACCCGCCGGAGGAATGGTTGTAACTGACAATATCACCCTCAGCGGAAACATGGTCCAGGGCGAAGTGGCTTATGTTTACGGTGTTCTCGGTAGCCCGATGATTCTGGAATGGAGTACCAGTATTGTAGAAGGAACCCGTTTTACCGATGCAGCGACAATTACTGCAACAACTGGAACAGATACCTTTACTGCTACCCTTATTGACCGAAAAGTGGACCAAGAGACCGGGGTCTATGTTTTCCGCGCACGGATTCCAGAGGATAAAATTTTGCAGATCACTACCCGTGTCACTGTTACAGTAAGTACCCCGGAGTCGTCCAACCTGAATGTGGTACCCAAAGTCGTCTTACATCAGGATAATGGCAACTATGTCTATGTACTCCGGATGGATTCAGAAAAACACAAATACTATGTCAAACGTCTGGAAGTAACCGAATATTCCCAAGCGACCCCTTTGGAATACTCAATTATAGCTGATTTCCAAGATGGAGATGAGGTGATCCTCTCCACAACCAGGACTCTGGAAGATGGAATGCAGGTGAGGCTGAAATGACAATTCTACAGCACCGAAGAAGATGGGGCATTACTTTGCTTTTGTTTGCCATTCTATTGGGATGGATTTTATGGGGATTCATTTACACGCAGAGTTTTGCCAAAAACAATCTCCCCAATATGATAGAACACCGCAGATTGATTTCCGCACAAAATGCCCAGAGCATGGGCGAAGGAGGAACTGAGGGAGCTGGAATCTCTTTCTATGACCTTTCCGTCTATGAAAACGTGTTACAATACGACAACATTGCAGGTTATCGGGAAGTGGATTTACCCGTGGATTTTGTAGAGGATGCAAAGGTTGTCCTGTGTAACGAATCGGTAATGGACGTCTATGAATTCGACATGATTACTGGAAGTACCTTTACCAAGGAGATGATCCAGCAGAACCTTCCCTATGCCATTATCAGTGATGAGCTTGCCTTGGAACGGTTTCTCACCTACAGTGCCGTAGGCCAAAAAATTGTCATCGACGGCTGTGAATATGCTGTCATTGGCGTCTATGATTCCCACAAGGGGTTCTGGAATGATATTACTACAGATGGACTGCAGCGGATTTTTATCCCCTATACCAGTTATGCAGATCAAGATATGATACCACTGGACGCCATTGCATACCAGGCGAATGATGAGACATCTACTTTTTATTATAAATTTGAATCCATTGCCAGTGGGAAATACCAATATTATCGGAAATATGATTTTACAGAATATGGTCCCGTCAGCACACAGTATTTCAGCATGTTTTTGATGATTGTCTTACTCATCCCCTGTGTAGTGCTTGCTATCCTGGCATATCGCAGTGTCCGCAAGGATATCCGCTTTTTTATTGGCCAGAAAGAGGAAGGGTATTTCCTGGAAATGTTAAGGAAAGATGTCAAGCGGATCATTTTCGCGGTCTTAAAGCCTGTTCTCTGTATCGTTGGAATTCTTCTATTGTTGTTGTGTAATCCTTATCACACACAGGTTCCTGTCGATTTCATCCCTCCAGAAAAGATTTTCGACCTTTCTTTTTACCAAGATACTTTTCTGTCACGTTCTATTGTGGATAATACCCAGTACACCATGGGTGATAACCATTGGTACCGTTTGTTCCAAAACACTTCCTGTACTGGAATATTTTTTCTAATTATCAGTATCCTATTTCTGGTTTTCTTTTTATTTGCACTTATCCAGTACATTAAACAGTGGAAACTTTTCCTGACGGATAAAAAATGATATGGAGCCTTAAAATTCTTACTAGAAGTGAAAACTCCTCCCTGCCACACAGCGGGGAGGAGTTTTTGCTTTCCAATAGCTTATCTGATTGCTTCGGATTGTTGGGGCATACTGGTGGGAGCAAGACGGATTGCCTTAAATTGCCGGCTTTGTGTACGGTAATAGGTAATAATACTTGGGATAGAAGCCGCAGCAGTCAACAGATAGCCAACAACCAAGTCTGTAACAAATGCCGTTGCAATCTCCGGTTCCTGTTGCATAAATGGAAATACTGCCTGAAGTGCCTCGGGAAATGTGATAATATAATACTCGCTGAGTACCAAATACAGTTCCAACCCCATGGCAAAATACTGTGCCACAAACACCATTACAAATGCAATCGCTGTGGCGATGATTGTCCCCGGCAAATCAATCTTTCCGCTGAACTTCCCATAAAATTTCAGTGCAAGGAAGGACATTACAAACCCTGCAATTCCAGCGATATACCCAAAATGATAGATCACTACCCAGAGTACCGCGCCAATGACAGCACCTAAAATGGCGCCAAGGATTCCCAGTGGGATTTTTGCAGGCTTTGCTTTTTCCTGCTCCCTCAAGGAAGTGAGATTTGCCGTCCTGGTGTTGTAGCAGGAATCACATACATTCAGTGCAATATCGTTGATAAGGCACAGGGATGTCCCGCTTTCACATCCACAGTCAGCACAGCATCCAACATATCCATTCTGAGAAAGAAAACCCGAAATTGCAGACAGGGCGTCGTATATCATCGCACACATATTTTTGGAGGAACCGGACGCCTTTATCCCTAGGGTCAGTGTATTTTGACCATAATAAAAACCAGCGGTAAAATTTTTCTGGCTGCTGTAGGAGGCCAAGAATACATCAGGCGTTGTCCTTCCTGGAACAGTTGGTTTTACCCAAGTAGAAATCAAGTATTGGCGTACTGGCGATTTATCCTGTACGGCAAAAAAGTATCCGCCAAAATTCCCATACATCATTGCGGATTTCTGATCATACACAAGATGTAAATCTGCGGACATTTTACGGAGCACTGCAAGGGACATATCATCACCGTCTTTCCTGTTTGTTAACAATATTGTAACATTTTATATCCATCTGCACAAGGAATTTTTAATAAAGGAAAGTATTCAATCTGAAACCGGATCTCCGCCTTGTTTACCATCATCTCGCCATTCCAGCAAGTCTCCTGGTTGGCAATCAAGTACACGGCAGATTTTTTCCAGGGTATCAAATTTAATTGCCTTTGCTTTCCCATTTTTTAAAATAGAGATGTTTGCCATAGTAATCCCGATCCGCTCCGAAAGTTCTGTCACCCGCATTTTTCGCTTTGCCAACATCACATCCAAATTTACAACAATCATTTTCTGCTCCTCAAATTGTCATACGGTTTTCTTCCTGAATCAGTGCTGCTTCGTCCACCAGGCGCCCAATAGTAATAAAAACGACCGCAAGGGAGACGCCGACAAACAAAAGCAGAAACGATGCGATCAAAACCGCAGGGTGGCTCTTGTTCAACAAAAGGAACAAGAGATTACCTGCAAAGAAAAAAAGTGTGTCGCCAAAGCATAGATAGGCAATGGCCCTGCATCCTAAAGCACTGGAGTGGGAAAAAGCTTGCCCAATTCCTATATTCCGAGCAATTTTCCACCCAAAACCCAAAATGACCAGGCAGGGAATGGCGGTCAGGCTGATCAAAACCAGCCACGGAAAATAATAAGACAAATATTCGGGATAAAGCACAGTCAACCGCTTTCCCAACATTGGGATGAAAAAGCCATAAAGCCCAAGCAGGCAAACCAAAACACCGATAATGACTGCTTTCAACCAATAAGACAAATTTTTCTGGTACATAGAGAAAACCTCCTTTTACTTTATAATAGCATTTTAACTTTCGAATTTCAATAATTATTTATTGTATTTCAATAAATAATTATTGTTTTTACTCTGTCATGTATTGACACAAAAAAGCCCCGGCCTTCTGCCGGGGCTTTCTGAAATGCTATATCAGGAATCTAGCTTACGATATCCAGTTTCCAAATCAACGACACTTTTCAGAGGCTTTCCCTCCAAAAACGCCTTGATATTGGAAGCGCAATGCCTAGCTAACCGATTTTGCGTTTCCGGAAGCGTTCCTCCGCCGGACATATGCGGGGTAATGTGGGCGCCTCTGGCTGACCATAGTGGATGCTCTGGCGGCAATGGTTCTGGATCCGTAACATCCAACGCCGCCCCAAGCAATTTTCCACTGCTAAGTGTTTCGCACAACGCGTCCGTATCAATTGCATTGCCACGTCCGACATTGACAAGCACTGCATCCTCTTTCATCAGGGAAAGTCGTTGTGCGTCGATTATATGATAAGTTTGGGGAGTGGAGGGCAAGCTCAGTGCAACAATATCCGCCCGAGGGAGCAACCGATCCAGCTCGTCCGTGAGATGAATTTCATCCAGATACTCAGGTTTTGATAAATCCGTCCTACGCACACCAATGGTATATCCACCAAGCGCCTTAATACGTTTAGCAAATTCTCCCCCAATATCTCCCAGTCCAACGATCAGGGCTGTGGACCCAAAAATGGACTTGGCATGTCCTACACGTTTCCATGTGCCCGTCTTTTGGTTATCATGGTACTGGTTCAGGTGATTGAATATCTGCAAGACGCAGGCCACCATATACTCGCTGATGGCAAGACCATAGGTTCCAGTTGCACAGGCAAAAACGCAACCCTCTGGTATACAGTCCCTGCTGTACTGATTAGCCCCCGCGCTTTGGAGCTGAAGCAACTTCAAATGCTGCGCGCCCTTTAAAAACTCCGGTTTGGGATTTCCTACAATGATATCCGCCCCATGAACCATCTTTTCCGTAACCTGCTTCGGAAGAACATATTCAAACTGGGCATTGGGAGCTGCCTGCTCCAAAATTTCTTTCTGCTCTTCAGTAAAATCGATCGTGACCAAAATTTTTTCCTGCATGAATATTCCTCCTTTTTTTCATTATAAAAGCTTCTTAAACCAAAGTAAAGCTTAAAAATGTTTTCTCTTTTGTAGGTAAAACAGGTGTTTTTGTTTTGATAGAAAATAATCCTCCTTGGTTGTGGTAATTGACAATGGATAATAGTATTTTAAATAGAAATAGAAAGGCATTTTTGAATATTATTACAGAATTGGAGAAAACCAGCGGATGATTTTTCCTGCGGAATACTTGCAAGAGGACCACTTCCGTGTTACATTATTATCAGTGAAAAGTGATAAATTTGAGAGCGCCAAAAGAGCGCTCTCAAATTTTGTCCAAATTTTTTGAGAAAGCTGGAGTTTATGTAAAATGAAGCTGAATTTTCTAAACCAAAGTACCGAGTACCGCCGTAATATGATTTTAAACGGCAACACTCTGAAAACGTTGCTGTTTTTGTCCGTGCCAACCCTGATGCTCAGCTTGGTACAGTGCCTCATGCCGCTTAGCGATTCCTTTTTTATTAACAATGTCGCGGGAACCTATGTCGCCGGCGCCGTTGCGTATTGTCAGCCAGTTATTAACCTGATGGTCGCACTTTCCCAAGGACTTGGCGTTGCAACGATGGCAATGATTGGACAGATGAACGGGCGGGGGGACTTTAAAGGAGCCCGTCACCTTTCAACACAGATTTTTGTCCTTGGGTTTTGTATTGGCCTGTGCTTAGCGCCGATCCTTGCAATTTTATCCATTCCGCTTGGAAATAGCGTGGATGCAACTCTAACCGATAATGTCACCAAATATATCGCATTATATGCGGTGGTCCTCCCATTCCAGTTTTTGATCGCGATATTTAATGCCATTAAAAATGCTACCGGAAAACCGGAATCCACCTTTACCCCAATGGCAATCATGCTGGTATTAAAAATCATCTTTAGCTTGATTTTTATTGTCTGGTTGCGATTGGAGGTTTTTGGTTGCGTACTCGCATCTTTCTGCGCAACTTTCCTGGTCGCCTGCTGGATGTTCTATGTCCTTTTTGTACATAAAGGGGACGATCAGTTAACTTTGAAAGGATTTCGCTTTGATTTTGGAATTCTGAAAGAGTTGATTCGCCTGGGTGTCCCGTCAATGCTCAACTCTGTCATGCTCAGCTTGGGATTTTTGCTGATAAACTTTGAAGTACGGGAATACGGTGCTGTCGCTTTGACCGGACAGAGTATTGCAAACAGTATCAGCCAGATCTGTTTCAACTTGCCTTCTGCCTTTGGCTCCGCTGTTACTACCATGGTGAGCATGAACATAGGCGCCGGATTTAGCCAAAAAGCAAAAAAATCCTGTACTACGGCAACCATTCTCAGTATTGTTACCGCTGTGATCATGATTGCTATTATGGTACCATTGGCACCGTACATTACAGTATTTTTCACCAAGGATCCACAGGTTATGGAAATGGCCAATAAGGCGTTGAGTATTTATGTGTATGCCGTGATTGGGTTTGGTATCTGTATGGTACAACAGGGCGCATTTATTGGACTGGGCCGGACAAAAATCCCATTGATCGCGGGGATTCTCCGTATCTGGCTGTTCCGGTATTTATTTATCCTGTGTACGGAAAGCTTTCTGGGCGTCTATTCCGTATTCTGGGGAAACTTGTTTTCGAACTGTATGGCGGCCGTTGTCACAACGATTTTGATTCTTCGTACCAAATGGGTTTCTGTAATTCCACAGAGTAAAAGTTTCAAAAAAGAAGAAACTGAACAGGAACTTTCTGAGGAATCCGAGCCCGTACCTGTTTCTGAGAAAAAATAATATCTTATGTAAAAAAGTTCCTCAACTGATTTTTTCGGTTGGGGAACTTTTTTATTACTGTAATTGACCCCTCCGCTATGCCGGGGTTCAATTGCGATAAAATCTCCACAAGCGATATGGAGCTTGCGGCGACGTTGGATGCGTTGACAAAATGGATACCCCGTAAAACCGTACATAAAACAAAAACCCCAGACGCATACTTGCACGTCGAGATTCCCGACTGGGTTTATGCCACAAAAAATGTCCGCTTGAAACACGAGGATGAGATAAAAGAAAAGGCCGGACCTAGAGCGCAATGTACGTACAGGTTCAGCCTGATTGGTTTGCGAGACAAAAAAGATACCAGGTTATAACGCGGCGGAAAATAAAAGGCACCCCACAAATGTGAGGTGCGTATCTTGGGAACGGCAACCTGCCGCTGGCGCGCCTGAAGGGATTTGAACCCCCGGCTTCTTCCTTAGGAGGGAAGCACTCTATCCAGCTGAGTTACAGGCGCAAGTATTCAATAAAACGGTCTTTTTCTATCATATTCATTCTAAGTGGTTTCGTCAAGCCCTCAGAGAGTAAAATCTTATTCCCAAGACAAATTTTTAATTTTTTTACTCTCAAATTTTTTGTATCCTGCTGATTTTGTCAGCGCTCCAAGCCCGTTCTCCTATGATGACTACACGGATTGTTCCATTAGGATCCCGCTCATCCTAGTAAACTTCATTTTGAGACAGAATCCTACAGTTGGAGTGCAACCTGGAAAGAGGCTCCGCTTACAAAGCAGGAGCCTCTTTCCTCTTGCAAAACCCAATTAGGGACGATATAAGACGACCAATTCTTTATCCACTTTACATGTTCTTAAATTCCTGCCATCCTGGGCGATCAAACGCCCTTCCCGTACCGCCTGTTGGAATTCCTTTGACGACCAGCCCAACTTTTTCCTCAAAACAGAAGAGACTCTGACGGGGGCTGGAAACTGACTGGTAATTGTAATTTTATGTTCCTTGGAGAAGTCAAGGGCTTCCCCAACAACCTCAAACTGAGTTTTCCCTATTTCAACCCCGGCCCGTGCAAGCAAATCAACATCCATTGCACAACAAAATGACAGCCGGATATCGTTCTCCATATATTGTTTCAGCAATGCTTTGGGTATGCTGTTGAGGGATACTCGGGACTTCACTTCCAGTTTCCAGATTTGCCCGCATTCCCGGCAGCAATAAATCAACCAGATATCCAGTACCTTTCCATTGGCATTGATGCGAAACTGTCCTGAACTGACATAGGCAGTTTTTGTTTTACACCGTTTACAGAATCTGATAACAGCGGGTGGTTGTTGATACTCAATTTTCCAAAAAATCATATTTTCTATCCTTTCCCAAATATTCGGGAAAAAGATATGGGGGAGACTGTTGTTCGCACTTCATGTAGATTCCTCCTCTGTACTACTCTATCATGGAAGAATAACCGTGCAAACCGAAAATTCTTTTCAGAAGCCAAAGTGCTCCGATATCCTTTTCGGATACCGGAGCACTTTTTACCGGTCAGTCAGTTGACAGTTATGGTAATCCCATGGTTTTTTCTTTTACAAGGTAAATTAGGACGAAGAATCCTACATATACTTTCCATTCACAGGGCTTTAGGATATCACTTCATATTGGGAGGAGGCGGTTTCCTTGGTAGCATACTCAGATACATTGAGTACTTTTACCTTGAGCGGCCGCTGTCCCAAATTGATTTCAATGATATCCCCAATTTTAACATCATAAGATGCGCGGGCAACCTTTCCATTGACACTGATGCGCCCCGCATCGCACGCCTCATTTGCAATTGTACGGCGTTTAATCAAACGGGTGATTTTTAAGTATTTATCCAATCTCATAATAGTTCTCCTTATCACAATAGCCTCTATTCCTGATAATAGTTTTCAGAGAAAAGAAGAGGGCAGAGAAAACCTCTCTGCCCAAAAAAATGTCCGCTTTTTATTTCACAGCGTCCTTGAACGCTTTGCCAGCCTTAAATACTGGAGCCTTAGATGCCGGAATTGTCATTGCCTCTTTGGTTCTCGGATTTCTTCCAGTTCTTTCTGCACGCTCTCTGATTTCAAAAGTACCGAAACCAACAAGCTGAACCTTCTCGCCTTTTGCAAGGGTTTCTGTAATGGAATCAATCACTGCTGCGACTGCTTTATCAGCATCTTTTTTGGTGAGTTCTGCTTTTTCTGCAACTGCATTGATCAGATCTGTTTTGGTCATGGTTTGAAACCTCCATTATTTTACACTTATATTTATAAATAACGCGTTATAAGAGGAATTTTCCGTCTTTCGCGCTTTATAGCTATTTGTTTTCTTCCGCTTTTACCTGTTTCCAGTAGGCGTTCAGGGTTTCCATCGGCAACTGGGCAATTTCCTCGCCCTTTTCCTGCACAATTTCCTGCATTTTTGTAAACCGGCGGATAAACTTTTCGCAGCTGAGCGTCAGGGCATATTCCGCATCAACTTTACAGTGCCGGGTAACATTGACTGCGGAGAACAGGACGTCCCCCAGTTCTTCCTCAATATCTGCAGGGTTTCCTTGCTGAATGGCAGCTTTTAATTCTGCAATCTCGCTTTCCAAATCAGACAGTGCCTGCAGGCTATCCGTATAACCAAATTTTGCACGGGCGGCGCGCTGGCTGATTTTCTGGCTGCGCATCAGAGCCGGCAGAGTAGAAGGCACGCTGACAAGCGTATCCGCCGCGCTCTGTCCCTTTTGCTTTTGCTTAATGGCATCCCAATTTTTCAGAACGTCCTCACTAGTATTGGCCACCACATCGGAAAATATATGCGGATGGCGTACAATCATCTTTTTGCAAATACCGTCCGCCACATCGTCAAAGGTAAATTTTCCTTCTTCTTCACACATCTGTGAATGGAAAACCACCTGGAACAGCACATCCCCGAGTTCCTCTTTCATCAATTCGTCATCGGATTTATCAATGGCCTCACAGACCTCATAGACCTCTTCGATAAAGTTCTGGCGTACGCTTTCATGCGTCTGTTCCCTATCCCAGGGACAGCCATTCTCCGAACGGAGGACTTTCACAATCTCCAACAAATCCTGAATATGATAATGTTCTTTCTTTTCAAAGTCGACTGCCACAGCCCTTCCTCCTCACGGCGATCGCGAAATTACTCTTATTTTAACCGATAAACCCGCGTTTTTCAAGGGCTTTTGCGATTTTTTCTCCTTTTGGAAGCATCAGAATATCATCTTTTTGCAAAGTTTTGGTAGCAAGCAGGGCAATCAGATAGATTCCCCCTCCTAAAGCCACAGCGATGACCGTTGAAAGCCTTGCTCCCGCAATCCTCGCAAGCAATCCATAACTTGCCCAGGCCGCAAGCGCACACATCCCCCCACACAAAAAAGGTTTGACAAACACGTTTCCTACCTGGAGGGCGATCTTTGTCAGCCGCTTCAGACTAATCAGGCTTGCCACCACAATAAACGCATAACACCCAGTTGTACCAACCGGAGCCCCCTGAATATTTACCTGTGGGACGGCGACCAGAAAAAAATTGACTGCAAGTTTGATTCCTGCTCCGACCAGCATAAATTTGACTGGCAGATCGGCGCGTCCTATCGCCTGAAGGATACTGTAAACCGGGGAAGCAATTGCCACAAAAATTACTGCAATCCCCATTGTCCTCAACAGGGGAGCTGCAACCAGTACCTCCTGCGGGCGAGCCCCAAAAAGCAGGTTCAAAATCGGGCCCGACAGTGCCGTAAGACCAAGTCCTGCCGGAAATGCTACCAGGGCCGTAATCCGGAGCACAGATTCAATATTTCTCTGCGTTTCCCGTCTATTCCGGCGTGTCCAGGCCGTTGTAACTGCCGGAAGGGCACTAATACCAAATGTCACGGTTACCGAAGGAACCACATTGAAAATGGTCACCGCAAGACCCTGATAGCATCCCCAGAGATAGTTCGGCAATCCCTCCAGATCTAAATTGGAAGGGAGCATCCCCTCATACATGGACAGGATTTCTTTGGGAGCGGCTGCAATTGCCGTGCCAAGACGGTTCATCACAGAAAACAGGTCAACAATGGAAGTCAGATTTGTCACGAGCGAACCTAGGCACACGGGAACTGCAATGGAAATTAGTTCTCTGAGCAAAACCCCTCTTCTCTGCGGGGGTGGGGCATGATGAAGTTCCTCTTTTGTGATACCATCGCCAATGAACTTATGGCGCACCATCAAAAACAACATCCCAAAACAGGTGCTGAGCATGACGCCTGTAACAGCAGCAGCTGCTGCAAGCTGTACGATCAACAGGTTTGCTTCGGTTTCCCCGGCAACATACATTCCAAACACTCTGCCTGTATTCCGATAGCTGTCCTTCCCATACAGGATTGCCGCATAACTTAGCCCCAGCCCGAGCACAAGCTTCACTACGGCCTCAATAACCTGGGAAGCTCCCGTAGGGTACATATTACGAAGCCCCTCATAATAGCCTCGATAAGCCGCCATCAAGCAGCTAAAGAAAAGGGCGGGGGAAATGGCGATGACAGACCACCAAGCTCCAGGATTGCCGGAAAGATCCACAAACAGACCGCTTCCCAGCAGCATAATCCCGACTCCCACAAGGCCGGCCGCCGCCAAAAAAAGTTTGGACAGGAAAAAAATGCGGCGGACATCCCGATATCTTCTAGCTGCGGCATTTGCAGCCACTACCTTGGAAACGGCCACGGGAAGTCCCGCCACTGCAAGCGCTACAATCGGGTTATACAGTCCATAAGCCGTTGTAAAGTATCCCATTCCCTCCCCACCAATCAGGATAGAAAGAGGGATTTTGAAAAAGGCGCCTATCAGTTTGACCACCACAGTTGCCGCTGCCAAAATCATTGCGCCATGCAAAAAACTCTGTTTTTTCTTACCCCTGTCTTGCCGCATATGTGCCGCACCGCCTTTTCTTTCCGGTATCCTGCCGGAGTCCATTGATTGATCTCGTCTTTTCGACAGAAATCCGACTTATTAACAGAATCGGGTACCAGCACTATTTTTATTCAGAACATGGGACAAATTATGCGCAGAGGTTCAAAGCCCTGCGGTAATCCTTGCAAACCGCTGCCGGCATTCCCAAAGAACACGCTGCATATCCACGGTAAGAAACACACCGTCCCGGAAGACGACTTTCCCATCAACCATTGTTAATACGACGTCTCGGGAATTTGCAGCATACAACAGGGAATTTCCTGCGTCTAAAAACGGGGTAAAGGCCGGAGTATCCATATCCACAACCATCAAATCCGCCCGATTACCCGCTTTCAGGCATCCACAGTGTTCACGCTGCTGGGCTTTTGCGCCCGCAGCCGTGGCCATATGCAGGATTTCCGCTGCCGTCCCCAGTGCAGGGTCCCCAGTACTCCCTTTCATCAGTAAGCTTGCATCCTGCATTTCCTCAAGTAAATCCAGGTTGTTGTTGCTCGAAGTACCGTCGGTCCCAATCCCGACCGAAATCCCTGCTTCCAGATACCGGGCAATCGGGGCTATCCCACTGCCAAGTTTCAAGTTGCTCTGCGGGCAGTGGACAATCGTTGCTCCACGTTCTGCAAACAAGCGGATATCCTCTTGATCCAGCCAAACACAATGCGCCGCGGTAACCGGTACATCAAATACCCCTAAGGAGGCAAGATACTGCGCCGGGGTCATCCCTTGGTGTCTTACTTTGCACTCTTCATGTTCCAACTTTGTCTCCGAAAGATGCACCTGATATCCCAAATGGTACTCTTTCGCAAGCTCAACTTCCTCCCTGGCTTCTTCCTCGGTTGTCGTATATTCACTGTGCAGGTTTGCATCGCACCGAAGACGTCCATCCGCTGCTCCATGGTAAGCCAGAATACGTTTACGTCCGCCCGGCGCCGCAAGATTGAGCTTAATCCCGCTGTCCACCGCCGCCCGGGCTACACCGTCTGGAAACAGGTACATATCACTTGCCGAAACGGTTCCGCAACGGAGCATTTCTGAAAACCCCAGCAGGGCTCCCCAATAGGCATCCTCATCCGTCATGTGGTCTTCAAAAGGGAAAACCCGTTCTGTCAGCCATCTCTGGAGTGGAAGCCCCTCTCCATACCCACGCAACAGAGTCATTGCCGCGTGGGTATGGAGATTATATAGACCGGTCACCAGGAGCTTGTTTTTTCCGGAATAGACTTCCCCTGTGTAATCCTGTGGGGGAACCTGGGAAATGCTTTTAATCAATGCCCCTTCCGTCAGGACATATTGGTGTTTTTTCATGCAAAACTGTTCATCTAAAATCGTGATATCGGAAAATAACAACAGCAGTTCCTCCTCTCATCTTGTTTGACAACTACGGTTTCAAATGGCATAAAATACGTGTGAGTAGTTCCTTGGCCGTATTTGCAATCTGGGACGCCTGTTCGATCACTTCTCCATCGGCCAATTCCCCCGAGGCAATGCCCGCGGCAAGATTTGTTACGCAGGATAACCCGAGCAGATTCATCCGGCACTGGCGCGCCGCAATCGCTTCAAAAACGGTGGACATCCCGACCAAATCCGCGCCCAGTATCTTTAACGCCCGAATTTCAGCCGGAGTCTCATACTGCGGCCCGGCCATAAAGGCATA
Source organism: Candidatus Pseudoruminococcus merdavium (assembly GCA_904419745.1). Lineage (GTDB taxonomy): Bacteria > Bacillota > Clostridia > Oscillospirales > Ruminococcaceae > Pseudoruminococcus_B > Pseudoruminococcus_B merdavium. The sequence continues at coordinate 61,817 of CAJFSS010000004.1, read as the reverse complement.
GACTCCCTCTTTGAGATCATATCCCATCTGCCGCGCACAGTTTTTCGCAATTTCCCGGAGATGGGTACTGTAAGTATCCGTCATATCAAAAAAACGTTCTCCAAACGCTGGGAAATGGGAACCAATCGCGGGGCTTTGTGCGCATAACTTGATATGATCCCGGATTAAAACGAGATCCCCCACCTGTAAATGCTCGCCGATTCCTCCGGCGGCATTGGTGAGCACCAGGTTCTTAATCCCCAGCAGATGGAGCACCCTTACATAGTAAGCGACCTGTTCCGCGGAATAGCCCTCATAATAATGAAACCGTCCGGAGAGAAGCAGGATTTGCCTCCCATTGATCTGTTTGAACAGAAGCCTGCCCGCATGAGAAGGGTTTGTTGACACCGGAAAATGGGGGATTTCTGAATAAGGTATTTCCGTACAGGCGGCATCCCGGCTGTCTTCCAATTCATCCGACAAAATTCCAAACCCGCTTCCCAACACAACTGCGGTTTCTCCTACAATTCCCGCTCTTTTCTGAATATAGTCGGCGCTCTCCCGGTATTCCCATAATTTCATCCGAACCATCCTTTCCCAATTGTCGAATTGCCGATCGCAGTAATGAAAAAACGGAGGCTTCCCCATCAGGTTCCGCCCCCGCTAAAACTCTCTTTACTCTTGTTCAGTACTTTCTGTATCCACCTGGCTGTCCGGGACATTGGTATCGACAACATCCTCCGCTTCGTCCACAGCCTCCGCGGCTTCCCGGCGTTCTTCCTGCTCATAGAATTCCCTGGAATCCATGTCCAGCTTAATTCCACATTTTGCACAGTAGATCGCATCGTCCGGATTGGTGTACAGACAGTTCGGGCAGGTAACCGTACGCCGTACTTCATTGATTTGTGCATTGATTTGTCCTATCTTTGCAACAAGGGTATCTATTTCGGAGATACACTCCGCAATAGAATCTTCATGGCTGACGCCGCTTTTTGCCGCATCATAGACCAGGTTGCCAATTTCATTGTATTTTTTATCAATCTGTGCATTCATTTTGATGCTTTCCATTTTCAACCGGGAGAGTTCAACAGTTTCTCCCGCTTTTTTTGCCGTAATATTGGCGACGCTTTTTGCAGTATTCAAAATATCATCCATCATTGACATTGTGCTACGCCTCTCTTTCCCCGGCCACAATCAGCCGTATCATTGTTTTCATTATAAAGGGTTGCCTGTATTTTTTCAACTATCTTAAGAAAAACCTTATATTCCGATGAACTCCCGGAGCAGCGAATCTCCAGGGATATTCTCTGCGCCAATGTCCTCAATCAGTTCCAGCGACTTGCACAGGCTATTCAACTTTTTCCGGTGGATTTCATCCAGTTCCTGTTCACACAGAGGGAGCAAAAAGTGGTGGAACACACAGGGTTCATAGAGATGGAGCGTATCAATTTGTGCGTCTGCCAATCCCTGGTATGGCCTGATGTAATTCTTTTCCCCTTCGCATACCTGATCCCACATGTCAAAAGTGACCTGTACCGGACTTGCACGGAATTTCAAATCCCGAACCATACGTCTCATTAACCGGATATCCTGTTTGGAAAGCAGAATATTCCCATCCAGCGCATAATCGGTATGTACACTCGCATAAATCCGGTAAAAGCTTTCTTTGTCTGCTGGGGGCATCAAAATGGGATTGAGGGCATGGATTCCCTCCACGATCAGGATATCCTTTTCCCCCAGTACAACATGATGGCGCTCTTCTTTCCGACAGACCCTCTCAAAGTCGAAAATAGGGAAATCCGCCTCCCTTTTCGTAATGAGATCATGAAAACATTCATGTAAACAGTCAATATCCAGCGCATAGACGCTCTCATAGTCAATAGAGCCGTCCTCCCGTCTGGGATAAAAATCATGGTTTTTATAAAAATTATCCAGGGAGACCACATGGGCGCCCGTCCCAAGCTTTCTCAGCTGCTCCCGCAGCTTATAAGCGGTTGTTGTTTTTCCAGACGCCGATGGCCCAGCAAGAAGTACCACTGAGTAATGTCCTTCCCCGGATTGTAATGCGGCAGCAATTTGCGCCACACCATAGCGGTAGTTTTCCTCGCTCAGCGCGACAACTTGTCCAGGATTTTCAAGCACCCTGCGATTAAGAGAGGCCACATCCACATGAAAATCCAAAAAATTACAGGTATTTTTCATAAAAAGGGATCACCTGCTCTTTTCTCTGTAAAATCTCATCAAAACGCATGCCATAATCATGGGGAAATTTGAAATTGAAAATCCGCTCAATATAGCCGTTGTCCTGGTTTTTCATCTTTGTGACACCGCCTGCGCCCGCTGCGAGTATTGTATGCGTTTCATCCATAATATATACATTATACAGCCCATCGGTATCACCCTTTGCGTACCCGACGTTTTCCAAGTTATCCAGCATATTCTTCTGGCGGTACAGATAATAGGGATGATACCCGTTTGCAAACAGTGTATCCTGCGCATAGTCAACCATTTGGGGAACGACATCCTCATTTTGGACGACCGCCGCATATCCTCCTGTCTGAGAAAGTGTTGCCGCGCGTTTGACAGACAGCGTATGGACTGTCACATTTTCCGGTACAAGCTGCATCAACGAATTCAAAGTGTGCTGGAAGCCTTCCAAGGTATCCCCCATTAAGCCGGCAATGACATCCGTATTGATGTTGGTAAACCCGAGCTTTCTTGCCAGATCAAACGCTTCAAAAAACTGCTTTGCCGTATGTCTCCTGCCGATTTGTTCCAATACACGATCCTCCAGGGTCTGAGGATTGATGCTGATACGGGAAATCCCGTGCGCACGCAGGGCACGCAGCTTTTCCTCATCAATGGTATCCGGACGGCCCGCCTCCACCGTATACTCTTTGCATGTTGAAAGATCAAAAAAGCGCTCTACAGTACTAAGTACCTCATCGAGTTGGACAGGGGAGAGGGTGGTTGGCGTACCTCCGCCAAAGTAGACGGTATCCAGTCTCAAGCCGAGAGTTTTGACAATTTCCCCGGTTTTTTGAAGCTCCTTGCACAACAGATGTACGTATTCGGGAATCAATTTTTTTTGCTTTCCCACCGCCTGCGAGACAAAGGAACAGTAGTGACACCGAGAAGGGCAAAAGGGGATCGAGACATACAGGCTGAAGGAATCACGGCTCACCCCCTGCAAAATCGGGGTCTCATGGTCGCAGGTGGCAAGACAGAGTTTCGCCTTGTTTTCACTGACAAAATGCTTCTGCTGCATGACGTGGAGGATCGCGGAATCGTCCATCCCTTCCTCCCGCATTGCACGCACCAGTTTGACCGGACGCACGCCCGTCAGCATTCCCCAGGAGAGCGTTTTTCCTGTAAATTCGGACAACACCTGATAGAGTAGGGCGCACAGCTGGTATTCCGCTTCTTTTTCCGCGCTTTCTTTTGGAATGTCCATACAAGCGTAGCGGTTTGCTCCATCCATGCAGAGCGAAATTTCAGCAAGGGTCCCTTTTTCCCCTTGTTGCGAAATACGGGTAAGGATATAATTGCTTTCTGTCGTATGCGATCCCTCTATAACCTTTGCCTTATCCAAAGGAAAGAACATATTACAGAGGTTTTCCGTCTCATAACGGAAATGGTGGCCATCAATCAAAAGAATCATAATATTCTCCCATAAAAGGATTTGTCTGACGCTCGTGTGCAAGCGTTGTAGAAGGGCCATGCCCTGGATAGACAAGGAAATCCCCCTTCAGGGCAGCAAGCTTTTGCAGGGATTTCATAATGGTTGCCTGGTCCCCGCCGGGCAAATCTGTGCGCCCTATACTGCCCTTAAACAGAGTGTCCCCTGTAAATAGAATGCCGTCTTCCGTGCGGTAGGTGACGCCTCCCGGCGTATGCCCCGGCGTTTCCAATACATGAAGGCGGATTCCACCAATATCCAGGATATCTCCCTCCTTGACGCTCCGGTCAGGGACAACCGGATCATCATTATAACCGGGAGCCTTTAGCCCGGATTTTGTCATTGGCCGGGCCAGCATGTGTTCATCGTTTGCCCCAATGATTATCTCTGCCCCAGTGGCTTGCTGAATGGCGTTGGCCGCACATACATGATCAAAGTGCCCATGTGTCAGCAGGATATACCGGATATCCATCCCATTTTCCCGTGCAAGGGCAAGAATTCGATCCCCTTGCGCCCCTGGGTCAACGACCGCTGCAATGTGATCCGCCCCTTCAAACAGGTAGCAGTTTGTCTGTATGAGTCCAACTGGAAGGGAATGTACTTCCATAGAAACTCCTCCTTCACGATTATAAGCCCAATTTTAGCGAAATCCGTTTTCCGATCCCCTGTTCTTCTGCATAGGCTTTGCTGAGAAACACAGCTTCTTTCAATGGGTTTTGCGGAAAAAACACCCTTGGGAGGGGACCGTCTGTGCACAGCCTACAGAGAACCTAAACTTTCCACATTTGAGTTTGGCAATGTGGAAAGATATGCATCCAAGCACTATTCAAATTCCTATTTTTCGATATTACCAGCTGGAGTGTTACTGTATCCGCCAACTTGCAAAAGAGATATGATACACCCTGTCCATGGTATTGACGTTATCTCTTATACCATGACTGGGATCTTGTACAGTAGCCCGCAAAGCCATCCCTGCATATAGGCCGTCCAACCCCATTGCAGAGAGTTTGAGCCTTTTAGTTCCAGCAATCCGTCTCTATCCTGGCGGAGGATCGCCTATGGTTTCGGCATAATCTCATCCGTATCCAGGAAAATGGTGACCGGTCCGTCATTGGTAATACTGACCTGCATATCCGCTCCAAACTCCCCGGTCTGTACATTTTTAATACCAAGGGAGCGGATTTCCTCCACAAACCGGAGATATAGCCCGTCCGCCTGTTCCGGGCGTGCTGCCCGTACGTAGGCAGGGCGGCGGCCCTTTTTACAATCCGCATAGAGGGTGAAATTCGACACAATCATCGCTTCCCCGTCCACATCAAACAGGGAAAGGTTCATCTTGTCCTGTTCATCGGAAAAAATACGCAGTTCACAGCATTTTTTTGCAAGCCATATTGCCTGTTCCGTTGTATCCGACTGTGTTACGCCAAGCAGAATCATAAGCCCCGCCCCTGTCGTTCTGGTGATTTTCCCGTCAATGGTAACCGACGCACTGGACACCCGTTGTAAAATTGCTCTCAAAATGGCTCCTCCTATTTTCCGCTCCGGTGGACCTGGATCACACCTTTAATTGCTTCAATGCGCTTAATCACCAAATTGAGCTGATCAAGCCCGGTCACTGTTACAGTAATCATCATCTGGACATTGCCGTCCTTGCGTTTACGGGCATTCAGTTCATGGATAGGGACACGCATATTGGCCAGCTGAACGCTTACATCCGCCAGCAAAGTGCCATGGTGATCCTCCGACACCACCTCAAAAGTTGCTTTAAAGGACTCGCCGACATAGGAAGCCCATTGTACCTGAACCAGGCGTTTACAGTTCTCATCATCCTTCATGGCGCCGATAATGTTTGGACAGTCCTGTTTATGAATGGAGACCCCATATCCACGGGTAATAAACCCAATAATGGCATCTCCGGGGACCGGATTACAGCAACGGGCGAATTTAACCAGACAGTCGTCATATCCTTCCACAATAACCCCGCTGGATGCGCCCCGTTTGACCGGGCGCTTGGGGAGCGTCTCTTTTAAATCCGGTTTTTCCTCTTTGCGGTAACGTCTGAGATAGTCTTCCTTGATGCGTGGCAAAATCTTGGACAGGCTGATCCCACCATATCCGACTGCGGCATAAAACTCCTCTACTGTCCGGCAATGTTGACGATGGGCAAGCTCCAAAATAAACTGATCATACTGTTCTTCTGTAAGGTTGATGCCATCGCGTTTGAAATCCCGTTCAATTTCCGCTTTGCCCTGGGCAATGTTTTCCTCTTTTTTCTCTTTTTTAAACCAGGCGCGGATCTTGTTGCGCGCTTCGCTGGTCTTAACAATTTGCAGCCAATCGCGGTTTGGCCCATGTGCCTGGGACTTTGTGGTTGCAATTTCGACAATCTGTCCTGTTTTTACCTGATAGTCAATGGGGACAATTCTTCCATCCACCTTTGCCCCGATCATACTGTTTCCTACAGCCGAATGGATAGCATAGGCAAAGTCAATGACCGTGGAGCCACTCGGCAGATCGATAACATCTCCTTTTGGGGTAAAGACAAAGACCTCTTCCGGAACAAGGTCGGATTTGATCGAACTGAGGATATCCTCCACATCTTCGGAATCCTGCTGTGCTTCCAGCAGATGTCTTACCCACTCCAGGCGTTCCTCCAGTTTGTCTTTTCCCTGGAGTCCGGCTTTATATTTCCAATGCGCTGCAATCCCGTACTCCGCTGTATGGTGCATTTCCCAGGTGCGGATCTGCACTTCAAAGGGGATCCCTTCTTTTCCAATTACCGTAGTATGGAGCGATTGGTACATATTTGGTTTCGGAGTGGAGATATAATCCTTAAACCGGTTGGGGAGAGGAGTATACATATCATGGATAATCCCAAGCGCATTATAGCATTCAAAGACAGTGTCCACAATGATGCGCACCGCATAGATATCATAGATTTCCTCAAATGCTTTCCCCTGGAGGTACATCTTACGATAGATACCATAGACGCTCTTGACGCGTCCTTCCAGATGGATCGTATTTCCCTCCTTACTCATCCGATCATTGATTTGACCCTTGATTTTTTCCAGAAAACCAAGGCGTTCATCCTTTTTGGAATTAAGTGCTGTTTCAATCTCACTGTAAGCAATCGGGTCCAGATAACGAAGAGACAGATCCTCCATTTCCTCTTTGACCGCACGGATACCAAGCCTGTGTGCAATCGGGGCATAAACCTCCATTGTCTCCCTTGCCTTGGCAAGCTGTTTGTGACGGGGACGGTATTGCAGTGTCCTCAGGTTATGCAGCCTGTCTGCCAGTTTGATAATAATTACGCGGATATCTTGGGACATGGCAAGCAGCATTTTTCGCACATTTTCGGCCTGCTGCTGTTCTTTGGAATCCAGGGATGTAATGTCCAACGTAGTAATTTTGGTAACCCCATCGACTAACTGGGCAATATTATGTCCATAAGCATGTTCAATATCATCCAATGTCTCAGAGGTATCCTCCACAACGTCGTGTAAAAGACCAGCCACCAGAGTGTCGGAATCCATGCCAAGGCCAACCAGGATCACCGCCACCTCCACCGGATGAATGATATATGGCTCCCCAGAACTGCGCATCTGCCCCTCGTGCATCTTTTCTGCCAGGTGGTAAGCACTCTTAATTTTTTCAATATCATACTGGCGTCCGCTTTTTTCAATGACATCCAACAAATATTTTAAATCCGCTGCCATCAGCATTTCCCTTCTTTCTGTTCCCCGTTTATGCCCGTTCCCGGACATATTGCAATACCTTTGATTGGCTGAGATCCACCTTTTCCGGATTCTGAACCGGCGCCAAATAGGCAATGCATGGGTCTTTCTGAAACTGGATCAGTTTCATCTCTCCCAAAATATCCGCGCTCAGTCTTGTCCGACAATAGTTAAGCCTGCCGTGCGGCATCCGGGAATATAAAATATCATAATCGTAAGAAAAACGCCCATTGGAACGGACAAACCGATACACTGCCGCCACATCCTCTCTCGTAGGGATGGCAAGTTCCCGTTCCTCTGCTTTTAACGGCTCTTTTCTCCGAATTTTCTCATATATCTGTTTTGGGGCAAACAGTCCCTCTTCATCCAACGCAGAAAGGCGCATATCTTTGACTACCGCACTGACCCGCTGCTCCCCATGATACTCATTGATGGAGAGGGTCACGGCCGTATCCAGGATATCTCCCATTCGGTACGGAAAATTCGCCTGCTCCATTCCAAAATACATCACATAGATGCTGCCATGTGCATCGCTGAGACGCAACCGGAGATGCTTCCCATTGGATACTGGATAAATGCCCGTCAGCTTGCAATTCATCAAACCATATACCGGAACTTCATTGCCGTTTCCAAATGGCTCCAGCCGGTACTGTTCCCGAATCAATTCCAGACTGGCCTGGGAAGGAGAGAGCACACTGTCAATTTTCAACTTTGCCACCGGCATGTACTCTTCCGTATTTTGGGCGTATTCCAAAATCCTTTCCCGGAAACAACCGATTTTCTCTGTTTTTACAGTCAAGCCCGCTGCCTGCATGTGCCCTCCATAGCGTTCCAACAGGTCGTCACAGGCACACAGGGCGTCAAACAGAGAAAAATCCCCGATACTTCTGCCGGATCCCCGTCCCTCTCCACCTTCGCAGGAAATGAGAAAACAGGGCTTTCCATATTTTTCGACCAGTTTGGCCGCTACAATCCCAACAACTCCATGATGCCATCCCTCACCCGAAAGAACAAGTACTCGGTCATAGAGTAGGGATGGATTGCGCTGCAAGGTGTGAGAGATATCTTGCAGTATCTTTTCTTCCAGGGCCTTTCGCTCCCGGTTTTGCATGTCAATTTCCTGGGCAAGCCCGGCGGCGAATTCCTCATCGTCCGTCGTGAGCAGATCCACTGCTTTTTTGGCGTGTCCCAGTCTGCCGGTTGCGTTAATGCGGGGAACAATCCCGAACGCCACAGTCTCACTCGTGATGGGACGCCCAGCAATCCCTGCCACTTCCATTAGGGCCTGCAAACCGAGATTTTCTGTCTGGGAAAATTTCTCCAGCCCGCGGCAAACAATCACGCGATTTTCCCCTGACATGGGCATCACATCTGCAATTGTCCCAATGGTGACAAGCTCGGCATAATAATCCAACATGGATTCCACATCTTCTTCCAGCGCGCACACCAGTTTGAAAGCAACCCCAACGCCGGCAAGGCCTTTAAAAGTGGTCGTGTCGTCCGGCCGGTAAGGGTCCACCACGGCATATGCCTCTGGAAGCTGTTCTTTTGGACGATGGTGATCGGTCACCACCACGTCGACTCCCAAGGAGTTTGCATAGGAAATTTCTTCTATTGCAGTAATGCCGTTGTCCACAGTAATCATCAGGGTGATTCCCATTTTGGCAATGGTATCAATAGCCTTTTTATTGAGTCCATACCCTTCTCCGTCGCGGGTGGGGATATAGTAGCGGACATCCGCCCCAATGGATTCCAAATAGGTAAAAAGAACCACAGTGGAGGTCACGCCGTCCGCATCATAATCCCCGTAGATGGCGATCATTTCCCCCTCTTCAACCGCACGCCGAATCCGCTCGACCGCACGATCCATATCTTTGAGTGCAAAGGGGTCTTCCAACTGTCTGTCTGCGGACAGAAAACTCATAATGGTCTCGGGGGAATCATACCCACGTGCAAGGAGCAGACCACATAGGTATTCCGATTCTCCGCACTGCGCGCTCAGCGCCTTTTCCACGGATGGATCCGTTTGTGGCAGTAGCCATTTTTTCATACCCATTTCTGCTCCCACCTTTCTGTTTGCAAGTAAAATTTGTTATCCTTTATTGTACCATTGAATGTATTTGGATTCAATCTTTTTCCACACCGGGTAAGCGTTATGTTCCCCACTCAAAAATAGCGCAGAGAACCTTGTCATCCGAAGTATCGTTTAAAGTAATCACCCGGCCATAAAATCCGGCCCTCTCGCCAATCCGGCGGGCATAAGCATCCAATGTGTTGCCTGTGAAATTTTCCTGTGCTTGCAGCATTTGAGCCGTTTCGGTAAAATGGAACGACAAAAAGACGCTGCGCATGCCCCGATGGTTTTGCAAGGCCTGTGCCGCCTGGGACACGAATTCTTCTTTTTTCTCCCCAACTTGTACCGCATCGTAGATTTTTTCGGCAGGTTTTGGCATGGTACAGGAATCGATTTTATCCCGGATGAAAGGGTTAATCACATTTCCGCCGGCGCCCAGTGCTTGATCCTCAGTCATCAGAAAACCGCTGTAGGAAACTGCCTCCCGCCCATCTGCACCAGCAGAGGAAAAGGTATCCTTCAGTTGTTGGGTAACCAGAGCCCCTCGGGAAGCATCGACGTGATATGGGACTCCATCCACAACGGCAATATTCCACACGTGCCCGACATCGCTTCCAATATCCGAACCATGATAATAGACCTTATAACATTCAATTCCCGCCATCTGATAGAGCAACTGCAAGGCCGAGGCAAATCCATCACAATTTGCCCTGCCAAGTTCAAATACTCCGCTCATCAGTGCAAAATCCTCACCTTTTTCCGAAGTGTAGGCAACATTGCGCACCAAATATTCATACAGGTATTTAGCACGGGAAAATTCATCAAGTCCCTGCGACATACTATCAATCACTTTTCTGGCAAGTGGAACCATTTGTTCATTTTTTTGTACCCCTTCAAATTCCTTCTGATTGACATGGAGCCTGGTTTCCCCCGGACGAAGGGCCATTTCCATAGACAACATACTCGTGGTATATTGTGGGTAATCCGCCTTTAATACGGCGTTGATGTTTGTCACGCTCTCCTGATCATATTCCTCTGCCAGGCGGACCCTTTGAACGCCATGATCATAGGCATATTTCAACGCCTGGTATAGAAGGCGTTCCTTCTCATTTAAATACTGTTCATAGTGGGAGGAGGTATACTGCTCATAATCCCCATGATAGGCGAGTACTTGTTCCGCCTGATGCCTTTCTCCATCAAAACGGATTGAAGGATCTTGCGCTTCCCAAAGATACAGTGCTCCCAAAACAACCGCGGCCGTTACAATGCTGACGCAAAAATAACTCAAAAAAGTCCGCAGGATACCCGCTTTCTTTACTCTCAAAAGGATTTCCTCCTTCCCATCAGTCGGGTCTGTACTGTTCCATAACCGCTTGAGCCTGACGCAATCCATCCACCGCAGCGCTCATAATGCCACCTGCATATCCAGCGCCTTCCCCACAGGGATAAAGCCCGCACACGCCGACGGCCTGCCCATTTTCTCCCCTTGTCACACGGACAGGGGAAGAGGTTCTGGTCTCTACTCCGGTCATAACTGCCTGAGGGCCGGAAAATCCCGGGATTCTTTTGTCAAATGCACGAAGTCCTATTTCCAGCATTTCATTGATTGCATCAGGAAACAGGGTATGAAGCTCACTTTCCCGGGTGTGAAGCGCGTAACTTGGAGCAGTGTGCTGTTGGTGAAATCCCGGCTTTCCTTGAAGGAAATAGTTTGCACTTTGTGCAGGGGCGCGGTATGCCCCGCCGCCCATATGATATGCCCTTTGTTCCAGTTGCCTTTGGAATTCAATCCCGTCCAATGGGGATGACCCAAAATCAGCCGAGTCCACCGATACTACTAACGCCGCATTCGCGTTTTCCTTGTCCCTGGCGTATTCACTCATGCCATTGACCACAACGGTCTGTTCCTCGCTTGCCGCCGGGACAACCGTTCCTCCCGGACACATACAAAAGGTATATACAGCCCTTTCATTTTGACGCTGGGAAAGCTGATAGGATGCGGGTCCCAACATGGGATGCCCCGCAAATCCATGATAAAGGGCATGGTCTATCAGTTTCTGCGGCTGTTCAATGCGAACACCCACGGAAAACGGCTTTGGTTCAAGCAGGACGCCCATTTCCATTAACATGGAAAAAGTATCCCGTGCACTGTGTCCGGGAGCCAGAATCACCGCCTGCGCCCGAATTTGTTTTCCGTTTGCCTCAATTGCTGTGATCCTTCCGTTTTTCACTGTGATCCCTGTCAGACAGGTATTAAAACGGATTTCCCCGCCAAGGGAACGGATTTCCTCCCGGATGGAAGTCACCACGCCGCGCAATTTATCCGTTCCGATGTGCGGCTTTGCCTGGTAAAGAATTTCCTTCGGGGCGCCATGAGCTGCAAAGGTTTTCAGCACAAACCCACATCGGCTGTCATGAATCCGGGTCGTCAACTTTCCATCAGAAAACGTGCCCGCTCCTCCTTCTCCAAATTGGACATTTGTTCGGGGATCCAGGACTCCGCGGGACCAAAATTTTTCCACAGCCCCTACACGTTCCTCCATTGGGGCACCCCGCTCCAATACAATAGGACGGTATCCATTACGGGCCAATAGCAGGGCTGCAAACATCCCTGCGGGGCCAAATCCCACCACAATGGGGCGACAGGAAAGCGGAGTTTCCCCATAGGAAATTTCCAAGGAGGACTCCCTGTGTAGTGTAATAAAAGGGGAATGGAGTTTTTTGACAAGGGCGGCCTCCTCTCCGGGGTCTTTGAGCTCCACAGCGACGGAGCAGACAAGGAATATCTCCTTGCGCCTAGCATCAACAGAGGACTTCACAAGGGAAGCCTTTTCTATTTTGGAATCCGGGATACAGAGGGTTCTCTTTGCCTGTTCCAGGGCATCTTCCCATGTCTGGTTGAGTGATATCCGCACAGAAGATATAATGATTGCCATTCTTTCATTCCTTTCCCGTATAAGAAAGCGCGCAGTATAGCTGCGCGCTTTCTATCTCTTTCCTCAGTTTTTGGAGACATTTACCGTTACAGTATACTCCCCGTAGGCCCATAGCTGACCCTTACTTGGAGCATAGATGTTTACCGCCACGCTCATTCGTCCTTCTGCAATCTCCACTGCATCCATATCCACTTCCGCAACCAAATCCGTTGCGGCAAGGGTTTCCATCACTTCAGAAGTACCGATGATGGTCACATTGGACACACTATCTGACTCCGCAGTCACTGTATAGCCCTCCGGCACATTTACCACGCGGACATTGGGCACTGTGAACACTTGACTTTCATACCCTGTGGTATCAAATTTCACAGTTACCTGTTCCTGGCCGGACAGGTTTGTAAAATTGGTAGGGACTACCACGTCATATGTCAATTGCGCGTCTAATCCGAGGTTTTTAAAATCAATATACCCCAGGTTCAAGGTAGACAGGCTGTCCACCTTGTCTTCCGGACCAGCAACTTCCAATGTGGACGGGGTTACAGTATAGGGAAGTTTTGAAATATCAAACCCATCCGGCATATTCAGATAATCAAAGGAAATGGGGACTTCTTTGGTTTTCAGAATGGGAACCGTCACCTGAACCTTATCCTCGCTCAAAGTAAGTCTGTCCGCGGAAATTTCCGTTCCCTCTGCATTATAAAAAGTCAGTCCGGCGGAAACTGTCACAGTTTGCTTTAACACATCACCGAGTTCTGCCTTTGCCACGCATCGGGTAATCTGCTCCACTTCGGTTTCCGGTCCTGAAATAGTAATCTTTGCCGGCTGAGCGGTGGACCTTACCTTGACAAATCCATCTGCAACCTTAATGCCGGACACATCCGTTTCCACTTCCAATTCTTTGGTCACAACAGTATCAAAACGTACTTTCGTGATCTGGGACGGGTAGGATACAATCTCATACTCCGAATTGGGGGTACGTTTACTGACCCTCAAGTCCAAATCATAAGTACCTGGGCCGTCCACTTTATCCAAGACCGCGGTTACGGTAATATCGTCCGCTGTAATACCACCGACAACATTTCTGGCGCCGCGGATCACCACATCCACTGTCTGCTGGGTATCCCCGATTACACTCAAAGTCATCCCATCTGTTGAAATCTGCACCGGGACATCCTGAATCACCCGGGATGTCTCCGGGCTGATATTCATAGCAACAATAAACCAGGTGACAATTGCAGCAAAAATGGAAAAAACTCTTAAAAAGCGATCGTCGTGGAATAAGCTGCTGAACGTACGCTTTTTGCGCGTCTTATTTTTCTTTTTTTTCTGTTCATCCATCTTTTTCTGTTCATTCATCGACGTTTCACCTTCCAGAAAGGAGCTTTTTTCTCAGCTGTTTCTGTTACGGGCTCCGGTATCAATTCACGTTCCAGCGTCGCCTTAAGCATCTGGAAATCGAAATTCCTTTTTAATGTTCCGTTTTGCGCCACAGTAATCACACCGGTTTCTTCCGAAACAACAAGCACCACAGCATCGGAATTTTCACTCATACCAAGCGCAGCCCGGTGGCGTGTGCCAAGTTCCCGGCTGATGGTATAGTTTTCTGAGAGAGGAAGAAAACAGCCAGCGGCATGCATTCTGCCGTCCCTAATAATCATGGCCCCGTCATGAAGTGGGGAATTGGGAAAAAAGATGTTTCCTATGAGTTCTGGACTGGGATCCGCATCAATCACCGTACCCGTCCGAATGATATCCCCCAGTTTTGTCTGTTTTTCGCAGACAATCAGCGCACCAATTTTTTGTTTTGACAGAGAGACACAGGCCTCACAGATGGCATCAATCGCATGTTCCCAGCGGGAGACATCGTCCCCGTCTTCTCTGGATGTAAACATACTCCCAATTTTTGCACGCCCAACCTGCTCCAGAAGCTTCCGCAATTCCGGCTGAAACACCACTACAACGGCAATAACGCCAAAATTGGCCAGGTTGACAAGCAAAAAGCTCATCGTCTTTAGACCCAGCTGGGTGGAGACCAGATAAGCTGCCCCGAGAATAATAATCCCTTTTACCAACTGTTCTGCGCGGGTTTCCCTTAAGAGCTGGATCAGTTTATAAATCAAAAAGGCAACAATGAGAATATCGATAACATCAAAGACGGTAATGGTTTTTATTACGGAAAGGCATGATTGCCAAAAGGCCGTTAAAATTTCCATAGTACACGTTCCTTCGCTTTCAAAAAAGTATCCTTCACCTCATTCTATTTTATCATATTCCCGTTCATTTTCAATGCTTTTGACAGAATTAGGCCAAAAACCCTATTGTGGGTTATTTTTTCCCAAATTGCAACATCTTCGGGTCACAATCTTCCGCTATGTCCGTTTTCCTGCTATTTTTTCAACCATCCATGCAAAACGTTCTGTTTCCTGTAATGTGTTAAAGACGGAAAAACTGGCTCGTACCGTCCCTGTATCCAGAGTGGAAAACGCTCGGTGCGCTAATGGAGCACAATGGAGTCCGGCACGTACGGCTGCCCCCATCCGGTTCAGGGCAGACGCCACCTCCTCGGAATGCATGCCTTTGATATTGAAACTGATTACCGGTACATGAACCCCTTCCTGTGGGCAGTCCGTATAGAGTTCTACATTGGGGTTTTTGCCCAATTGGCGATGCAGAAAGCGCGCCAGCTTTCTCTCATGTGCTTCAATCCTTGAAACTCCTGTCTTACGCACAAAATCAATTCCTGCGGAGAGACCACAGATTCCCACCGTATTCACTGTACCGCTTTCCAACCGGTCAGGCAGTAGATCCGGCTGGGTGAGATCTTCCGAAAAGCTCCCGGTCCCTCCCTCTATTACAGTTTGTGGCAGTTCCCCTGGGGCGGCCACCAGAATCCCTGTTCCCGTTGGTCCATACAGGCTTTTATGTCCGGCTGCACACAGACAGGCGTTTGGCATTTTTTTCAGATCAATTGGGAGCACTCCCGCTGTCTGGGCGGCATCGATAATCAAATAGAGTCCGTAGCTTTCACACAGTGCATACAGCCTTTCGACAGGGACAATCACACCAAAAACATTGGACGCGTGGGTTGTAATGATGGCCTTGGTATATCCGGAACGGATTTCCCGCTCAAAATTCCTTACCGTCTGTTCAGGTTCCCCTTCTACGACATGGGCAACCGAACAACTGACCTCTGCTCTCTGGGACAGGGCATATACCGGCCTGGAAACAGCATTGTGCTCCAAATCCGAAATAATGACATGGCAATGCTCCGGTACATAACCTTTAATGGCAAAATTAGTAGCCTCCGTGCAGTTTTTGAGAAAAATGACCCGTTCTGTCCCATCGCATCCAAACAGTTCGGCTGTTTTCTCTCGGCATTCATAGACCATCTGCGCGGCTCGAAGCGACATGGCATGTCCGCTGCGTCCTGGATTTCCCCCGAACCGGGTCACCGCGGACGAAACCGCCCGGGCGACTTGCGGCGGCTTGGGGTAAGTGGTTGCCGCATTGTCGAAATACATCATAAAATCCGTTCTCCCCTTTCACCAAATATCATAAAATCAAGACCGGGCTGATGTTGCAGGACATTCACCACCTGCTGTATCCGGCCCGCGGGAACTCTGACACAATAACTGCACCCTCTTCCCACCAAAAAGGAAGGCGTCCGTTCAATATCGGAATAGATATGCGCTTTCGCCAGGACTTCTCTGGCTCTAAGCGCTTGAGTGACGGAGCGTACAATCAAATAAGGTCTTCCCGTCATTTTAAAGACCTCCATTCCTATTAAAAAAGGGGCCCTTACTGTCGCCGGTTCACCGACAAAGGGACCCTAAGCAAATGATCATGTTCTGCTGTTATCTTATGCATCGCCTTTTCCAAATGTGCGGGGACTTGTCATTTTTCATGGGTAAAATTAGACAGGTTCTCCCAATACCGGAAAATATCCTCATCCAAAAATAGTCCCAAAAGTGGATGCTCAGTCCCGTCAATCAGAGAAGCTTCCTGCAGAAATATTGATGAAAATATGGAAGGATCATATTCCGCTTTATTATAGAATCAAAGCCCTTTGGATACGCAAGAGCGGTCTGTGTATCCTCCTTGCGGGGAAACGCAGGAAGGCTCCCAATCCTTCTCCGGTCTCCAAAAAGCTTTATTTCCTACAGTCAGAACCTTCCAAACGAAACGATTGGAAAAGCCAGCACGATTTACATTGTGCTGGCTTTTACAATTCTATTTCTTTATTTTCAAGAAATACGCCCGAAAATGTAGACAACTATCGGCATGAGATACAACAGGGCGAATACGGCCCCACCTAAAACGGAAAGTATAATAACAGCCGGTTTTTCCAGCCTGGAGAGTTCTAATTTTCCTCTTCGCTGCAAAACTATTACAGCCGCAGTCAATACAGCTCCACACACCGAAAGCATAGCTCCTGTCCGCATTCCAGGGGGCAGATATGTTATGGCGATTTCATTTTCCCCCGCATCCAGTCCGACTGCTATAAAGGCGTCAAACACACGGGTATACTCTTGTTTTTCCCCATTGACCTCTACCGTAAAACCACGGTCATAGGGAATGCTCAGAAACAGGGTATCCCCTTGCTCGGCATTGGCAGTCCCCGTGATTGTTCCATCTTTTACTGTCAAATTTGCCGTTCTCGCCCCAGATAGAATCTGGGAAACCTTCCTGTCATCCATGGAAAACACTCCGAACGAAGAAACTTCCACATCTTTTTTCACACGGATGGAAACAAGAAGTTCTTCGGTGGTATCCTGTGCCAGCGTCAGCAGTCCGTTGGATCTCTGCGTTGGGTAATTTTGCATGACAGTAACGCCATTGACGGAAATATCAAATGCACTATAGTACGGCTGTGTCAAGGCATTGCTGACAGAACCAAAGCAATCGAAATATACTGTACGGGGCCGTTCCGTTGCAGGGAGCAGGTATTCAATCACAGCGGGATCTTTTGGCGCCACAGTCCGTTCCAGGCGGTAATTTTCATCACGAAAAAGTTCCACGCCGGAAGTATAGGTGGGAAGGTATTCCTGCACCAGGGCTTCTTGTGTACCAAACAGGACCTGCAGGACCTGCTCGTTAATATATGGGCGCTGTATCATGGGGAGCTCCTCCCAGGTACTCAGATCCGCCTGGGTAAGCAGGCCAAGCGGAAGCGTCCCACTGTTTTGAAGGATCTGATATTTGTCATTGGCATAGATCTGCTCTCCCTCTTCCACAGCTCCTGCCCAGGTTATCGAATAGCGGTTCTGCATCAGGGCATCGCTGAATTTTGTCCCACCAATGGAACTTACTTCCATCCAATAGGAAGAATACCCGAGCTTTTTAATTCCGGACATATAGTATTTGGAGGTCAGGGAAGTATAGTGGTTCATAGTTGGATATCCAATCGCTCCGGTCAAGTTGAGATCATAGCTTTTCTCCAAATTTTTTACCCGATAAAAGCTATCGTCATCGATCCTATCTTCCAAATCCATCACACTGCGGTAATTATAGTCCCCACGTTGGGGGAAAAAAACCAGAACATAAAAAACGCTCTCCACACATACCAGAAGACAGAAGAAAATACAGAACATCCTCCTGGTCAGCGCACGGTTACGGTACATGAGATAACACGCAAAGTATCCGGCCACAAGAAGCGCGGAAAACATCAAAAACAGGGAAAGCGACTGGCTAGTCCCCCACAAGGTAGTAATATAGACTGTCAGTTCTCGTTTATGTTTGATTAACAGGGTAATACTTGCCCCAAGCGCGAGCGCCAAAAACGAAAAACCTGCAAAGACAGCCCATTTGTGAGACCGACCTGTTTCCTGAACCCTCCGGTTTGCAAGCGTGTCGGCTGCAAGGATAAGCCCCAGGAAAATCGTAATATATCCATATCTTCCGGGAAAAGCCTGGTAACTACCTGTATGCCACATCTTGTTAATCGGTTCCACCACCATGGGGATTATAAGAAACAGAAAGGAAAACAGTATAACCTTCTGATGAATACCGCGCTCCATTCCCAACGCTGTGCGGCAAATCCGGTGTAGAAAAACGGGAAGTAGATAAGCCGTACAGAGGAGGAGCATCCCGATAGTATCCATCCTAGTAAGGAAATTCCCCGCAGCCAGGCTGTCAAACAGGTTTGCCCCCCTCGCAGAACCCAGGTATTCGATCAGGGAAGGAAGCCAGACCACTGCCGTAAGTAATCCTGCGCCCATTGTCCCAAGCCCCAGGGATACCACTCTTTGTCCGCACACAGGTTCTTTGATAGAAAAGAAGACCCACAGACAACTACACAATACCAAAAAGGCAAGCAACATGTAACTGAGATAAAAATGAACCGTGATCATACCGGACAGGCAAAGAAGATAGGGGAGGAACCGTCCTGTTTTTGCCAGATAATTTAGAGAAAGCAGGAGAAGGGGAAACAGATACATCATATCCAACCAGACAACGTTCTGGTAAAAAAGCATGACGTATCCACAAAAAGCATAGGAGACGGAAAGCGCCGTACAAAATCCCAGTTCCAGTTTTGGATATATTTTCGAGAAAAAAACAGCCGCTGTTCCTGCACAGGTCATCATTTTCAGCAAAACCAAAAGGTTCATAAACAGGAACATATCCGCTTTTTCCACAAACACGGTAAGAAAAGAAAAAGGACTTGCAATAAAAAATAAAAAGACGCCCCAAAAATTCATACCGCCCGCATTTTGCATACTAAACAGGAAATCCTGTTTTCCCAACAGCATGTCCCGAAATTCATCCAGCAGTGGGATAACCTGCTGGTTCATATCCCCCCAGGAAATAGACATGTCCCCAAATGGATACAGCCCATTGATTGCATAAATGATAAAAAGGATACTGGCTGTAGCCAGCATTGGCAGTATGAGTTTCAGTCTTTTTTCCATCCCAGTACCTCAACAAACATTTTTATAAGTTAGTGTAAAACATTCCTGAAAAAAACACAAGAATAAAAATGTAAATAATTTCCTGATAGCCCAAAAAGTCAGTGGTATTTTTACATATGATAGTTTTGCAACGGCCACCAATAGGGATTTCCTGCTACAAGTTCTCTATTTTAACGGCTGGTCTTTATTGGTAAAAACGAGGGCGCCCATAAATCGGATATCCAAAGCACATATGGAAAACGTTTGTAAAGCCTTTTCTAAATAACATTTACTGTGTCATTTGATGGTAGTATAATGGAACGCAGAAAATACCCCTGCATCTTTTCCCGTTTTCGAAAAGGCCTGTAACAGGCATGACAGATAGAAATGGAACAATAAAGGAGGATTTTTTATGACCACCAGACCATTTACCCTGACTGTGACGGGCAAGGGCGGACACGGGGCAATCCCCGCCGTCACCATGGATCCCGTCGTCGCAGCAAGCGCCCTTGTCCGGGAATTACAGATTCTCGCTTTGCGAGCCGGAGACGTCCAAATCGCCTTTACCAGGATGCATGCCGGCACCAAATTCAATGTCATTCCTAATGACGCTGCCGTTACCGGAAGCATCACCTATGGCAGCGAAGAATCCCTTGCAAAGATAAAGCAGGGACTTACCCATACCGCGGCTGCATACCGCACGGCCATAGACTTTTGTTTGGAATAAGGGGGAAGTTTGCCAATGGATATCAAAAAACTTATTACCGATCAGTTTGAGGAAATGGTGGCTTTCCGCCGGGACTTACATGAACATGCAGAATCCAGCGGAAACGAAGTGCGCACGGCCGCCCGCATTTCAGAAGAACTAACCAAATCTGGAATTGAACACATTGTCACCCCTTACCATGCGGTCATTGCAACCATCCACGGCGGAAGGGGTCCGGGGAAAACGGTAGCCCTGCGCGGAGATATCGACGCGCTCGCCATGCCGGAGGAGACCGGGCTTCCCTTTGCCTGCAAAACCAGGCAGGCCATGCACGCATGCGGGCATGACGGGCACGCTGCCCAGTTGCTCGCCGCTGCCAGGGCGCTTAACCAGTTAAAGGAAAGTTTTCCCGGTACCGTCAAGCTGCTGTTCCAGCCCGCGGAAGAGAGCTGCCGGGGCGCCGCACAGATTGTGGCCGACGGGTTTCTTAACGATGTGGACTGTGTATTCGGCGAACACCAGTGCAACAATCTCCCAGTCGGGGAGGCAGACATAGAACCGGGCGTACGTCATGCATCTTCCAGGACATTCCTGATTGACCTTACCTCGGACAGTATAGAACACTCCGACGTCGTCCCCGCCGCCTGCGCCGCCCTGTTGGACATGCAGACGCTTTCTAGCCGGGAAACCCCACCCGAGGAGATGTTTGTCTTTTCCATGTGTGATATCCACGGGGGAATCGATCCAGAAACGGGGAGGGATACAATGCACATGGAGGGCACCTGCCGCACCTTCAACCCCGCCATTAATGCCAAAGTGGAGGAGTGGACGCGTCGAATTTTCACCGAAACCTGCGCCGCCTATGGCGTTACTGCCACCGTATCCTCTGAATGCATCGCGGAATCGGTCATCAACGATCCCGCCTGCACAATGATTGCCAAAAACGCACTGAAAAAACTCTTTGGAAAAGAGGCGGATCATCCTCTGCCACCAACCACCGGTTCGGAGGACTTTTCTTATTACCTGGCAAAATGCCCCGGCGTCTTTGCCAACATTGGAACAAACACCCCGGACAACCGTTATCACTACCCAAACCATCATCCCAAATTTGATTTTGACGAACGCGGGATGATTGTAGGGGCTTCCCTGCACGTCCAATTCGCGCATGATTATCTCAATCAAAAATAGGACTTTTAAAGAAGCGCCAACTTATACTATTTGTATAAGTTGGCGCTTCTTTTTGCATTTTTAAACAAAAATCCCCTGGAAAAGGATTTCCAGGGAATTTTCAGCCAATGCATTAGTGTGCAATCAGGGTCTTACCGTCCATCTCCGCCGGCTGTTCCAGGCCAAGAATATCGAGCATGGTCGGCGCGATATCCGCAAGCCTTCCGCCCTCGCGGAGTTTGCAATCGTATCCCACAACGACAAACGGAACCGGATTGGTGGTATGGGCAGTAAACGGGGAACCGTCCGGTTCATACATCTTATCCGCATTGCCGTGATCTGCAGTGATCAGGCACGCGCCGCCCTTAGCAAGAACCGCATCCACAATTTTTCCGACACAGTCATCCACTGCCTCCACAGCCTTGACTGCAGCTTCAAACACGCCGGTATGGCCAACCATGTCACAGTTTGCATAGTTGAGGATGATAACGTCATACTTGTCAGACGCGATACGGGAGAGCAGTTCCTCCGTGACCTCGTAAGCGCTCATCTGGGGCTGGAGATCATAGGTTGCAACTTTCGGGGAGTTAATCAGCGCGCGATCCTCGCCTTCATAGGTCTTTTCCACGCCGCCGTTAAAGAAGAAGGTGACATGCGCGTATTTTTCAGTCTCTGCAATTCGCAGCTGTTTGAGGCCCTTGTTGGAAATATACTCGCCAAAGGTATTTTTGAGCGACTGCGGTTTAAAAGCCACCTGTACATTCGGCATGGTCGCGTCATACTGGGTCATGCACACAAAAGTGAGCGGGAAGAGTTCCCGTGCAAAGCCGGCGAATTCCGGATCAACCAGGGTGCGGGTGATCTCCCTTGCCCTGTCCGGACGGAAGTTGAAGAAGATCACAGAATCGTTTGCAGAGATAGTCCCCTCTTTTGTACAGACTGTGGGGACAACAAATTCATCCGTTACGCCGTCCGCATAGGATTTTTCCATCGTATCAACAGGAGAGGAATTCTGGTTTCCCTCACCCTTGACCATGGCGTCATAGGCTTTGCCGACGCGTTCCCAGCGGTTGTCGCGGTCCATCGCGTAGTAACGACCCATCACAGTTGCAATTTTGCCTACGCCGATCTCTTCGAGTTTGTTTTCCAGTTCTGCAATAAAATCCTTTCCGGAAGTCGGGGGGACGTCGCGTCCATCCATGAAGCAGTGGACATAGACTTTTTCAAGCCCGTTCTTTTTGGCCAGTTCCAACAGGCCGTACAGATGTCCGTTATGGCTGTGCACGCCGCCGTCTGAGAGCAATCCCATCAGGTGCAGGGCGCTGTCGTTGCGCTTGCAGTTCTCCACTGCGTTTAAAAACGCCTCGTTTGAGAAGAAATCCCCATCTGCAATGGATTTGGTGATCCGGGTCAATTCCTGGTAGACAATCCGGCCAGCGCCGATATTGGTGTGCCCGACTTCGCTGTTCCCCATTTGCCCATCGGGAAGGCCGACATCCATCCCCGACGCCCCGATGAGGGTCTTGGGGTTGGAAGAAAAGATTTTATCAATGTTCTTTTTATCCGCTGCATGGATGGCGTTGCCGTAATCCTCCGGATTATAGCCGAACCCATCCAGAATCATGAGTACGAGTGGTTTTTTCATAATATCCCGCCTTTCTATCCGGCAAATTTTCCAAAAAAGCCCGGCTGCTTCTGCCGGAGGGCAGCCGGGTATAGAAAGATCTTATTTGGAAGCTGCCGCCACAATGACGGAGAAATCCTTCGCCTTGAGGGAGGCGCCGCCGATCAGTCCGCCGTCCACATCCGGCTGAGCAAGAAGTTCTTCCGCATTACCCGCATTCATGGAACCGCCGTACTGGACAACAGTCTTCTCCGCTACGGATTCCCCATAGAGAGCCCCAATGGTTTCGCGGATGGTGTGGTTGACCTCGTTTGCCTGCTCTGCAGTCGCGGTTTTGCCGGTACCGATTGCCCAAACCGGCTCATAGGCGATAATCACTTTTTCCATCTCCTGCGCAGAGACGCCGCCCAATGCAATCTTTGTCTGCATAGCGACCAGCTCGGAGGTGATGCCCTGCTCACGCTGTTCCAGGGTTTCCCCAACGCAGAGGATCACGGTCAGGCCTGCATCCAGTGCTGCACGGACGCGCTGGTTAACAGTGACATCGGTCTCGCCAAAATACTGGCGTCTCTCAGAGTGGCCGATGATTACATATTCGACGCCCATCTCGGTGAGCATCTGGGCGGAAATTTCCCCGGTAAATGCGCCGGAATTTGCCCAGTGGCAGTTTTCCGCGCCGATTTTGATATTGGAACCTTTTGTTGCCTCAATCGCAGCAGCAAGGTCGGTATAGGGAACGCAGAGGACAACGCCGCAGTCAGCATCTTTGACGAGCGGTTTCATTTCTTCAATCAGGGCTTTGGTTTGAGCCTGGGTCTGGTTCATTTTCCAGTTTCCAGCAATAATTGCTTTACGAACAGCTTTATTCATATCTGATAATCCCCTTTTTATTTTTATCTGGTATTTGCAGAAAAAGGCACGGCAACTGGTACCGTGCCTTTTTTCAAAGCATACTGATTATTTGTCGTTGAGGCAGGAAATACCCGGGAGGTCTTTTCCTTCGAGGAATTCGAGGGAAGCGCCGCCGCCGGTGGAGATATGGGACATCTTATCTGCAAAGCCAAGCTTTGTGACCGCTGCAACCGAGTCGCCTCCGCCGACAATAGAGATAGCGCCGCTCTCTGCAATCGCGCGTGCAATGGCAAGTGTGCCTTCTGCAAACGGGGCGAATTCAAAGACGCCCATCGGCCCGTTCCAAATGACCGTGCCGGCGCCCTTGATAGCACCGCAGAATTTCTCGATGGTCTTCGGACCGATATCCATTCCCATCCAGCCGTCCGGGATATTGTCGGAATCGACAACCTTATGCTCTGCATCCTCAGCAAAGTGGGTGCTGATCATGTTGTCAACCGGCAGCAGGAAGTTGACGCCCTTTGCCTCTGCTTTTGCAAGCATTTCTTTTGCGAGTTCGACTTTGTCGTCCTCACAAATGGAATCACCGACCGTGTAGCCTTTTGCCTTAAAGAAGGTATAAGCCATACCGCCGCCGACAATCAGGGTGTCGACTTTTTCAATTAGGTTTTCAATCACGCCGATTTTATCGGAGACTTTTGCGCCGCCGAGGATGGCAACGAGCGGGCGTTTCGGGTTATTGAGTGCGCCGCCCATGAAGTTAATCTCTTTTTGGATCAGATAGCCGCAGGCAGCCGGGAGATAATCGGCAACGCCGGCAGTAGAAGCATGGGCTCTATGTGCTGCGCCGAACGCGTCGTTGACATAGAGTTCTGCAAGGGAAGCGAGTTCTTTTGCAAAAGCCGGGTCGTTTTTCTTCTCCTCTTTGTGGTAGCGGACGTTTTCAAGGAGCATAACGTCGCCGTCATTCAGGGAAGCGGCGAGTTTCTTCGCATCTTCGCCGATGACGTCTTTTGCCATTTTAACTTCCTTACCGAGCAGCTCGGAAAGGCGTTTTGCTACCGGAGCGAGGGAAAATTCCGGCTCCCAGCCTTCCTTTGGACGGCCAAGATGAGAGCAGAGAATGACCCGTGCGTTGTGGTCAATCAGGTATTTGATGGTCGGCAGGGCAGCAACGATTCTCTTATCGTTGGTGATGACGCCATCTTTGAGAGGGACGTTGAAGTCGCAGCGGACAAGGACTCTCTTGCCTGCTACATCAAAATCTTCAATGGATTTTTTGTTCAGAGAGGTCATGGAAAAGCACCCTTTCGTTTTTTGATAGAGTTTTGTCCTCTTTTTTGTTAATCTTACAACGATTTTATTTTATCTCATGAGACCGCCTTTTGCAAGTGGCAGAGCAAGAAAAAAGGGTACAAACCCCTATCTTTTCTCACAAAATTTCCCTGCCGTTCACATTTGCCGCAAAACTCCCCCAAAATCGGCACCGTTTTCCAAATTTCTTCTAGCGGAATTTTTATAGACAGGATTTGCTATTCAGAAAACAGCCCATCCTATCGCTAAATAGGATGGGCTGTGAAAACAAAATTCTTAGTGGCGGTTACGCTCCACATAAGTGGTATGGAGAATCTCATGTGCCTTATGGCTACCCGGCTCGCCGAAGAAGGAAGCATATAGTTCCTTGATGACAGGGCTTTCATGGGATTTTCTCAATGGAAGGTTGCGGTCCTCCTCATAGAGAGCCTTTGCACGAAGACCCTTGAGATCCACAAAATTGCGCACGCTGCCCGGCTGGATCGGCTGGCCGCCGCCGTTGACGCATCCGCCCGGACAAGCCATAACCTCGATGAAGTGGTACTGCTTCTTACCGTCGCGGACGTCTTCCAGGACCTTCTTTGCGTTGGCAAGACCGGAGACAACGGCTACGTTGACCTTCATGCCTGCAACCTCATAGGAGGCCTCTTTGATACCTTTGGTTCCACGGACCTCTTCAAAATCAAGCTTCTGGAGCTGTTCGCCAGTCAATTCCTCAACCGCAGTTCTCAAAGCCGCTTCCATTACGCCGCCGGTTGCGCCAAAGATGGCGCCCGCACCGGTGGTGACGCCCAGAGGAGCGTCGAAATCTTCATCAGGGAGTTGGGTAAAGAGCAGGCCGGCATGGTCGATCATGGCGGCGAGTTCTCTTGTGGTCAGGGCAAAGTCGACATCCGGGACGCCTGCGGCGCTCTGATCGTCGCGTTTGCACTCAAATTTCTTTGCCGTACAGGGCATAATGCTGACAACAACAATATCCTTCGGATCGATTCCCTCTTTCTGCGCATACCAGGTCTTTGCCACCGCGCCGAACATCTGCTGCGGTGATTTGCAGGAGGAGAGGTTGTCGAGGAAATCCGGGAATTTATGCTCGCAGAATTTGACCCAGCCCGGAGAGCAGGAGGTGATGATTGGCAGTTTCCCGCCGTTTTTCACGCGATCAATAAACTCGTGCGCTTCTTCCAGGATGGTGAGATCTGCGCCGACGTCGGTATCGTAGACCCTGTCAAA
This sequence comes from Candidatus Pseudoruminococcus merdavium, assembly GCA_904419745.1. Lineage (GTDB taxonomy): Bacteria > Bacillota > Clostridia > Oscillospirales > Ruminococcaceae > Pseudoruminococcus_B > Pseudoruminococcus_B merdavium. The sequence continues at coordinate 35,632 of CAJFSS010000004.1, read as the reverse complement.
GCCCAGTCTGCGCAGGGCTGCGACCATTTTGCCCTTGACGTTGGTTCCAATCGGCATACCGAAGCATTCACCCAGAGTGACGCGGATGGAAGGCGCCGTATTGACAATGACATGCTTGGTCGGATCGGCAATTGCCTCAAGGACTTTCGCGGTGTCATCCTTTTCCGAAAGGGCGCCGGTCGGGCAGACGGCGATACACTGGCCGCAGGAGACGCAGGCAGTAGAGCCAAGCGGCTGCTCGAATGCGCATGCAATATGGGTATGGAACCCACGCTCATTGGCGCCGATGACGCCGACGGACTGGTTGGCGCGGCAGGCGGCAACACAGCGGCGGCAGAGAATGCACTTGTTGTTGTCACGGTACATATGGACTGCGGAATCATCGATTTCGTACTCCGGATTCTCGCCTTTGAAATAGTGGGAATCCTCAATCTTATAGTCGCGGCAGAGTTTTTGAAGCTCGCAGTTTCCACTCCGGACACAGGACAGGCACTCCTGTTTGTGCGTGGAGAGAATGAGCTCCAAGGTCTGCTTTCTGGATTTTAAAACCTTCGGGGAATTGGTCAGGACTTCCATCCCCTCGTTGACCGGGTAGACGCAGGAAGCAACCAAGCTTCTGGCGCCCTTGACTTCCACGACGCAGATTCGGCAGGCGCCGATTTCGTTGATCTCCTTGAGATAGCAGAGCGTCGGGATTTCAATTCCAGCGTAACGGGCAGCTTCCAGGATGGTGCTGCCAGCCGGCACACTGCAGGGCATGCCGTTGATTTTTATATTAACCATTTCCATGTGATTGACACCCTCCTTGCCTACTGTTTGCTGATTGCGCCGAACTTACACTTCTCCATACAAGCACCGCACTTGACGCACTTCTTCTGGTCAATGACATGCGGGTGTTTGACAGTGCCCTCAATTGCAGAAGCGGGGCAGGTGCGTGCGCACAGCGTACAGCCTTTGCACTTCGCCGGGTCAATGGTGTAGCTGAGCAGGTTCTTACAAACGCCAGCCGGGCATTTCTTATCTTTAATATGTGCGATATATTCGTCCTTGAAGTATCTAAGTGTGGACAAAACCGGGTTTGGAGCTGTCTGTCCAAGGCCGCACAGGGAGTTTTCCTTGATGTAGTAGCAGAGTTCTTCCAGTTTGTCGAGATCCTCCATTTCGCCGTTGCCCTTGGTGATCTTATCCAGGATTTCAAGCAATCTCTTGGTACCAATCCGGCAGGGGGTGCATTTTCCGCAGGATTCTTCGACTGTGAACTCCAGGAAGAATTTTGCGATATCGACCATACAAGTATCCTCATCCATGACGATCAAACCACCGGAACCCATCATGGAGCCGATAGAGAGCAGGTTGTCATAGTCGATTTCAATATCAAAGAAGGATTCCGGGATACAGCCGCCGGACGGGCCGCCGGTCTGAGCCGCCTTAAATTTCTTGCCGTTGGGGATGCCGCCGCCGATTTCCTCTACGATTTCACGCAGGGTGGTGCCCATTGGAACTTCTACAAGTCCGGTGTTGTGGATTTTACCGCCGAGTGCAAAGACCTTGGTTCCCTTGGATTTTTCTGTACCGACCGAGTTAAACCACTCCGGCCCGTGCAGGATAATCTGCGGGACGTTTGCATAGGTTTCCACGTTGTTGAGGATGGTCGGCTTACCGAACAGTCCCTTGACCGCCGGGAACGGAGGCCTTGGACGCGGCTCGCCGCGTTTGCCCTCGATGGAGGTCATCAGAGCGGTTTCCTCGCCGCAGACAAATGCGCCTGCGCCCAAACGGATATCAATATCAAAGTCAAAGCCGGAACCGAGGATATTTTTACCCAGCATGCCGATTTCTCTTGCTTCCTCAATTGCCTTAGAAAGGCGCTGGACGGCAATCGGGTACTCCGCGCGGACATAGACATAACCTTGGGTCGCACCGATGGCATAGCCGGCAATGGCCATCGCCTCAATGACAACGTTGGGATCGCCTTCCAGGATGGAACGATCCATGAACGCGCCGGGGTCGCCCTCGTCCGCGTTACAGCAGACATATTTCTGATCCGCCTGGTTGGCAGCGGCAAAGCTCCATTTTACTCCGGTCGGGAAACCCGCGCCCCCGCGCCCTCTCAGGCCGGAATCCTTGACAATCTGGATGACCTGTTCCGGGGTGTACTCGGCCAGGCATTTTGCCAAAGCTTGATAGCCGTCGCGCGCAATGTATTCATTGATGTTTTCCGGGTCAATGACGCCGCAGTTACGCAGGGCGCTGCGGTGCTGCTTTTTGTAGAAATCCGTCTCGTTGAGGGACTTGATACCATCCGGAGTGACAGTTTCCTGGTAGAGAAGCCTGGTGACCACGCGGCCTTTGAGCAGGTGCTCGGTCACAATTTCCGGGATATCCTCCGGTTTGACCATGCTGTAAAAGCTGCCTTCCGGATATACAATCATAATTGGGCCGAGAGCACACAGGCCAAAGCAGCCGGTTCTGACAACTTTGACTTCCTGTTCCAGGCCGTTTTTCTTAATCTCGTTTTCCAGTGTGTTTACGATAAGCTGGCTGCCAGAAGAAGTACAGCCAGTACCGCCGCAGACAAGAACATGAGAACGATACATCGAATTTTCCTCCTTCTTAGGCGTTCGCACCAATGGTGTATTCGGTTACCGGAGTTCCGCCGGCAACGTGCTCTTTAACAATTCTGCGCGCCTTTTCCGGGGTCACTTTGACATAGGTAACTTTTTCCTTGCCGGGGACAAAGACTTCCACAATCGGCTCATACTGGCAGATACCCATACAGCCGGTCTGAGTTACCACAACATTTTCCACTGTTTCCTTGGAAAGCTCGTCCAAAACCGCTGTGACGACCTCCCTTGCACCTGCTGCAATCCCACAGGTAGCCATTCCAATTTCCACCTTGATTTTTTCGTGATTGTCCTGGCGGATGGAGACATCGCCATGGTATTTGTCACGAATTTGCTGCAATTCAGCAAGACTTTTCATTTTCTTCTACACCTCCGCGGATGATTTGTGTCTGTTCCTCTATGTATTTTGCCAGAAAAATAACAATCTCCGGCGTGCTCAGGGGCACGCCTTGCAAACTCTTCACAATCTGATCTGTATCGAGGGAAAATCGCCGGTCTTTCCCGCTTGCCGTCAGGCAAAACCGGATGCTTTCATTCCCTGCAATCAACGCCGCCATCGTATCACCGAGTTTCCCAAGGGGTGGGCAGTCAATATGATTTATGCAAAGTACCCCGGCAACTGTGGTTCCTTCTCCAGCACAGGAGCTGAGGGAAGCAGTGCCGCCCGTCTGTTCGCAGGCCATCCGAAACAGGGGAAGCCCAAAACCGCCCCGTTTTGTCTTAGTGGTATAAAAAGGGGAAAACGCCTTTTCGCATTGGGCTTTCTCCATTCCACACCCATTATCCTGTACGGAAAGGGTCAGGGTCTCCCCACAAAAAGCAAGGGAAATCTTCACCCAAGTACAGCCGGCACGAAGGGAATTTTGCACCAAATCCAGCAGATACAGCGAAAGATCCTGCATGAAAGTTTACGCCTGATATTTTTCCAGGATACCCGGGATATCATCCGGGGTCAGGCGGCCGTAGACATCGTCGTTAATGGTAATAACCGGGGCCAGGCCGCATGCGCCGATACAGCGGCACGCTTCCAGGGAAAACTTGCCGTCTGGGGTACATTCTCCACCCTTGATGCCCAACGTCTGCTGCAATTTATCAAACACATCGCCGGAGCCTTTGACATAGCAGGCAGTGCCAAGGCAAACAGAAACTTTGTATTCCCCTTTCGGGTTGAGGGCGAACTGAGAATAGAAGGTGGATACTCCGTAGACTTCCTCCAAGGGAACGCCCAGCCCGTCCGCAATCATTTTCTGCACTTCAATCGGAAGATACCCGTAAATGTCCTGCGCCTTTTGCAAGACCGGCATCAGGGCGCCTTTGTCCTGTTTGTGTTCGGCAATCACGTTCATCAACTGTTCTTCCTGTTCCTTCGTGCCGTGGAACGGAATCTTTGATATGGTACTCGCCATTGTGTGAACCTCCTTGAGCTATTGTTAAAAACATAACAAACTAATCCATCATGCCATAACCAAGTATATCAGATAACAATCCGAATTGCTATAAAAATATCATAAAAATGCTGGATTTTTTTCTGTTTTCTTGTTGGAAATTATACCAATCTAGAATACATTGTGGAATTTAGGCAAAATGATTTTATGACTTTTTGATGATACCAACAAATTGTAAACCCAAATATTTCTCATGTTATTTAAATAACAAAAACTGTGTTTCTATGGGGACAAGCAGCCAATACTACACCCTATTCTAATAAAAGGAAAAATATGTGTTTTGGACCAATGAAATTCCTTTACTATCTGGTTCTTTTCGGGTATACTAATTATATAGTATTCAGCCATGACATAAGAAGGTCTTGACAAATTATACTTATTTAGTATAATAAAGATATCCGGAGGTACTCCCTTTGGAAAACCGCTTTTCTAAGGATAAGGTGAGGCTTATGGCTGGTACAAGACGCTTTTCCAGACAGCGCCAGCTGATTTTGGATACCGTATGCAGTCTGCACTGCCATCCCACTGCGGACGATATTTATTCCATCGTAAAAAGCAGAATTCCCGGTATCAGTTTGGGGACGGTATACCGCAACCTGAACGTTCTTGCTGAGGAAGGTTTGATTCAAAAAATCGCCCTTGGTAAATCGACTGAACGGTATGATTCCAGACTCGATTCGCATTACCACATGATTTGTCTGAAATGTGGAAGGGTTGTCGACGTTCCGCTCTCCTATGAAGAAACCATCAACGAACGCGCGAACAACTCCTGCACGCATCAAATCACAGGACATGATATCGTTTTCAGCGGCGTCTGTGCTGACTGTAAAAACCAAAAATGACTGTTGATTTTATTGACAATATATTGCCGTGAAAATCTGCGGCAGTTCTGAAAAGCCGTTTTTCGGCTTCTCTTTTATTAACTTAATCAATAATGATTACTGATTTTAATTAGTGATCATGAAAGAAAATGAAAAGTTTTAGAATGGAGGACGTACTATGGAACTCAAAGGCTCAAAAACCGAACAAAACCTTATGACTGCATTTGCAGGGGAATCCCAGGCCCGCAACAAGTACACCTACTTTGCATCCAAGGCAAAAAAGGACGGCTATGTCCAGATTGCAAAAATCTTTGAAGAGACCGCTAATAATGAAAAAGAGCATGCAAAAATCTGGTTCAAACTTCTTGACGGGATTGGAACCACAGAGGAAAATCTGAAAGCCGCTGCAGAAGGCGAGAACTACGAGTGGACTGATATGTACAAAACCTTTGCAGAAGAAGCCCGTGCAGAAGGATTTGACAAGATTGCATTCCTGTTCGAGGAAGTCGGCAAGATTGAAAAGGAACACGAGGAACGGTACAGAGCCCTGCTTGCAAATGTCGAAGGTGGGCTTGTCTTCTCTAGAGACGGTGACATGGTATGGATTTGCACAAACTGCGGCCATATCCACATCGGCAAGTCCGCTCCCGAGGTTTGCCCGGTCTGCGCCCATCCAAAGGCTTATTTTGAACTGCGTGCAACGAACTATTAATCTCTGATATCAAGACGGGCAGGCCCGTTTTATTATCACGGCAAGAAATGAATCAAAAAATCCCCGCCCGGAAAATTTCGGGCGGGGATTTTTGATGATAATTGTAAAGAATTTGTCGCAAAAATTTCCTTACAGGCGGCATTCCAATTGACAATCATAGGGCTCCTTCTCCACATGGGCATACTGGTATTCCTGTGCCTCCACACAGCCCATTGCACGATAAAACGCCTGTGTTTCCACTGCGGAGTGGGAGGAGATATACAGTTTTTCCGCACCCCTGGAGCGGGCCCAGTCCGCCGCCTTTTGAAACAGGGTTCTTCCAATCCCATGGCCCCGTTTGTCCCGGGAGACATGCAGACTGGTCAGATCCCGGTACTGGCCTTTGGAGCCAAACGGTTTTCCTTCCACAGAGACAAACCCCTTAAGCTGCCCTGCCTGAAAGGCGCCAAATACCGCACCGCTGTTTTCCAGGGTATGGCGCAGGCATCGAACCAGGATTCGGTATTCTTCCGGGCCCCAATCATCCACAAATGGGGTCTCCCGAATGACCCACTGGCCGTCTTCTTTTCTCCAGCAGCTTTTGACCTGCTGCCTGCGTTCAAAATGAGAAAACAGTTCCACGCATAATTCCTGTTTGTTTATATCCCGGTATACGATTGGGCTTTCTATCTGCATTCATACCATCTCCTTCATACAATCCTCTTTTCTCCAAAACAGTCCCTCAGAAACCGCCAATGCGGACAAAATATCCTGCACATCAGGACTAGGGTGGTAAACGGTAACCCATAGCTGGCCGCCCTCAATACATACCAGGGTATCTTCTCTCGGCAAAAGGAGGTTACAAAACCCTCTCTTTGTTACAATGATTTTCCTTACCTGTTTTGCAAGTATTTTTTCCTTAGAATGTCTGAGCCATTCCTGACAATATATTTGTATTGGAAAATAACAGTGAAGTTTTAGGACAATGCGAACTATTTTTTCTGCAAATCTACTTCGTTCCTTCCTGGATAGAAAGAAATGCTCCGCCTTAGAAAAATCCTCCAAAAAATTTGGCAAAACCTGTTTTGGAAGGATATCAATCAGGGCATATGGCTTTGTCAAGAGAGTTTCCATTTGAAGATCCCGGTCCATGTTTTCCTTCCTTTCAAATGAGAAGCCATTCTATTTGAAATACTGATAGAGTTGGCATTTGATCATCCCATTATACAGCTTTCTCCGTTTATCTGCGCGTCTGCCAAATACCTGTTCAAATTGCTCGTCCGGTGTGATGACAAAATAGTGGAACCCCTCCCGCTTTTCAAGCACTTTTCCCATCTGGGCACAGAGTTCCTGCGCTGCTTTTACCTCCAGAAGGCGTTCCCCATAGGGGGGATTGCATACAATGGTTGCCCGTTCGCTGTGCAGGGCATCCAGGGAGAAGTCCCGGATATCCTGCTGTTTTACGCGAATCCGGGCAGCAACGCCGGCTTTTTTCGCATTCTCCTGGGTCAGCGCCACCGCCTCCTCGCTGATATCATAGCCATAGGCGCGAAATGAAGCGTCCCGGCGGATATTGTTCAGCGCAGCCTCGCGGGCCTGGCGCATTGCTGCAGCGGGGAAGGCTCCCCATTTTTCACAGGCAAACTTCCGGTTCAGTCCCGGGGCGATGTGCAAGGCGTCGAGCGCAGCTTCAATCAAAAATGTCCCGGAACCACACATTGGATCGCAGAAAACAGTATCCGAACGTACCCTTGCCAGGCTGAGAATCCCCGCCGCCAGCGTTTCCTTGATAGGAGCTTCGTTCGAATTCTTTCGGTACCCCCGCTTATGCAGACCCGCGCCGGAAGTATCCAGCAAAATCATAACCTCGTCCTTGAGAATGGAGAACTGAATCTGTACCGTAGAGCCGGTTTCTTCAAACCAGGAGACATGGTAATGGGTTTTCAGACGTTCCACCGCCGCCTTTTTAATAATTTTCTGGCAATCTGGCACGCTGTGAAGCTGGGAATTAAGCGACCAGCCCTTGACCGGGAACGCCTCTTTTCTACCAATATACGCCTCCAGAGGAATCCGTCTGACCCCTTCAAAGAGTTCATCAAAGGTCCTGGCATAAAACCTTGCGAGCAGGATCTGTACGCGTTCACCGCTGCGCAGATTTAAATTGGTACGTGCGACATCCTCCCAGTCCCCGGAAAACAACACTCTCCCGTTTTCCGCCTGTACGTCCTCACAATCAAGAAACCGCAGTTCCCGGGCGACAATCCCTTCCAAGCCAAACAAGGTGGGGACAACCATTTTCATTTTCTCCATAACGCCATTCCTTTCGGCAGCTTTTCAAAACTTTTTCTCTGACAAAACGGGCCCTGCCAGCCGGCAGGGCCCGCGCAGGTTCTGTTTTTTTATTCCGCACAGAGGTCAACAATCACCTGTGCGAAAATCTTTGCGCTTACCACCAGTTCCTCAATAACCGCAAATTCGTCCGGCCCGTGCATCCTGTTTTCCGTTTCCGGCATGGAGCACCCGAATGCCACACCGCCTTCAATAGAGTGGACATAGGTGCCGCCTCCGATAGCCATGCAATAGCCTTTTCTGCCAGTATAGTCCTCATAACACTTGAGCAGGGTTTTGACAAAGGGGTCATCCTCTTTAACATGGTGAGGTTTGTTCATCGGCTTGTCACTCATAAAAATTCCGGCATCCGCAAATTTTTGAATCAGCACATCACGCACATTCTCATCATTTGCACAGATAGGGGAACGGCAGTCAAAATTCCCAGTAAACCCGGTTGTCGAATACTGGAAAATATCAAAGCTAATGGTTAGTTCGTGACTGATTTCATCCTCCATAGCAATGCCTGCAGCCTTGCCGAGCCAGTCGCCGTGCGGAAAAATTTTGTTGACTGCGCAGAGTTTGGTGAAACCCTCGCTTTTTGCAAACGGCATAGAGCAGAGCAGATCCAGCAGCGCGGTCACCGCGTTGTTTCCGCCCTCCGGCATAGCCGCATGGGAGCCTTTCCCAAGCGCATGGATACAGACTGCCCCATCCTGTTCTGAGACGGTAAACTGGACGCCGGTACGATCTTCCGCCTGCTTGCAATAAGCCGCCGTCTGCTCTGTGGAGAAGCCTTCAATCACAGCCTCGGCATTTTGCGGGACAACATTGCTGGTATGACCTCCCTGGATACTCCGAATACGCGGAAGGGAAGTATCTTCCGGGTACTGGGCGGTAAAGTCGTTTCTCAGCCCGCCTTTTTCAATGTTGATGAGGGGGAAATCCGCATCCGGAGAAAAGACATGGCGGGGCGTGGACTCCTTTTTAAAATAATAACGGATATCGCTGCTGCCGCATTCCTCATCCGTCCCAAGAATAAGGCGGACGTTCTTTTTCAGGGGAATTCCGAGATCTTTGACCGCCTTCATGGCGTAATAAGCGGCCATCGCCGGCCCCTTATCGTCCGCTGTCCCCCTGCCGAAGATCTTTCCATCCCGTTCAATACAGGTAAAGGGGTCCTGTGTCCAGCCGTCTCCTACCGCGACGACGTCCAAATGTGCAAGCATGCCGAGTTCGGCATCCCTGCGGTCTTCAAAATAGTCCACTGTACCGACATAGTTTTCAAAGTTTTTGACCGTAAAACCGTCCCGTTTTGCAATCTCAAGCGCGCAGGCGAGCGCCTTTTCCGTCCCCTCGCCGAAGGGGGCTGTCTCGGTTGCTGGGGCGGTGACGCTGTCAAAGGAGACAAGCTTTGCAATATCTGCAAGCATGTCCTTGGTATGCGCCTCAAAATACTGATCGAGCTGTTGTTTTATCTGCATTTTGCTTCATCCTTTCTATCATAGGGGAGCTCCCCGCTCTGTTCTCCTATAAAGCCTTTGCCCGGACAGGAGGGCATTCTTCCAACAGGCAGACCGCGTGGGCGCTAATCCCCTCTTCCCGGCCGGTAAAACCGAGATGCTCCTCCGTCGTGGCCTTGACATTGATCCTGTCTTCAGAGACGCCGCAGATATGGGCAATGGTCTCTCTCATTTTGGGGATATAATCCTTGAGTTTTGGGCGCTGGGCAATTATGGTGCAGTCCAGGTTTGCAAGCGCATACCCCTTCTGCCGGAGCATTTCGACCACCTCGGCAAGCAGTTTCGCACTGTCCGCACCCTGGTAACGCGGATCCGTATCCGGGAAATGAAGCCCAATATCCCCCAGGGCTGCCGCCCCGAGCATGGCGTCCATCACCGCATGCAGCAGCACATCCGCATCCGAATGGCCAAGCAGGCCGGTTTCGTGGGAAATTTCCACCCCTCCGAGGATGAGTTTGCGCCCTGATACCAGTTTGTGTACGTCATATCCGTGTCCGATTCTCATGCGGTTCCTCCATTCTGAAATCCGCTTCCCCTGCAATGGCCTGCGCCACCGCAAGGTCTTCCGGCGTTGTGATTTTGAGGTTGCGGGGATCTCCCGGCGTGATATGCACCCGGTATCCCGCATATTCCATCAGCATGCAGTCATCTGTAACCGGGAGTTTTTCCGCCGCCTTGCAGGCGACGCGGTATAAATTCTGGGAAAACACCTGCGGGGTCTGGCACTGCCAGAGCGTCTCCCGATTCGGCGTTTCGGCGATAAAGCCGTCTTGTACCACTTTAATGGTATCCTTCACTTTGACAGCCAGGGCGGACGCGCCAAATTTCCTTGCATCCATGATACACTGGGAAATCAGCGCGGGAAGGATGAACGGACGTGCGCCATCATGGATGGCAAGCAGGGGCAGAGAAGGGGAAACCTCCTGTAACCCATAGGCTACAGATTCCTTGCGGTCCGCGCCGCCTTCCACCACCGCCTTGAGTTTTTCAATCCCATATTTCCGCGCGAGGCGGGCAAATTCCTCAGAATCCTGCGGCCTTGCAACCACGACAATCTCTGCAATCTCCTCACAACGTTGGAAAGCGGACAGGGTACGGGCAATCACCGGCACACCTCCCATTTCTAGCAGCTGCTTATTCCTGCCCATTCTGCTTGCAGAACCTGCCGCCACAATGATGGCGGCCGTATCCGGTCCATGTCCCATATCCGTTTCCACCTCACTTATCCTTTCCCTTAGAGTATAATGCAAAACACTCCTATTTACAATCTTTCCCATGATTGTTTTCCACAGATAACAGGAAGATCTACTCGCATTCTGCTCAAACACCGCATAAAAAGGCTCTTGAAGAAATATCCTTCAAGAGCCTTTTTATCGTTTCCTTATTGGGAACTTACCAGATTCTGTTCCGGGTGCTGTCTTCCGTTTCTGTCAATCGTATAGGGTGCAGGATAAACGAGTTCCCCTGCGGGGACAAAGGTATACCCCTGCCCGGAAAGTTGTTCCAGAATCTGAGGCAAAGCCTCCAGGGTATTATCCTTGCCCGCATGGAACAGGCAAATACTTCCTGGTCCCACCTTGGAGATAACACGGGAGACAATTTTTTCAGCAGCGGGATCTTTCCAATCAATACTGTCCACATCCCACTGAATCACCTCATAGCCAAGTCCTCTGGCCGTTTCCAGGACCGTATCATTATAGGCGCCGGAAGGAGCCCGGAACATTGTGGGGCGTTTCCCTGTCAGCTGTTCAATTTTTGCACCCGCAGCTTCAATATCCGCCGTGATTTCTTCTCTTGTCAGTTTGGTCATATCCGGATGGGTATTGGAGTGATTTCCCACCTCATGCCCGCGTTCGGAAATCTGCCGAACCTGTTCCGGATACTTCTCACACCATTCTCCCACCACAAAAAAGGTCGCCTTCGCTTGATATTTAGCCAGGATATCAAGTATTTGCTCAATTTTGGGATTATCCCAGGCACAGTTGATGCCAAGGGCAATTTTCTTTTCCAGTGTTTCTACGCTGTATATGGGGAGCTGTTTTGCTTTGGCAGATACCGTGACTGCTTGGGTGGTAAAAACTGCCCCAATTGCCACAACCGCTGCAAGACATAGCGCTGTAATCCCTGCCAGCCGTTTCCCACGAATGACCCACACTTTCATACTCACTCCTCCTCATAATACTACTCTATGAAAAATACGCTCTTTCCATGCAGAAGGGACATCCTTTTCCCTGGAAAACGCCTGTTTTTACGTTTAAAAAGCAAAAGAGGCCGGAATTTTTTCCGGCCTCTTTTACACCTGTCCACTGGATTACGAAATAAGAAGATATCCGCTAAAAGTCCATTCTGTCATGCATATTCAGGTAATCTTCCTCATTTTCTTCTTTTAAATGTTTTTTTAAAATCAGGTTGATATACTGGGAAAAAGAACGGTCATGCTCTTCTGCGAGCAATTTTACTTTTTCAATGACATCTTCATCCAGCGTGATGCTTACACTCTTTTTCAATGGTTTCATCATTTTATCACCTAACTATACCATACTACAAACTAGTCAAAAATATTGACTTTTTGCATAAAATAATATAAAATAGTTTTAAATATTATTTCCAATCTCAAACAGAGTCATTCTGTTTGAGATATTTTATATCCATCAAGTTCTCTTTTAGAAAATAATTTTCTTCTTATAGTGGACTTTTGCCGTGCAAATTGTCTTTTTTGTCATGCGTATTGTTGCACAATTTGTAAGATTTACTTGTATCGCTTGATATGATATTTTTGTATTATAAGCAGGAGTAAACGGGTGAAAAGCTATGTCGTCATTTAAAATTCCACACGCCTCACGAACGGTAAATAAAAGTATCCGTTTCCCAATGGAGATGGTACATCAGATTGAACAACTACTCATACATGCGGACTGCAGTTTTTCTGCATTTGTGGTAGAAGCTACTCGGGCGGCTTTGGAACAGGTGAGCGAACAGAATTCCCTTGGGGAAGATTTTTCCCGTAGTCCTTCTGTGAACCATAAAGATGATTGAGGAATTTTCCTCAAACGTCCCTCTACTATTTTCGGCAGAATCCAGGGCAACTGTTATAACAGTTGCCCTGGATTCACTTTACATGGCACTTCATCCCACCAAGCCGTTACCTGGCCTGATAAAACTTTTAGGAAGGCCGCTGAACACACGGTTGCCTCTTTTGGTTTCAAACAGTATAATGAAGAAGATCATAACAATATTGTTGGGCAGGATACGGAGGAAATCATATTATGGACTGGACAAAAGCTTCGATTTATACAACCACAGCGGGAGTGGAACCGGTATGCGGCCTGCTGATGGAAATTGGCATCACCGGATTTGAAATTGAGGACGCACAGGATTTTCAGGATTTTCTCAGGGATACTACCATTCACTGGGATTATGTAGAAGAAGACTTGATGAACAAAATGGAGCACTGTGAAACCTGCGTAAAAATCTACTTACCAAACAATGCACAGGGACACCAGATGTTGCTGGACGCCCGGGATGCGCTCGGCCGCTTAAAGGCGTCTGATACAGAGAATACCTTTGGACGCCTCGCACTGGAATGTGAGGGAATCCGGGAAGAGGACTGGGCAAACAACTGGAAACAATACTTTAAACCATTCCCCATTGGGGAACGGCTCTACATTAAACCAACTTGGGAAAAGGTAGAAGGGGCAGGAACTCGAAAAATTTTGGAAATCGACCCTTCCTCCAGCTTTGGTACCGGACAGCATAATACCACCAGGCTCTGTCTGGAAGCTTTAGAAAAGACAGTCCAACCGCTGGATAAAGTCCTGGATCTCGGGTGTGGCAGCGGGATTCTTTCCATCGCTGCACTACTGCTCGGAGCTAAAGAAATTACCGGGGTAGATATTGATGAAAACTCTGTCAAAATAGCAGAGGAGAACCTGCGCCAAAACCATATGGAGTCACGGCAATTTTCCCTATATTGCGGCGATATCGCCACCGATAGCGATCTTCGGGAAAAAATTGGGCTGCACACCTATGATGTTGTAGCAGCAAATATTGTGGCAGATGTAATTATTGGGATGTCCCCTTATTTTTCCGATTTTCTGAAACAGGACGGCACCCTGCTTGTCTCCGGTATTATTGCAAACCGGAGGGAAGATGTGCTGCAAGCGCTTTATAGGCAGGGATTTACCATGACCGCTGAGCATGAGAAAGAGGACTGGATGGCCTTTACTTTCCGCCTTTCCCACGAAGGGGGGAACCCTTGATGCCCAGATTTTTTGTAGAAAAAATCCCCGGCAGCCAGGCTGTCATTAGCGGGCCGGATGCCAAGCATATTTCCCGGGTGCTGAGAATGCGGGTAGGAGAAGCCATCACGCTCTGTGATCAACAGGGATACGATTATTCCGGAGTGGTTTCGGAGCTTTCGAATACCTCGGTGCTGGTTAACATCACAGGAAAGTACCCCTCCAAAAGCGAGCCCTCCGTTTGTGTACACCTGTTCCAGGCAATGCCGAAATCCGACAAAATGGAGTGGATTGTCCAAAAAAGTGTGGAATTGGGAGTTTCCGAAATCACCCCTGTTTTTACAAAACGCTGTGTTTCCCGGCCGGACGAAAAATCCATGCAAAAGAAACTGGAACGTTATCAAAAAATCTCACTGGAAGCTGCAAAACAGAGCGGAAGGGCATGCGTCCCCGTGGTCCACAAGGCTGTGCCTTTGCAGGAGGCGCTCTCGCAAATGCAGGAAAGTATACTTTCTCTCTGTTTTTATGAGCGCGCAGAGCTTCCTCTCAAAGATACCATGTCCGGAGCATTTCAAAGCGTTTCCATTCTCATCGGCAGTGAAGGGGGTTTTGAGGAATGGGAGGCAGAGCAAGCCAACGAGGCTGGATGCCGACTCGTTTCTCTTGGACCGCGTATCTTGCGGTGTGAAACCGCGCCCCTTGCCGCTCTTTCCGCCATTATGTATGCAAGTGGAAATCTATAATAAAAATTTGCAAGCAGCCAGCTTCCTCTACGAACATGTACAGGGAGCTGGCTGGTATTCTATACAAATAATCTTATTATTTTTGATCCAATCAGGAAAACATGGCGTCTCCCGTATGATCCGGGAGTTTTTTCAAAATAGTAATGACAAGTCCCAGAACGGAAATTCCAGCAAGGATTGCATAAAGAGTCCCTGTTGAAAACAGATCCACAAGATTTCCACCTATATTCTGCATAACAATTGTTGTCAGATTTTTAGAAAGAGCGGATACCAGGGTCAATGCACTCAGCTGGTATTGCGGCCTGACAATAGCGGATACCACTTTCAGATTGATCATTACAAAAGACATGGTCACAACCGCCTTGGTAAGTATGGAAGCGAACATCTGTACCAATGGAACAGGGAGAAAAGCGTAAACGCTAAACTGTATCGCCAACAAGGCAAACAGACAGCGTAACAGCTGGGAGTTGGTCAATCTGTCCATATAATACGGCGACAGAAAGATGATGGGAAGTTCCATGAGCGTCTGCAAAAATGTCACCGTGGAAATGGCCGAAACAGAAACCCCTTCTTCCTGGAGCAGTACTGGTAAGTAGGTGGAATTCAAGTTTGTAACCGCATAAATCATCGAAGCCACCAAAAGATAGAACAGAAACACCCGGACGCTGAGTATGGATTTCCAGTGCCCATTCGACGCTTTTGTTTTCTCTTTATCCTCTGCTTTGTCCACTGCTTTTTCCTGTGCCCCAGATACTCCCAGGGCAGCAGCAAGGATGGATACAAAAAAGAACAGATAGACACTTGACGGGGAGAGGTTTTCATACACAAGGCCTGCCAGTTGCGATCCCGAAGCAAAGCCAATGGTTCCCCAGATACGCACACTACGGTAAGAATAGGGACTGGTTGTGGCAAGACGCTCAATATAAGGATTTACCCCGTTGAGTAGGGAAAGGGTAATCCCATAAAAGAAAACCAACAGAAGATACTCCCTCTGGAACATAAAGCATAACCCGAACACCCCGGAAACACACAGGAGACAAACCGTCACAGCTTTCCCGCTGTAGCGATCCTGGAGATACCCCACTACCGGCTGTACAGCCATGGAAAACAGGCAGGACATAGAAATCAGGAGCGAAACATTTGCTGCGGAAAGCCCCAAATCCATCAAATAAATGGAAATCAGGCTGGAAAACATCGCCATGGCGAAGTAGTAAAATCCATAGAGGAGCAGATAACTCATATAACTGTTTTTAAACTTCACATTCACGGCAGGCCCCCCTCTCCATCAGTCGCACCCTGTCCCGGAACAAATAGACAAAACACAGGAATACACAGCAGATAATCCAGGTGATCGGCTCCGTAATGCTTGCCCCAAAATAGCCCCAGCAGGGGATAAGGGTTACTACCGAGAGAAGTTTGACGGCAAGTTCCATGGCACTGGAGACAATCGGGATAATTTTAGAACCCATTGACTGCATTGCCGTCCGTAGGCACAAAAGCAACCCCAGCTCTGGGAAACAGGCAAAATTGATCCTTAAATTCATCACAGCATTCTGGATAACTCCAGGATCGGTACTGCCAATGAGTGCCGTAATCATTCGTCCGCCGAACAAATAGACCACCAATGCAGAAAATACTCCCCAGATCACTTCCAGTCCCACTACGGTTTTGATTGCCAGCCGAATCCGGTCATATTGTCCGGCGCCCCAGTTTTGACTGGTAAAAGTAGAGTTTGCCGTGGCAATTGCGGATAAAGGCTGCATCAGCATATCAATGATTCTTCTGGAAGCAGTATGCGCAGTAATTACCGAGGTGCCCAGTTGGTTGATTGCCGACTGTAAAATTACCGAACCAAAATTAAACACAGAGAGCATAACCGCCATAGAAAGCCCCGTAGAAAACATATCCCATAACAGTCCCTTTTCCAGCAAAAAGTCCTCTTTGTTCGGTAAGAGTTCCCGGTAAGATCTGAAAATGTACACGGCACAGAATATTACAGAACAGATTTGGGCCAACACCGTAGCCAAAGCGGCACCCCAAACCCCCGTGTGGAATCCGGCAATAAACAGAATATCCAGCACCAAATTGATTACACTGGCGATGATCAAAAAATAGAGTGGGGAACGGCTGTCTCCAATGGCCCGCAGCAGACCTGCACACATGTTGTACAGGGATGTTACCAGCATACCTGCAAGGATGATGGCAATATATAGGTATGCCTGTTCAAACACATCCGATGGCACATTGAGAGCCCGCATTAAGGGGCGGATCCCCAATAGGGAAACCCCTGTGAACAGGATGGAAAGCACTCCATTGAGCAGCAGCATTGCGGCAACTGCTTGGCGTAGTTCGTCCCTTTTATGCGCCCCAAAAGCCCTTGCAATAACAATTCCATATCCACTGTTCAATCCGGACAAAAAGCCGATGATAAGGGAGTATATTGAACTGGTTGCACCAATTGCAGCAACCGCGCCGCTTCCCAAATTATGCCCTGCAACAATCGTATCCACAATGCTGTACACCTGCTGAAAAATGTTTCCGACAAACAGGGGGACAGAAAACCACATAATCAACTTCAGAGGGGATCCCTGTGTCATGTCCCCAGCGTGCCCTCGTAATCCCGTACTCAGTCCCATAAAGAGCTCCTCCTTTTCTCTTTTCCCATTAATAGGGAGTCTGTAATATCACAGCGACTATTTGTGTTATACCGGATTTCAGCGAGTATTGATATCATATAAATAAGAAAAATTGTAAATACATATTGCTATTTCAATCTTTCCCTGCTACAGTTAGGAAAGAGGAGGACGACGCCAATGGAACCAATTGACAAAGCACTGGCACAAATCCAATTTCAACAGCAGGAAGAAAACCGGCGGCACCACACCTATGATGAGGAGCTTTTACAGTATGAGTACATGAAAAACGGCAACCAGGATGCCGTTCCTTTGAGTATCCAGCTTTTTCAGGGAAACACCACCGGAAAACTGTCGGAAGATCCTCTGCGCAATTATAAATACCTGTTTGTGGCCTCCATTACCCTTTGCTGTCGGTTTTGTATAGAGGGTGGGATGCCCGCGGAAACCGCATATGCATTAAGCGATCTCTATATCCAGCAGGTGGATAAATGCCCTTCCATTGATGAAATCTTTTCACTGCACACCCGGATGTTCACCGATCTGACACAGCGGATGGCAAACCTTAGGAGGGAATCCATTTATTCCAGACCAGTTTTGCGGTGTTTGGACTATATCGATCTGCATCTCCATGAAAAAATATCCGTGCAAACGCTTGCGAACTATGTGAATTTAACCCCGCCTTATCTATCCTCCCTGTTTGGAAAAGAGACCGGAACACCAATATCAGAATATATTCGAAAGAAACGGGTAGAAACTGCCAAGACCCTTTTACAATACTCGGAATATTCCTGTATTGAAATTGCAAATTATCTCTCTTTTTCTTCCCACAGCCATTTCAACCGGGTGTTTAAATACTATACGGGATTAACTCCCAACCAGTACCGTCTAAAATATTTCCGCCACAATTGGACATAATTCATGCAAAATCAAGTTTTTTCTCGTCAAAAAATCCCTTTCACAGAAAAAGCCGCGTGACATGAGCACGCGGCTTTACTCCATGCTTATAAAAATTGAGGGTACTCCAACAGTACATCAAATGGCTAGCCACTGTCAGAAGTCTTGTTGAAGTTCTTCCAGTATCCCATAATATTTTTCCGGAGACAGGCCAATTTCTTCCATAATTTCATTATCCAGAAACCCCTGTCCAAGTTTACGTAAAACCTGGTACTTCTCTTTTCCCTGACGCCATGCAAAATCCCAAAGGGCAATGGCGTTGGTAAAATCCCCTGTCTTACGAAAATACCTTGTGCCAATGGTTTCGTTAGAGCCCTCAAAAGAAAAGTCCAGGGAGAGAAAATTTTCTATAAAAAAGTTATTGGCCCTGTCCGCACGCATTTTTTCCAAACTTTCATGGATACACGAAGAGGCATAGATCGGAAAACTACAGCATCCTTCCACCTTATGATAAGTATAGGATGCATCCAAATAAGCACGCCATGCTTCCGATGTGAATTCTTCTTCATCTTCTGCATAATAAAAATAGCGCCGGTATTCCCGCACCTGGGTGCCAATAAACCTGCTTACCGCAACATATTTGAGTTCTGGCCAAGCATTTTTCATTTCTTTCTCCTTTTGTTAGACAGTCCCGCCTTTAGAGATTTTTCCAAAGCATCCGTACTTGTTTCTTGATTCAGGATGCCCACCCATGCATTTGCCCGTTCATTCCATTCAACCAAATATCTTGCCGGAATTGAAATTCCATCTTCTACAAGGGAACGTGTAAACCTCTTATCTTTTCTGGCACCTCCTTCTGGAAAGGTGTAGTTTGGATGATCCGTAATATAAAGCAGCAAGATTCTTTTATCCTTCTTATGGCATTCAAATCCCAGTTTCAGTTCCTTGGTATGTTTACGAATTTGCTGCAACAGGGATTTGTTTAAGGAAATTACCCCACGGGGACTAATGTTAATCGCACAATTGGACTTCATTTGCTGTGCTTCTGGAATGGCTTCAAAATCCTCCCGGTTAATTTCTATAGTAGCGGGGTTTAAAATCATGTCATCTGCTCCTTTCCTTTGCTGCGTTAGGAGCAGGATACCCGAAAATCCGACAATTTTCTATTCGTATTATAAACGTATTTACATACCATTTTTTAAGAGTTTCCTCTTAAACTGTCGCTGTAGAAATTCTTTTACATATAGAGACTTTTTCTAATTTTCTCTCATACAAATTGGACGATTTCCTATTTGTTTCTTCGGTATATAAATTAAAAATGTATTACTTGGTGATAACAATTCCTTTATGATAAATTCATTTCGAATCCAATTTTTATAGATTCTCTATTCATTCTATACTTCTATTTCCCTATAAGCCATTGTCTAGTAAGAAACCACACCTGGGGGATTTTTTACCACTTTGCACAAAATCATTATGAGAACGATATATCCTATTCTTTTGTTTTGGAAGTCCAAAAATCTATCGAAAACTAAAATTCACAATTTATATATCAGAACTACCGAAGAACGAAAAATAATCAATTTACACTTATCTAACAGAGTAAAACTGATAAAAGACTACATGCCGTCCGCCAGTCAACGGAAAATTTTCCACCGGCAACCGGCCGATGAAAAGTCAAACCGTTTTCATACACTGCCATCAATTCTATCGTGAGGTGAAAAAATGAAAGGACCCCAAGAACAGACGCGTGTGACACGTACAAAAGAGGAATTATTTTGCGAAGCATGTGTTCAGCTGAAATTTTTAAAAAATGAATGCGCTAATTATGACGCGGGGGATCTTGATTATGCCAAACAGATTGCCGCAAAACTCCGTGTACTTTTGTATGATACAAAGTCTTCCCAGTCCGTACTCCGACAATTAGAACGATATTTCTTTTTTCAACGCCCGGACTTTATTGATCTGAGTACCGTCCATGGAGATTTACCAAACAAGGGAAAAACCAATTTTGTACGCGCCTCTTTATGCCAATTCCAACTTATTCACCAACCGGATTCCCCACTTATCCTGACCCCAAAGCCTTTGAGCGTAAAAGAAAATACCCGTTATCCAATGCGCGCCTTCAAAACTTGGTGGGAAAACCTAGACGTTGTCTTAGTGGATAATCGGCATTTTCTCTCCCGGAAAAAAGTTATCACAGTGGTCACCAATACGGACGGTGGAGCCCATGTGGATCCTGCTATTGAACAGAGCTTGGCCCTGTTAAAACGCAGACAGGCCCTTCCATTACAGGCATCTGTCGCGCTGCCAAATGGGGAGCGCAGAGTTTATGTGGCCCAAATTGATCAGATTTTATCCGCAACAATTCGAACCATTGCTTCAGAAACGCTATTCCTGTTTGAAAAGAAAATCATTCCCTATTGCCAATCCTGTCTTAAAAAGACGGACGACAGGGGAGAAGAACTGGTTTTGTAAATAAAGCTATAAACAAAAGAAAAAAGGCCGATTGTGTTAAACAATCGGCCTTTTTTCTTGGGTTATGAAATGAAGCCCATTTCGTTCTTTTCAATATAATCCCATTTGCAAAAATATAGTAAAATAAAAACCTGTGGCATACTTGACACCACAGGTTGGTGCGCCAAGAGGGACTCGAACCCCCGACCTACTGGTTCGTAGCCAGTCACTCTATCCAGCTGAGCTATTGGCGCATAGTGCAGTTCTTTTTAGAACGCTCGATTATTATAGCACACACCTGATATACTTGTCAACTCTTTCTTTCAAAAGAAAAAGCCATATCCGATTTTTTCGGGTACAGCAGTTTCCATTTCTTATGAATTGCTCAAAAATTGTTTAGCATCTTCAATCAACCGGCGACTGTCCTCATGTGTAACCTGGCGCTTTGCATCCTCAATGGATAGCCACTTGAGTTCGCTTATCTCTTCTTCCTGCCGGTGCTCCGTACCCGCGACGGCTTCTCCCAGAAAATAGACAACTTCTTTTATGACATTTGGCTTCGGGGAATACTCCACGCTCTCCCGGAAGCCATCTTTAAGCAGGACTTTTAGCCCGGTTTCCTCAAAAATTTCCCGGTGTGCGGTCTGCACCTCACTTTCTCCAGCTTCCACATGGCCTTTGGGAAAAGCCCAATGCCCTCCGGAACGGTGCTTTACCAGAAGCAGTTTCGGCGTTCCATCTTTTTCAAACTTGTACACAATGGCCCCGCAGGATTTTTCATGTTTCATAAACTGCACCTCCGTATCCTTATAATTCCTCCTTCATTATACTGTCCAATTGGGCGCATTTCAACCGAAGGATAGAATTTACACAAAAATCAAAACCAGAGGCGGAAATCATTCTCCGCCTCTGGAATAATCCTTACCGGATATTCATTTTTTCTTGCTCAACGCTTTCATACGCAGGCTCTTATCCAGAATCTGCTTTCTCATCCGGATATTTTTCGGGGTGACTTCGAGCAATTCATCATCCGTGATAAATTCCATACACTCTTCCAGACTCATCCGGCGGTAGGGAACCAAACGCAGGGCCTCGTCCGAACCAGAAGCGCGCATGTTGCTAACATGTTTTTTCTTGCAGACGTTGACCACCAGATCTTCCGCTTTGGGAGAAGAGCCCACAATCATCCCCTCGTATACCGGGGTACCGGGTCCAATGAAGAGCGTACCGCGCTCCTGTGCGTTATAAAGTCCATAGGTAACAGCCTCCCCGCTCTCAAAGGCAATCAAGGAACCGCTTGGACGGAGGGGGATATCACCCTTATAAGGCTCATAGCCTTCAAAGATTGAGTTCATAATCCCTTCTCCCTTGGTATCGGTCAAAAACTCGCTGCGATATCCAAATAACCCGCGTGAGGGAATGACAAATTCAATCCTCATCCGGCTTCCATGCGGGGCCATCTGGACAAGGGTTCCCTTGCGCACCCCCATCTTTTCCATCACGGATCCCATATATTCCTCTGGCACATCAATCACCAGGCGCTCCATCGGCTCGCAGAGCACCCCGTCGATCTTGTGCATCAGGACATGGGGAGTGCTCACCTGGAACTCATATCCTTCCCGGCGCATCGTCTCAATTAAAATGGAAAGGTGCATTTCTCCGCGGCCGGATACCTTAAAGCTGTCGGTAGAATCCGTCTCCTCCACGCGCAGAGAGACGTCTTTGAGCAATTCTCGGAACAGCCGTTCCCGGAGCTGACGCGAAGTGACAAATTTTCCCTCCCGGCCTGCAAACGGGCTGTCGTTGACAGAAAAGGTCATTTCCAAAGTAGGCTCGGAGATCTTGACAAATTCCAATGGCTCCGGGTGCTCCGGATCACACAGAGTATCCCCAATTGTGATACCCTCAATTCCGGACACACAGACAATATCACCCACTTTTGCCTCTTCCACCTGAACTCTCTTGAGACCCTCAATCTGGTAGATATTGACCATACGGCCCTTATAAGGGGGCTTTTGATCGTGGTAGTCGCATACGATTGCATCGGTATTCTGCTTGAGTGTACCACGTTCAATCCGGCCAATAGCAATACGTCCGACGTACTCGTTATAGTCAATCGAGGATACCAACATCTGGAATGGAGCGTCCAGTTCGCCGCGCGGTGCTGGGATATAATCGACAATTGTGTCAAGCAAAGGAGCCAAATCCACGCCTTTTACATTCTGATCGCGGGAAGCTGTTCCCTCTCTGCCGGAGCAAAACAGAATTGGGCTGTCCAGCTGTTCATCTGTTGCATCTAATTCCATCAGCAGTTCATAGATTTCCTCAATGACTTCGTCAATACGGGCGTCCGGCTTGTCAATCTTATTGATGACAATGATGACACGGTGTCCGAGTTCCAATGCCTTGTGCAGGACAAAGCGAGTCTGGGGCATGGGGCCTTCCGCGGCGTCAACCAGCAGGAGAACGCCGTTTACCATCTTGAGAATCCGTTCCACTTCTCCGGAAAAATCCGCATGCCCCGGTGTATCGACAATATTGATTTTGATTCCCTTATAATGGGCTGCCGTATTTTTGGCGAGGATCGTAATGCCTCTCTCCCGCTCTAAAGCGTTTGAGTCCATCACACGGTCTTCGACCACTTGGTTTTCGCGGAACGCGCCGCCCTGTTTTAGCATTTCGTCGACCAATGTGGTTTTTCCATGGTCAACATGTGCAATAATAGCAATATTTCTCAAATCTTCTCTGATCAAACAAATTCCCCGTTTCTTTTCGAAAGATTGGCATTTGCCTTGAAAATACCCCAGCCAAAACGGCGTGGGGCAAGTTTGTTTCTATTCACGCGATTATTCTTATTATAGCATCTTTTTTCATGCTTCCGACAAAAAAAGAAAGAAAATAATGACAGAAAGTAACCGGCGCAAAAGCGCCGGTTTTGTTCAAACATCCTGTACTCACTGTGATTTAAGGAAAAATTCAGGAAATTTTATTATTTTTGCCGGATTTTACGATTCCTTGCCCTGCAAAGCGCGAAAAATCCTACTTTTTCCTGGATACTCATTTTCCCCAAAAATGAGCGCACCGCCAGTTAATAGTGGCGCACCAGGGAGACGACACGCCCGAGAATCCGTACCTCGTCGACAATAATCGGCTCATACGCCTCATTTTCCGGCATCAGGCGAAAATGGCCGTCCTCTTTATAAAACCGTTTGACCGTCGCCTCATCTTCAATCAATGCCACGACGATTTCCCCATTTTCCGCGACCGGCGTCCTGTGCACAACAATAATATCTCCATCCAGAATACCGGCATTGATCATACTGTCCCCACGCACCTTAAGAGCAAAAAGTTCCTTGGGGGAATATCCATGCTGGACGTCGATCGGCAGGTATTCTGTGATATTTTCCACTGCCAGAATGGGTTGGCCCGCTGTTACAGTACCCATAACTGGAATTTGCATGGCTGCCGGATCGGCAAGTTTAATATTGCGGTTTGTCCCTGTGCGCATATGAATATAACCGGCACTCTCCAGCTGTTTTAGGTATTTATGGACAGTAGAAGTGGATCGAATGGAAAGCGCGCTCCCAATTTCCCGCACCGATGGGGTGTTGCCTGCGGCAATCTGCTCACAGATGTAGTCATAAATATCAAGGGCCAGTTTTCCCAGCTCAGACATAACCGTTCCTCCCGAAACATTTGTTTGCTATATCATACCATATTTTTTTGTCGCTGACAAACCTTTTTCCACAAAAAACATTTTCGCATGCCGCTCCCGGATGTTTTGGATTCCTTAAAAAAATCCTTGCAATTTATTTTCCATGCATTCACAGCACGGTAACAAAAAAATCTGGGATACGATTATAATAAGAATATACCCGAAAGAAATGAAGCCGCAATCATTTCTTATTGGAAAGGGTATGATTACCCTCCTCAAAACACCCCTCAAAAGCTGCCGCAGGCGATGAACCATCGTCTGCGGCTTTTGCTGTCTTATGATAAAAAGAAAGATCTCCTGGTTTTATAGTTTCCTTGCTCTAACAATAATAATATCGGGAGATTCCTTTTTCCCATAGCTCTCTTCAAAAAATCCGTCAATGACAAACCCGCTTTCAAAACAGAGCTGGAAAATGTCCTGTAGAGATCGGTGATAATAGCACTGCTTAACCGGCTGTCCTTCAATGGCAATTCCATAATACGGATGTGCGGTCAAGTATTTTTCCGTCAATGTGACAAAACAGGGGTGCTGCGTAGCAAATACAAAACAGCCGTTGTCGGCAAGCAGCCGATAGACGCAGGAAAAAAGTTTTGTCACATCTGTGATATCCATGACCGCCATATTGGAAACTGCCTTTGTATAGGGTCGATCCCTCTTGAGTGAAAACAGCTGGCCTTCTTGAGTGGCATCCGCTACACAAAATTCAATCCGATCCCGATAGGAACTTTGGCGTTTTTTGGCCAAAGCAATCATCTGTGGGCTGTAATCAAAGGCGACCACCTGTGCCCCCGCCTGTGCCAGATAAGCGGAATAGTTTCCATTTCCACATGCAATATCAAGAACAAAGTCCCCCTTTTGAATATCCAGCAGTCGGGTAACTTTTGGACGAACCACTTCTCGATGGAAACGGTTAGAATGTTCTCCCATCTGTTCATCCCAGAACTCAGCATTTGTCTCCCATGCATCCAGGCTTTTTTCCACAGAATATTTGTCCACGAATACCCCTCCGTTTCTTTTACACAAATGGAATGTCATCTCCATCATCCGGGACAGTTAAAAATCTTTACCGGGAGAGCTCCGGTATCTGTGCAAGGACATAATCGCGCAAACGCAGCAATGGTTCCCGCCGCCAGCATTCTCCGCCGGTTTTTAGTGCCTGTGCGGTGACGGGCGCATTATTCCGGTAGACATCCAGCGCCTGGCGGACAAGCGGCAAGAACGGCTTTGGTAGATGTTCCAGCGCCCAGACAGCCCCCTCCTCCTTGCTAAAACAGTACGGGACAGGGGAGGAATACAATTGTAGAGCCCGGCAGAAGTTGAGTACCCCATAATATGGTGAATGCAGCAGGGATTCCTCCGCGAGCAGATCTCGAATGTCCGCAAAAACCGCTTCGTAAAACCGATCCCAATCTACCGCTGGGAACATCGTTTCAATTGCCTGTCCGTAAAGGCAGACGCCTCTAGTACGTACCACTGCAAAATGCGCAGACAGATCCGGATCGCGTTTAGGTTTACAGAAATCTACTTCTCCCGCCAAAAGTTTTTGATGCCACATTGGGCTGTAATGAAGTTCAAAGGGGACGGCTAAATCCCTGCATTGCAGAGCGTCTGTTGTGACAATACTCAATTCCAAACCGCCTTTTCCGGGGCAGTTTTCCGCATACTGGGCAATCTGAATCCCCATGGTTTTTAAGCTTTGAGCCGAAAGTGAGGAAGAAACAACCACCAACAGATCTAGATCGCTTTTTGGAAAATAATAGCATCCCATAGCAAGGGAACCATGCAGGTATATCCCTTGCAGAGAGCGTCCCAAATGGATACAAAAAAGCTCTACCAAACCGTTAACATAATTTTTCAAATCCAGACTACAGTCCGGCCACTTCTGCGCGTTTGCCATCTTATTTCCTCCTGCTTTGAAAACGGGCTTGCCTTCAAATTCCCTGGAAATTCAGGAAAAACAGGAACTCCCGGTGGACGTCACCGGGAGTAAACATCGCGACACAGAAAAATCCATTCCAGCCCGCCCAGATCCTGCAATTATCTTTGAGGTTCCAAAGTGCCTTGTCGCTTTTCATATGCCTTGCATGCCTTGAGAATCTGATCCAGTGCATGAGAGGCTGCCAAATAACGGATTAAATCCCGTTCGTTGACCCTACCACGGGAAAGATGCAGTTCTATGACATCGCTGTACCATGCGCTGTCTACCCCGACATACACAAGCCCTACCGGTTTTTCTTTGGTTCCGCCATCCGGCCCTGCGATTCCGGTGGTGGATATTCCAATGTCTGCTCCTGCAAGTTTCCGCACACCCTGCGCCATCTCCTGTGCCGTCTGGCGGGAAACCGCTCCATACTGCTCCAGGGTTTCCTTACATACCCCAAGCACCTGTTCCTTGATCCGGTTGGCGTAACTACACACCCCGCACTCAAATACTGCGGAGGAGCCGGGGACTTCAGTCAACCGCTTGGACACAAAACCACCGGTGCAGCTTTCTGATGTGGCCACTTTCAGGCCGAGTTCCTTCAATTTTTTCACAGCCGCAGTCTGCAAATCCCCAATGTCCACCCCATAGACAACATCTCCAAGGATTCCACAGATCTTTTCCACCATGGGTTTTGTCATTGCGTGAGCGGTTTGTTCATCCCTGGCGCTTGCGGTGACACGCAGCATGACTTCCCCATCCTTGGCATAGGGGGCAACGGTTGGATTGAGACTTTCCAGCATCAAGGGTTTTAAAATACTCTCCACTTTGGACTCTCCCATTCCAAAAATATGGATATTTTGGGAAACAAATACTACATGGGAGCGCTTTTGTAAAAACGGGAGCACTTCCTCGTCAAACATGGGCTGCATTTCCCGTGGAGGCCCTGGCAAAAGGATTGCCATTTTCCCATGTTCTTCAACGGCCAAACCGGGCGCGGTCCCATGGTTGTTTTGGAACACCACGGCGCCCTTTGGCATAAGCGCCTGCTTTTTATTGTTTTCCGTCATTTCCCTGCCAATTTTGTGAAAATACTCGGTGATTCTTTGCAGGGACTCTTCATGCAGCTGCATCTCCCGGTGAAAATATTCCGCCACCATTTCCTTAGTCAAATCATCATAAGTTGGACCAAGTCCTCCCGTTAGAATTACAAGATCCGCGCGGGAAAGCGCCAGGTTTAAGCTGTCCTTAAGCCTCTGTGGGTTATCCCCCACTACGGAATGATGGTAAACGGAAACGCCGATTGCCGCAAGCCCTTTTGACAGGTAAGTCGCATTGGTATTGACGGTGCCGCCGAGCAAAAGTTCCGTCCCGACACACAAGATTTCTGCATTCATAGAATCCCCATCCTTTCTGGGGCAATTGCTGTCCCATTCTGCCTGCTTTCCAGGTATTTTTCAGGGAAAATGATAGCACACTTACTGCGGAAAAACAAGAAACTGGAGTATACTCCAGCAAAATTTTCGCTTAAAATTTTAGGAAATTTTCAAAAAACTGTTGACAGTGCAGTGGGGCTGTGATAGAGTAAACAGCGTCAAAACTGAATGAAGCAAACACAAAGATGAGGAATAGTAAGCCTTCAAACGGGCACAGAGAGCTGTTGGTTTGGTGAAAAACAGTGCCGGGAGAATTGCTGAACTCACCTCGGAGTGATTCCGCCGAACCTGTTAATTGTAGGCGGATTCGGAGGCCAACCGTTACAGTGGCAGGATATAAGGTTTTTAACCCGTATCCGGTGAGCGTATTTCTTTAAAAGGAAATGAAAAAGAGTGGTACCGCGAAAGTGAGCCTTTCGTCTCTTTCAGACCTATTGGGTCTGGAAAGACGAAAGGCTTTTTTGTTTATTTTCTGGCTTTCACCCGGGACGAAAGCCAGAAGACAGGGTTTGCTTTCATTCCAAATGAAAACGAAAGGTGTAACATACATGGAACAGGAAAAGAAAAGCAGCATTGCTGCAAGAATGGGTTTTATGGGAGTGTTCGCAGTTTCCTGCGTTCTGTTTGGCTCCCACGCGGGCGGGGGGTTCGCCACAGGGAACCAAGCAACTCAATACTATGTCGGAGCAGGATGGCTGTCTCCACTGATGGCCATCCTGGCAATGGGTCTTTTATCGTTGACCATCCGGGAGTGTATGGTGATGTATAACTCCCGGGGCCTAAAAAGTTATAAAGAGCTGTTTGAAACCCTCTATCATCCGCTGGACAAGCTGGAGTGGGTATTTGAAATCTATTTTTACATCATGGTCATCTGTGCAGTAGGCGCGGTCATTGCAGGGGCTGCTTCTCTGTTTGAAGCAGTCGGAGTTCTGCCCTATGCCGCCGCTGTTGTGGTTGTCGGGGCAATCCTGCTTGTCCTGACAATTTTTGGGGCAAAGCTGGTTTCGCAGGCTTCTACGGTGATGTCTGTACTGATCCTGATCTGCTGCGCAGTCATTTTTCTGATGGGAATTGGCGCAAAAATGCCGGATATTTCCTCCATTTTTACGGTCAAAGAAAACCCTCAGGGCTTTTTAAAACCCATTTTGAATGCCTTTACCTATGCAGGATTCCAGGCAGTCGTCATCCCAACTATGATCGCCTGCGGAAAACCGCTGAAAAATTCCAGGAACGCCTCCCGCGCCATGCTCTGGGCCTTTGTAATCAATTCCATTGCGCTGGTTCTCTCGGTTATCATGCTGCTCGGCTGGTATGCGGATTTTACCGCCGCAGGTCAGTCCACTCTGCCATCGCTGTTCATCTGTAAAGCCCTTGGAAAACCTTACCTTTACTGGTTTTACAATATTTCCCTGTTCTTATGCTTTATTTCAACGGGGGTAACTACAGTATTTGGTTTTGTATCCCGATTTGAAACGATGAAGGGACTTTCCCGAATCAAAAATATTACCGCACGCCGCGCCGTGATCTCCTGCTTTATTATGGTGTTGTCGATGGGGGTTTCCATGGTTGGACTCGACCGGATCATTAAATACG
Organism: Candidatus Pseudoruminococcus merdavium; assembly: GCA_904419745.1. GTDB lineage: Bacteria > Bacillota > Clostridia > Oscillospirales > Ruminococcaceae > Pseudoruminococcus_B > Pseudoruminococcus_B merdavium. Next base: position 6,567 of record CAJFSS010000004.1, on the reverse strand, counting down.
GGTATGGGTACTGCGGTTACCTTGGAATCATCCTCATTATCATACCGTTTTTAACAGTAGGGGTTTATAAAAACAGGAAATATCTAAAAGAACATCCAGAATACAGGGGAATGAGCGCGGCAGAAGTCCGCGCAAGCAAACGGGCGAACTTGTCCATAGCAGATGCGATGACAGGCGATGAAATTTGAAACAGGAGGAGATTCACATGAACAGACAATTTTTTCCCGGCTATAGTATTGGAACTGACGCCTATGACGATATTAAAAAAATCTGTAAAACCTATGGAAAAACAGCGGCTATTATCGGAGGAAAACAGGCGCTGGACGCTTCCCAGGAAAAAATCCTTGCCGCCATGGAGGGGAGCGGTGTGGAACCCACCGGTATATTCTGGTATGGAGGAGAGGCCTCTGTTGAGAATATTGAACTGCTGGAAAACAATCCCGCAGTTGCAAAAGCGGATATGATTTTTGCGGTTGGAGGTGGGAAAGCCATCGACACCGGGAAAGTCCTTGCCCATCGCACCGGGCGCCCGTTTTTCACTTTTCCAACGATTGCCTCCACCTGCGCTTCCTGTACAAGCCTTGGAATCCTTTATCATCCGGACGGCTCCCTGCGGGAATACTCCTTTTCCAAAGACACACCCATACATATTTTTATTGACAGTGAAGTGATTTCCCATGCTCCCAGGGAATACCTCTGGGCAGGAATTGGCGACACAATGGCAAAATTCTATGAATGTACCATCTCCGGGAGAGGGGACACACTATCCCATTCTGAAGCACTCGGGACAGCCATTTCTACCATGTGCGCAGATCCTCTGGTGGCTTACGGTGTACAGGCCCTGCATGACTGTGATAACAACCATGTCTCCAGCGAACTGGAAGAGGTCATTCTCGGCATCATCATCTCCACTGGGTTTGTCTCCAACCTGGTCAGTATTGACTATAACACGGGACTCGCCCATGCCGTCTATAATGGCTTCACGATCTTGCCCCAGATAGAAAAATACGGACACCTGCATGGGGAAATCGTCTTTTACGGAATCCTGATTTTGCTGTTAGTCGACAGACAGATGCAGGAGTTTGAACGAATTTATCAGTTTGGACAGGAAATGGGATTCCCCACATGCTTGGAGTCTCTCCACACCAAAATAGAGCAAACCCATGCAGTAGCGGACAAAGCGCTGCAAGGAATTGACGTCCGTCATTATCCGTATACTGTGACCCAGGAAATGATTTTGTCTGCTATTAGTGAACTGGAAAATTATCATTCTCAGCAGAAATAGGCATGAGTTTGGTGAAAAAAGGGAGTGGTACTGCCAATTTTTCTTCTTTTTTCCTTTTTTACATTTTTTACGGAAATAAAAAAGACGACATAAAATTTTAGGCAAAGTAAAAAAGAATCCATCCCCAAGTTCTTGGATTCAAATTGAATTCAATTTAAGTCCGATTTTGCATAAGAATCCGAAACGGATTTAGAATAAAGCTATTACTCGGAAAGTGGGGAGGGCTTTATGGAAAAGCATTTTGGACTGAGAATCGACGACAAACTGCTAAAGAAATTCCATTATGTTTGTGCATATGAAGGACGTTCTGCAAACCGTCAGCTTTTACAGCTGATCATCAAATGCATTGCAGAATATGAGCAGGCGCACGGCACAATTGAATTGGACGACAACACCGATACAAAATAGAGCTGCCTGTATCAATAAAGTTATGGAGAACCAAGCTGGGAGGTCCATAGGACTCCCAGCTTGGTTTTTTAGGACAGAATACAAAATCAAAAAGTTCCCACCTGATATTGTCTGGAAAACAGTTGTTTCCCCATTGAATTTTCATTGAAACGGGGTGCCGATATGTGTACAATAAAAACAGGACAGTTCCTGCGGCCATATGCTGCATTCCAGTAACGTAATCCAGAATGTAGAATGAGGAGGAATTTTATCATGAACTATGTCATCCATGGAAGAGAACCGGAAGACGCCCTGCATTATTTTGAGGACATCTGTGCCATTCCGCACGGTTCCGGCAATGAACAGGCAATCAGCAATTATCTGTACCACTTTTTCGAAACACAGGGCCTGACTGTAAAAAAGGACGAAATGGGAAACCTCTATGCACGTAAAGAGGGAAGCCCCGGCTACGAACACCTGCCCGCAATTCTGCTACAGGGCCATATGGACATGGTCTGTGAAAAAAACAGCGACACGATCCATGATTTTGAAAAAGACCCCCTCCAACTTTTTGTAGACGGAAATTTCCTGCGTGCAAAGGGAACTACTCTCGGCGCAGACGATGGCACCGCAGTCGCTTACATGATGGCCATTGCTTCCAGAAAAGATCTTGTCCATCCTCCCGTGGAAATGCTCATCACCGTACAGGAGGAAACCGGTTTGGACGGCGCTGCAGCAGTCGATCCTTCCTTCTTTACAGCAAAGAAAATGATAAACCTCGACGAGTCCCCGGAAGGGTTTGCCTTTGTCAGCTGTTCCGGAGGGCTCCAGGTAAAAAGCTGCAAAAAGGCAGAACGCATTCCGGCGCGGGGACAGGCAATTTCAATCAAAGTGCGCGGTCTGCTCGGCGGGCATTCCGGCAACGACATCAACGCCGGGCGTGCAAATTCCAACAAAATCATGGCGCGGGCGCTCATGACATTGCTTGATGAATTCGGCCCATATTCCCTGGTTAGTGTCTGCGGAGGTTCCAAGCCAAATGCCATCCCAAGAGAGGCGGACTCCTTGGTGGTTGTCCCGGACGCAAACAAAGCGATCCAGTGCATTCATACCCTGGAAACTCAGATCAAAGCGGAGATCGGAATCAACGAGAAGGGGTTCTCCTTGACTGCACAGGCAGAAAAACTTCCACAAACCATGCTTGACACACAGGACTGCGCAGACTTTATCCGCCTGTTTTTCCTGCTTCCGGAGGGAATCCAGACCTATTCCATGGTCATGAAAGACCACACGGATTGCTCCCTTAACACGGGTGTTGCGGAAACGGAGGGCGACACCCTTTGTGTGCTCAGTTCCATTCGTAGCGCCGTAGCCACTCAAAAACACATGGTAGCCCGCCAAATCAAGGAACTATGCACCTGCTTTGGCGCACAATACGAATTTCTCAGTGAATATCCCGGTTGGGCAATGGCAGAACACTCTCCCATCCGCGATCTTGTCTGTCGCATCTATCGGGAACAGACCGGAAAAGAGATGGAGATCAATATCACCCACGGCGGACTGGAAAGCGGACTTTTGGCTGACAAAATGCCCGGCATGGACATTATTGCCATTGGCCCAAGCAACTATGAATTCCATACCCCGGACGAGCACCTGGATCTCGATTCCTTTGCGCGTACCTTTGACCTTATTCTGCGGGTACTGAAAGCCCTTGCACAAGGGGAGTAGAAGATGAAACACCCCATTGCATTTTCTCCGCCCGATATGGGAGAGCAGGAAATTGCCGCTGTTACGGAAGTGATCCGTTCCGGATGGATTACTACAGGCCCGAAAACCAAGGAATTTGAGCGCCGTCTTTCCGAATACTGCGGCACTGCACGCACGGCCTGTCTTGGCTCTGCAACGGCGGCTTTGGAACTGACTCTCCGGCTGCTTGGCATTGGACCGGGGGATGAAGTCATTACAAGCGCCTATACCTATACTGCGTCGGCAAGCGTTATCTGCCACGTCGGCGCCACTCCTGTCCTGGTGGATACCGCACCGGGCAGTTACGAAATGGATTTGGAGCAGATAAAAACCGCTATTACCCCTCATACTAAGGCGATTATTCCAGTGGATATTGCCGGGATTATGTGCGACTATGATGGGATTCTCGGTATTTCCAGGGAAACAGCAGGACAGTTTTCCCCCTCGCAAAACCCCATTCAGCGGGCGCTTGGGCGAATTGCTGTGATTGCTGATGCGGCACATTCCATAGGGGCCTATCGGGGTGGCAAGCGTTCCGGTCAGGCAGCGGATTTTTCCTGTTTTTCCTTTCATGCAGTCAAAAATCTGACCACAGGGGAGGGGGGAGCCGCCACCTGGAACAGCGTCCCTGGAATCCCGAATGAGGAGATTTACCGGCAGTACATGCTCCTCTCCCTGCATGGGCAGTCCAAAGACGCGCTGGAAAAGGCCAGGGGCGGTTCGTGGGAATATGACATTCTCTTCCCAGCCTACAAATGCAATATGACCGATATCCAGGCAGCCATTGGCCTGGTACAGCTTTCCCGCTATCCAGCGCTGCTCCAACGCAGGAAAAAATTGTTTTCAATTTATCAACAGGAACTTGCCGGAGCACCAATTTCTCTACTGCCCCATGTGGGGGATGGATACTGTTCTAGCCATCATCTGTGCCTGACAAATCTGATGGGACTGAGGGAAAAACAGCGAAACGAAGTCATCCGCAGAATGGCAGAACAGGGGATTGCGGTAAATGTCCACTACAAACCGCTCCCCCTGCTCACCGCTTACCGCAATCTCGGCTTTTGCATCCAAGACTATCCAAACGCCATGAAACAGTATCAAACGGAATTGACCCTGCCCCTGCATACACTGCTCTCTGATGAGGATGTGCAGGAACTTTCACAGGTGCTCAAAGACATCCTGTACAACATCAAATAGGGGGCTCGGGCTGTGAATACTCACAGCCCATTTTTTCAGGGAAGACGGATTTTTTGTCCGGGGTAAATCCGTTCCGGATTACGAATCCCATTGAGGGCCGTGAGATAGGATACTGTGGTGCCATATCGCTGGGCTATCCCCCACAGCGTATCCCCACGGCGCACGGTCACCGTTCTTCCCATATTCTCCGTTCCACCCGACGACGGGGTTCCTGTGAGCTTGAGCACCTGCCCGGGATAGATCAAATCCGGATTACGAATTCCATTGAGGGCAGCGAGATGGGATACCGTGGTGCCATATCGCTGAGCTATCCCCCACAGGGTATCCCCACGGCGCACAGAAACGGTCATCGGCTCAACTTGTTCGGGCAGGGATTCCTCTTCGCTCAAAAACGCACCGCTGGTGAACAGATCCAAATCAACCCGTCCGGAAATTCCCGGAATATTTCCCTGATCAGAATACTGGAATCCGATCCAGGTGTTCCAAATTGGGTTATCGGAGGGCTGTTGTACTCCCCACTGCGCCACCCAGAGTGGGTACCTGGCAAGGGAGGAATCCCAGAGTTCCCGGGCGTCATTGGCGTCCGAATAAACGGCCGGTATATGGCCGCTGAGTTCCTCCACTGTTGTCAAAAAGGCCAGCGCAATCGCATTGATTTGTTGCCTGTCAAGGCTGCCAAAGGACTCAAAATCCATGGCAAGGCGCATATCCGCCCCTTTTCCGCTGACTGTTTGGACAAAGAAATGTGCCTGTTGGCGAGCCTGCTCCTGTGTCCGGGCAGTCAGGTAATGATAAAACCCGGTTTTGATCCCAGCCGCTCGTGCCCGCTGATAGTTTTGTTCAAACCGGCTGTCGACACCATCCGCTCCAATTGTACTACGAATATATACGGTCTCGATTCCGGAATCCTTTGCGGCCGAAAAATCAATGGAACCTTGCCACTCACTGATATCGATTCCGCGGTACTGTTCCCCCTCCGGCTGCATAGCAGTTACCCTATAGCAAACTATAAGACTGCACAGAACACATATAGTACATAGCAGGCTAACAAGCTTATTCTTCATGCGCATCATCAAAAATCCCCCCGTCTTCCACATACCTCATTGTATTCAGACAGGGGGATCTTCGTGATCTCTTTTATTTTCGCACCCCCAGGATGTGCAGAAACCTCGCCCGATCATAGAGGTAAGTATTCAGCGGCCTGCGCCATGCATCAAAACTGTGTGCAGCTACCAAAATTCCGGCGCCGCTGTTTTCTACAACTACTGGACTGTGATAGAAATGCCCGTCAGCTGTTCCCAACTGTACCAGATCTCCGGGCAAAACGTCTGAAGCATCCACCACTTTGGCATATGGACCTGGCCCCCGGTTTCCGGTCAAAAAGCGATAAAGGTATTCTACTCCCGTCCAGGATGCCGTCCGCTTACTGCTGGTCACATAGTACCACCCAGTCACTGGCGTCCAGTTCATGACGCCGCTGCCTGCATAGATACATTGGGAGGCAAAATTGGTACAATCCCCACCCAGAGTTTCAAAGTCCAGGTAGGCAGGATTGCGGGAAAGAGCCCATTTCTCCGCGTATTTCACTGCGGCAGACCGCTCGTATGGATATTCCATTTGCATACACCTCGTTTTTTCCAGTATATGAAATACGTTGCGGGTTCGCTCCGGTATCCTATTTCCTTTTTTACAGGAAATCCTTCCAAATAAAACGCACAAATAGACAACCCTATGCGGTGTATTCCATGGTCAGTCTAAAAAGAACACAAAAAAATCGTCCCCACACTGGTATGGGGACGATTTTGTTCTGACAATCGAAAAACTATCTCTTGGAGAACTGCGGAGCGCGACGAGCGGCTTTGAGGCCGTATTTCAATCGTCTGAGCGATGATTTTCCTTGATATTCCGGGCTTTTTTGAGCCTCGGCCCCTCGGTTGTCCTATTCCTTAACC
>CAJFSS010000003.1 GCA_904419745.1 Candidatus Pseudoruminococcus merdavium | reverse complement strand
TAGAAAAACGGACATCAGCAGAAACACTAATGTCCGTCAATCCATCGGCTCACAAGAGCCGCTATATTCAGTTGTCCGGCTTCACACAGGGGAGGCTCCAGCGGAGCCTGGCACACATCACGACAGTTCTCTTTGCCACTTCATTCTCTTGTCGTTCCCTGTGTTTTGCCCTTAATTTTTCCCTCACGAGCGTTCGTGAGGCCATAAAAATGCGGTAATGTTCGATAACAGCCTATAACGCCTTCGCATGGATAAATTGGCGTATTTTCAAGGGTTTCCGGGGCTTTAGTAACACCCGATAACGCCTCTCGGAAGGTGGTGAAATTTCAAGGGGCTAATTCCGGTTTACCGGGGCTCCTTTCCTACTGTTACCATACAAACTTTCTGATTTTATAGTATCAACCAACCCAATGAATTTCAAATAGTTTGTTTGTATTCACTTGCATAACTTTTTCCTATATTTTATCGTTGAAAAAGGAGCTTTCTCTGGAATTTATCTTCTGCTTAGAAGTTTCCCGGGAGTTATTTTTCCTTATTATTTTTCCGGTTTCTAAAGTGAAAAATTACTTTTTTGCTGTCAATCCCTTGACAATCACTTTTGCAAAGTAGTATAGTAAGTACAACACTTCAGGGAAAGGAGAGCAATTTTATGGCAGGGCTTTTGAAAAGCGCGAAACAGTATTACTTTTACTTTATGGGCTTGGGCTTTACTTTTAGCGCAGGCTATTTTTGCTGCACTCAAAAATCTGCTCAAAGGCTCTCCAGTACAGGTTCTCATTAAGACGAGAACATGTAACTGAGGTGAAAAGACGGAACAACATGTGAAGTCCGGTGCTTTTGGCAGACAAAAGTACCGGACTTTTTCTTTTTCCTGGTAACCGGTACAGGAAAAAGAACCGTAAAGCCAGTATGACACAGACAAAAAATACAGAATTGAGGGAACAGTTATGGTAGTTGTGGTGAAAAATGATACGGATCAAGAACGCCTGAAAGATTTAATCACCTGGTTAAAACAGTTTGGGGTACAAATCCATATCACACGTGGGACACAGACCTCCATCCTTGGTCTGGTGGGGGATACATCCTCCATTGACATGAGTGACGTCCAGTCCTTTGATATCGTGGAAGACGTCAAACGCATTCAGGAACCATACAAAGCGGCAAACCGCAAATTCCACCCGCACGACACAGTCGTAGAAGTCGGAGGGCTGAAAATCGGCGGTGGGAATTTCCAGGTGATTGCCGGCCCCTGTTCGGTGGAAACCGAAGATCAGATCTGCGAGGTCGCTAAACGGGTACAGAAGGCTGGGGCTACCATGATCCGTGGTGGCGCTTTCAAACCGAGAACTTCCCCCTATTCATTCCAGGGTCTTCGCGCCACGGGCATTGAACTGCTCAAAGAGGCAAAGGCCCTTACCGGCATGCCGATTGTTACCGAAATTATGAGTATTGAGCACCTCCCGCTGTTTGAGGATGTGGATGTCATTCAAGTCGGAGCCCGCAACATGCAGAACTTTGAACTGCTCAAGGAACTCGGTAAACTCGACAAGCCCATCCTTCTCAAGCGCGGCCTCGCCAACACCATCGAGGAACTCCTGATGAGTGCGGAATACATCATGGCGGGTGGGAATGAAAACGTCATCCTCTGCGAGCGCGGAATCCGCACCTTTGAAACCTCTACCCGCAACACACTGGACATCTCCGCGATCCCGGTGATCAAACGCCATTCCCATCTCCCGGTTGTCATCGATCCAAGTCATGCGGCGGGCCTCACCTGGATGGTGGAACCGCTCTCCCTCGCAGCGGTTGCCGCAGGAGCGGACGGCCTGATTATTGAAGTACACAACGATCCGCAGCATGCGCTGTCCGACGGGGCACAGTCCCTGACCCCGGATCAGTTCGATGCGGTTATGGAAAAAATCAAATCCCTCGGGTCTTTCATGGGCAAGACCCTCTCCTGCTGAGGTACTCCTATGGAACATCCCTTTACCGCCGCCGTTGTCGGCCTGGGGCTGATCGGCGGCTCGATGGCAAAAGCCCTTTCCCATTTTACTTCCGGCAGGGTCATCGGATATGACTGGGATACGCAGGTGTTGGAACAGGCGCTTGCAAGCGGCGCCATCCAGAAGATCGGCGCCCCGGAGGATCTCGGTTCCTGCGACCTGGTTCTCCTCGCGCTCTATCCGCAGGACAGCGTGGCGTTTGTACAGTCCCATGTGGGATACCTTATGGAAAATGCGGTGGTCGTGGATCTCTGCGGCGTCAAATCCGTGGTGTGCGGCCCGCTGTTCCCCCTTGCCAGAGAGCACGGGTTCTTTTTTGTTGGAGGACATCCCATGGCGGGAAAGGAAGTCTCCGGATTCTCCCATTCCGATGAACGGCTCTTTACCGGTGCGAGCATGCTGCTCGTACCCGATGACAGCACCCCGCCCGAGCTGCTCTCGGATCTGGATCGCCTCTTCCGCGCGCTCGGATTTGAAAAGGTCGTCCACACCACCCCGGAAAACCATGATCAGATGATCGCCTATACTTCTCAGCTTGCCCATGTGGTATCAAGCGCATACATCAAAAGCCCGACTTCCCGCAAGCATCAGGGCTATTCCGCCGGTAGCTTCCGGGATTTGACCCGGGTCGCCAAACTCAATGAAACCATGTGGAGCGAACTGTTTTTGGAAAACCGGGAGCCTCTGCTCGAAGAAATTGATACCATCCTGTCCCATCTGCGCGAATACCGGGACGCAATTGCAGCAAACGATCGGGAAACCCTTACCCGTCTGCTGAGAGAGGGACGGGAAATTAAGGAGCGTGTCCATCCATGAATAACATCCGTGTCCATACCGAATCCCCCTATGAAATCCTGGTAGGCTCCGGCCTGCTGCGCTCCTGTGGGCAGGAGATCACCAAGGTACACGCGCCATGCCGTGCCGCTATCATCACCGACGACACGGTCGATTCCCTGTACGGCGCACAAACGGAAGCTTCCCTGCGCGCCGCAGGGTATCAGGTGTGCAAATTCGTTTTTGCGCACGGGGAGCGTTCCAAGTGCTTGCAAACGGCGCTGGACGCCTACGAAATGCTGACGGCAAACGGGATTTCCCGCTCCGATCTGATTGTCGCGCTCGGCGGTGGCGTGGTCGGGGATCTGGCGGGCTTTGTGGCCGCAACCTATCTTCGTGGGGTGGACTTTGTCCAGATCCCCACCACCTTCCTTGCGGCCATTGATTCCTCAGTCGGCGGGAAAACCGCCGTGGACATCCCTTCCGGGAAAAACCTGGTTGGCGCGTTCTGGCAACCCAAACAGGTGATCTGCGATACCGACACCCTCTCCACCCTGAGCGAGGAGATTTTTTCCGAAGGTACTGCGGAGGCCATCAAGTACGGCGCCATCCTGGATGAGTCCCTCTACCGCCTGCTTGCCTCCGGAGGCCTCTCCTCCCATCTGGAGGAAGTCATCTGCCGCTGTGTGGATTTAAAGCGGATGCTCGTGGAGGAGGATGAACGAGATAGGGGCAGCCGGCAGCTGCTCAATTTCGGGCACACGCTGGGCCACTGTGTGGAAACCCTCTCCGGGTACACCGTTCCTCATGGGCGCGCCGTTGCCATCGGCATGGCGATGATCACCAGGGTGAGCGAATCCCTTGGCCTAACCCCGGCGGGAACCACACAGGATCTGCTCTCGGTTCTCGATACCTACCGGCTTCCCAGCCAGTATGAGGGAGCCACGGTACAGCAGTTCTGCCAGGTGGCGCTGGGGGATAAAAAGCGCCACGGGGACAGCCTTACCGTTGTTCTGCTCGAGCGAATTGGCAAAGCCGTCCTGCACCCCATCCCCCTGTCAGAATTGGAATCGTTTCTTTCCCACGCATGGAATTGACGAAAATTGGAGGTATCCCCTGTGGACATACAAATTACCCCTTCCCCGCTTCATGGAACCGTCCTGGTTCCGCCCAGCAAATCCGCCTCTCACCGCGCCGTCATCTGTGCCGCGCTGAGCAGGGGAACCTGCCGGATCGCCCCGGTATCCTTTTCCAAGGATATCGAGGCGACGCTTTCCTGCGCCCGTGCGCTTGGGGCGCAGATCCAAAGGGAAACCGACGCCGTCCGGATTACCGGAATCGGAAACACCCCGCAGGCAGCCGCCCTCGACTGTGAGGAGAGCGGCTCGACCCTGCGTTTTTTTCTGCCCATCGCCGCAGCGCTCGGCATACCGGCAAGTTTTTCCGGGAAGGGGAAACTCCCCGCTCGCCCGCTGGAACCGCTTACCGCCCAGATGAGAGCGCACGGGGTTTGCTTTTCACCCGCCCCTGCACTGCCGTTTTCCATCTCCGGCAGGCTTACTCCCGGACGGTTCTCCCTTGCCGGGAATGTCAGCTCCCAGTTTATCACCGGCCTGCTCTTTGCCCTTCCCCTGCTCGAGGGGGACAGCGAGATCCTCCTCACCTCCCCGCTGGAATCCGCCGGCTACGTGGACATGACGCTGGAAATGCTCCGGCATTTTGGGATCCGGATTTTCCCCACGGAGCACGGCTGGACGATCCCCGGAGGACAGGCATACCGTCCCGCCGATATTACGGTGGAGGCGGATTACTCCAATGCCGCTTTCTGGCTTGCCGCCGGCGCGCTGGGGGACGGGCTAAATGTACAGGGGCTGAGGGAATCTTCCACACAGGGGGATCGGGAAATCCTTTCCCTGCTCCGGCGCTTCGGCGCCCTGGTTTGCCCTGGGGAAAACGGGATTTTTGTCTCCGGTCAATCCCTGCGTGGGATCATCATTGACGCCGCACAGATCCCGGATCTGGTTCCCATCCTGGCCGTCCTCGCCGCTTACAGTGAAGGAAAGACCATGATCCAGAATGCCGGGCGCCTGCGTTTAAAGGAGTGCGACCGGCTGGCTGCCGTCTCCGATCTGCTCGCCAGGCTTGGAGCCCAGGTGGAAGAACGCCCGGACTCCCTTGTCATCTGCGGAAGTCCCTCCCTGCCCGGCGGCGCCACCGTGGACGGCTGGGGCGACCACCGGATTGTCATGTCCGCAGCGATCGCCGCCCTGCTCTGTGAGCGCCCGATAACCATTACCGGCGCGCAGGCGGTGCAAAAGAGCTACCCGTCCTTTTTTGAAGATTTTCAAGCATTGGGAGGTATCTGCCATGTCCTCTAGTTGGGGAACTCATATTAAACTTTCCATTTTCGGGGAATCCCATGGCGGCGGGATTGGAGCCGTCCTGGACGGCATCCCCGCCGGGGAAGCCATCGATCTCGATGCCCTGCATGCCTTTGCAAAGCGCCGCGCCCCGGGCAACAGCCTCGCATCCACCGCCCGCAAAGAGGAGGATCTCCCGGAGATCCTCTCCGGCCTGGTAAACGGGATTACCTGCGGCACCCCGCTTGCGGCAGTCATCCGCAATACGGATACCCGCTCCCAGGATTACCGCCGCACCCAGACTTTGGCCCGCCCCGGCCATGCGGATTATACCGGATATCTCCGCTACGGCGGGCACAACGATATCCGCGGGGGAGGGCATTTTTCCGGCAGGCTCACCGCGCCCCTGGTCTTTGCAGGCGGGATCTGCAAACAGATTCTCGAACACCGGGGGATTTTTATCGGCGCCCACCTGCTTGCTATCCATGGCGTGCAGGATTCCCCGTTTGATCCCGTCCATCTCTCTCAAGAGGAACTCCTGTGTGCGGGAAAACGGGATTTCCCCGTACTGGATGAGCAAGCCGGGCACCGGATGCAGGTGGAAATTGAAAAGGCAAGGCTTGCCTGCGATTCCGTCGGGGGAACGATCGAATGCGCCGTCCTCGGCCTCCCTGCCGGAGTGGGCTCTCCGATGTTCGACGGAGTGGAAAATGTCCTCTCCTCCATCCTGTTCGGGATTCCCGCCGTCAAAGGGCTGGAATTTGGAGAGGGGTTCGGCGTCTCCTCGCTGTTTGGCAGTGAGAACAACGACGCTTTCTATATGGACGGGGAAGAAGTCAAAACCCGGACCAACCGCCATGGGGGGATTCTGGGCGGCATCACTTCCGGGATGCCGCTTATCCTCCGCGTCGCGATGAAACCTACCCCGTCCATTGCCAAAGAACAGCAGACCATCGACTATGTCCATAGGCAGGACGCTTCGCTTTCGATTGTGGGCAGGCACGATCCCTGCCTTGCCGTGCGCGCCGTCCCCTGCGTGGAGGCCGCCGTCGCGGTCGGCCTGCTGGAGCTGCTTTGCATGCACGGCAGGATCTGAGTCGCACACCAACCATCTGATTTACCCATAACCGCAGAAAAGAGGAGAACCTATCATGGATTTGGATACCCTGAGACTGGAAATCAACGAGATTGACGAGCAGATCATTAAACTATTTTGCCGGAGGATGGAAATTGTCGAACAGGTGGCGGACTATAAAATCCGCCACGGACTGCCGATCTACCATCCGGACAGGGAACAGCAGGTGATTGAGCGCGTCTCCCAAAAAGCCGGCCCTCGGCTGGCGGACAGCGCCAAAGTGCTCTATACCACCATGATGGACGTCAGCAAGTCCCTCCAGCATAAGCTTGTCGCGCAGTCGACGGAGGAGATGAGCCTGTGCGATAAGCTTATGGACGCCGCGCAGTCGTCCCCCTCCGGCCTGCCCTCCCATGCGCAGGTGGCCTGCCAGGGCGTGGAGGGCGCCTATTCCTTTGAGGCCTGCCGCAAGCTGTTCGCACATCCGGAACTCTCCTTTTTTCCCTCCTTTGAGGGGGTGTTTGAGGCTGTGGATTCCGGGCGCTGCGAATACGGGGTTGTTCCGATTGAAAACTCCTCCGCCGGATCCGTCACCGCAGTCTATGATCTCATGCGCAAGTATAACCTCTTTATTGTCAAAGGGGTAAAGCTGAAAATTGACCACTGCCTACTGGCAAAATCCAATCTCCCGCTCGAAGAGATCACAGATCTCTACTCCCATGAGCAGGCCATCCACCAGTGCGCCCAGTTTTTGAAAGAACATCCCCATATCCGGGTACATGTCTATTCCAATACCGCAGCCGCTGCAAAGATGGTCAGCGAATCGGAAAACCCCCATGTCGCGGCAATCGCTTCCCGTGCCTGCGCCGATCTTTACGGCCTTCAGGTTATCCGTGAACACTTGCAATTCTCCCAGGTGAATTTTACGCGGTTTATCTGTATCTCCAAACGGGCGATGATTTTAGAACATGCGGATAAGGTCAGTATTTCCCTGCGTCTGCCCCATGTCACCGGCTCCCTGTACCAGATGATTACCCGTTTTGCTGTAAACCGGCTCAACCTGACCAAGTTGGAATCCCGTCCGCTCGCGGATACGGATTTTGAATTTCTCTTTTACTTTGACTTTGAAGGGAATGTCAAAAACCCGGACGTCCTCCGTCTCATCCGCTCGCTCGACTATGAGCTGGATTCGTTCCAGTTTTTAGGAAACTACTCCGAATTAGAGTAACCCTCTCCCCCGCCCGGCACCTGGCGGGGGGTTTTTCTCGGCCCCTTTCCCCATTCCGGCTTGCAAAGGAAATCCCTTGTATGATATACTGAATTGTTATCAGTTTTCTTTGAAATTCTCCCTTTTTGAGGTGATCAGATTGTCAAACAGGCGTGACCATATTCGTAACTTCTGTATTATCGCGCATATTGACCACGGCAAATCTACGCTTGCCGACAGGATTTTGGAAAAAACACGCGCCGTCTCTGCCAGGGAGATGGAGGAGCAGCTGCTCGACAACATGGATCTGGAACGGGAACGCGGCATTACCATCAAGGCCAGGGCCGTCACGCTGGACTATCAGGCAAACGACGGACAGACCTATACCTTCAACCTCATCGACACTCCGGGGCATGTGGACTTTAACTATGAAGTCTCCCGTTCCCTTGCCGCATGCGAGGGAGCCCTCCTGGTTGTGGACGCTTCCCAGGGGATTGAGGCGCAGACCCTTGCCAATACTTATCTCGCAATTGAGCACGATCTGGAAGTCCTCCCGGTTGTCAATAAAATTGACCTGCCCTCCGCAGATCCGGAACGCGTCTGCCATGAAATTGAGGACGTCATCGGGATCCCCGCCCTGGACGCTCCCCGTATTTCCGCCAAAGCGGGCACCAATATTGAAGAGGTCCTGGAACTCGTGGTCGGCGGCGTGCCCTCCCCCGCCGGGGATGAAAACGCCCCGCTCAAAGCTTTGATCTTTGATTCCTATTATGACAGCTATAAGGGCGTCATCGTCTATGTCCGCGTCTTTGACGGTACGGTACGCCCGGGGACAAACATCAAAATGTGCGCTACCGGCGCGCAGTTTAACGTGGTGGAAGTCGGCGTCATGCGCGCCGACCGGCATGAGCCATGCGACTGCCTTCAGGCGGGCGACGTCGGCTATATCACGGCAAGCATCAAAAACGTCAAGGATACCCTGGTCGGCGATACCGTCATGGACAGGGACAACCCCGCGCAGGAAGCCCTCCCCGGGTTCCGCGCCGTCAACCCGATGGTGTTTTCCGGCATATACCCGGCGGACGGGGCCAAATACCCGGATCTGCGCGACGCACTGGAAAAACTGCAGCTCAACGACGCCTCCCTTTCCTTTGAGCCGGAAACTTCCAAGGCGCTTGGCTTCGGTTTCCGCTGCGGCTTCCTCGGGCTGCTTCATATGGAGATCATTCAGGAACGGCTGGAAAGGGAGTTTAACCTTGACCTGATTACCACTGCCCCCTCGGTTATCTATAAACTGAAGATGACGGACGGTGAAGAACTCTATATCGACAACCCGACCAATTACCCGGATCCCTCCCTGATCGCCGAGGCCTATGAGCCGATGGTGGAAGCGCATATCTACAGCCCTTCCGACTATGTCGGCAGCATCATGGAACTGGCGCAGGAGCGCCGCGGGGTATTTAAGGACATGAAATACCTGGATGAATCCCGGGTAGATCTGCACTATGACCTCCCGCTCAACGAAATCGTCTATGATTTCTTTGACGCGCTCAAATCCCGCACCCGTGGATATGCCTCCTATGACTACGAGCTCAAAGGGTACGCCCCTTCCAAGCTTGTCAAGCTGGACATCCTGCTCAACGGGGATGTGGTCGACGCGCTCTCCTTTATCGTCCATACGGACAAGGCCTATGCCCGGGCGCGTAAAATTGCAGAAAAACTGAAAGAAAATATCCCCCGCCAGCTCTTTGAAGTGCCGATCCAGGCAGCAGTGGGCGGAAAAATCATCGCGCGTGAAACCGTCAAGGCCATGCGCAAGGATGTACTCGCCAAGTGCTACGGCGGCGACATCACCCGCAAAAAGAAACTTTTGGAAAAACAGAAAGAGGGCAAAAAGAGGATGCGCCAACTCGGCAGCATCGAAGTTCCGCAGGAGGCGTTCATGGCTGTCCTCAAACTCGACGAGTAACCGTTTTTCCCGATTGCAGACGGCAGCCGGAAGCGTATGTTCCGGCTGCCGTTCTTGCTGTTTTACTTTGAAAGGAGGCCTTTTCCATGCTGGGAATCTATCTCCATATCCCCTTCTGCCTGTCCAAATGCTCCTATTGTGATTTCTATTCCGTCACACCGGACGACACTGGGATGGATCGCTATCTGCATGCCCTGCTGAGGGAAATCGATCGCCTGGTACCGGAGGGCGAATCAGTGGATTCTATCTATTTCGGCGGGGGGACGCCCACTGTGTTCGGGGCAAAGCGCCTGTGCTCGGCCTTGGAGGGGATTGCCGGGCGCGCACACCTCACCCCGGACTGTGAAATTTCAATGGAGGCAAACCCTTCCACCTCCCTATTTTCCCTGCTCAAAGACTGCCGGGCAGGGGGTTTTAACCGGATTTCCTTTGGCGTGCAGTCCGCCGTAGAGGATGAACTGGAAGCCCTCACCCGCAGGCATACTGTCGATACCGCTGCAAAGGCCATTGAGCTTGCCCGTCAGGCGGGCTTTTCCAACCTCTCCGCCGATCTGATGCTCGGCATCCCCAAACAGACGGCGCACAGCGCAGCATATTCCGCCCGCTTCCTCTCCTCTCTCGGAATTACCCATCTCTCCGCCTATCTGCTCAAATTGGAACCCGGCACTCCGATGTATGCCATGCAGAACCGCCTTTCCCTCCCCGGAGAGGATGAACTGTGTGAAATTTACCAGTCCGTCTGTGAGACCATGGCGCAGGAGGGCTTTCCCCAATATGAGATCTCCAATTTTGCACGCCCCGGGTATTCCTGCCGGCATAATCTCAAATACTGGAAACTGGAACCCTATCTGGGGATTGGCCCAGCGGCGCACTCTTTTTTCCAGGGAAAGCGCTTTTTCTATCCGCGCAGCGTGGAGGATTTCATTTCCCATGCCGAGACCGGCACGGATGGCATTGTGCTGGAAGAGGAGTCCGGCGGCGGTGCGGAGGAGTTTCTGATGCTTCGCCTACGACTTTCAGAGGGGCTGAACCTTCCGGATTTCTGCACCCGGTATTCCTCCCTGTCCCTAACCCCCTTGAAACAACGTGCGCAGCAGCTTGTCCAGGCCGGATTGGCACAGTTTACACATGAAGGCAATCTTTCCCTCACCACAAAGGGCTTTCTGGTTTCCAACTCCGTTATCGGATTTTTGCTGGACGTGCTGGAGCCGTTGCCCCAGTAAACTCGCATCCCGCCTCAAATCCTTTCTCCCTCTCCGGTTTCGACCTTTGGATATCAGATGGTAATGGGAACTGCATTACATGCTTCCAGGCCTGGTAGATATATCACAGGTAAAACCATTTCATTTACAGGGTAAACCATCGTTTTCTAACTTCAGCAGCCCAATACAGAAAGAACCGGGTGCAGGAAATTCCTGCACCCGGTTCTTTCTGTATAATTTTGGCTTCCTTTATCTGTTTTTTTGATTGGATAACCCCAGAATATAGTCGGCAGAAACACCGTACAAATAGCACAGGGTAATCAGGTGATGAAGAGGTAGTTCATTTGCACCCCGTTCATAACGGGCGTACATGGTTTGAGAGGTTCCCAAAATCTCTGCTACCTGAGACTGAGTCAAATCATGATCCTCACGCAAATCCCTAAGCCTTTTGATATATTCCATGAGTCATCCCCGCTGTTTTCTGGCATGAACCCATCGTATCACAGTAAAGATATTTACTATTGACTTTAGTACATATTTTTACTAATATGGAAGTATTGAATTCGATGGCATAGGAGGACTTTCGATGCATGTCCCGCTTTTTCACACTGCAAACGCTCCATTTTTTCCTCCGTTTCCTCTAGTATCCGCCGTTTTTTATCGCTTATTCTTTGGACATCCCCTCTTTTTTCTATATTTCAAGTGGTTTTGCCTATGAATCCCTATACTGTTTATTTTATATTGCTACTGTTCTTGTCTTCCCCTGACTTTCTCAAACGTTTGATCAAAATTCCGCCCTGTCTGCCCGCTTGTATTTTAAGCGGATACATTCTACTATCCTTAACATTTCATCCTTCACTTTTTTCATAAAGTCCAAGTCGTTGTTTTTACCGCCAATCTAACAATGTGTTAAAAATAAACGGAGACACCCGTCATCTCGATCCACTGATATTTTCAATTTATGTGGAACATACAACACCAAAAAAGCCGCCTAAAGCATGTTCCATCACTCGGTTACCTACTTTTTTCAAAATGATATACTCCTTCTTTTGATCATCTGATTTTAAGCAGATTCCTGTAAAACAGAATCCCCCTTTCCCGTTGGGAAAGGGGGATTTTCCATACCCCTATTTTTCTGAACAAGCGTCTCTTTCCAGTATCCGGAAAAGTTCACTGTCAAAAAATTCAACAAGGGTAATGCCCAGTCCATCGCAAAGATATTTGATGGTCACAATACCGGGATTTTTGCTCCTGCCATAGACGATGTTTTTGAGGGTTGACGGGGAAATCCCGGACAAATGGGCAAGCTTGTTGACAGTAATACGGTTTACTTTGCACAGTTCAAAAATCCGTGTTTGAACAGCTGTCCTTGTGTCCATAGGATGGCCTCCTCTGTTTTTTTTCATTGTAACATGGATGTGGAAAAAAAACTATATCATTAAGCTGTTTTTGACAAAAAAACTTTTATTTTTTATGGAAAGACTATATAAAATCGACATTTTTCATGGCTTGTTTCAAAAATATTTTTTTGTAACACCAGAGATCAGAAAACGGGAGCGGAAATCCGCTCCCGTTTTCTGATTTTCCCAATAACCTTCATTCGCTATCATCACTTGAAGTCGCAGGAAGTCCATATAGTCGTGCCACCAAACCACAGTACTCCTCATAGCTCATCAAAGAGTTCAAAACGCCTACCAAGGCGTTTGCAGAAAGATGTTCTGGTAAATCGAGGGCTTTTATCAAAACCTTTCTCCTGGCAGTACTATCCACCCCTCCTGCCAAGCCATCCTGATAAAAGTCCACTTTTGTAATCTTTCTTCCTCCCCGCTCCTGCTGCGAAAACACGCCCGCCTTTTCAAATGCCTGAAGTAGTATCTCCGGGGAAATCCCCTCTACGCCGAGTTTCCCCTCCTTGGAAGGTCTCTCCTTGCGGCGTTCTTTGCCAAAAATATCCGGAATATAGACATGGATCACCTTTCCTGTATTCCCAACTACATTTTTAATATAGCTGCGGATTCGAAAACCGGCTACATCGCTGTCTGTCAGAACAATTATCCCATCTCGTTGCGCCAGTCGTCTGAGCAAATCCGTCTTTTCCCTATCCTGAAACAACTGGAATCCGCCCGTCTCCAGGATATTAGCGTCCAAAATGGACTGGAGTTTAATTTTATCATATTTCCCCTCTACAACAACAGTCTGATTTAGATGAATCATCTTGCCGTCCTCCCAGCTGCATGGAGCATCATGATTTTCACAAGGGCCTCTTCAATTATAGTCCGGGGGGGAGTACGGGAACTTTTCAGCGCAAGGTCTGCTTCTGATAATATCCGGATACAGCCACGTGCAAAGGGGACATGATACCGACGCGCATCCCGTTGTGCGTTTTTTATTCTAAATTCTCTGCCCCGATAATTGTAATATTTGGCGAGTTCTGTGCAAGGGATCCCGTCCTGAATAAACACTGCGGCCCGGTACAAATCCACAAAGCTAGAAGAAAGGGCCGCCAAAAGATTCACCGGCTGTTCCCGCATATAAAACAGAGCGTCCACCTTTTGCAATGCGGTTTTTAAATCCTGCCGCAGCAGTGCGCGTGCAATATCAAATACGCTTGATTCCACGACCTCGCTGGTAACTGCTTGGACATCTTGGGCCGTGATTTCCTCTCCAGGCGCAAAAGCGCAAAGTTTTTCCATCTCATTTTTCAGCTTTGCCATATCATCGGAACATCGGGCAATCATCTCCTGTGCAACTTTGGAGGAGATTGTTTTTCCATGACCCTTTGCAAAACTCTGTAAAAATTTAACAAGCTGTGCGCCCTCCCGGCGATCAAATACTGCAACCACGCCCTGTTTTTCTACCAACGATTTGAAATTTTTCCATTTCGTACTCTTTTTCATATCCGGAACGAACCCGGTAATGGAAAAAATCAGCAGGGTCTGGGGAGGAAAATCGGAAAACAACTCTTTGAGTTTTTTACTATCTGCCGCAGACAGGCTATCGGCGGCAAAGTCATTGACCAAAATGCAACGCACCGGAGCAAATACGGGCAAAGACTCGGCTGCACTGGCAAGTTCATCTATCTGTAGATTTTTTCCCTCAAACTCATGAAAATTAAAGGCACGTGCAGATGGTTCCACACTCAACTCCACCATACGTTTGGCATAGGACTGCACCAAATAAGGTTCTTCCCCATACAACAGGTATATCCCGGATAAGGGCGCCTGTTTCATATGTTTTGCAAACGCACTTTCCTGTGAAATCACCATGTTATCCACGCTCCTTTCTCTGTTTTATCTCCCCGCCGTCCTTATAGCTGAGGACAATTCCTTCTGTACTGGGGAAAGATTCATATCCACAAAGATCTTCCTCCCCGCTTTCCAACAAATCGCCATAGGTCTTATCCCCTGAACCTAGCAAAATCCGCCTGGAATCATACCCAGGTAATGCATTGACCTTTGCATTTTGGCTAAATGCAATGACATCCACGTGCTCCTCTTTGGAAAAGGACGCCTCTCCGTTGATGATGCTAATCTTCTTCCCGCCAATTGTCACATCAATACGCGAACTTTCCTCTTTCGCGTCCACGGAAATTTGCATATCTTTCCACAGTGAAAGGTTCATCGTGTGAAAAGAATAGATTTCCCCAGCTGTGCGATCCCGATAAAGTGCCTCATTGCCAACGACCACACTGGCCTCCATCTCATCCAAAAGCCGGTTTGCTGCACGAACAGCACTGGAATTATCCCGTGGTAAAATCAGAACATCCACCGTATCAATCCCCATGGATTTCAGGTAACTGGCCGTGGTAGACGCCTGGTAACTTCCGCTTCCGGCCCCTATAATCACAGCATGCCCATTTTGCACCACTGCAAGATTGGAGGGATTTCTCGAATCCAGTGCAACTACTTGAACCACATCCCGCATCAGAAACTGGTAGGAGAGGAGCCCTGTACACAGTACACAGATGCTGAGCAACCCCGCATGGAGATAAAGCCTTTTCTTTTTTCGGAAGAAAAAGGCCACGGCAAACAGCCCAAGTGTTCCAAAATACCAAAAATACAAATACTGTGCATCCGCTGCAGGATATACATAGGGGATTTCCGACAAAAGATGGGAAACCTGCCCCATACACGTACCGGCCAGATTTAAAAAGAAACTTGCCATAGGAACCAAAAAGGACAAAACTGGAACCAGGGAAAATAGACAGAATGCAAAACCCGCGGCCAGTTCTACCACCACCAATGGGGACAAAAACAGGTTTGCCAGAGGTGCTATTAACGATATCCTCCCATAGCTCATCGCAATCAGAGGAAAGGTCAAAAAAGTGATCAGGATACTGGCAAGGATACCGTCCACTACCTTAATAAGCAATCTTGCTGAAAACCCATGGGCGTAAAGATATTCCTGAACCTTTTTGTGACATTTTAACTGATAAAACAGGATACCAAAAGTTGCGACAACAGAGAGCTGGAACGAAAGATCCATTGCTGCGCCTGGGGAAAAGAACAAAATCAGGAAAACAGCAAGCCCCAGTGAATTGATGGAATCCGCCTGCTTATCAAACATGCGTACCCCAAAACAGACAACCGCCATGATGGCTGCACGTACTGCTGAAAAAGGACAGCCAACCAACAGGCAATATGCCGGAGCGCCTATCACACAGAAAAGATTACGCGCCGTATATCCAATCGGCAGCTTACGCGCAAGTAGGTAGAGGATTGCACACATCAGCATAATATGGGTACCGGAGATGGAAAGTATGTGGATAACGCCGCTTGCCTTAAAATCTGCGTCCATCTCCCCGGAAACCATGCTGCGGTCACCAAGCAACATCGCGGAAGCCAGTGCGCCATTTTCCCCACTCAGGCCGGTACTCATTGCAGCGGAAAGGCTACTCTGTAATGAGGCAAAAAACGCCCGAATTCCCTTGTGATCCGGCTTACTCACCGTACATTCCGAAACCTGCCTTGCTGCCACAAAAAGATTTCTTGCCCTGTTGTAATTGACCGCATCAAAAGTCACCGTATTTTCGATTGCCTCAAATTCCACGTCACATTCCACGAAATCATACAACTCCGCGTCCACCGATCCGGTACTGTAAAACTTCAGCACAAAATCCTGCGGAGCATCTGGAAAACTGCACTGGGTTACATGAATTTCAGAAATCCTGGTTCCATCTGTTCTATCAGAGGAAAACCGGGTGATTTCCCCTTGAATATGTGCGGTATGCCCCGCCAGAGCGCTGACCGGCTCCACTTGCCCTGTCTGAAAAAACCAATATCCGCCAAAGGCGACTGCTGCGCTTAAAAATCCCGCTGTCAGGGCCGCCATCCCTCGGTTTGCACGAAAAAACAAGCATAAAACCCCAAAAATCAGGCAGACAAGTCCTAATAGGAGCGCCGCCCTTCCCGCAAAAGTAAAAGCGAGAACCAGGGCGGACAGATAAGAAAATCCGATAACGGCAAACGGCCGTTTCACTCCCGATCCCCCCTCTTTCTGCATCTAGCAGAGTGTTTCTGTCATATCCTTTCCTCCCAGGACATGGAAATGCAGGTGTTTGACCGTTTGACCTGCACGTTCCCCGCAGTTGGTGATAACCCGGTACTGTCCGTCTTCACTCAGCTCTTTTCCGAGCTTTGCAATCACTTCAAAAATATGTGCAACCACGGCGCTATTTTTTTCATTCACTCCCGCTGCGCTCTCAATATGTTCTTTGGGAATGACAAGGAAATGCAGCGGAGCCTGCGGGTTGATATCATAAAATGCAAACACCGTTTCATCTTCATATATTTTCTTGGAAGGGATTTCTCCTGCTAAAATTTTACAAAAAATGCAATCCATAAAAACATTCCTTTCTGCAATCACTGCTGTTGGTTCCACCTAAAAACAAAATGGTACAATAGGCCACTTCCATGGCCTATTGTACCATTTTTTCTAATGGATGACCACCGTTTGGCGGCTATTTCTTTATCATTGTGCGGATGATTTCCGGCGCTTTTGCAAGGGCTTCATCTAGCTTAAAGATATCCCCTATTCCCGCCATAGCACTGTCCGGCCGGCCGCCTCCCTTTCCACCGGCAAGCGCCGCAATCTGTTTGACCAGGTTGCCGGCATGCAGGCCTTTTGCCACAGCATTTTTTCCACAAACGGCAAGCAGCGTGCCCTTGCCATCCTCAATGGCAGAAAGCAGTGCCACGGCATTGGGGGCGCGGTCCTTCACCTTATCTCCCATAGTGCGCAGGGCGTCTTTGGTGGTTCCGCCAAATCCAGCTACAACACAGGTAATTCCTTCAATATCCTGTGCATTTTCAAACAGACCATCCACCTTACTGTCCGCAATCTTCTGGTTGAGCACTTCAATTTCTTTTTCTTTCGCCTTGAGTTCTATAGACAAAGCCTCGACCTTTGCAGGAATTTCCTCCACATTGGAGAGTTTGAGCTTGGAGGCAATCTCATGGATCTCCTGTTCCCGATGCGCCAGTTGTTCCAGTACACCGTAACCGGTAACCGCTTCAATTCTGCGTACACCCGCTGCAACAGAGGATTCTGACAAAATCTTGAACAAACCGATTTTTGCGGTATTGTCAATGTGCGTACCCCCGCAGAACTCCACAGAAAAGCCTGGTATATCGACTACGCGGACAATATCCCCGTATTTTTCCCCAAACAGGGCCATTGCGCCGATTTTTTTCGCCTCTTCAATCGGCATTTCTTTTGTAACCACATCAATTCCCTTTAAAATGACCTCGTTGACTTTCCGCTCCACTTTTTCAATTTCTTCTGGAGTCATGGCAGAGAAATGGGAAAAGTCAAAACGCATCCGCTGATCGTCAACATAGGAGCCTGCCTGATGGACATGATCCCCTAACACCTGGCGCAGTGCCGCCTGTATCAGATGTGCGCTGGTATGGTTGCGGCGGATTGCCTGACGGCGGTCATAATCATATACTGCCGTAACAACATCGCCTTCCGCAACACTTCCGTTGACGACACGTCCCAGATGAACAACCGCTCCATTGACTTTTTTACAGTCATAGACATCGATGACGCAGCTGTTATTTTTGAGCAGGCCGGTATCGGATACCTGGCCTCCGCTCTCAGTATAAAAGACCGTCTTATCAAGGACAACGCCGATTTCGTCACCCTCTGAAGCGGTGACAATCTTTTCCCCATCATGCAGCATGCACAGGATTTTTCCTTCGCATTCCGTTTCACTGTACCCCAAAAATTCACTGGTAATCCCAGAAAGGAGATCTTCGGTTTCATTACTCCAGCTGACAATCCCGTTTTGCAGGCGGGCGGTACGGGCACGGACGCGCTGCTCTTCCATCAGCTTTGTAAATTCTTCCTCATCCACTGTAATCCCACGTTCTGCAATGATCTCCTTGGTCAAATCAATTGGGAATCCAAAGGTATCGTACAGGCGGAACGCCTCAGCACCCGGAAGCATAGGGATTACGCCATCTTCCATATGGCTGTCAATTTTATCAATCAGATTGCTAAGCATTTCCATGCCCTGATCAATGGTTTTGGCAAAGCGTTCTTCTTCCAGTTTGACAACTTTCTTGATATAGTCCGCTTTTTCTGCAAGTTCCGGATAGGCAACATGGTTTTCCTGAACCACTGTATCAACAACTTCATATAAAAACGGATGGTTAATCCCAAGAAGCCGGCCATGGCGCGCCGCCCTCCTTAAAAGCCTTCTCAGGACATAGCCGCGTCCCTCATTGGTCGGGGAAACGCCGTCCGCTACCATAAAGACCGTGCTGCGGATATGATCCGTGATAACACGCAGGGAAATATCGTCCTTTTCATTCTCCCCATAGTGTTTACCGGCAATCCGGCTGATATGTTTCATAATATTTTGGATGGTATCCACTTCAAAAAGATTATTGACCCCCTGCATAACACAGGCAAGGCGCTCAAGACCCATGCCGGTATCAATATTTGGGTGCTCCAGCGGAGTATAATTGCCCTTTCCATCGGAATCAAACTGAGAAAACACCAGATTCCAAACCTCGACATAGCGATCGCATTCACAGCCAACACCACAGTCCGGTTTTCCACAGCCGTATTCTTCGCCGCGGTCAAAGTGGATTTCCGAGCACGGACCACAAGGACCGGAACCATGTTCCCAGAAGTTATCCTCTTTTCCCATGCGAACAACGCGTTCCGGTGCAACGCCAATCTCCTTTGTCCAAATGTCAAAAGCCTCATCGTCGTCCAAATAAATAGTAACCCAAAGTCTGTCCACTGGGATTTCCAGCACTTCAGTAAAAAATTCCCAAGCCCAGCGGATCGCCTCATGTTTGAAATAATCCCCAAAGGAGAAGTTCCCAAGCATTTCAAAAAAGGTGCCGTGGCGCGCCGTCTTTCCAACATTTTCAATATCCGGAGTTCGGATACATTTCTGGCAGGTCGTCACTCGGGTATTCGGCGGGGTTTCCTGTCCAAGGAAAAATTTTTTCATCGGCGCCATTCCGGAGTTGATAAGCAGCAGGCTCTTATCCCCATGTGGAACCAGGGAAAAGCTTGGCAGGCGAGTATGATTTTTGCTTTCAAAAAAACTCAGGAATTTTTCGCGCAGTTCATTTAATCCAGTCCATTCCATTTGGTTTCATCCCTTCTATTTACAATCATTGAAAACCATATTCAGGGTGCTCTGTACGCAAAAAAAGCTTTCTTCCCATTTACATGGGACGAAAGCTTTCGTTTCCGCGGTACCACCCAAATTGCATCCCCATAACCGGGATACCCACTTGCCTCCCCTTAACGCGGGGGATCGCCGCAGTTTTTTACTGCGGTGCTCCAGGGCAGCACCGTCTTGCCTCACAACAAAAGCCTTTCAGCGGATGACCTTCTCTCTATCGATGTGAAATTGCAAGAGGATTCCCTTTCTCAGCATCTAAACCATATGCTATTGATTATAGCGGTTTTATGCATTTTGTCAACGGATTTTAACTCAAATGGGGTCTTTTTCCCGCTTTTACGCCCTTTTGCACGCAAGTACCGGCACAAACCGGGTCATTTTCCGTCATTTTGCTCATGAATTTTATCTGGATTCATATAATAGTAAAGATTGTCCGCAATTTCCTTAAAAATGGGAGCTGCAATATAGCTTCCCTCTCCTCCCCCTTCTTTGAGAACAACAACCGTATACTTTGGGGTTTCCTCTGGAAAAAATCCTGCAAACCATGCATGGACAATTTCCTCGCCGTTTTCATCGTAGATTCCTGTCTGTGTAGAAGCGGTTTTTCCACCAGCTCCCATATTTTCCGGCTTTGCATAGATACCTGTTCCGTTTGAAACAACGGATTCCATAAACCCTCGAATGGTATCCGCCGTTTCTTTGCTGATGATTCTAGTCGGTTCGCCCATGGTTTCATTCGACACCGTATTCCCCTGTGCATCCACCAGTTTTTCTACCAGAGAGGGGAAGACCAAATTTCCTCCATTTGCAAAAACAGAGATCATTTTTGCCACCTGTACCGGAGTGGCAAGCAGGCTTCCTTGTCCAAAACAGAGATTTGCAAAATCAGCATCCGATTGTATTTGTGCCGGCTTTGGGAGATTCCCTTCCTCGCTGGTAATGCCGGGAGCCAGGGTATCAGCACGGGAAAAACCAAAATCAAAAGCGGTTTTATACAATTTTTCTTTTCCTAAAAGAGATCCCAAATGGATAAAATATGGGTTACAGGAAACTTTGAGTGCTCTTTCCAAATCCAACCAATTGTGTCCTCCCCGCTCGTGGCAGTGGAAAACCTGTCCATTCACATCCACAGCACCTGTGCATTGGTAGATGGTATTGGGGGATATCCCATTTTCCAATGCGCTTGCCGTAAGACACAGTTTAAAAGTGGAACCGACTGGATAAGCACAGAGAGCCCGGTTAATCAGTGGAGAGGCCTCCTGCTCCATTGCCCCCTCGATGTTGTCGTTATAATACCCGGGCGAGCTGACCATTGCACGGATTTTTCCCGTATCTGATTCCATCACCACAATGGCCCCCTTTCCAAGATTCTGGTTCCAGGCGGCCTGTTCGCAAATCATCTGGATATAGCGGTCAATCGTTAAAACAACCCCTGCTCCCCGTTGCTCCTCTTCCAGTAAAATCTGGGGAGATTCTGCATCCAGCACATTCCCTCTTGCATCCACCGTATAACGGACACTGGCAGAATATCCTGTCTGGTTCAGGTAGTCGTTATACGCCTTTTCAATCCCGGCCATCCCATTGATTCCGCCTGCATCCAAGTATCCAATGACATGTTCTGCCAGTTGAAATTTCCCATACCGGTTCGTTCCCTTGAGCACCTGAATCTGTGGACAAAAGAGATTGGCGGAAGGCACCTCTATTACAAAGGGCATTCTGGATGAAATTTTTTCCAAAATACTCTGCCGCTTGTTTTCTCCAAGCATGGAAATCAAAGCTTCGGCACTTTCCTCGCTTGGCGCAACGCAGGCAAGATAACGCTGTTCGGTATCTACCAAAGGCTCTCCATTGCAGTCATAGATCATCCCTCTGGAATGAGCGACCTCAATGGTCTGGGAACTCTGTGCCTGTGCGGCGCTTTTGAGCATATCACTTTGTCCGATCACATAAATACGCATTAACACAATACTAAAGCAGAAAATAAACAGGCCAAACAGCGCGGCCATCCTTTTTTTCATTTTCTTCACTGACATTCCTCCCATCACAGGGTTAGTGTGGGAAAAACGGGAACGGATATTCAGTGAAAGCAAATGGCCGTTTATTCTTCGTCCGTTGTTTTCTTAATTTTTTTATAAAAACAATTTACATTTTTGTAAATATAATATATAATATGTCTATAACATATTATACAAAAAGAAGATGATTCCCATGAAAATGTAAATTGTATCTAAAAATTACAGCAATTGTATTTTTCAGGAATAATAAAAAAGGGGTATGAATATGAAAAAATTACAATGCTTTTTTGTCAGCATCTGTTTCGTTGTTTCTTTCGTAATCGGTTCTATTCCCGTCATGGCAGCAGAAACCATATATGACGGCGAAGGAAACCTGATGACACAAGAAGAGATTCAAAGTGCAGAAGAAGCGGTTGCTCTTGGAAAGCAGATTATGGAATCTGGAATTCAGACACGCGTTGGATACAATTTTAATATTCCCTTACTTAGGCAAGATGATTCCAGATGGGCAAATACTGTTATGGCATGCGGTCATTCCGGGCATACCTTTGGCGCTGTAGGATGTGCAATGACTTCTTATGCCATGATTTTCCGCTATTTTGGACATAATGTAACACCTGTCGATGTAGCGCGTGTATCCCAAAATAATGGAGGCCCCTGCTGCAATTTTAGCTCTCTTCCGCTCTGTCAGGCATATGGACACAGCAGGGAAAACTCCCCTGGTTCCTATTCTCAGGCTCAAATCCAACAGTGGATCGTAGGAAGATTTGCACAGGGAAAACCTTGTATTGTAAAATTGAGAAAAGGATCAAATACTCATTTCGTCGTTGCCAGGGCTTATTATGAACATCCAAATGGGGCAACCGGGATTTATATCCACGATCCAGAATCGAATATCAACTACTCTACGCTTGCCCAGTACCTAAACAACGGCTGGTCCATTGACTTTGCTACCGCAATCATCCGATAACAAAGAGTGATTTTGAAAGGAGGAAACAGGGTATGAAGAAAGTTTTATTGTCCTGTATCCTGCTTGCCAGCTGCCTTGCCCTTTTCGCCTGTGCTTCTCAGCAAGTTCCATCTCCCTCCTCGTCTGCCCTTTCGAAGAATAGCGATTCGTCCTCTTCCTCTAGCAGCGAACAAGCCTCCCGGGACGCCTGGGAGGCGCCTTCCACAGTGGGATATACCTATATCTGGGATGATATGCTGAAAAATATCTATGCCCCCAGCGAGGCCTATCCCATGGGGGATCCCCAGCCCGGAGGGGAACCAATCCATATAGAACCACGGGTAGAACGGGAAGGCAATATGGATATTATCCAATTTGGCGGCGACGTCATGGGATACAAGGTAGCTTGTGTGCAGGCAACTGCAAAAGAGGAATGGGAAAGCGATGGGTTCCTCTATTCCACGGATAAAAAAGACTATACCAGGGAGGAGTTAGCGCCCTATCTCATCCGGGAGGATGAGGACTATGTCCTGCTGGACATCACAGAATTAGTTCTGGGTTCTCCGTTTGAAGAATACTTAAAACAAAAGGCCGAAGAGAACGGTACGCCGGAAATCATGTACTCCTGGGTGCTGGAACCTGCCGCGCACTTAAAAGAACATCTGTCTGAAATCATTGTCAAAGAATAACCTCCTTTTGCCGTCCATGTCTTGTGGGATATGGGCGGCAAATTTTATCCCGAGCCCTCCTTCCGGTAGTTTACAGCTTATGAAGCTCCCAGCAGTAAGCAAAAATGCCCTCACCGAAAGGATGAGGGCGTTTCTCTTTGCGGGAATCCGCCGTCTGTCGGGTGCACGCCGAATCAGTTTTCAGCACTTGTCTGACAGAGGAATTTCTTCTTTTTCCATATTGTAAAAGAACCGGTTTTCCCCAAAAAGAAAATCCCCAGTGGAAATCCACTGGGGACAATTTTCATTTATTTCCTGCCAATATCCGTGCGGAAATGTTTATCCGTAAACTGGATTTTTTCAGCACCTTGATAGGCAGTGTGCAACGCCTGTTCCAGTGTAGGAGCTGTTGCCGTAACGCCAAGGACGCGCCCACCGCCGGTGACCAGCTTGCCGTCCACAGATTTTGTACCGGCATGGTAAACGGTAACGCCAAAGTCTTTCTCCGCGGATTCAATGCCCGTGATCTCATATCCGGTCTGGTATTTTTTCGGATATCCGCCGGAGGCAAGAACCACACAGGCCGCCGTTTCCGTTTTATTGGAGAATGGAACTTCAGAAAGCGTGCCGTCAATCGTAGCTTCCATGATATCTACCAAATCTCCATCCAACAGGGGGAGTACAACTTGGGTTTCCGGATCGCCAAAACGGCAGTTATATTCAATGACCTTTGGGCCGTCCGGGGTCATCATCAGGCCGAAATACAGGCAGCCATGGAATTCTCTGCCCTCCTGCTTCATAGCTTGAATCGTTGGCTCAAAGATTGTCTTGCGGCAAATCTCCGCCAGTTCCGGGGTATAGTGCGGATTTGGTGCAATCGTGCCCATGCCGCCAGTGTTGGGACCTTCGTCGTTGTCATAGGCGCGTTTGTGATCCATGGAGGAGACCATAGGTCGAACCACATTCCCATCCGTAAAGCTGAGAACGGAAACCTCCGGCCCGGTGAGAAATTCCTCAATCACAACATGGCTGCCGGATGCACCGAACAATCCTCCTTCAATCATCGAAGTGACCGCTTCGTGCGCCTCCTGTTCATTTTGCGCAATGATAACGCCCTTTCCAAGCGCCAGTCCATCCGCCTTGATCACAACCGGGTAGTTTCCCTGGGCGCGGATATATTCCATCGCAGCCGCACTGTTGTCGAAAGTCTCATATTTGGCTGTCGGGATACCGTAGCGTTTCATCAGGTCTTTGGAAAACGCCTTGCTCCCTTCGATGATAGCGGCCGCTTTATTCGGCCCAAATGCGCGAATCCCCTCTGCATTCAGGGCGTCCACCATACCGAGGACAAGGGGATCATCCGGGGTGACAACGACCAAATCCATCTGGTTTTCCTTTGCATAGGAGACCATGCCCGGGATATCCGTTGCCTTGATATCCACACAAATTGCGTCTTCAGCAATCCCAGCATTGCCCGGGCAGCAGAACAACTGCGGTTGATGGCGGGATTCCTTCAGCTTTTTGATGACGGCATGTTCCCTGCCGCCGGAACCAACAACTAGAATTTTCATCCTCTGTACCCTCCGTCGATTAGTGGTGGAACAAGCGGATACCGGTAAATGCCATGACAATCCCGTATTTATTGCAGGTATCAATGACATGGTCGTCGCGAATCGAGCCGCCCGGCTGCGCGATATATTTTACGCCGCTGCGGTGCGCGCGCTCAATATTGTCCCCAAACGGGAAGAACGCGTCCGAACCAAGGGTAACGCCGTCGAGTTTTTTCAGCCACTCCGCTTTTTCCTCCCTGGTGAGGGGTTCCGGTTTCACCTTGAAAGTTTGCTCCCAGGCGCCATCCGCCAGCACGTCCATGTAATCGTCGGAGATATACACGTCGATGGCGTTATCACGGTCTGCCCGGCGGATTTTATCGACAAACTGGAGGCCAAGGACTTTCGGATGCTGGCGCAAAAACCAGATATCCGCCTTATTTCCGGCAAGGCGGGTACAGTGGATTCTGGACTGCTGTCCCGCTCCAATCCCAATAGCCTGTCCATCTTTAACATAGCAGACAGAGTTGGACTGGGTGTACTTGAGCGTGATCATGGAGAGGATCATATCCCGTTTTGCATTTTCCGGGAGATCCTTGTTTTCAGTGACAATGTTGGCAAACAGCTCATCGCTGATATGTAGTTCATTCCTGCCCTGTTCAAAGGTGATGCCAAAAATATCCCGCTGTTCGGTAGCGGCCGGGACATATTCCGGGTCAATCTGAATGACATTATAGCTGCCCTTGCGTTTCTTTTTCAGAATTTCCAACGCTGCATCCGAATAGGAGGGGGCAATCACACCGTCGGAAACCTCACGGCTAATCAGGCGGGCGGTCACCTCATCGCACTCATCGGAGAGAGCGATAAAATCGCCATAAGAGGACATGCGATCTGCACCGCGGGCACGCGCATAGGCACAGGCAATCGGAGAAAGTTCCAAATCCCCTACAAAGTAAATCTGGCGCATGGTCTCGTCCAGCGGAGTACCGACCGCAGCACCTGCCGGGCTGACATGCTTGAAAGAAGCTGCTGCCGGAAGTCCAGTAGCCGCTTTCAGTTCCCGAACCAACTGCCAGGAATTGAGCGCATCCATAAAGTTGATATAACCTGGACGGCCGTTTAATACGGTAATGGGGAGCTCCCCTTCTTTCATGAAAATCCTGGATGGTTTCTGATTCGGGTTACATCCATACTTGAGTTCAAGTTCCTTTGCCATGAAAAGTTCCTCCTTAAGCGTTTTTGTTGACGATGCGGGTTTCATAGCTCCCATCGCTCAGAGAAATATAGCGGACAAACAGGGAAACCTTATTGTCCTCATTTAAATTTTCCCACAACTCCTTGGTAAAGGAGTCGATATCTCCAGAAATGGTAACTGTTGTTGGTTCCCCTTCAAAGGAGGGGATGGGGTTTCCATCACACTGGTATGTATGGATAAAGTGCCCCTCTTTTGCACGTGGTCCGGTATACTCAAAGAAATAGCGGCGGGTGGAGGACTCATCCCCATCGGCACTTTTCAGGATTGAGAGCTGATAGGAGAACTCTCCGTTCTCCAATGTAACAAGCCCGGAAATACGCGGAGTAAAGTTCGGGCCGTCCGGCTCAAAGGTACGGGTACGCAGGGCGTCCTCAAAGCTCTTTCCCTCTTTGAGAAAATCATAAACTGTATCGGTCTGATCGCCATTTGTCACAATCGTCCGATTGCCCAATACTCGCACTGGAGCGTAGATAATCAGGGATGGATCGGAGAGTTTGCTCGGGTCAAAGGCCTGGGTACGGATGCCCTCACCCTCGGTCACAAACACACGGTTGCGGCTGTTTTCACTACGTCCCATGATGAAATAGGCGATGACCGCATGGTTTCCATCCTCGCTCTTTCCAATAATAATCCCACGTCCAGGATAGGTATTACCCTTTACTTCTTCTTTCAGACATTTCGCTTTCATATGGATTCCTCCCCGTTATCGGCTGATTTTTGTCTTATTGCCCTGTACGGTAATTCTCCCCTGGCAGAACAGAGAAACCGCTTTAGGGAGAATTTCCCATTCTGCCTGCTCCATCACGCGGCGCTGCAGGGTTTCCGGAGTATCATCTTCCTGCACTTCCACTGCCTTTTGTAGGATAATGGGGCCGCCGTCGCATACCTCATTGACAAAATGTACAGTTGCACCCGTCAGTTTGACGCCTGCTTCCAGAACCGCCTCATGGACATGCAGGCCGTAAAATCCCTTGCCGCAAAAACTTGGGATCAATGCCGGATGGACGTTCATCATCTTATTTGGAAATGCTCTTGCCACCACTTCATCCAGGATCACCATAAATCCTGCATAGACAACCAGATCTGCCTTTACTTCCTGCAGAACTTCCACGATGGCCTGGCTATAAGCCCTGCGATCTGGATAATCCTTCCGGCGCACAACTTTTGTAGCAATCCCGTTGTTTTTGGCACGTTCCAGCGCATAGGCGTCCGGGCTGGAAGAAATCACGCAGGTGATTTTCCCGTTTTTGATTTTCCCGGCATGCTCCGCGTCGATCAGTGCCTGCAAATTCGTCCCGCCGCCGGAAACGAGGACTGCAATATTTAGCATATCTCTACACCGTTTCCTTCCGCAACTTCACCGATGATATTGGCGTCTTCCCCATTGGCACGCAGGATTTCCACTGCTTTCTCTGCATCCTCTTTGGCAACAAAAACGCACATACCGGTACCCATATTGAAGGTGTTAAACATATCATGTTCAGAAATATTTCCCGTTTTCTGGATCAAATCGAAAATTGGGAGGATCTTCAATGCTTTCTTGTCGATTTTTGCCATCAGGTTTTCCGGAAGCCCTCTTGGGACATTCTCATAAAACCCGCCGCCCGTAATATGGGTCAAGGATTTTATTTCCACCTGATCATACAAAGCGAGGATGGATTTGACATAGAGTTTGGTTGGCGCAAGCAAAGTCTCCCCAAGCCCTTTTCCGCCGAGTTCCTCACGTGGGGTGGTCAAATCTGCATGTTCAATATCAAAGACCTTGCGTACCAGGGAAAAACCATTGGAGTGGACTCCTGTGGAGGCAAGTCCGATGATTGCGTCTCCTGCTTTGAGTTTGCTGCCGTCAATGATGCGATCTTTCTCCACAATTCCAACAGAAAAGCCTGCCAAATCGTAGTCATCGTCCGGCATCATCCCCGGATGCTCTGCGGTTTCTCCGCCAACAAGCGCACAACCGGACTGAACACAGCCTTCTGCTACGCCCGCAACGATTTCCGCCACTTTTTCCGGAATATTTTTTCCAATGGCAATATAATCGAGGAAAATCAGGGGTTTTGCGCCGGAACAGATAATATCGTTCACACACATGGCAACACAGTCGATGCCAATGGTATCGTGTTTGTCAAGCATCATAGCGAGTTTCAGCTTGGTGCCGACTCCATCCGTACCGGACACCAGTACCGGATGCTGATACCCCTGCATATCCAGCTCAAAGAGTCCGCCAAAACCGCCAATTCCAGAAAGAACCCCTGGAATCACAGTACGTTTGACATGGTTTTTCATCAATTCCACTGCTTTGTAGCCAGCAGTCACATCCACACCTGCTGCTTTGTAGCTGTCACTGTAACTTTTCATTCTTTGCTCCATTCCGCCGCTTCGCGCCGGCATCATATTTTTCATTCCAAACCCTTCTCACGCGAAGCCAATATGAAAAGGGTAGTTTTTGACCAACTTTCAGGAAAAATTACTCTACATGGTGTTTTTTCACACCATGCCCGATTTCTTTCCACTAGGATCTTTACTCTTTCCCATTCCAACAATAGGTGCACAGCTTGCACGGTTCAATTCCAATGGAAGCAATGACATCCTCCAATTCATGGTATTTCAAAGACGTAAAGTTGAGCTTCTGCGCAATCCGGTTCACCATTTCCTGATGCTCCTCGGTATCGCGTTGACAGTATTTCTCAAAATCATAATCCGCTTTTCCACCTTCAATCTCATCAATTACCCGACGGGTAATCAAATCATATTCGGATGTAGAGCGGGAAAAGTTGAGGTATTTGCACCCAAACATAATTGGCGGACAGGCAGAGCGGATATGCACCTCTTTCGCCCCACTGGAATAGAGGAATTCCACTGTTTCCCTGGTCTGTGTCCCACGCACAATGGAGTCGTCAATAAACAGCAGTTTTTTATCCCGGATTAAAGCGTCAATCGGGATCAGTTTCATATGGGCAATCAGGTTCCGAACTGACTGGTTCTGGGGCATAAAACTGCGCGGCCAAGTCGGTGTGTACTTAATAAATGGGCGGGCAAACGGAATGCCGGACTCATTGGCATAGCCGATGGCATGTGCGGTACCGGAGTCCGGAATACCTGCAACAAAATCAACTTCTACCCCTTTATCCCTGCGTGCAAGAAGTTTTCCGCATTCATAGCGCATCATTTCGACATTAACCCCTTCATAAGCAGAAGTGGTATAGCCGTAATAAGTCCACAGAAATGTACAGATTTTCATCTGTTTTTGCGGTTCAGCAACCGTTTGCAGCCCATCCGGCGTCATAAACACTATTTCACCTGGGCCGATTTCTCTTTCATCATGATAGCCGAGGTTTAAATAGGAGAAGGATTCAAACGCCACGCAGTATGCTCCCTCTTTATGGCCAATCACAAGCGGCGTTCTCCCCATGAAATCCCTGGCCGCATACAATCCCTGCGCTGTCATCAGAATCATGGTCATGGAGCCCTCAATACACTGCTGAGCATACCGAATTCCCTCAACAATGCTTTCTTTCTGGTTAATCAGCGCCGCCACCAATTCTGTGGCATTGACGTCTCCTCCACTCATCTCCAGAAAATGGATGTTCCCCTCTTGAAACAGCATTTTGACGAGCTTGTCCATATTATTGATACGCCCAACTGTAGTAATGGCATAATTGCCCAGGTGGGAACGGATAATAAGCGGCTGGGGCTCCGTATCACTGATACAGCCGATTCCCATATTCCCCTGCATCTCGCCGACATCGCTTTCAAACTTTGTACGGAACGGGGAATTTTCAATGTTGTGAATGGAGCGGTTAAACCCGTCAATGGAATTATAGACAGCCAATCCACCGCGTCTTGTGCCAAGATGGGAATGGTAGTCAGTCCCAAAAAACAAATCCATTACACAATCTTTTTTTGATACAACTCCAAACAAACCGCCCAAAAGTAAAACCTCCCTGTTGGTTTACGTCAATCCTATGTTTTGTTTTCCAGCTATTTTAAAATCCATCGGGACTTCAAACCCGGCTATCAACGACTCTATCATTTACAGACAAACTTTCCCGTGTCTCTTTCTACGGAAAGAATGTGGAAAGGGCAAAGTATTTGTGCTTTGCCCTTACCCTATCACATATTCTGTCCGGATTAGCCTCCGAAGAGTCTCTTCATTATCTCTTTGTATCCCTCATCGACATTGTCCATATCCCTGCGGAAGCGATCCTTATCCAGCTTTTCGTGGGTTTTGGCATCCCAGAAGCGGCAGGTATCCGGAGAAATTTCATCCGCCAAAATAATTTTGCCATCGCTGGTTTTTCCAAATTCAATTTTGAAATCCACAAGTTCAATGCCGATACCCGCAAAAAATTCTGTCAGGTAATCATTGATTTTAAACGCATAATTTGCAATTAAATCCAGTTCCTCTTTGGTGACAATACCAAGGGCAAAAATATGGTAATCGTTAATCATCGGGTCGCCGAGTGCATCATCCTTGTAGGAATATTCCAAAACCGTCTTTGCCATCTTGGTTCCTTCCGGAAGCCCCAGGCGCTTGGAAAGAGAACCTGCCGCAATATTGCGTACGATTACTTCCAAGGGGATAATTTCCACCTTCTTCACAATGGTCTCACGGTCAGAAATTTCCTCGACATAGTGGGTTGGGATCCCCTTTTCCTCAAGCATTTTCATCAAGTAGTTGGAAACACGGTTGTTGACAACCCCCTTGTTTTCAATTGTCCCTTTCTTTTGTCCATTAAAGGCAGTGGCGTCATCTTTATAATCGACAATATAGAGTTCTGGATCGTCGGTTTTAAAGACCTTTTTTGCCTTTCCCTCATACAGCTGCTCTAACTTTTTCATATTCTCTCAACCTCTTCCTGTAGTTTTTTATCTTTTTGAATAACTTCTTCAATCATTTTTGCCTTGCGTTCACCGAGTTTTGCTGCGATCTCTTCATTTTCCACTCCGAGAATCTGTGCCGCCAAAAACGCTGCATTTTTTGCCCCGTCAACTGCAACGGTTGCCACTGGGATTCCGGATGGCATCTGAACGGTAGCAAGCAGGGCGTCAAGTCCCCCAAGGCCGCCGGATTTCACCGGGATTCCAATCACCGGAAGAGTGGTATGGGCGGCAAGGACTCCCGCAAGGTGGGCCGCCATACCTGCTGCTGCAATAATGACGCCCACACCGTTATCCCGTGCATTGGTGGCAAAATCGCTTGCAAGACTTGGAGTTCTGTGTGCGGACATTACATGGACTTCTACCGGGATATCCAGTTCTTTTAGTGTAGAAATCGCACCTTTTACAACTGGCAGGTCACTGTCGCTGCCCATAATAATTGCTACTTTTTTGCAGCTTGCCATCCAAATCATTCTCCTTTATGATAAATTGAAACATCAAAATAGAAAAGGGCGTTGGAGATTTCCCAAGCCCTTTTGTTGATACAATTATCCTGCCTTTGTCAAAATGCCTGCAAATAGGCCCTGTTCGGAAAGGCCGGTATAAACCGGACATCTGCTGAAAGCCTCCGCAAACCCAATCGGCATAAGACAAAAGCCCCTCTCATCTGTGATTTACACAACCTTATTTTAATGGATTGCGAAGCAAAATTCAATTGATTGTCCGCAAATTCTGTTTTTTTCGTGCAGATATCTACCTTTAAAATATTTTACACAGCGAAATTGTAAATTTTACACGAACCTCAAATGCATTGGAAAATATCCCACCTGTCCAGCAGTGTTTCCCAAGGCTACTCATCTGTTTCCTCCTCTTCCTGGATTTCCCGCACATCCAGCCATTCGCTGTTTGGACGGCAGAGCAGACGTCCGTCTACATAGGCCTGCTGAAGAGTTAAAATGGTCTGCCCCTGATAATTTCCGGATCGGGTCAGCTCCACAACCAATGCTACATCAGTTTTCCGTTCATCCTGCAATGCCAAAGGCAACATCAGGCTCATGGTATTTCCTGTAGGAAAATAGCAGGGAATTGCCGTTTTAAAATTCCAACGAACCTGTTTTCTTGCCAATTTAATGGCGTCTTCCAACCGGTTTCTCATGCGGTTGTACAGTTTTGGCGTCTCTCCAATAAAATCACTCAGTTCCCGGTAAATCTCCCTTTTCTTTTTCCAGTCATTGGTACTCTCCAAACTGGAGATCAGGGAGAGCGCTTCCTCGCTGCCGCGGCATTCTTCACGAA
This sequence comes from Candidatus Pseudoruminococcus merdavium, assembly GCA_904419745.1. Lineage (GTDB taxonomy): Bacteria > Bacillota > Clostridia > Oscillospirales > Ruminococcaceae > Pseudoruminococcus_B > Pseudoruminococcus_B merdavium. The sequence continues at coordinate 128,941 of CAJFSS010000003.1, read as the reverse complement.
CGAACCCCAGTGGAAGTCGCGGCAGATTGTCAAGGATAATGTGCTCATAATCTGTATGCAAATCTTTTTCCAGGTCAAACAGAAGGTCTTCCTTACGTTCAAAATAGGAAGCCGGTTCCGGAAGTGGAGAAAAACAATCCACGAGACGTTTTCCCAATCCTCTAGCCGCTGCAGTGCAGAAATCAATAAAACGCCATGTCACCCCCGCATGTTCTTCCTGCGGTTCAAAGCAGGCATAAATATCATCAAAATAAGGTGTTACCAATCCCGTATTAAACGCTGCAAAGCGACGATCCTCTGAGATACAGATTTTGTCCTCCAAAGAGAGCCGGTAAAATGTATACTGGATATACTTTTTTAATATGAAATTACTTTTCTGGGAACTCTCCTTAAAATCCCATGGTTCGGGCAATGCTTTGCCAGCAAGCTGCTCCAAAAAACTCGGCCAGGAACCAAGGAAAGCAAACCGCTCCAGTGCTTTTCCCGGAGAAACGGACTCTGTATCCTGGATAACTCCTGCAAAGTTTAAATACCAGCGATAAGGGCCAAATGTCGTAGGCTTAATGGACGCAATGACCTGCTTTCCATCCGGACTCCATAACCCGGTAGAAAATATATAGGCCCCGTTGTGCATTTGTATGGTATTTTCCTGGCGGGCAGTATGAAATCCCGCATGCAGCGCTTGAAGTATTTCATCCGAAGGTGCCTGTTCCATACCAGTTACTGCAAGATTCAAGTTGTTCAGAGTCTTTTGGGGAAGATTGACTGTATTGTCCAATTCCACGGGGAGCGTATTTTCCTCTAACCCCTGTTTCTCCACTTGCAAAGGTTCTTCGGCTTCCCATTCCGGCATTACATGAAGAGTAACAATGGTCTGCATGACCCCTCCCTGCAATTCACCTCTCATCGTGAGGAATGGGAGCTGTTCCAATAGCGTTTTCATCTTGGAAAATCCATACCGTTCTTTAGTGCACCCCATATCCGCCATGGTTTTGCTGATTTTTGCCATAGCAAGCGGTTCCTCTTTTGGAAAAGACGCTGCCAACACCTGATATATTTCCCGCTGCATTTCTTCAGGCAGTCGCTCATCCAATTCATTTGGAAAAGCAATGATATCCATTTCTTTGTCCCATTCCGGCACAGCATGAATGGTCACTAGGCTCTGCATGACCCCTCCCTGCAGTTCGCCCTTCAAAGTAAGGAATGGAAGCTGTTCCAATAATGTCTTCATCTTGGAAAACCCATACCGTTCTTTAGTGCACCCCATATCCGCCATGGTTTTGCTGATTTTTGCCATAGCGAGCGGTTCTTCTTTTGGAAAAGACGCTGTCAACACCTGGTATATTTCCCGTTGCATCTCCTCAGACAGTATTTTCTTTTCCTGTTCTTCAAAAAATCCCTGGGAAATCTCCTGCTGCAAGGGTTTGATGCGGAAAGAAAGTACCCATGCCTGGGAAGCGTCGTTGTAACGGTTTGGAACTAAATGGAATTGGGCCCGTTGCGTTTCAAAAGTCCACCCCTGTGCTGTACGTACCATTGTTTGGTCGCGTTTGGCCTCACAATAAGCGTCCGCAATTTCCGCAATCGCCACTTCATATTCCCTGCCCGTCATACAGCAATAGGCATTGATTGTTTTGTTGGGAACCCATACTTCATTTTGAAAAATCTGAAAATTATACATTTCATTCCCCTTCCACACCGAAAACTTTCTATTTTTTCAGCACACAGCTACACTCCTGGTTGTTATTCATTATAACTGAAAGAAAAATTCTCTTCAATAAAAATTTCCCTCCTCTGTATCGTATTCTTCAAAAGGGTTCTCCATGCCCAAAACGTCAGCTTTGCAATAGCAAAATCCCCCGGACGGCAATTGCCATCCGGGGGAAAATCTTTACAATCTTTAATTCATGGGATTAATACATGCCCATGCCGCCGCCCTGCGGTGCAGCCATTGGAGCCGGATTTTCTTCCTTCTTGTTTGCAACAAGGGATTCCGTTGTCAGAATCATTGCAGCAGCAGAAGCCGCATTCTGAATAGCAGAACGGGTAACTTTTGTCGGATCAATAATTCCCGCTTCAAACATATCGGTATAGACTTCGTTGTATGCATCAAAGCCATAACCTGATTTTCTAGAACGACGAATCTTATCAATAATCACAGAACCGTCAAGTCCGGCATTTGCTGCAATCTGGCGCATTGGTTCTTCCAAAGCTTTCAGAACAATTTTAGCACCGGTTTTTTCATCGCCTTCACAGGAAGGAAGAACTTTTTCTACAGCGGATGCTGCATTAATCAAAGCGACACCGCCGCCAGAAACAACGCCTTCCTCCACAGCAGCCTTGGTTGCAGAGAGAGCATCTTCGATTCTGAGCTTTTTCTCCTTCATCTCAACCTCGGTTGCAGCGCCAACTTTAAGCACCGCGACACCGCCGGACAGTTTTGCCAATCTCTCCTGGAGCTTTTCTCTGTCAAAATCAGAGGTTGCAGTTTCAATCTGGGACTTAATCTGAGAAATTCTGGACTTAATAGCATCCGGAGCGCCAGCGCCATGGACAATAATCGTATTTTCTTTCTCAACACGGACGCTTCCTGCACGACCAAGCTGATCCAAAGTAGTATCTTTCAGTTCCAAACCAAGGTCATCACAGATGACGGTGCCGCCAGTCAAAATTGCAATATCCTGGAGCATTTCTTTTCTTCTGTCGCCGAATCCAGGAGCCTTGACAGCAACACAGTTGAAGGTACCGCGCAGCTTGTTGAGCAGAATAGTTGTGAGCGCCTCGCCCTCCAAATCCTCGCAGATAATGACAAGCTTCTTGCCGCCCTGGACAATTTGCTCAAGCAGAGGAAGGAGATCCTGGATAGAGCTGATTTTCTTATCGGTAATCAGGATGTAAGCATCATCCAAGACAGCTTCCATCTTGTCGGTATCAGTGACCATATAGGGAGAAACATAACCGCGGTCAAACTGCATGCCTTCGACAACCTCAGTGTATGTCTCTGCGGTCTTGGATTCTTCAATGGTGATAACACCATCTGCAGAAACTTTTTCCATAGCATCTGCAATCAGCTTGCCGATATTTTCATCGCCGGAAGAAACAGCTGCAACTCTTGCAATATCGTCTGCGCTTCCAACTTTTTTGGAATTTTCAATAATTGCATCCACAGCGGCGTCAACTGCCTTGGCAATTCCCTTTTTGAGGATCATCGGATTTGCACCAGCAGCAACATTCTTCATACCTTCCCGTACAAGTGCTTGGGCCAAAACGGTAGCGGTTGTGGTTCCGTCGCCTGCTGCGTCATTTGTCTTGGTGGCAACTTCTTTTACAAGTTGAGCGCCCATGTTCTCGAATGGGTCGTCAAGTTCAATGTCCTTTGCAATGGTGACTCCATCGTTTGTAATAAGCGGAGCGCCAAACTTTTTATCCAGAACAACATTGCGGCCTTTTGGCCCAAGGGTAATTTTTACAGTATCAGCGAGCTGATCGAGCCCTTTCTGAAGGGCTTTACGGGCGTCTTCCCCGTACAGAATTTCTTTAGCCATGGTAAACAGCCTCCCAAATCTAATGAATTGATATATATTGATTATTCTACAATTGCAAGAATATCGGACTGACGGAGGATCACATACTCCTCATCGTCGACTTTGACTTCGGTTCCCGCATATTTGCTGGCAATGACTTTATCTCCCGGTTTCAGATACATTTCCACCTGATTGCCATCCACCATTCCGCCAGGGCCGACTGCAATGACTTCTGCAATCTGGGGTTTTTCCTTTGCAGAATTCGCAAGGATAATTCCGCTTTTGGTCGTTTCTTCCGCTTCGACCATTTTAGTTACCACTCTGTCAAGCAAAGGTTTGATTGTCATGATGGTTTCCTCCTTAGACCTTGTATGGAATTTAAAATTTTCTACTTATTTTAGCACTCCCTTTTCTTGAGTGCTAACTATATTGTAATGATTATTTTTGAAAAATCAAGTACTTTTGCAAATTTTTTTCAAAAATAATCGAGTTTTCATCTCTCATTAAAGGGTCATTTACAAAATATCCATTTTCTTTGCGAAAAATTCCCTGTTGCGCAAAAAAACTCCGTACCGACAAAATTGTGGTACGGAGTTCCTTATTTTTACCTTTTCTGACTTTTATTGAGTAAACTCCAGGTTGTCAAACCCGGATGCTGTAATCACAGCATCTTCCGTTTTGGGAAAGGATAGGGTTATCCGATCCCCTTCTCTGGTCAACGCCAGTTCGTCGCTTAGCGTATAGGAAACACGGTAAATTTTATCCGCCTGTTCACTCAAAATTATTTTGTAAACGGTATCCTCACTTGTGACTTCGCTGGCAATCCGCAGAACGGTCCCAGTTACTTCCTCTTTTTCTTCAAGCAGATCCTCTGCCGGAGTACTCAGGACCCCCGCATGCTTCAAATTGGTTTGATAATCTTCCAGGGCGGCCTCCATGGTTTCTCCGTTCCCGACAATCGAATAGTCTTCCAAAGAAACATAGGCATACTGTTTTACCAATCCTTCCGCATCCTTCAAAGTCATGAAGTACGTCGGTTTCCCATCAATATTCAAAATTAGAGGAAAAGTTGCCGTATATTTCAGGTTCTGAACTTTTCCCTCCGCAGAAGCCTGCGCAGCATTTTCCGTTGCACCGGAGACTTTATATTCAAAGACTTCCTTGGTAATCATGTCCACCATAACAAAGCTGATAATGCTGTCATCGGAACCCACGCTAGTAAGCCCGGTGTACAAATAGCACCTTCCGTTATTGTAAACAATGGCATGCCCTTCAGATGCACGGAATTTATCCTTATTGGAAAAGTTCAGAATTCCGTTGATATACTCCCCTCGGTTATTGATCTGCGTCATGATAAAATCTTCAGGCTGGATACGATCCACCCAGGAAGGGAGATTATCAATCGTATAGCGGTGGGTCTCCCCTGTCGTCGCATTGACAACCAGGGCGCCAGTTGCCTCCGGGAGAGCAAAACCCCTAGTATTTTTGTATGTAGAAATAACCCAGTAAGGTGTCCCCTCATCATCGATTTCAAAGGAATAATCCGTCATACCGGTAAAAAATCCCCCATGAAACCGCGCATACCGGTTGAGATTCTGGAGCAGGTAGGCTTTCGGCTGGATCTTGATATTTTTCCCATCTACATACTCAACATCCTGCATATTCGTTGCAGAAACAGTAATATATCCGGGAGTACCATTTAAGTTGGCAAGCCATTTAAAAAACCCAGAATGTTCCAATGGAACCACCCACATCAACTTACCTCCAACTTGCTGGATGACGGGTTCTCCTGTCTCCACCTGGCTGCCAAGGGATGTCTTTTCCCCAAGCTTTTTATCGGCAAGTTTTTCTGCCAAATCCTTATCCACAATTGGCACATTCTCAACATCAACAATCTGGACGTCTGAACTAAAGGTACGATCCTGTGGTTCCGTCAGCTGATCACGGTATGCACCAAATTGAAACAGCACGGAAGAACCGATAAAGACAACCGCGACAATGGCCCAAGGTACCAGTACCCCGATTTTTACCACTCTGGAAAGCTTCTTAATTCCATCAAAACCCAACTCCCTCTGTCCATTGGCGCCCGTGATTAGATGGAACAGAGAGCCTTTTGTTACAAGCCAGATGGCAATACATACAGTGATGACAATACACCACAAAATCGCCCCATCAGAATAAAGGGGATTGAGGTTCGGCGCTTCAAAGAAGAGATATCCCAGGAAAACGACGAACGCAATAAGATACGCAATGATTCTGGTTTTTTTCACAGTAACCCTCACTCCGCCGCACCAGGCTCCGCGGCATAAATTCAGGATTCCCCGTGCCTGTACGGGGGACCGGCTACCTCTGGGGAGAATAGCCGGGATCTATTCCAGTATAGCAGACACAGCCCATATTTTCCGTCGGATTCATAAAAAATTCACGATTTTCCAGAAATTTTTTCTGCTTTCTTTTCACGCTTTTTTCTCCCCCGCAATACCACTGCCCAAAATATCCATGCCAGCAGACTGAGGACGCTTCCAATCACAGCATAGCGGTATGTCTTTGCATAAATACTTCCCAAGGTACTGTGTACGGTAAAAATATTCAGGCCATTTACCCCAGCCAAAGCGGCAAGGGTATAGGCACACAACCCTATAGTCAACAGGGCCAGTACCAGTTTCACAACCAGATCCGGACGGGGTTTTCCCTTTATGAAAGGGGCAGTAGACGGTGCATTTTTACGCTCCCTGTGATTCACTTGCCGCAACCCCTTCCTTTTCTACATTGAGTATGCACTGGGATACGAACTGTGCAAAAGCATTTCCTAAAGTACCGGAACCCATTGGCATACTGGACATATCCCCCTGCATAACAAGCAAGCGGCTGAGTTTCTCAAGTTTCTGGCTATCCACTGTGCCCCCCTCTGTCACCGTTTTCTTCAAAGTATATAGGGAGGACGAAACCTGTTTGAGCGGGGAATCCAGCGCAAGATGCCCGTTCGCATCAATCACACGCAGGATAAATTTTTCTGCTTTGTCTTCCTGGCCCATTGCAAAATAGAGCTTGGCCCTGGCCAAATCGCACAGGCCTGTATTATCCCCAAACCATCCCATTTTTATTTCCAGATAGTTTACCGCACGATATCCCGGGACATAGACTGCCTTATTGTAATACTCCTGTTCTTTTTCCCGTTGCTGTACAAGCGTTTTGTTCAGTTTTTCCCGTTTCTTTTCGGAAGTCTCTGCAGCAAGTTTGGTTTCGGTTTCCTCTGCCTTTTGCCCATATTGGCGGGATTTTACATAGTATCCATAAGCTTCATCATCTTCCCTGTCAATCTGGGCGGTATTTCCATGGTTTGCATAGAGATCCTGTGCAATCAAATCCGTATAAAGTGCCCGGTTTTCCAGGCTATCCTCCTGTTCCACCAACTCCGTTGCCAATTTTTGAGCATAGTCTGGGTTCCCAAGAAAATAATTATACCCCACTTTCAGCCTCAAAATATTTTCATCATGGGGGTAACTCGCCTGATAAGATCCGATTTTTTCACTGACATTGTCCCCACTTGCTTCGATTCCCTCTACTGGGTAGACCTCTGCAAAGACATCCCTCTCGATATCGTAATACTCCTCACAGCGCTGGGAATCCTTTGCCGTGATGGAAAGAGTTTTCCTTGTCTGGGTTGCGGCACTTTTAAAAGCAGAACGATGCCCCTGGGGATCCGAGGAATAATTTTCTACCAGTGCGCGGATTTCCGCGATCACCTGTTGATTCTGTTTGGACTGCTTTTTTTCAAATTCCACCACGTCTAAATACTGGGTAGCCTGGGCCATATCCCCATTCAAAATACACAGCAGGGCAGAAGCACAGGTATTTTGGAAAGTATAACCTCCCTTTCCCAGCGCTTCATAGAGATGAGGTACCGCGACATCGTCCCTTGTCTCTTCCAAGGCAAGAAGTGCAAGATAAGTATCCGTATTTGCGCCGGAAATCGTGTCACGGATAGCTTTAATTCCAAGCAGAGAGCAGGTAATGATAAAAACTGCTGCGGCACCTGCAATAAAATGCGTCCGTTTATTCAGAATTTTTTTCTTTCCCCGAAACTTTATTGCCACGAAAAAATACCCTGCGGCAAGTATCAGCGTGAGGGCAACTAAAATCCATAAAAATATTGTCAAAGAAATCCCCCCTATCAGAGAAGTCGTATCCTGTCGTTTCCCGCTGTACTAACTATAGCAAATCACACCGTTTTTGTACAGATAAAAAACGGTACGCTTTTGTTTTGCGCACCGGAAGAGATTTTTATTTATGATATTTAGAACCTGAGGAAATCATGAACGCGCGATAAACCTGTTCCAGGAGCATCACGCGAGCAAGCTGATGGGGAAAGGTCATTTCCGACATGGACAATTTACGTTTTCCGGCCCGTTTGACTGTATCTGAAAGCCCATAGGATCCGCCGATGATAAAAGTAACCGTACTATACCCTTCCAGAGCCACCTGTGCCAGAAGGTGAGAAAATTCGATAGAATCCATCTGTTTGCCTTCAATACAAAGAGGGATTAGAAAGCTTTTCGGAGAAATTTTTGCAAGAATCCGCTTTCCTTCCGCTTCAATCACAGAAGCGATTTCTGCTTCGCCTGCACGATCTGCGAGCCGTTCTTCCGGCAATTCCAAGATTTGGAGCCGACAAAAAGAATTTAACCGCTTTTGATATTCTGCCAGGGCATCTTTCCAATACCGTTCTTTTAGCGAACCAATACAAATAATCTGGACTGTTAACATTAAACCATCTCCCAGTTAAAACACCATCAGCTCAGCCGGAATATCCCTTGGAGCTACCTGGAGCAGGTAATCATAGTTTTCCTTTGCACCAATTTCTTGAAGGCTGTACCGAGTGTGTTCATAGGCAAGCTGGGGAAGATTATTTTCTTTGCTCAGATGTGCCAGGAACACTCTCGCTGTCCCGGCTTTTACCAGTTCCGAGACCTGCTGTGCGCAGTCATCATTGGAGAGATGTCCTCGACTGCTTTTGATCCGCTGTTTTAAAAAATAGGGGTATGTACCACATTCCAGCATGCGGACATCATAATTCGATTCAAGCATCACAAGATGCGCTCCCAGAATATGTTCTTTGACTTCCTGGGTCACATATCCAAGATCCGTTGCTATGGCAAGAATACGGGAATCCCCTGTCTCAAACCGGAACCCCATACTATCCACTGCGTCGTGTGGGGTATGGAATGGAGTCACCCTCATCCCGGCAATTTCGTTATCCGGTTCCAATTCCATTAAACGGCAATCAGGAGAAACGCATTCGTTTTGTGCAAGATATTCCAAAACAGGGGCAGAAGAATAAACCGGGACTTTCAGACGTTTTGTCAAAACCTTTAATCCCTTGATATGATCCGAATGCTCATGGGTAACTAAAATCCCCCGAATAATTTCCTGTGGGATATCCCTTTCTGCCAGGGCCTCTAAAATCCGTTTGCAACTCACACCGGCGTCGACAAGCAGTCCTTCTTGTGCATTTCCTACAAAGGTACTGTTGCCAGAACTCCCGCTAAAAAGCGGACAAAATCTCGCCATAGCCTACTCCCTTCTACTCTCCTGATTCCAAAAAAAGCTGTGAACTGCCCATTGCAGCGCACAGCTTTTTTCCAGACAAGGTTACAGTGCCTGCGCAATGTGTATGTTGTCTGGAATATCGATTTCCCTGATATCCGCCCCCAGGGACTTTAATTTTTCACAAATATTTTCATACCCGCGCTGGATGTGATAAATATCTTCAATTTCCGTCACGCCCGTTGCAGTCAATGCAGCAATAATCAACGCCGCACCTGCACGTAAGTCCGTTGCTTTTACCGGGGCGGCAGTAAATCCATTGGGATTTCCCTCAATCACTGCAACTTTGCCATCAACAGATATATTGGCCCCCATCCTGCGCAGCTGATCCACGTAACGAAAACGGTTATCCCACACACTTTCTGTGACAATGCTGGTTCCTTCTGCCAAGCAGAGCAAAACCGCAATCTGTGGCTGCATATCCGTAGGAAAACCAGGATGCGGCATGGTTTTAATATTGGATTTCATTAGGCCGCCCACACGGGATACCCGAATAGAATCGTCGTATTCCTCCACATCGACACCCATTTTAACTAGTTTTGCCGTAATGGATTCTAAGTGTTTGGGGATCACATTTTTAATCAGCACATCGCCTTTAGTCGCTGCTGCCGCAACCATAAAAGTGCCGGCTTCAATCTGATCCGGAATAATGGAATAAGTGGTTCCCTTGAGAGTATCAACCCCGTGAATTTTAATTACATCTGTTCCGGCACCGCGGACATCCGCACCCATGGAGTTTAAAAAATTGGCCACGTCCACGACATGCGGTTCTTTCGCAGCGTTTTCAATTACCGTTAACCCCTTTGCTTTGACACTGGCCAGCATGATGTTAATTGTCGCACCGACAGAGGCCATATCCAGATAAATCTGGCTTCCTACAAGCATCTCTGCCCGTGCGTCAATCATGCCGCCCTTTTCCAAAGAGATTTCCGCTCCCAGTGCTTCAAACCCCTTCAAATGCTGATCAATCGGGCGGACGCCCAAGTCACATCCCCCCGGCATGGAAACGCAGGCCTCATTAAACCGTCCAAGCAGAGCGCCCAAAAAATAACTGGAAGCACGCAGCTGGCGGGCCAATTCATAGGGGACTGTGGATTTGGAAACATGCCTTGTGTCAATCATAACCGTGGATTTATCCAACATACGGATCCTGGCTCCAAGGCACTCCAGAGTCTGTAAAAGGGTAGTAACATCACTAATATTGGGGACGTTTTCTATAATACAGGTGTCCTGCGCTAACAGGGTTGCAGGCAAAATTGCTACAACAGCATTTTTTGCCCCGCTAATGGTTACTTCTCCTGTCAGGCGTGCTCCACCGTGAACAACATATTTTTCCAAGGCTGTACTCTCCTTTACGGGCGTTTTCGTTCCATAATTTCAAAGGAAAAATTATGTAATCCTATTTGTTTTCTTGCCGTACAATCTATAGTATTTACAAGTAATTTCAAAATAATTATGTGAATTAAATAATCAGTATTTGTATTATAACATTCCTGTCACAAATGTCAAAGCATATTCACAAATTTATTTTACCGTTTTTTCTCAATTTGCACAAGTACATTTTGTTAGATACGGCAACGATTTCCTCTTTTCAATACAATTACCCTATTTTAAGTTTTTTCCACATCTTTAAAAGCAAATCATCAGGCAGATGACACGAGATAGCCATACGGTTATCGTATCCATCTCAAAATTGTGATCATTTTTCTTAAAAATATATTTTTTGAAATTTGCATAGAAAAAGCCCTTGCAGGACAAGACTGCAAGGGCTTTTTAAACCAATTATTACCTGCCTGTACCAATGTAACTGACAGGATTTACTTTATAACCATTGAGAATAATTTCAAAATGGCAGTGGTTTCCATATGCATTTCCGGTTTGCCCAACGGCTGCAATCTGCTGCCCCTGGCTAACCTTCTGGCCTGGATAGACATACACTGCACTGTTGTGTGCATACAAGGTCTGGACGCCATTCCCATGGTCGATCACGACATAATTTCCATAACCATAGTTCCAACCATAGTTCGTCGCAGTCACAACGGTTCCAGAATCTGCCGCATACACAGCAGTTCCTGCACCGGCTGCAATATCCATACCCGTATGGCCGTAATACTCACCATAACCACAGCTATAATAACCGCCTGCTACCGGCCAGATAAACCTACCGCTACCAGTGGTTGTGATAGCCCCGGTATAAGTGGTGGAAGCAGATGAACCGGAACCACGAGAGGTGTATACCGGTTTTTCCTTAGTACCAACCAAAATCACCTTATTGACAGGCTCTTTTGTCGTTGTAACGCTATCTCTGGTGCGTCCGGTTTCCTGTCCATTGACATAGGTGACCTTTCCGGTAATTAAACGCTGGCCATTTTGGCCTTCTGTTTCCACCTCGGTTTCACCCTCATAATAGCTGCTGGATTCTTCTTCTACTGTTTGATAAGCAATTTCTTCCGTCCAGCTCTCCACACGAGCAACCTGGACACTAAGATAGGGGACAGAACTTGCGACTTTCAGCGTTTCTCCGGGGTACATCTTATCCTGGAGATCGCCTCCGCCATTAATCACTTGAAGCTCTTTCAGTGGAACCCCCACTTTATCCGCAATGGAAGATGGGGCGTCGCCTTCCTGTACAACGTAGGTACGCTCTTCTGAGACATTGGAGTTAATCAGGGTGTTAATCTCCTCATATGGGACAACGCTCGCTACAGAGTACAAGCCGTTTTTAATTTCAACATCCCGTACAAAGGAAACCTCTTCATTTTCCGCACCCGTCCGGTATGCGGACAGTTTTTCATCCAGGGCATTCTGAAGATCTGTTCCTTCAGTTACCGCCCCAACAAAACTACCGTCAATATACAGGCCGCTTGCCTGTGTTATCTCACTTCCAGAAGACTGGATCAAAGTATTGCACAAAGTATCCACATCGGTCAGGGCATCCTTACCAGAAACAGTCGCTATGGTATATACTGGAGTAATGTCGAGTTTCTCTTCCCCATCCTGATAGATAACACGGTCATTCATCATACTCTGTGCATCATCAAAAACGGATTCGCTCTGGATGTACCCAACTGTTGTCCCATCAAATTCCACCTGCAATGCATATTGGACATTCATCTGGGAATGAACTGTATAAACCAAAATACCAATGGCGACAACCGGCGCAACATAGTTGAGCGCACGGCAACAATAGGACACTCCTTTTTTTGTACCTGCGCAAAGATAAGCCAGGATTTGTCTGGCAAATACGTCAGAACCTTCTGCTTTTGCGCTGCGTAATGTAGTCGCAATTTTGTCACGTTTCTGGGCAAACAACTCCAATGGATGCAATTCCCTGTTTGGGGCCTTGTCCACTTTTTGAGCAGCACGTTTTTCCGCTGCGGCGGTAAAATGCGCATATGCTTCCGCTTTGCATTTTGCAAAGCGGTACAGATAAAGCTTTTTCAGCTGTTTTACTGTACGTACAAGTTTAATTCCTGTGTATAATGATAAATCGTAGATTTTATTCGAAATTGTGGTAGCGAACTGCATCGTCTTGCCCATAACTTCTGATAGCACAGTGTGGGACGCTGTTTCGTTCTCCTGCTTTTCGGCAGGAATCTGCTGTGCTTCCTCGTTTTGGCTGCGAGCCATTGCATCAACTCCCTTCATAATTCACCTTTCTATCTCAGGCTTTTGAATAAAAACCACAGTCCCCATTATACTCATTTTTGGAAAAAAGGCAATGCCTTTCACGAAACCTTCATTTGTCAAGAATAAAAATTCACAAACATTATCTTTTAAAATATATAAATTTATGAAAAAAACCAATAAAATTAGATGTTTTTTCCATTTTATATTCAAACGCTCTTGCCTCAGTTTTTCTGATGGTAAAACTATTTTTTTACTTTTTTTGTAATGACATTGGGTTTTTAAGGCTAAAAATGAATCCTTTCCTGCATATTGGCAGTTTTCCTATTTCAAGGTATTTTTCCAATCTCCATGCTCAAAGTGTAGGTAAACTTCGCTTAGAGAATCTTCAAGAAAGACGCGAAGCATATATTCCATTCCCGGAGCAAGATTGCTCTGTTTCATTTCTTTCAAATTCATCCAGAATACCTCCCCTTCTTCGGAAGAAGCGAGCGTCCCTTCAAATTGATCCGTTTTGTAAAAAATTACAAGATACCTTACTCCGTCCTCTTCCATCCACTGCTTAAGGCCGCATAAAACCGGATGATGGATCGTAAGGCCCGTTTCTTCCCGCACCTCCCGTATCACAGAATCCACAAAAGATTCTCCTTGCTCCACATGGCCTCCCGGGAAAGTAATCCCACACCAATTCGGATCTCTCCGTTCCTGCACAAGAACCCTTCCTTGATCGTCAAACACCATGCACATATTGGTTAGTACTGTCTGTTCAGGCTGTCTCATTTCTTCTTTTCATCCTTTAAAGCTCTAATTTTTCTCATTGTAGCGCCGCCTTTGATAAAAGTCGAGCCCCTTTTTCCCTAAAATTGAGAAATTCAGCCTGAATTTGACGCAATCCTAACGATTTCTATTAGTAAAGTAAAAATTGATGCTCTGTAGGTACTGGTACTCCGGTGTTTTTTCTGTTCTCGCTGCATGTCTGTCCACTTTCAACTATAATTCCAAAATTCACTTTCCCCTGCTTTGAGGAAAGGATAGCAAAAATATTTCCAAGAACTAACCTTGCGTATACAAGCGGTGAGTTATCCCCTCTATGGGCAGGACGCCACGGTATACATCATAAACGAATTGAAAAATTCTCCCTGGGATTTTTGCAGAACCATTTCGGGCTATGATTATCCATGCGCACTTAAGCCAAAAGGCAGGCTGGGATGGATTCCAGCCTGCCTTTTGGTCATTTTTTATACATTTTGAAAAATTGCTTTTCCCGGATAATAGGCATCCGCCCCAAGCTCCTCCTCGATGCGGAGTAGGCGATTGTATTTTGCAACCCGATCCGTTCTGGAAGGGGCTCCTGTTTTTATCTGGCCGGATCCTACCGCTACCGCAAGATCCGCAATAGTGGTATCCTCTGTTTCTCCGGAACGATGGGAAATAATTGTTGCATAGGAAGCCCGTTTCGCCGTTTCAATGGCATCCATCGTTTCACTGAGCGTACCAATTTGGTTAAATTTTACAAGCAGAGCATTTGCCGCATTCTCTTCAATCCCTTTAGCAAGACGGCTGGTGTTAGTAACAAAAAAGTCATCCCCGACCAGCTGTATTTTATCTCCCAGACGTGCGGTAATCTGCTTCCATGCGTTTATGTCATCCTCCGCGACCGGATCTTCAATGGACGCAATTGGATACCTCGAACAGAGATCTTCAAAATAGGAGATTAGCTCCTCTGTGGTTTTGGTTTCCCTGTGTTTAGGCAGAATATAGCTGTCCCCCTGGTACCATTCGCTGGATGCAGCGTCCAAAGCGAGGACAACATCTTCACCTGGATGATACCCCGCCATACGTACAGCATTCAGGATATAGACAACCGCCTGTTCGTCGCTATCTAGGTTTGGGGCATATCCCCCTTCATCCCCTACCGAAGTAGAAAGGCCCTTTTCCTTTAAAAGCTTACCCAGTGTATGAAAAATTTCTGAACACCAGCGAAGCCCCTCCGAAAAACTCGGCGCCCCTATAGGCATTACCATGAATTCCTGAATCTCCACATTGTTAGCGGCATGGGCGCCGCCATTTAAAATGTTCATCATTGGGACAGGGAGCGTACACGCGCTGATCCCCCCTAAATACCGGTAAAGCGGCTGTCCAAGCGCTTTTGCCGCAGCCTTTGCACAGGCAAGGGAAACAGCAAGAATGGCGTTTGCACCAAGTTTGGATTTTGTCTTGGTCCCATCCAGACGCATCATTGCCCGATCAATACCGATTTGGTCACAGGCGTCCATGCCAATCACCGCCTGAGCAAGTTCTCTGTTGACATGTGCAACGGCTTGTCGCACCCCTTTTCCCTGATATCGGCTTTTTTCACCATCCCGAAGTTCCAAAGCCTCAAAAACCCCTGTGGACGCGCCGGATGGGACGGATGCACGCGCACGGATTCCGGAACAGAGCGTTATTTCAGCTTCCACAGTGGGATTGCCGCGGGAATCGAGAATTTCTCTTCCATGGACGGCTTCAATTTTCATCTTGTTTTGCATTTTTATGGTACCTGCCTTTCTGTCAAAAACTTCTGTAAATATTGTAGGATAAAATGAGCCGCAATATACCGTATGTATGAAATCCTGCCCGTCGGGAAAAATAGGAGCAACAATGAATGGAGGTACCTACCATGAAACTGAAAAAAATACTGGCGCCTATTATAGCCTGTACCCTTTTAATGACATCCTGTTCGGCGCCCGACGAGGGAAAAGACACCTCTTCCAATCCCGCGACGGATACTAGCTCCGTCCTCTCTCTTCCAGAGCCGATGCCGTCGGAAAGCACGCCCATTGCCTCAGAAGTCCCGCTGACTTCTTCCGAAATGGAAGAAAATTTAGAAGCCCAGGCAAATGTCTCGGAGCTTCCCACATTGAGCAATACCAAGCTTGGCTGGGGACAGGGAACTAACAAGAATGAAAAAAATCAGCCAGTTGGATGCCTGGATTATCAGGAAAAATACGGAAAATATGACGCCTATTTTATAGACCAGAACGAAAACAATGTCTATTTGACCTTTGATGAAGGATATGAAAACGGATACACCTCTCAAATTCTGGATACTTTGAAAGAAAAAGAGGTCAAAGCAGTCTTTTTTATCACTTATGATTATGCCAAAAGAAATCCAGAACTTGTCCAGCGAATGATTGACGAAGGCCATGCCGTTGGAAATCATACCTGGTCTCATCCTTCCATGCCAGGGGTAAGTACTGAAGAGGCAAAAGATGAAGTCTTAAAACTACACGAATATGTTCGGGATCATTTCCAATACGAAATGACATTGTTCCGCTTCCCCATGGGGGAATTTAGCGAACAGACCCTGGCCCTTCTCCAGAGTCTGAACTATAAGAGTGTTTTCTGGAGTTATGCTTATGCGGACTGGGACCCGGATAAACAGATGGAGACGGATACCGCCCTGCAAAAACTCTGTGATAACTGCCATGGCGGCGCTATTTACCTGCTCCACGCAGTTTCTAAAACAAACACGGAAATTTTGGGGCAAGCGATTGACGCCATGCGTTCCAAAGGATATAATCTCGAGCTGTTCCATTAGAAAACACCCCTGCCCAAGCAGGGGTGTTTTCTAAGTCTTCCGATTTCTTTACTCATATAGTAGACGATCTGCTAACTGGTGACAGCGCCGTTCCTTTCTTTGGGACAAAAAAGGACTTCATATCCACTTTTTCCAATGTGAGCAGTTGGACTTTCTTTTCAATACCGCCCGCATACCCAGTAAGGCTGCCATTGCTTCCAACGACCCGATGGCAGGGAATGATCACAGAAATAGGATTGTGTCCAACCGCACCTCCCACTGCTTGTGCGGACATGGATGGTTTTCCGGTTTTTAACGCGAGAAGGCGGGCGATCTCCCCATAAGTCATCACTTGACCATAAGGAATTTTCTGTAAAATCTCCCAAACTGCCAGGCGGAATGGGGATCCCTCTAACTTGAGTGGTGGAGTAAATTCCGGACAGACTCCCTGAAAATAGAGATCCAGCCAGTACCTCGCATTTCCAAATACTGGAAGTTCCTGCTCCTCGCGTTCCCTGTCCAGAGTATCCGCAAAATATTTTTGCCCGTCAAACCATAGACCCGTTAAGGATTTTCCGTCGCTTGCGAGCAGAATTCCTCCCAGTGGGGAATCATAGTGTCCTACAAAATGCATTTTTCTCCCTCCTGGTTAGCGCGATTATTTTACTGATTTTTGCAGAAGCTTTTTTCCGCGGTAATCCTCTTTAGCCTCCCTTATGACCCCCTCATAGAACTCGCGGGCCGTTTGTTGACGCTGCCGTGCCATTCTACGGGCGGCCTCCGTATAAAATTCATCATAGATTTTTTCCAGTTTCCAACAATATTCTTTGCAAAAGGAAGGTACCCTGTCCAGTGTGCCTTCTGAAATTTCGCCAGTATCGTTGAGGGAGTACAGCGGATCTCCTACCTTCCCCTGATACAGCAGGGTACGCGCAATTCCTATGGCTCCTGTCACATCCAATTTGTCTGCGTCAAACAGCAGTTTTGCTTCCAAGCTATCCGGAACATATCCGCTACGGTACCGATGGGACAGAATACAATTTTCCACCCAGTGAGCACGCGATTCATCCCAGCCGTGCTTCCTCAAAAAAGCATATGCCTTTTTACCGCCCACTTCCGCATGGCACAACGCTGGATTTTCAAACTGTTCTGTGCGTCCAATGTCATGGAGTAGACAGGCTGTAATCAGGATTTCCCTATCCACTTCCTGCTCCTGTTCCGCTAATTCCAGCGCAAGATACAGCACCCGGTAGACATGTTCCCTGTCATGGGCACTGTCTTGCATACAGGAAAGCATATACTGTTCGATATATAAGTATTGTTCCTTTTTCATTCCTATCTCCTCCAAAAAAGGCAGCGGGACAGATTGTCCCACTGCCTTGCTTTTTGTTTAATATTGCTTGCCCCAATAGACCTGATGTTTTGCAGGTTTGCCGCAGCAGACGCAGACATCGGAGATATGCTCTTCCTCAAAGGGGATGCAGCGGGATTTGACACCGCCGGTTTCCTCTTTGATTTTTTCCTCACAGGCAGGGTCTCCACACCACATGGCTTTGATAAAACCAGGATGATTTTTGGCAATATCCAAAAACTCATCATAGTTGTGGGCGGTAAAAGTCTTTGCCTTGAGGTTTTCCAGCGCACGCTGATACAGGCCATCATGGACTGCCTGAAGTGCTTTTGGAATCTCCTCCAGGAGGTTATCAAGGGAAACAAAAATCTTTTCTCTGGTGTCACGGCGTACCAAAACACACTGATTTTTCTCAATATCTTTTGGGCCAATTTCCAAACGGAGAGGGACGCCCTTCATCTCATATTCGCTAAATTTCCATCCTGGGGAGTTATCAGAATCATCAAGTTTCACACGGAAGCGTTCTTTCAGCTGCTCTTTGAGTGCATACGCTTTATCCAGGACCCCTGGTTTATGCTGTGCGACCGGGATAATGGCTAGTTGAATCGGCGCAATTTTAGGAGGGAGCACCAGGCCGTTATCATCTCCATGTACCATGATGATGGCGCCAATCATTCGGGTAGACACTCCCCATGAGGTTTGGTGTGGGTATTGCAGGGTGTTGTCCCTTCCGGTAAAGGTGATTCCAAAACTTTTGGCAAATCCATCCCCAAAGTAATGGGATGTACCGCCCTGAAGGGCAACGCCGTTATGCATCATTGGTTCAATGGTATAAGTGGCAAGTGCTCCGGCAAATTTTTCCTTTTCCGTTTTTTGTCCGGTGACAGCGGGAATCGCCAGGGTTTCCCGATAGAAATCCTCATAGGTTTTCAGCTGCTGCATGGTCTCTGCGATGGCCTCTTCCGCAGTTTCATGCATGGTGTGCCCTTCCTGCCAGAGAAATTCGGAATTTCGCAAAAACGGGCGGGTAGTTTTTTCCCAGCGCATGACGGAACACCACTGGTTATAGAGTTTGGGCAAATCCCGGTAGGAGTTAATCACCTTTGCATAGTGCTCGCAGAACAACACCTCAGAAGTCGGGCGAATACAAAGGCGTTCTGAAAGCTTCTCGCTTCCACCCTGTGTCACCCAGGCCACCTCCGGCGCAAAGCCTTCCACATGGTCTTTCTCCTTTTGCAGCAGGCTTTCCGGAATCAGCATCGGCATGTAGACGTTCTCATGACCGGTCTTTTTAAAACGCGCGTCCAAATCCTTTTGGATATTTTCCCAGATTGCATAGCCATATGGACGGAACACCATACATCCCTTAACGCTGGAATAATCCACCAGCTCGGCCTTTTTGACAACGTCGGTATACCATTTGGTAAAGTCAACGTCCATTGCAGTGATGGTTTCCACCATTTTCTTCTGATTTGCCATGTTGTAAATCCCCTTTTATTTTGATTGTTCCTCTTCGTTTGTATTCGATTCCCCACTGGAAGCCTCTGGCGCATCCTCAGATTTTTCCTGTTGCGGCAGCCCTTCCGTTTCCCAGCGGCTTTTTATGTATTTAGGCGGCTCAAGGGGCTTGGGTTCATTGACCTTTGCAAGAGCCGGGAAGATTTTTACCAACAAATTGGAAATTTTGGGCGCCAGTACCGCAATCAGGTAAATAAGCACAAACATTCCTGCAATGAGCAGCATACTCTGCGCGACCGGCGGCAGTCCTCCCTGCGTATTCTGGGCTTCCAACAGTATTTTTGTCATCCCAACGGCCCCTTCCCTAAAATGCTTTCCCCACAAGTAGTGGGGAAAACCGTTCAAAATAGTTCTTTTTCAGCTATTTTTCTATTATAGAAGAATCCCTCTGGTTTTTCAATCATGAATTTCGGAGTTGAGGGGATTCATCCTTCTCAATGGCTTACATTGACGGGGCACCGGAAAGCGGCTATACTAAAAAGAGATTTTACGTTCCGAGAAAGGGGAACCATTATGGTATGGGGAATTCTGGGCGCACTGGAAGAAGAAGTTGCGCTGATAAAAGAGAAAATGACAATTGAACGCCAGACGCCAATGTATGGCACTGTTTTTTATGAAGGAACAATCGGCGAACACAACATTGTCCTGGTGTGCTGTGGAATTGGAAAGGTAAACGCCGCCGTGTGCGCTTCCACCGCTATCCACCAGTTTGGGGCGGGGCGTATCATCAATGTGGGAATTGCCGGCGCAATGAAACTCGGACTCTCGGTAATGGATGTAGTCATCAGTTCTGAAGTCGCTTTTCACGATCAGGATCCCGTTATGCTTCGGTATTATCCAAATCGCCAGTTTTTTGAAGCAGACCCCTACCTTATTTCCCTGTGTGAAGAGGCCTGCGCCTCCCTCCCTGAGATAAACGGGCATTTTGGGCGTGGACGGATTGTATCCGGAGATGTTTTTGTCAATGATTCTGCGGTCAAGGCGGACATCAACAAGCGCCTGGCTCCCTCCTGTGTGGAGATGGAAGGGGCGGCCATTGGCCAAGTCAGTTACATGAACGGTAAGCCCTTCCTTGTCATCCGCACCATGTCGGATTCCGCGGATGAAGGGGCGGACACTTCCTATGATAATTTTATTGAAGTAGCAGCTGAGCACTCTGCAAAAATCATTTTAAAAATGCTGGAACTTGCCCGTTAAAGAGTAGCATACGCAATTAAAACAAAACAGGCTATGAATTTGCTTCATAGCCTGTTTTGTTTTGAATGATAAGGAATGTAAAAAATTGACTTATTGGTCCATCCTTTTAGTTTCCCTGTTTTTTGCCGGACAGCGAAAGAGAATCCAATTGGAAACCATGTGCGGCAAATTGAGTACGGGTGAGTACAGATCCTCTGCCGTTTTCCAAAAACAACGCTTTATCCGAAACCGCTAGCGTCTTTGCCACATCCTGGCCGGATAACAAGATAGTAATTCCCCGTTTTTTAAGTTGTTCTATGGTCTGATAGACGATTCGGGCCATTTTTACAGATAGTCCCATAGTCGGTTCATCGAGCAACAGGATTTTGGGATGTACCATCATAGCCCGGGCAATGGCAAGCTGCTGCTGTTCCCCTCCGGAGAGATAGCCCGCCTGCTGTTTGCTCAAATTTCTCAGTTGGGGAAACTGATTGTACACTGCAACCAGTTCCATGACCTGATTGCGGCTACTCAGATATCCGCCTGCTTTCAAATTATCATTGACGGTCAATTCTTCAAAAACCTGGCGTCCTTCAGGAACCAGAGAGATTCCCAATTGTACCCGTTGCGGGGGGCTTAGCTGTTCGATCCGACGTTCCCGGTACCAGATAGTTCCGTTCCGGCATAGTTCCAACCCTGCAAGCGTGCGGAACAGGGTGGTTTTTCCTGCACCATTGATGCCCACCACTGCGAGGGCTTCCCCTTCCTCCAGGGAAAAGCAAATATCAGACAGGACTGTGAGTTCCCCATAGCCGCAAGCGAGATGTTCCACCCTAAAAATCTTCTCCAAAAACAGCCCTCCTCACTGCCGGATGGCACAGAACGTCTTCTGTTTTTCCTTCACAGAGGATTTTTCCAAAATCCATGGCGTACACCCTGTCACACAGCCCCCGGATAAACTCCATATTGTGTTCAATAACGCAGATCGTCAGGGAATATTTTTCTTTTGCCCCCTGCAAAGCACCCATCAGTCCGCGACTTTCCTCTTCGCTCAAACCTGCACAGGGTTCATCTAAAAACAATAATCTTGCCCCCGTTGCAATAGCGCGGCCAATCTCCACCCTTCGTTTATCCCCATAGCTGAGAAAATTTGCATTTTGTTCCGCCAGTTTCCCAATCCCAAGCTGCCCCAACAATTCTTTGACATCTATCCCGCTCTTGCAGACATGTTTCGCTAAAATCAGGTGTTCTTTGACGCTTAGGGTTTCAAATAAACGAATATTCTGAAAAGTCCGCGCGATCCCAAAGTGCGCGTACTCATAAGGCTGTTTGTGGTACAGGGATATTTCCTGTTTTTGGCCCGGATAGAGGAAAATGCCTCCTCCATCCGCTGGTAAAAACCCTGTAAGGAGATTAAACAGTGTTGTCTTTCCCGCGCCGTTTCCCCCTATCAGCCCAGTCACTTTTCCCTCCTCCAGGTGAAAGGTCACATCGTCCACTGCTTTGACTCCGCCAAAGGATTTGGAAAGATGTTCACATAGAAGGATATCCAAACACATCAAGCCCCTTTCTCCTGCTTGTTTTTAGAAGAGCGGTACCAGGCTGCCCCAATCAACAGCGCCCCATAGGCAATCATGCGGATTTCGGAAAACATCTGGAATAAAATTGTAGTCAGCTCCAGCCCACCGGCGGCGAGTACCGTCCCTATGGGAGAAGAAAATCCTCCGATGACAACAGCCGCGACACAGTCCATGGAACGCAGGAATGTGAAATCCGACGGGCTAATAAATCCATTTTGCCCCGCCATCAGCCCACCGGCCAGTGCTCCCAGTGCCGCGCACATCATCAGGGCCGTCCTTCTCTGGCGAATCACGTGGATACCGATGGATTGAGCCGCCTGTATATCACTTTTGACCGCTCGGAATTTCTGAAACATCCATCCCCCCTCCATCCTCATGAAGAAAAGGGTACAGGCGGCAAGCAGGCACACTGTCAAAAAGGGTTGCGTGCGCTGCGGAATATTATACAGCCCCGACGCACTTCCAAGAGATTCACAGTTTTGGAAAAAAATCCGCAGGACTTCCCCCGCCCCGATAGTCGCCATGGAAAAGTAATCCCCCTGCAATTTTAGGATTGCAAAGCTGAGCAGCCAGGAGACAAGCAAGCCCATGCTAACTGCGCCCAGAATGGCAAGAACCATTGCCAGGGAACCGGAAACCGGTTGCATCCTTTTTAGGAGAACTCCAGCAGTATAGGCCCCGACTGCCAAAAAGCCAGCCTGGCACAAAATCATCATATGGGAAACCGCATAACAGATGTACACTCCCAGCGAAGCAATACATAAAATGCTAACCCGCATGACCACTGTCTTTGCAAATCCCTGCATGGGCACAAAGCTGAGTAAAACGGCAGCAGTGAGAAGGAGTAAAAACAAAACCCTGTTTTTCTTTTTCATCCCTCTTCCCTCCTCAACTGCGTTTGGCAGCGCTGTTTTTAGGAAAAATCCCGGATGGAAAGAAAACCAGTACCACCATCAAAATGAGAAATGCCACTGCATCTTTATAAGCGGAACTGAGATAGACCGCACAGGCTGTCTCTGCAAATGCCATCAGGTAAGCGCCAAGCACGGCGCCGCTAATACTCCCTATTCCCCCAACCACTGCCGCTGCAAATGCCTTGAGTCCAATCGTCATGCCCATCAGCGGGTTCATGGAAAAAGCGCTGCCATATAAAATGCCTGCGCAACCCGCCAAAGCGGAACCAAGGAAAAACACCACCCGGGTGGGTTTCTCGGTTCCAATACCGCACAGCTGTGCTGCCTCCCGATTGCTTGCCACCGCCCGAATACCCACGCCGAGTTTGGTGTGGTTTAATAACAGCGACAGGGCAATCAGCACCACCACAACCAGAAGGACACAGGCAAGTTTTACCCCGGTAAAGGAGACCCCTCCAACCGTAATCACCTTGCTCAGGGGATTTGGCGGGATGACATGGGGCTGCGCGCCAAACAGCAACATAAAACCATATTCCAGGATTAGGGAAACCCCCACTGCGGCGATCATCATGGTGTCCTGATCCTTTGTCCTACGGTAAACAAAACGTTCACAGAGCACACCAAACCCTCCGCACAATGCCATGGATACTGCCAGCGCAGCCGGCAGCGGCAGGGAAAACAATTTCATGCAAAGGTAGCCAAGATAGGCGCCCATCATCATAAGATCTCCATGTGCAAAATTGACCAGACGTAGGACGCTGAAGACCATGGTATATCCAATTGCAATTGCCGCATACAGGGATCCGAGCGATAAGGCGTTTATCAAATGCTGAAATGTCTGCATCAGCTTCCCCCCTCTGTTTTTACTGCAAAACGCACGCCCTCTTCAATTCCATTCAGCTGTACCTTTTTGATGGCATTGTGATTTTCATCAAAAGAAAAGCTCCCCGTAATCCCCGAAAAAGAACCCATAGTTTCCAGTGCTTGTATAATATCCTGCGGCTGATCGCCCGCTGTCTCAATGGCCCAAAACAGGAGATTTGCCGCGTCATATCCGAGAGCACTGTATGATCCAGGGTAATACCCATACCGTTTTTCAAATTTACGCGCAAAGTTCTCCAGTGATTCATCCCCCGGTGCATAGTGGTTCGTAAAATAGATGTTACTCAGGTTTTCTTTGGAGCCCGCCAGTTCTTCCAGTGCTCCGGAATCGAAGGAGTCCCCGCTCAAAAAGGCACAGTCCATTCCTAGTTCCCTCGCCTGACGGATCACCATCCCCGCTTCTGCATAAAATCCGGGCAAGTAAATGGCGTCCGGCTGCTGAGTTTTCAGTTTAGAAAGCTGTGCGAGGAAATCTGTATCCCCGGAAGTATAAAATTCCTGTGTCAAAATTGTCCCGCCCAACCATTCAAAATGGTTGCAGAACACCTGGCTAGTTCCCCGGCTGTAATCGCTTCCTCCATCCGTGAATACGGCGATTCTGCGGTATCCAAGCGTATAGGAATATTCCGCCATGGCCTTTCCCTGGGCCGTGTCGGTATAGCAGATGCGAAACATTGGATTTTGCTGCATTCTTTCCGGAAGCAAAGTATCCGATGTAGCGGAGGGTACAATCACCGGGACACCTAAATCCCGAAGCAGCTCCGATTTTACTCCGCCGGAAGTGGAGGGGCCAATCAGGGCAATGCATCCTTCTATGTCCACAAGACGCTGGGCACAGACCGCGGAATCATAATTTTGAGAACGGTTATCCGCTTGTCTTAACACAATTTTTTTGCCATGGATTCCTCCCTTGGAGTTTTGTTCCTCTACGGCTAGCTCAATTCCCTGCTGACAGGCACGCCCATACTGCGCCAGCATACCGGACAACTCCAAATTTACTCCCACGCGGATTTCTTCCATTTTCCCAGTACATCCTTGCAGTGGGAATATCACTCCCAGACACACTATCCATATTATCAGGCGGATTTGCCACTTTTTCACCATAATCACCCTGTGTTAACTGTATTCAGAAAAGGTCAAATCCATGACAGCCAGATATGAGACAACAAAAAAGCCGGTAGAACCGAAACGGTTCCACCGGCTTTGCGTTTTATAAAATTACTCTTCTACGTGGCTCTCAATAAATTTGACAATGTCGCCAACAGTTTTGATGTTTTCAACTTCCTCATCGGGAACTTCCACGTCGAATTCCTCTTCCAGGGACATCACCAAATCCACGATGTCCAGGGAATCCGCACCCAAGTCATCAGTGATGTTTGCTTCCATTGTCACTTTCTCTTCATCCACGTCGAGCTGCTCGCAAAGGATGTCTCTTACTTTTTCGAATACCATAATAGGCTCCTCCTCAGTCATTGATACTTGAAAATTCGGATGAATTGAAAGCGTCATCCCGCGCTTTGGTTGCCTTATTCGGAAAAGGTTCCGATCTTGCGAAACTTATCATACCTTTTTTCCAGCAAGATATCAAGAGGTTCTTGCAAAAGTCTTGGCAAAACTTCTGCCAAATACTCGGAAATATTGCTTGCACTGGCAACAGGGTCTTTTTGAGAACCACCCGCCGGCTCAGAAATGATATGCTCCGCCACCTTAAGTTCCAGCAAATCCTCCGCAGTAATATGCAGGATATTGGCGGCTTCCTTTTCTCTGGAAGCATCCTTCCATAGAATACTCGCACAGCCGCGCGGAGAAATGACAGAATACAGGGCGTTTTCCATCATCGCCAGTTCATCGCACACACCGAGCCCCAAAGCGCCCCCGCTTTCCCCTTCGCCAAGGACAATGGAGACAATCGGAGTTTTAACATTGATAAGCTCATAGAGATTACGGGCAATCGCTTCCCCCTGCCCGCGTTCCTCCGCACCAATGCCGCAGTAAGCGCCGGAAGTATCAATAAAACAGATAACCGGCCGATGGAATTTTTCCGCCTGGTGAATCAGACGGAGGGCCTTTCGGTACCCTTCTGGATGGGCCATTGCAAAATTGGACTTTTTATTTTCCTCAAGATTGCGCCCACGTACATGGGAAATCACTGTGACCGGAATGGACTGGAATACAGCAATCCCCCCTGTAATCGCCGGGTCGTCGCCGTACAGCCTATCGCCATGCATCTCATAATACTCATCAAAAATCATCGGAATATAGTCGCGTATGGTCGGCCGTTCCTTATCGTGAACCAATTGAAGCCGCTCATATGCTGTCAAACGCGCCATAACCGCACCTCTTTCTTCCTTGATCGCTGTACCTGTCTAAACAGACGGGTACAGGCCGGCCGGGCAAAACCGACAGCCAAAACCCCTTTGCTGTAAAAACCATCAAAAGGGCTATTGATCAATCCGTTTTACGCCGTGTGCGCGCAGCAGACGGTACAGGGTCTTGCGCAGGACAGGGCGTTTTACAATCATATCCACAAAGCCATGCTCCATCATAAATTCCGCCGACTGGAAATCATCCGGTAAGCGCTGTTTGATGGTTGCCTCGATCACACGCCGCCCCGTAAAACCAACAAGTACCTTTGGTTCCGCGATGATGATATCACCCAGAGACGCAAACGAGGCGGTAACTCCTCCAGTGGTTGGGTCGGTCAATACCGTGATATACAACAGTCCGGCATCGCTGTGCTTTGCTGCCGCCGCAGAGGTCTTTGCCATCTGCATCAGGGAGATAATCCCCTCCTGCATCCTGGCGCCGCCGGAAGCGGTAAAGAGAATGACTGGAAGGCCACGAACCGTTGCGCGTTCAAATGCACGCGTCACCTTTTCTCCAACTACGGAACCCATGGACGCCATCATAAAACGGGAATCCATAATCCCAATCACACAGGGATATCCGTGAATCGTGCATTCCCCTGTCACAATCGCTTCTTTCAATCCAGTTTCCTGCTGAAGCTTTTCAACTTTCTCTGCATACTTTGGAAAATCAATCGGGTTTAAACTGGTCATCCCGGCATCATACTCCACAAAGCTGTCCGGGTCAACGGTCATTGCCAGACGCTCTTGTGCAGAAATACGGGCATGATACCCGCAATTGCCACAGACCTTCTTGTCCCGCTCAAAATCTTCCATGAATTCCACATGCTGACAGCGGGGACATTTGAACATCATGTTGGAAGGGATATGTACGGAATTAGAAGAGGGCGTTTTTTTGACGTCCACTTTCATCCGTTCTTTTACCTTCTGAAACAAATCCTCCATCAAGGGGATCAACTTCCCTTCTCTGAGGTTCTCCCTGTGAAAACACAGGGGATTTAAATCAGATTTTTATGGGTGAGGAACCCCACATCAAAGTTTCCAGACACAAAGTCCTCATCCCGTAATAAGTTTAACTGAAAATCTATATTGGTGTCAACGCCTTCGACGATAAATTCTGCCAACGCCCAGCGCATTTTTTTAATGGCTTCCAGCCGGGTCGGAGCATGGACAATCAGTTTGGCAATCATCGAATCGTAGTGGGGCGTAATTTCATAGCCCTGATAAACGGCGGAATCCACACGGATCCCCGGCCCTCCGGGCATGTGCAGGGAGGTAATCACTCCCGGAGAAGGGCGGAAATTATACTTTGGGTTTTCTGCATTGATTCGGCATTCAATCGCATGCCCGCGTACGGCAATATCCTTTTGTTCAAAGGGCAGGTGTTCCCCTGCGGCAATCAGTATCTGATGTTTGACCAGGTCGATACCAGTCACCCATTCTGTCACCGGATGTTCCACCTGAATACGGGTGTTCATCTCCATAAAGTAGAAATCCCCATTTTTATCAAGCAAAAATTCAATGGTCCCGGCGTTATAGTAATTGACGGCGCGCGCCGCTTTTACAGCGGCTTCGCCCATCTTCTGCCGCAACTGCGGAGTCATGGCTTTTGCCGGGGAAGGGGATTCCTCAATCACTTTCTGGTTTCGACGCTGAATAGAACAGTCGCGTTCCCCCAGATGCACAATATTTCCGTGCTTATCCCCTAGAATCTGAATTTCTACATGGCGCGGGTTTTCAATAAACTTTTCAATATAAACCCCGTCATTTCCAAAAAACAGCAGGGCTTCCTGACGGGCAGCATTGTAAGCCCCTTCCAGTTCTTCTTCTTTATGTACTACACGGATCCCACGTCCGCCTCCGCCGGCGCTTGCTTTAATCATAACCGGGTATCCAATTCGCTTTGCAACCTCGCGCGCTTCGATAATATCCGGTACTTCCCCGTCAGAACCCAGTACCACAGGGACCCCTACCCGTTTCATGGTCTCCTTTGCCATGGCCTTATCGCCCATCAAGTCCATTGCCGATGGATCCGGGCCAATAAAGACAAGGCCACACTGGGCACACTTGCGTGCAAAATCCGCATTTTCAGACAAAAATCCAAAGCCTGGGTGCACCGCTTGTGCCCCGGTTACCTGACAGGCTGCTAAGATAGAACCCATATTCAAGTAACTGTCCTTGGTGGCAGCAGGACCAATACAGATAGCCTCGTCCGCTATCTGGGCATGCAAGGCGGATTTATCCGCAGTCGAATAGACGGCGACTGTTTGAATTCCAAGTTCCCGGCACGCGCGGATAATCCGAACGGCAATTTCCCCGCGGTTTGCAATCAATATTTTCTGAAACATCTGCTTCGCCCTTTCTATCCTGTTACTTGGAGAGGGCAAAGGAGAGTTCCGCTGTAACGACTTTTTTGCCGTCCACGGTTGCAACCGCCTTGCCAAATCCAATTGGGCCTTTCCATTTTGTCATTTCAATGGAAAGGGTCAGTGTATCCCCAGGATTCACCTGACCGCGGAAACGCGCTTTGTCAATTCCGGTAAAAAAGGCCAGTTTCCCCTTGTTTTCCGGCAGGGAAAGCGCGCACACCGCGCCCGCTTGGGCGAGCATTTCAATCATCAGGACACCGGGCTGCACCGGATGGCCAGGAAAATGTCCACGGAACCAATCCTCTTCCGGTTTTAAATATTTTTTCGCCACACAGCATACGCCCGGCTCCAATTCTTCGACCTCATCAATGAGTAGAAATGGATCACGGTGCGGTATAATCTCCTTGATCTGCTCCAAATTCATCAGTGGCATACTCTGTTCCCCCTTATCCGATATACATAATTGGCTGGCTGTATTCCACTGCTTCACCATTCTGCACACAGATTTCCTGTACGGTCCCATCCACTTCGCTGGTGATTTCGTTCATCAGTTTCATGGATTCAATGATAAAGAGGACATCGCCCTTTTTCACCTGAGAGCCGACAGTGACAAACGGGGGCTTTTCCGGAGAAGCTGCCGCATAAAAAGTCCCGACAATCGGGGAGACCACTGGAGTACCTGTGTGTGTCGGCGCCTGTTCTTCCACAGCAGGAGCCGGAGTAGCGGGGGCAACAGAAGGAACCGCAGCAACCACCGGTTGTTGGGGAGCCACCTCAACCACGGTCTGCTCTTTGGAAAAGCTCAGCTTAAATCCCTCATCTTCAATTTCAAGCCCGGTCAAGCCACACCGGGAAAAACTGAGCATTAAATCCTTAATGCTCTCTGTTGTCAGTTCTAATTTTGCCATATTGCTATAGCCCTCCTCAATCTCATGTCAGTACACAGAGTTCTTATACGCGGTACCTTTTCCGCTATACCCGTTTCAAACACAAGGTCGCATTGTGTCCGCCAAAACCCAGGGAATTGGACAGCGCCGCTTTCAGCTCCGCTTTGCGCGCACCATCCGTCACATAATCAAGGTCGCACTCTTCATCTGGCACCTTGAATCCCACAGTCGGAGGTAGAATCCCCTCTTTCAGGGCAAGCGCAGTTATAATTGCCTCCACCGCACCGGCAGCGCCAAGCAAATGCCCGGTCATGGACTTTGTCGAGCTGACTGCCGTTTTATATGCGGCTTCCCCAAGCGCCAGCTTAATCGCAGTAGTCTCAAAAGCGTCGTTAATGGGCGTTGAAGTACCATGTGCATTGATATAATCTATATCCTCCGGATTTACACCCGCTTCTTCCATGGCAAACTGCATGGCCTTGCTTGCAGCAATGCCATCCGGCGCCGGGCTGGTGATATGATAAGCGTCCCCTGTTGCCCCATAACCGGCAATTTCCGCATAAATCGTCGCACCCCGCGCAACAGCGTGTTCATATTCCTCCAGCATCAGAGCACCTGCGCCTTCTCCCATGACAAAGCCGTCACGCTCCTTGTCAAATGGGATGGAAGCGCGATCCGGATCCTCACTGGAAGAAAGGGCTTTCATATTTGCAAAACCAGCTAATGCCAGCTTGACTATCGCCGCCTCTGACCCACCGGTCAGGGCAGCGTCCAGGTAGCCGGCTTTAATCTGGCGGAACGCCTCGCCAATCGCATGGTTTGCAGAGGCACAAGCAGTTACGGTTGCAAGATTTGCCCCTTGAAATCCATGGCGCATGGAAATCATGCCTGGGGCCATGTTGGAAATCATCATTGGGACAAAAAATGGGGAAACCCTTCTTGGCCCAGCAGTCTTGAATTTATCATATTCCTCGCACAGAGTATCGATGCCACCGATCCCGCTTCCAAAGATCACTCCAACACGGAACGGATCAAGGTCTTTAAAATCGCTTCCAGAATCTTTGACCGCCATATCTGCCGCAGCCACAGCAAATTGGCAGAAACGGCCCATTTTTCTGACCTCTTTCTTTTCTATAAAATCCGTAGGTTCAAAGTTGTTAACCTGCGCCGCAACTTTTACCTTCAAATCGGAAGTGTCAAAGCGATCAATCGTGCAAAAGCCGTGTTTCCCCGCTTTCACATTTTCCCACATCTCATCTTTTCCGATTCCAATCGGCGTGATTGCCCCAACACCGGTAATCACTACTCTTCTCATATTGATCCTCCTGTTTGATAAAACGAAAAAGGGGAAACCCCCAGTACTCTCTTAAGTCTAGTCTG
The DNA here is from genome assembly GCA_904419745.1 of Candidatus Pseudoruminococcus merdavium. Lineage (GTDB taxonomy): Bacteria > Bacillota > Clostridia > Oscillospirales > Ruminococcaceae > Pseudoruminococcus_B > Pseudoruminococcus_B merdavium. The sequence continues at coordinate 98,201 of CAJFSS010000003.1, read as the reverse complement.
CCACGGCCTTACATGGACATTGCGCCGTCAATCACAATAACCTGCCCGCTGACATAATTTGCATCATCCGAAGCAAGAAATGCTACCACGCCGGCAACCTCATCCACCGTACCGAATCTCCGAAGAGGAATGGAGGCAAGCGCGCCCTCCTTCACCTTTTCTGGGAGCACTTCGGTCATTTTCGTTTCAATAAAGCCCGGGGCAACGGCATTCACCGTAATATTTCTTGGTCCAAGTTCCTTCGCTCCGGTCAGGGTCATACCAACAACTCCGGCCTTTGCAGCAGAGTAGTTGATCTGCCCTGCATTCCCGTAAAGCCCCGCAACCGAGGAAATATTGATGATTTTACCATGTTTTTGTTTGATCATCACGCCGGATACATGGCGCATCATATTAAAGACGCCCTTATAATTGACGTTCATGACTGCATCAAACTGCGCTTCAGACATCCGCGCCATCAGGCCGTCTTTGGTAATGCCGGCATTATTGACAAGCACATCCAGAGAACCAAAACGGGCAACCACTTCTTTGACCATGCGTTCACATTCGTCAAACTTGGAAACATCCGCCAAAAAGCATTCCGCTTCCACTCCAAAGGCGCGGCATTCCTCCGCGACTTTGATGCCAGATGCATCCCTTGTTGCTTCGTTGTAGCAGTTGATAGCGACATGATACCCGTCTTTTGCAAAGCGTTTTGCAATGCAGGCGCCGATTCCCTGCTCCGCCCCGGTAATCAAAACTGTTTTACTCAAAATAAATTCCCCTTTCCCTTAGGAATACTTTTTTAGTAACTTTTCCGCCTGGAAAACAATTTCTTCCACAATCTCTTTGGCGCTCTGGCATTGATGCACCAGTCCCGCAATCTGCCCGGCCATAAAGCTTCCATTTTCCAAATCTTCCTGCTGTACGGCCTTTCTCAAGGAATCCATCGTTAGCGCCTCAATTTCTTCAAACTGGGCGCCGTTTTTCTCCATTTCCAGCAGGCGTTTGGAAAGCGGGCTTTTCAGCGAGCGCACACCGCGTCCAAAAGTTCTGCCCGTAACAACGGAATCAGAATCGGATGCATCCAGTACCATTTGCTGATAGGTTCTGCTAATATTGCACTCCTTTGCAGCCAAAAAACGTGTCCCCATCTGAACGCCCTCTGCGCCCAGCATCAGGGAGGCTGCCATCCCCCTTCCATCTGCAATTCCTCCTGCCGCAATCACCGGAATACTGATGGCATCCACCACCTGAGGAACCAGCGCCATGGTTGTCATCTCCCCAATATGTCCACCGGATTCACATCCTTCTGCCACGACGGCATCCGCACCCGCTTTTTCCATTTTCTTTGCAATTGCAACGGATGGGATTACTGGGAGCACCTTGACTCCCGCCTCTTTCAGGGAGGGGATATATTTTGCCGGGTTTCCTGCCCCTGTCGCTACCACAGAAAGGTGTTCTTCTATGGCAAGTTGTACTAAATCCGCAGAATGTTCGCTCATGAGCATGATGTTCAGGCCAAACGGCTTGTCCGTCAGTTCTTTGGCATGCAGAATCTGTTTCCGAACCTCTTCTGCCGGATGGGATGCCCCTGCAAGCAACCCAAGTCCTCCGGCATTGGAAACAGCCGCTGCAAGGGAAGCATCCGCCACCCAAGCCATCCCACCCTGGATCACAGGATACTGGATATGGAATAAATCAGTGACTCGTGTTTTCATTTTGGCCGCCCCTTACCATTCAAAAACTGCAGCCGCATAAGTGAGTCCCGCGCCAAAGCCAACCACGACAATTTTATCGCCCGGATGGAATGTCCCACGCTCATTGTATTCGTCCAAACACAAAGGGACACTGGCACTGGATGTATTGCCATACTCAGCCACATTGATAAGGAATTTCTCCATTGGCAGGCCAAGCGTTTTTGCCGCGGTCTGTACAATCCGGATATTTGCCTGGTGTGGGATAATATAGTCGATATCGGACAAGGAGAGGCCCGCCTGTTCTACCGCGCGCTCCACCGCTTCCGGCATGGCTTTTACCGCAAATTTATAGACCGCTCTTCCATCCATATACAGGAAGTGGTCTTTCGCCCCAGTAAATCCATCCGGGTGCTGCGTCCCTTTCGTAGAAAACGGATTGAGGTTATCATGTGTCCTTGCATAGAGGACATGTGCGTCATGTGCATCCATCGCAAGGTAAGAGGAGTAGATCCCATCTCCCAAAGCGAGCACTGCAGCTGCCGCCCCATCCCCAAAAAGAACGCAGGTGGAGCGATCGGTATAATCCGTGATTTTGGAAAGCGTCTCCGCGGAGATAAGCAGAACCTTTTTGGCCGCACCGGTCAAAAGATAGCGATAAGCGGTGTCCATCCCATAGACAAAGCCGCTGCAAGCCGCGTTCAAATCCATTCCAAAAGCATGGAAAGCCCCTATTTCCCGTTGAACCATACTTGCCACAGACGGGCTGTAAAAATCACCCGTAACCGTAGTGACCAAAAGCATGTCGATTTCCTCTGCAGAAATGCCGGCGTTATCAAGCGCATGTTTGGCTGCTTTGGAGGCCATCATCCAGGTAGGTTCCCCATCGGAAATATGCCGTATTTTCATTCCAGTACGGGTGGTAATCCATTCATCCGAAGTGTCAACAATTTTTGTAAAATCCTCATTGGTCACGAGATTATCCGGGGCATACCGTCCGGTTGCCAGTACCTTGATACCCTTCATTTTAAAAACTCCCTCTTGCGTTCACATTGTGATTATGTTATATATTAAACAGATTGAAATTGTAAAAAACATACAGCTTCATATCTAACTATATTAGACTTTTCACCAGAGGTTTGTCAATTAACTTTTTGTGAACACGGAGGACGGTACTATGTCGAAAAAAGCATATCTTTTCTGTGGACAAGGTTCCCAGTACAATGGGATGGGCAAAGAATTGTATGATTCCTTTGCACCGGCACGCCATGTCTATGATACAGCCTGTGAAGTACTCGGGTACGATTTGAAAGAGCTTTCCTTTGGGGAAAGTGGGGAAAAAATCAATGAAACCCAGTATTCCCAGCCATTGATTTATGCCCACTCCTTGGCGGCAGTGTATAGCCTAGAAGAAACCTGTGGCAAACCGGACGCCGTTGCCGGGCATTCTCTGGGGGAATATGCGGCGCTTACCTATGCTGGTGCATTTGATCTTCAAACCGGACTTCAGATTATTGCTGCGCGTTCTGCCGCCATGCAGAAAGCCGCACAACAACATCCTGGATCCATGTTCGCCATTATTGGAAGCGACAATGACGCCATTGCGAAAGTCTGTGAGGAAACTCCGGGATTTGTCACACCAGTCAACTTTAACACCCCAGCGCAAACCGTTATTGCCGGGGAGCCGGAAGCAGCACAGGCGGCAGCTGATACCCTCTCCTGGATGGGAGCTAAGGCAGTCAAGCTTGCGGTAAACGCAGCGTTCCACTCCAAATTGATGGCGGATGCAGCGGAAGAATTCTATGCAAAAATCAAAGATTTCCATTTCCACGAACCAAACCTTGCAGTTTTTTCCAATGTCACCGGGGCAGCCCTTCCAAAAGATACAGATCTTGCCGCTTATTTGAAAAAACATCTTATCTCCCCCGTTCAGTTTGTTACGGAAATGCAGAATATGGCAAATGCAGGAATTGACACCTTTGTCGAATTCGGCCCTGGAAAGACGCTAACCTCTTTTGTACGCAAATTTTCCAGAGCATACACCGCCTGCAATGTAGATACCTTAAAGACTTACGAAAAAGCAGTTGCCACTTTGAAAAAATAATCAAAATTGAAAACCCTGCCGAAAATTCGGCAGGGTTTTTTTGTTTTCTATAAAAAAGAAAAAGCCCGGTGTAAAATTACATCGGGCAAAATCCATGTAGCGATTACAACTGCTTGAGTTCCTTAAGGCAATGTGCACAGATGTTCTTTCCCTTGTACTGGATAACATCCTCTGCATCATTACAGAAAATGCAGGCAGGCTCATATTTTCTCAGAATAATGTTTTCGTTGTCGACATATATCTCTAACGAATCTTTTTCATTGATATTGAGCGTGCGGCGCAATTCTGCCGGAACTACAATCCTGCCCAGGTTATCGACTGGTCTTACAATTCCTGTTGATTTCATGTCTGGTTCCTCACTTTCCACAATCTAATCATCTTTTGACATAAATATAGCTTAATTTTCAAAAAATGTCAATAAATGTATTAAGGAGTTTTGAATTTGTTCACATAAAACCTTGTTATAAGGAATTTTTTTCCAGTTTTTCCACAATGGAGGTAGGATATATGATGTCCTATGTGTTTTTGGGAATGGTTTTTCTGTCAGTTGTATTTGGCTTTTTAACAGGCAGAATGGGGGAAGTCTCAAACGCCGCGTTGGACGGGGGAATGCAAGCAGTCACTCTTAGCATCAAGCTGATGGGAGCTATGTGTCTGTGGTCCGGAGTCATGAAAATCGCTGAGCGCTCCGGATTGACAAAAAAGCTGGCCAAACTGCTTTCCCCAATTTTAAAACTCCTGTTTCGGGGAATAAAGCCAGATTCCAAAGCGGCGCAGGCAATCTCTATGAATATGATTGCAAACTTCCTTGGGCTGGGCAATGCAGCCACTCCCTTGGGAATCTCCGCTATGAAAGAACTCTCCAAAGTATCCCTCGAAACCGGGACTGCCTCCAATCACATGGTCACTTTTGTGGTTCTTAACACCGCTTCCATTCAACTCATCCCGACTACCATCGCCACTCTGCGGCTTGCCCACGGAAGCGCCGCTCCGATGGAAATCCTTCCTGCAGTCTGGCTATGTTCCGCTTTATCTGTTACCGTTGGAATTTTTATGGCAAAGGTACTGGCCAAAAAGGAGGAACCCTGTTATGCGAAACATCGCTGACTGTATCATTCCATTGATATTGTGTGCAATTTTCCTCTATGGGCTCCTTCATGGCGTCAACATCTTCGACTCTTTCCTGGAAGGGGCAAAAGAGGGGATTTCCACTTCATTTGGAATCCTCCCCGCTTTGGTGGCCCTGATGACTTGCATTGCCATGTTCAACGCCTCCGGCGCGCTGGATATTTTGACCAATGCCCTCCGTCCTATCTGTGAAGCTATTGGATTTCCTCCTGAGACAATTCCGCTTGCGTTACTCCGCCCCATTTCCGGCAGTGGCGCACTTGCCATCTATGAAAACCTGCTGAGCAACTATGGTCCCGACAGTTTTGTTGGGAAAGTGGCAAGCGTTATGCAAGGTTCCACAGAAACCACTTTTTATACCATTGCCGTTTACTATGGCGCCGTCAAGGTCAAAAAAACCCGTCATACCGTACCAAGTGCCCTGAGCGCGGATTTGACGGGATTTCTGATGAGCGTGGTTGCTGTCCGTCTGCTTTTACTTTAAAGACAGGGAGTTATATCAGAGAGCTTTTCATAAACCCAGGTCGGATGGATCTCCCCATTTTGTTCCATTTCTCGAGTAGTCACCCCACTCAGTACCAAGATACTGGCAACACCATGATTTGCCCCAATGGCAATATCTGTTTGCAGCCGATCACCTACAAAGACAATCTCCTGCTCGCAGACTCCCTTTTTATGCTTGACCATCTCAATGGTCTCACGAAAAGGTTTTCCCACATACCGCGGATAAGCCCCGCCGGTGGACACGGCAATCATAGCCGCAAAAGAGCCGCAGTCCGGGATAGGGCCGGCGGCAGTCGGGCAGTTCTCGTCCGGATGAGTGCACAAATACTCCGCCCCCTGGCGGATAAAAGTACACATCCTCTCAATTTTATGATAGGTCAATTCCTTATCAAAGGTGAGTACTACAAGATCCGGCCGTTGTTCGGTCAAAGGGATTCCCGCCTGCTCAAACTGGGTATAAGTTTCTTTGGTTGCGCACAGATAAACGGTTTTTCCCCGACGCTCCCTTTTAAGAAAGTCGATCATGACATCCGCGGAAGTGGCAATATCATCTTCAGTGGCGTCAATCCCCATCCCCCGAAGTTTTTCTACATACTTTTGTGTGCTGGTAGAAGAGTTATTTGTAAAAAAAAGATAGTCCCTCCCAGTTTCCCGCACTCTTTTTAAAAAGTCCAGGGAACCCGCGAAGGGCTTCCCATCCAGATAAAATGTCCCGTCCAAATCCAGGACAAACAGTTTTTTTTCCTGTAAGCTGTGGTTCATCCCATATCCTCCTCAAACTTTTGCTGGATTTCATTTTTTTCCTGAAAATGTGCCCGGAAATAGGAATCGGAGAGGTCGCTGATATAAAAGGAGAGTTGTTGGACTGTACAATCCGTCTTTCCCTCCAGCCAATCCAGATAAACCTGATAACATCCCGCCGAAAGAAAATCAAATGCAAATTCCAACCGAACCCTGGGGAAGGAATCCGGCACCAGGTAATTCTGGTATACTTTTTCGCGAAAAAGGTCTTTTAAAAGGATCTGACACATCTCAAAAAAACATGTATGGTTCCGGTTTTTCAAAAAATATAAAATCGCCGTACGATTCAAAGATAAAAAATCCAGAATTTCCTGCGTAACTGCCTGAGAATTTTCATCATTTTCACGCAGCTGTTCAATCATGTTTTTTACCCTGTCCACATATTCCTGCTCAATTTCCTCAAACAGGGCATAGATATCCGCATAATACTGATAAAAAGTGGAGCGGTTGATATCTGCCAGCTCACACAACCCTGCTACTGTGATTTGGGAAACCGCCTTTTTTCTGGACAGGGTTTCAAACGCCTGTAGAATTCGTGTTTTTGTTTTCCGTACCCGTCTGTCCATAACATTCCCTTTCCGACAATTTCAAAAACCTGTTGGTTATCCGACACCTTCCGATAGATTGCGGATAGCAATTTTATCAAAACCAATTATAATGTGAATTAGTTAACAATCCATTTCACGGGGAGGTATTTCTATGAAAAACTATATGGATCTGACCGGAAGGGTTGCCATTGTCACCGGCGCATCTTCCGGCCTGGGATATGAGTACTGCAAGGCCCTGGCAGAAAACGGAGCCATTGTCGCAGCATTCGCAAGAAGAGCAGACCGTCTGGAAAAACTCAAAAAGGAAATTGAAGCGGCGGGCGGAACCTGCTTGTCTGTCCCCTGCGATGTCAGTAAGGAACAGCAGGTGATTGACAGTGTAAAAAAGGTCGCCGATACTTTTGGAAAAATTGATATTCTTGTCAACAATGCCGGAGTGATGGCATACTGTCCAACCACAGAGTTGAAACTGGAAGATTGGCAGAAAGTTGTTGATGTCAGCCTGACCGGGTATTTCTTGATGAGCCGGGAATGCGGAAAATATATGATCAAACAGAATTATGGAAGAATTATTAATACCGGCTCCATGTTTGGGCATATCTGCGGTAAAGATCATCCTATCCTTGCCTATAACGCTACAAAAGGCGCCGTTCCAAACTTCACACGCAGTCTTGCCCAAGAATGGGCAAGATATAATATCACGGTGAACGCCATTGGTCCGGGGCAGTTCCCTTCAGAGATGATGGTATTTGACGAGGCAACCCTCGAGTACCTCAAACAGCGCTGCCCAATTCCCCGTCCAGGAAAAATTGAGGAACTATGCGGCCAATTGCTTCTCTTTGCATCTGAGGCCAGTTCCTATACCACCGGACAGACGATCTATATTGACGGCGGATGGACTTGCGTATAACCTTCCCCCTTCGATCTCAATCCAAATCGGGAATACGATACCGTGGTACCCAAGTACCGCGGTATTTTTTTATCTAAAATTCCTATCTGTTAAAAATAATCCGAAAAATAAGGTTTTTCTACTGGAATCAGACGTTCCAACAGATGCACCATATAATACTCTGTTTTCAGCCTTGCATGGTTATATAAAAAGGTCGGGCGCTTATAGCCCATCAGCATGGTTGTCAGGGTCTGGATGTTTAATTCCACGACATTGACGGAATCATTCTCCTCCACCCGTTCGCATACCACCTCCTCATCTTCCCAATAGACCAGGAAATTCCCATTATTCCATGGGACTACCGGATCTTCCACCTTAAAGTGGAGGCGGAAGTCCTTTTGCAGCATTTGGAATGGATAACGCATCAAAAATTCCCGGACATCCACAATCCGCGCCATAATATATGGTTCAATAGTCTCCACTATTTCACTGTCCTCAAATAGAAACGCCATCGGCTCCCCGGTATAGTTAAAGCCCTTGACCTGCTCAATCATGGAAAAATGCGCGCTGATATAGTTCCAAAGTCCGTAATTCGCTTCATTGTTGAGGTATACCAGTTCCTTGATATAGAAAATCTCATTTTCAATGTAATATACAACATAGCCAAGCGGTTTGTTCTTGTCATTGTAGTAAACTGCCGCCACCATATCCTCGTTGTCCCAACGCCAGTATTCTTCCCATTCCAACTGCCCCCTGATCAATGCTCCGTGGCGCTGCATGGTGAAATACTGGTGTACATTACGCAGATCCTCATCATCCAAATCCACCCGCTTAACCATTCCCGAAACCGGACGCATTTTAGGCAGCTGAGTGTCCTTAATCGTATAGGTGATCTTGTCAGAAGCAATTTCCCAACCCTGCTTACGATAAAACGGGATAGAATATGGATACAAAAAGGAGATACTCTGCCCGTTTTCTCGCATATGGCGCAGCGCATGCTTCATCAGGGAATGGATGAGCCCCCGGCCGGCATATTCCGGATAAGTTGCAACCCCAGTAATTCCGCCCATTTCATAGATTTCATCATAGATATTCACGCGCATCGGATAGACAACTACCATAGACGCCAGCGTTCCCTTATAAAACCAGCCGAGTACATAAGCAGACTTTAAAACCGGGGTTTTTGCATATTTGATTTCATCATCTTCCCATCCGCTTTTTACCAGTTCGTCCGTTGTCACCTGGAACGCATAGCGCAATAAGTCGTTAAACTGTTCCAGATCGGCCTCTGTCAGTTCACGCATAAGAAAATCGCCGTTTCTCTTAATATATGTCTCGTTTTCCATTCATCCCACCCTCAATCGTATTTCTCTTTTTATATATTGCTTACAGAATAAACCCGAAAACGGAAAAAACACTTTTTCTCTCCAGTATCCTAAGAATACAAACCAGCATCAGGGGCTTTGCCCTTAAAAGACCGATACTGGACAAAAACAAAAGACCTTTCCACCGAAATTTCAAAAAATGTGGAAAACACAGCAGAAGGCGTCCCCCCGTAGAAATCATTCCTAAAATTTGGATCAATAATTCAAAAACCCGTATTATGAGTAGACTGTCATTAAAATTCCTATGTGATGTTCCACTCGTATAGATTAACATTCTTGTGCGTACAATGTTGCAGACCGTATCCATGGGTGATTATTGTTACAGTGAAATCCAAAAAACAAATATCACAACCATTTTGCAGCTATTATATCATACCCCATCCATGAAAAAAAGCAAAGGACTGTCAATTTTCCTCTCTTTCGCAAAGGGGTCTAAAAAAGCTCTCTGCCATTTCATCCAATATTTTCCAGATTTCAACAGGCCATTGGTGGAAAAGTCAAAAACTTTCTTAGAAAATGTTTTTTCGCCTTCCACAATTCTGCGAAATATTTCACCGGACAAGCCTAGAATAATATCTGTACCCTCGCCGGGCCCTGCGGGGGATTCCATTGATTACAGATTGGCGGTGACCGAATGAAAAATCGAACCATCTCCTCTCCTCAGAGATACAAAGAGCAGCTTTCCGCCTTTTTGGCACGGAACAAGGAGCTGCTTGAAACCGTAAAAAATTTCCTGTTTGGGTTGATTGCCTCTCGTGCGGCTATGTTTTCCTCCATTGCCCCTTTTGGAATGGCCTATCTGGCCGCCTGTCCCTCTTCCTCTCTATTAGGGGCGACTGCAGGCGTAATTCTCGGCTATTTCCTCCCTTTTGGAGAAATTAATGCCATGAAATACATAGCGGCCTGTGTCCTGATCTTCGGTATCCGTTATTTTCTTTCGGATAAGGCCTCCTGTACCCGATGGATGGCGTTCCCTTCCCTGCTCTCCGGATTTTGCGCACTGGGGGCGGGATTTCTCATCAACTTTTTGTTTCCACAGGGGATTTTTGGATACATCATGACCCTGGCAGAAGGAGTTCTCTGTGCGGCGGCAGCCTTCTTTTTCAGCAGGACCCTTCTCATTTGGAATCGTGTCAGATCCGACTCTACCATTCTTCCAACGGATTACGCCTGCGCCGTTATCTCATTGGGGCTATTGTCAATGTCGCTTTCCCAATGGAAAGTCGGCAGTTTTTCCATTGGGCGTTCCCTATTAATCCTGCTGGTTCTGTTTTTTGCATATACCAGAGGAAGGAATACCTCGGGCATTGTGGGAATGGCGATTGGGCTTTCCTTGGCGCTGGTGGATTCCAGTCAGTTCTATCTGCTCGGTTCGTTTGGGCTGGGCGGAATGCTTGCAGGTATTTTTTCAGTATTCGGAAAATTTGGTTGTGCGGCTATTTTTGTCATTGCAAATGCCGTATGTGCGCTCATTTCCCCCTCCTTACAGGTGGCTTTACCCGGCATGTATGAGACCTTTGCCGCAACTGCTGTTTTTATGCTCTTGCCTTCTTCCCTGTTAAACCGGGTGATAGAGCCGGAACCCCTTACCCAGACTGCCAGTGAGCAGGCGGGGTTCAAAAACGCAGTCTCTGCAAGGCTTAAATTTGCTTCCAAAGCCATTGAGGATATCTCGCATACGGTGGACGAAGTTTCCTCCAAGCTGGACAAAATTGCTGCATCCGATATCTCCGAGGTCTTTTCCCGTTCCTGTGAATCCGTCTGTTCCCGGTGCGGATTGAAAATGTTCTGTTGGCAGACGGCTTACAATCAGACCATGGATGCGCTCAACCATATTACCCCGATTTTAAAACAGACCCATCAGCTGAAAAAAGGGGACATGCCCCAGTATTTTGAAGACAAATGTTGCAAATTGACCCAGTTTATTGACGAAATCAACCATAACTATACGGACTATCTTGCCTACGAGGGGGCGACCAGGCGTGTTATGGAAATGCGCTCCATCCTGGTAGATCAGTTTAGTGGGATTTCCAAAATGCTCTCTTCCCTTGCCGGGGAAATCAGTGGATTCCGGGGATATGATCCAGAGGCAGCACAGGCAGTCGAAGACGCACTTGGGCAGGCGGACCTGTTTCCCGACAGCGTCACTGCCTGTATCGATCACTACGGTAAAATGACAGTGGAGCTGTTGTTCTCCGTATCTTCCTACCGGGAGGAAAACCTGAAAGAAATGTCCCTCCTTCTCTCAGAAATATGCAGCAGGACATTCGACTTTCCAAGCATTACTACCCTTTCTGATATGGTAAAACTCAGTTTTTTTGAAAAAGCGCGTTATTCCATGCTGTTTGGCGCCTATCAGATTACGCATTCCGGGATGAAAGTATGCGGCGACTGCTACGACTGTTTCCTGGATTCCAAGGGCAATGCCCATATGATTTTAAGTGACGGGATGGGAAGCGGTGGCAGAGCCGCGGTGGATTCTTCCATGGCCAGTTCTCTGACTTCCCAACTGATTCAAGCCGGTTTTGACTATGACACTGCTTTAAATATTGTCAATTCTTCCCTTCTTGTCAAATCCGGGGACGAAACCCTTGCTACACTTGACATTACTACTTTTGACCTGTTCACCGGAAAAGCCGAATTTTTAAAGGCCGGGGCTGCTCCTACTTTTGTCAGCCGTTCCGGACATATCGGCAGAATTGAGGCAAAATCCATGCCGGTGGGGATTCTTAGAGGAGCAGAATTTGAACATAATTCCTTGACACTGAGTGCCGGCGACCTCGTGGTCATGGTATCCGATGGCGTCACAGCCACCGGAAACGACTGGGTACTCTCTGAAATTGAGCTGTTTTCGGAAAAGCTCGGCCCTCAGGCTTTGGCAAAACAAATTGCCCAGGAAGCTAAACGCAGAAGAATTGATGGACATGAGGACGATATCACCGTTTTGGTTGGAACCGTTCGAAAAGGAGTTTAGATGGTCGATTATTATCCCACTGCGATTCGCGTTTTTTAAATACAGCACCCCATGCAAAAAAGCAAAGAGCACAGGCAATACCTGTGCTCTTTGCTTTTTTGTCTTATTGTTATGTCTTTTCAATCATAATGAGGTTCAAAACATCTGCACCTGTTTTGAACTTGGAATGTCCCGCGTCTTATCCCCTGGGTGAAGGACAAGACCCTGGAAGATATTTCTCTTCCGATGGTTTAATCATATCACAATTCAAAAACTTTGGCAATTTATATAAGAAAGTTTCTAAAAATTCTACATTCAAACATTTTTTCTCAATTAAAAAAGGGCTTTTTCAAAGTTCTAATCTAATTTATCATACGATTATCTTTTATTTTCTTATAAAATCATTGTTATACTCTATATTTCTTTTATAATTAGTTAATTTATACATTTTATAAAAATCTGTCCCCTACTTTCCACAATGATGTGAAAACTATTTCCAATAAAATCACAAAGAACAAAAGAGTTTTTTCTTAAATTTTCAAAATTATAAATTTCCAAAAGCAAATTTTTTTGATAGAAAAATATCTGCCGGACATAACAGACTTTGTCCGACAGATATTTCATTACAAATGGTATTTACCATAGGGAAATATCACATTTTGTATTTTTAGCTCCCTGCACTTCCAGGCAAAGTTCCAGTTTTCCCCCCTTAAAACCGTCCAAGGTGTAGTGGTACGGAGCAGAGAAGCTGCTGATTTCCAACTGCTCCTCATATTCTCCCTGTCTAAGATACAGGACGAGCCCACTTTCCTCGCAGTCCACCTGGATGGAGAGCTGCTGCCGAGAAGGATCTTCCAGCGTTAGAGTCTTATAATACCGATATCCATCACTTGCTGTGGAGTAGCGTACATGCCAATCCTCACTCCCACCTGTCGTAATACTCCCGACGGTATACCCGGTATTGAGATGGAGATCGTCGAGCAGTTGCGGCGAAGAAATTGCCACTACAACTGCACCAATCATCAAGATGATCATACAGGCAAAACACACTGCCGCTGCAATCAAAGCGCCGTATTTTCCACGTTGTTTTCCAAAATCAGATGGTATCCTTCCGGGTTCCTGACGGGTCCCACAAAATTCACAGAATACCGCACGGTTTTCAATCATTGCCCCGCAGTTTTGACAGGGAACGCGGATTTCCCTTCTGCCTGCGACTAGGTACAGAATGAGCCCGATTACCGGGGAAGCCGCAATACAGATAATGACCCAGAGCACCGCATTCCCTCCCCGTTGTTTACAGTCCCGGTAGATCCATACACACAAGCACACCAGGGCGGCTACTCCCAAGATCATCGCCAATAAGACAATCAGCAATACTGTCGATACATTTACCATCAGAAACCCTCTCCTTTTCGTTTGACCTCAATGATTGCCTTCTCTTTTAAATCTGCAAACTGCAGCCCTGCAACGGTCAGTAAGATCCCGGCCGCTACCAGATACAGGCATAAAGCCATGAGCACTCTTGAAACCACGGTATAAGGGAAAAACACCCATATCCCCACAAAAACGGCCAAAAAGAAAACGGAATTAAACAGCATGGGAAGAAACCACAAAGAAAATTTCTTTCCACCTCGTTCTCCTACCCGGTTCCTCACAGCACAGAGGACTTTTGTCTGAAGGAGTTCGGAAGGAGCCTTTTGTGTTTTAAGCGATTGCCTGAGCATTTGTTCCAGTTTTTCTTTCCTATCCTGCATATCCCCATTCCTCCAATCGTTTCATCAGTTTTTTGCGCGCTTTATACAGACGGCTTTTGACTGTCCCAACCGGGATATTCAGTGTCTCGGCGATTTCCTCCACCGGCATTTCCAGCGTGTAATAGAGCACGACCGAGGTTTTTAGTCTCTCTTCCAGTGCGTTCACTGCCCTACGGACAGCCAACTGCTCCTCTTTGTTTAAAATAATGCCTTCTGTACTAAAAGTATCCTCAGCAAGATCAAAATCCTCCGGAATGCCGACCTGAGGGGCCAGTCTCTGCCGTCTGGCATACCGCCTGCGGTTGCTTTTTTCTGTGAGAGCTGCAACGGACAGCACAAACGACCGCGGGTTATCCGCCCAGTCGATCTCTTTTTTCATCTCACAAAGTTTCAAAAAGGTCTGCTGGTACAGATCCTCCGCATCCGCCTGGCACTGTGTCATACGCAGGCAAAAACGGTAGACATCTGCGCCCACCAATTCTATGAGCTTTTCAATCTCCTGTGTTCTCAGAGCGGCCACCTCCTTTCTGCCTACACCCTAACTTGGTTATGAAACCGGATTTGGTTCCCACTTTTTTTAAAAACTTTGATACGATATGTAATATATATAAACAATTATATTATTTGTAAAAAAATACACCGGAGTTCAACCGGTGCACCTTTTTCCTTATTTCTCCTTTCTCATTCCATAGCCCATATCCTTGAGTAAATTTGCTAGTAAGTGCAGACGTTCACTCAACAGTTCATCATCCGTGGACAGGGCCTGAGAAAAAAGCCCGATATCTTCGTCTATATGCTCGTTTTCAGTACAGACTTTTACGGTCATGGCATCTCCTTGTAAACCTATACGGTCAAGCACTGTATGATCCGGGTCATACAGTTTTTCATATCGGTAGGCATCCTGGAAATGCTGTTTTGCCCGGCAAATCAGGATTGCCAAGTCAATTACGCGATGAATCGGCAATTCCTCCGACTGGCGCGACCATTTATTCCCCGTGTAACGCCAGACTTTGGCGGAAATGTCAACCTTGCCACGATCATTCCACTGGGCAAGCCCCAGAGAAATCCCTTTGGCATCCGTATGATAGGCATTCCTTCCATCAATATGATCATAATCCTCCACAACGATAACCGGTTTATGCTTAAGCGATGTTGGAATATTCACAGATAGCCCTCCAAAATACTAAATTAGTAAATTACTAAATTAGTATATCTGTTTTATGAAAATCTGTCAATTCCAATAATAAACAAACGAAAAAACAGCCGTACCGGAATCAAATTTTCCAGTACGGCTGTTGAACTTTTATTTTGCAAAGGGCATATGGCAGGCTTTTGCAATTTTTTATTGCGGCGAAATTCTCTCCAGGCACCGGGAAAGATATTCCAAAGCCTGCCCCTGTTTTTTCAGCAATATTTCATCGACAGGCTGATAAGAGATTGGTGTTTCCAGAATTTTAGCAAGTGTCTCCGGCTCTTCCACCTTCCGAGAATCCAAGCCAAACTGATGGAGCAAAAAGCTCATTTTCTGCCGATTGGAAGTCCGGATGAACGCCCCAAACGGGCGATGATATTTGATAGAAAGTACACTGCCATGGAAAGTATCTGTAATCACATAATCCGCAAACCGGAAATAGGAAAGAACTTTCAATGGCGAAGCAACCCGTTTTTCCTCGCAGAAGTCCTGAAAATTATTGACACATAGCAGGCGTTTCCCGTGCCTTTTCGCAAAGGCCTGTATTTGCTCTGCCTCCTCTGCACGCAACCGGTTATTATAGGCATAGACGAGAATATAGTCAAATGGCTCCGGTTTTTCCAAGAGAATTTCTGAAAATGGATACAGCAGAACCGGATCAATATGAAGTTGAGGAGTTTTTCCTGTCAGCACCTGTACAATTTCGGAAGAATTATCATCCCGGACGGAGAGCGCAGAAAAACTATTTAACAGCTTCGCTGCTTTTTCCCGGATACCAAGGCGCTCCAAATCTTCCAGGGTAGTCGCCCCAAAGCTGGCCGCATAGGAAATTAGCCGTTTTGCCCTATTCCCTTCTCCGTACAGTTCCCAGGGGATTTGCTTTCCGGCATCTGCATACTGGGCACAGTTGAATACTTCATCGCTGCCGATAACCAACAAGTCCAAAGCCGGGGCGAAATTGAAATCCCGCTGCGAGGACAACAAGGGGAAAAATTCGCTGTCATACTGATGTTCAAAGGCATCTGACAGGCGGATGGTTTCCCGTGCTGGTCGATTTTGGCCTTGCAGGACAGATTTTGCCTGACGAACCGCCCCCCATAGTCCCGGATGGGAGGATTTCAATTTCTGCTTAAATCCAGAAGGCTCCTGCAAATGAAAATCCACAAACTGCGTTTGACAACCGAGTCCCTGCAAAGCATGCTGCAGACCATAGGCCTGTAAAAAAGAACCGCTGTTCTGTACCCGCTGCATCGATAAAATCCCCACATTTGGTTTCCCTTGCATATTGTTTCCTCGCATTCTAACGTTTGAGAATTTTTTTCTTAATAAAAGTTTTTGTTTTTTCAGGGAGCAGCATAGAGATGACTCCCTTTATGGATTGTTTGATCCGAACAGAGCGGGGAGGCAATCCATAGTACCGAAGCACTTTTTCCACAGGCTGGGATTTTCTCATCTCCCAAAAAGCATCTTCCTGGGGTTTCCGGGTCGTTGCGCGGATCAGATTAGGATTCTGTTTGACAGCGTTTTCAAGGGAAACCGGTTTTGTTTCCATCCATTTTTGAATTTCAGGGAAAAGACGTTTCCCCTTTTCTGAATTTAGAAGAATTAGGGAGATTCCACGCCCATCCGTCATTTCCGGGGCGAAATTCTCAGCTCCCCACAAGTCACCAATCGTAAAATCTGATACTCTTGGTATTTGATAAAAAGGGCAGGAAAAACAGGCGTCGCGATATCCGATATTTTTCAAATAAATTCCAAGAAAGGCGGTGGACAGCGGATGAAAACGGACAGAACTGTCCTCAAGCGCAGTACTCAGGTTCATGAGGACCCAGTTTCCCCGTACTTTCTCTTTCGTCCTCATATCAGCCCAGACCACTTTTTTATGATATTTTTTCTCGATCAATGCAATATAATCAGCAAACAAGGCGGGGCTCGCTACTCCATGACAAATCAGGTCCACAGTTAACAGGTTTTCATAATCCTTACGCAAAAACGCTTTCAACCCCGATATCTGGCAAGGAGTTCCCGTAAAGAGGACTTTTTTTCCCTGTTCCAAAAACTCTTTTGCCTGGCGGAATGTCTTTCCCGTATCGCTTTGTACATATTTTGACTTTTTAAACTTGCCAATTGCATCTTTCCCTATCACATAGCTGTGGCAGACTCTCATGTTCTCGTCATACTGGACACCGAAAATAACAGAATCCTCATCACAAAAGGACTGCACAATTGCAGGGAAAGCACCCCCGGAGGCACTTTGCATCAAAACCTGCTGCTCACGGTGCACCGCACCAAATAACTCCGGTTGTCCAGTTCCTTTTGCCCGAACAGTAGGATCTTCTGGACAAACTTTTTCACAGAGATGGCAGTGAATACATTCTGTTTGATCAATCACCGGATAGAGAAATCCCTTTTTATCCGGCTGCATGGAAATACACTGCTTTGGACACACCTGATAACAGGCTCCACACCCGCAACACTCAGCAGGGTCTTTGGTCGTAAAATATGACATGTTATCACCTATTCCATTTCATAGCTCCCCTTCTCATGAGGAGGACGGATGGAGTTTATTTTTTATCTTTGCAAAGAACTCTTTTCTTTCCTGCCGGGTGAGCAAAATCAGGATGTTGAATAAATAACCGACAACGCCGCATCCGAGGGCCACCAAAATCAAATCAAGCCAGCTGTCAATTACAAAGAAATTACCCAAAAATGCAAACAGCACCATAATTAGAACGCTGCTGATAACTGCCCGGAAAAAGGCAGGGTAAAAGATAGTGAGTTTTTGCCCCAAATTACTGGCAGCATAACTGGGGACAAAGAAAACCACTTTTAAGAACAACATAATTGCATTGGCAATTGCGATGCCATAAACGCCCAGAGAAGTTGTCTTGAGCAGGATCAACACCAAGACGGTATTGGCAACACCCAGTCCTAAATTCACCAGCACGGGGACTTTCAAATGGTTCGTTACGGTATTAATCGCATACAAGCTGTCAATATAAGCGCTCACAAGCTTAGGAACCAGAGTCATCAGGGAGAGGATCTGGATGGTCTGTATTTCCGCCGCTGTCTTTCCTGGAAGCCAAAGATGATAGAAATCCGTTCCAAATATGATAAGGCCTGCAATCGGCACAGTCATGATCAAGGATAAGACCTTAATCGAGTATTTCACACTCGAAACTAATTCTTTCCCCTGTTTTTTTGCATATAGAATGGTAAACTGCGGAGTAAAAATACCAGAAATCGCCACAATCAGAGATTGTAAAGCCGTTGGGATTGTTTTAGCAATAGACAGCATTCCCATTGCCGTTTCTCCCACGAAAAGGTTCGCCAACAACAGATCTAACCCCATAAGCAATACATAACTGAGACTGTTAAGTGAGTTCCAAATGCCAGCGGAAAGAACCTCTTTCACTGCCTGAAAATTAAAATGGCGTGGATTTACCTTGACTTCTGGAAGCATTTTTTTGGTAAGGAAAATATCTGCGCCCGCCATAAAGACAGAACAAGCCAACACACCAATACTGATATAGTAGATTTTGGGTGTAAAGAAGGCAATCAACCCCAGGGTTACGATTAGTTTGATCAGGTTCCCTAAAATGGTTCGAATCGACTGGACATCCAGTCGGTTTCTCGCAAAGGGGGCCACCGTAAACACCGCCGTAACCACGGTAAAAACAAAGTTTAAAAACGCAACTGCAAAAGTGATCTGAACATCCTGAACAAGGCGATCGGACACCTTTAGTAAAGTCTGGATATTCAAGATAATAATTAGAGATATCAAAGAAATCACAACGGACAAAAATACATTGGACAATAAAATGGAGTTAAAATATTCATCCGCTTTCTGCTGATTTCCCCGATGGATTTCAATAGTAATAAACCTGCCCGCCATGGAATTGAGCGCAACTGTGACAATAGAGGCATAACTGACAAAGTTGTTTGCCAGCCCAATATAACCGTAGGCTTCTGTTCCGAGTACCTCTGTCAAATATGGGGTTAGGAAAAAGCTAATCCCCATACTGACGCCAAACGATACTAGGCTGGCAAACAAATTGATAATCATTCTCTTCTTATTCATAAACGAACCACCAGCCTTTGCAGGAAACATTTCCCCCAATCACTTTTCATTCCACGAAAGTTTCGCTTGATAAATCCTGTGAAAAGCGCTGGGGGAAACGCGAAACGCCAGCCAAGACAGCTTATGTTTTGAGGTAAAATAAGGATTTTCCTTTATCGATTTTCTCTGGTTGTTGAGTTCCCTTTTCATTTTGGAAAGGATCTCTTCATGTCCCCCCAGTTTCGACACCTGATAATAATGCTCCATCAGCTGAATCATATACAACCTCTGTGTCAGTTGATAGGGAATCCGCAAGCTTTTTTCCTTAAAAAAGTCAAGGCGTTCTTGGAAAGCCCGTAGAGCCGCCAGACGTTCTATTTTATAGGCAACATGAGTAATACTCTCTGCATTCTGATAGTAATAGTAGAGTTTTTCCTCTGTATACGATACCTTTTTTGCGCGGTAATAGAGTTTATAGGTCGTAAACTCGTCTTCATGCAGGCAGCCTTCCGGGTATTCAATCCCTTCAAAAAGGCTTCTACGGTAGAGCTTTGCACAGGCAATTACCGTCATTCCCAAACTCTGGTCATACATTTTTTCCAAAGCCTGTTCATTGCTAAACACCCGATAAGAAACCGGCAATTCAATGCGCTGATAGTGCACTTCCCTTTTCTCAATAGTCTGATAGTTACAGCAGGAAATATCACACTGTTCTTTTTCTGCAATATCCAGAAGAATTTCCATGGTCTGCGGATGGAGGAAATCGTCGCTGTCCAGGAAAAATAAAAATTCCCCGGTTGCAATTTTCATCCCCTCATTGCGTGCAGAACTGAGTCCGCCATTCTTCTTGTGGATTACGCGGATTCGTTCATCTTCAGCTGCAAGCTCATCACAGATTTGTGGACAGCGATCTGGAGAACCATCGTCAACCAAAATCATTTCAAAGTCAGCCATAGTCTGCCCCAAAACGGAATCCACACATTGTCTAAGATAATCTTCTACCTTATATACAGGAATTATGATACTGATTTTCATAAATCATACGTCCTTTATTCTGCTTTTTTCCTCCTTTTTGCCGTCCATACTAGATAACAGCCATAGGCAAGCAAGACGGACATATAAAAGGAAGCATTTGGCCTACGCAACATTCCGGCCGTAAAAATAGCGGTAAAAAGTGCCATACAAAGCCCAATCATGACACAAACAAATTCCATGGAAAAAACCTGTTTAAAATAACGGAACAGATGATACAGGAAGTAAATGATAAATCCGGCGGTAAATGCCAAATACAGTGCAAAGCCTACATATCCATACAGGAACAGGATCCCGAGAAAGTCATTTTCCGAATCATAATTTTGGCTGCCGCACAGTTCCATATTGTAGTGCATGCCAAACATCTTTGTCAGTAAATCCTGCTGTCCAAACAGAATAAAGTTATAGTTGTTCTTGGTGATACGGGCATTCGACAGTTTTCCCATATCAGTTGTATATTCTGTCTGCTTTAATACGGTTTCAAGGCCGAACTTTTCTACCATCGGGGCATAGGTTTTAATCCCCATATAGAGATTATAGTACTCATTATAATAGTCGCTATCAGGGCTGAGTTCCTGGGGATTTTCCTTTTCAGGAAGAACAGGAAACTGGTTATCAATTTCCTCCTGTTCCTGCGTTACAAATTCATTGTGGGTAGAGTTTGTCCGGTTCATCGGGGACATCGGATAAAATATGATACACAATGCCGCCAGGACAACCGGAACGACATAATAAAACCACTGTTTGGACTTGAGCAAAATCAAAGCAAGTACAAAACCGCCGGTAAAAACAAAAATGGAAAAATAGGTGATTTTTGTACCTGTGAAAAAAAGGTGGGCATAACAGACAATACCCGCACACAAAAACACCAGTTTTTTCCCACTTTGATACGCAAAATAAAGGACAACCGGAATAATCATCGCAAGGACAGCGGACTGTGCGTTGCCCGTATAAAACCATCCTTTAATTCCCACACCTGTATTTGTATAAGTGTGAGGGTCCGTCCCTGTAACAACAGCCAGTATAATTACAACAAGAATCAACCCATAATTAATTAGGAAGGTTTTCTTGATTGGGAGTTTTTCCGTACCATAAAAACGGAAAATAGAGAGAAAGGCAAGGACAAACACGATTGGCTGAATTAGACGAAAATAATTATTTAGATCAATCATCAGTGCCGAATATCCAATACGGACACAGTTTAAATAATGTATAATCCAAAAAATACCAAGAACTGCCGCCAGAATAAAATATATCTTTTTATTCCTGCTGACAAGAAACCCTATGAAAGCAGTTGCAAAAAACAATAAAGTGCGCAAAACAAGCGTAATCGCAGTACCCTGTCCGAGTTCTGTCAGCCAATATGAAGCAACATCCATGATTGGCTGCATGGCAAACAGGCATAATAAAAACCAGTTCATGAGCTGCAACTGCCTGTGTTCTTTATTCTCAATTGTTTTTTCCAAAACGGTACCTCCTGCTAAAGCAAAAATATTTCTATTCAATAAAATAGATTAGAGTAGGATTTTCTCCCAAAGCTGCATAACGCGATCTTTTTCAAATTTTTTAGCATTTTCTCTAGCATTTTCGCCAAAAGCACTGCGGACCTCTTCATTTGCAGCTAAAGCGATCATCTTTTCACAAAACTCCGCCAAATCCCCATCTTTTACAAGGAAGCCGTCTTTTCCCTCTGTAAGAATAGCTCGAGGACCTACCCGGACGTCAAAGGCAATAACGGGTAGTTTACAGGACTGCGCTTCCACCAAAACCAGTCCAAAGGACTCTGTAAATGATGTCATCGCATAAATTTTGGACGATGCCATCTCTCTCAGAACCTCTTCATGAGGAAGTGCTCCGGAAAAACAAACAGAATCCTCTATTCCTAAAGATCTTGCCTTTTCTCTGAGAGTTTTCATTTCCTGCCCTTCCCCAATGATTTTCAGCGTCCAGCCGGGGAGCCGTGTACTGGCCTGCTGCCAAATGGCAAGCAGTCGGTCAAATCCCTTTTCGGGAGCCAATCTACCCACTGCAATCACCTGATTTTTTCTCTCTGGCCAGGGGCCGTGGTACAGGTTTTCTACAAAATTGGGGACTGTCAGGCATTTCATATGAGAATTATGATCCTTTATAAAATCCTGAATCTCTTTTGTATTTTGCGGCGTTAAAATTAAGAATTCATCAATATTTTCATAATGTTTCTGAAAATCTGAAATCAATTTCTGATCAAATGCATGGTCATGGTGCAGTTGGGCAATTTTGTGTACACCGGGGCGGCCATATTTGGAAAGCAATACCGAATGCTCATTGCGCGTGGAGACAACCGTCCCCTCTGTAATCTCAGAAAGTGCCTGTTTCATGGTCTTTTTCTTGAGGTAAAGTACTTTAAGCGCATAAATCCCTTCATGCAAAATAGAAAGCAGCCGTTTTTCTCGAATTGCCTGCTGAAAATCCTCCCGATTGGGATGAACATCTGTTAAATAGCGGATTTTTACATCTGGGGATAAAGTATAAACAGGTTCCCCCAGATGATAGGTACACAAAATTTCCACTTCCGCTCCCCTTTCAACAAAGGCATTTGCGAGAGATGCAATCATCATCTCAACACCACCATGTTTCATATGGAGGCTTGTAATATAGATTTTTTTGTGTTCCATCGACATGAGAGAACCCTTCTTTACATTAAAATACCAAAATAGATATCCGGTTATTTTTGAAACCGTTCGATAATGCTATCCACAATCCGCTTGCTTGCCAGGCCATCCCCATAGGGGTTCTCCGCCCGGCTCATCCGACGATATTCCGTAGGATCACTGAGCAGCTCATCTACTAGTTCAAAAATACGCTCCTCATCCGTACCTGCGAGTTTCAGGGTACCTGCCTGGACGCCCTCCGGGCGCTCCGTCGTATCCCTGAGCACAATGACAGGTTTATGCAGAGAGGGAGCTTCTTCCTGAATACCACCGCTGTCTGTCAAAATCAGATAAGAACGGCTGAGCAGGTTATGAAAATCCACCACTTCCATCGGTTCCACCAACCGGATGCGGTCGCTGTTTCCAAAAACCTCGTTTGCCGCCTGCTGGACAAGCGGGTTTAAGTGAACCGGATATACCATCTTGACATCATCATATTTTTCAATAGCGCGTTTAATGGCGGAAAACATGCGTTTCATCGGTTCCCCAAGGTTTTCTCTCCTATGCGCCGTGAGCACAATCAGACGGCTGCCCGCCGCCCAGCTAAGCAGTTCGCTACTGTAATCCTCGCGGACGGTTGTTTTCAGCGCGTCAATTGCAGTATTTCCAGTCACAACAATATCCTTTTCTGCCTTGCCTTCCCGCAGCAGATTTTCTCTACTCTGCTGCGTCGGGGCAAAGTGAAGGTCCGCCATCGCACCGACCATCTGTCGATTCATTTCCTCTGGGTAAGGGGAGTACTTATTGTATGTACGCAACCCCGCCTCCACATGGCCGATTGCCACCTGGTTATAAAAAGCTGCAAGCGCTCCGGAAAAAGTTGTCGTAGTATCTCCATGGACCAGGATAATATCCGGATGTTCCTTTTTTATTACCGCTTCCAATCCGCAGAGCACGCGGGAAGTGATATCCGAGAGGGTTTGCCCTTGCTTCATAATATCCAAATCATAATCCGGCACTATTTCAAAAGCATGCAAAACCTGATCCAGCATTTGACGGTGCTGGGCTGTGACACAGACAATTGTTTGAATTTCTTTTCTGGATTTGAGTTCTTTTACCAAAGGGGCCATTTTAATGGTTTCCGGTCTTGTTCCAAACACTGTCATGACCTTAATCTGTTCACCCATTGTATTTTTTCTCCTTTTTCATCCTGCGCACTTTCCATAAAAAACGGACATTGCTGTGGTAAAACCGTTTGATACGCTTTGGTTCCTTGACAATCCGGTAAAGCCATTCCAGATTATGTTTTACAAAAAAATGCGGCGCGCGTTTTTTTGTTCCGCTGATGACGTCAAATGAACCGCCCACACCGACAAAAATTCCCTTTTCCGCATCGGCAAAATGCCGATCGATCAACAGCTCCTGTTTGGGAATTCCCAAAGCAACCAGGACAATATCCGGCTTCAACCGTACTGCCTCTCCCAAAATTTCATCTCCATCGCCGCTGTATCCATCGTGGTATCCACAGATATGCATTCCCGGATATTCCCTGTGGAGTTTGCCAACCAGGGTCTCCATAACCTCCGGCTTAGCTCCATATAAAAAGAGGCTCTTTTTCTTTTTGTCCGCTTCTTCAAACAAAAAAGTGACCAAATCCACACCGGTGATCCGTTGCGTCAGAGGAATCCCCAGGGTATTGGCCGCTTTGACGACACCGATCCCATCTGGAACAATCGTAGTACCCTCTTTCACCAAAATCGAATGGAAAGCCTGGTTATCCTGCCCGATCATCAAAGTTTCCGGATTGGCCGTCACCACAAACATCTTTTTCTCTTCACTCATGCAGGTATCGATTTCTGAGAAGAATTCTTCCTGCGACCCCCGATAAATTTTGGAAAAATATTCATTCATCTATGATACCCCATTTGTTTTTCATAAATCTGAACAATTGAGTCCCCGTATGCCACTCTTTTCAAGCTATCCACAGAGCATGCCCGTTTAAAAATCAATTATAAATTATATCGTATTTTCTACCCCATTTCAACCAAACCTGGGAGATTTCTTGTCTATCAGACAATTTTCTAATATAAAGGCAGGGAAAACACCACAAAATCCAACCATTACGGGCACGATGCCAAAAAGAAAAAAGCCTGAAGCCCAATCAGGCTCCAGGCTTTTCCTGGTTGGGATGGCTGGACTCGAACCAGCGGAATGACGGAGTCAAAGTCCGTTGCCTTACCACTTGGCTACATCCCAGAATAAAAAAAGCATCCACCCGCACATGCGGACGGGTGCCTTTTCCCTTAAACCGATTTTTCGGTTAAAAATGGGGTGGATAGTCGGATTCGAACCGACGGCCTCTAGAGCCACAATCTAGCGCTCTAACCAACTGAGCTATACCCACCACATATCTGGTGCGCCAAGAGGGACTCGAACCCCCGGCCTACTGCTTAGAAGGCAGTTGCTCTATCCAGCTGAGCTATTGGCGCTTATCCTTTTCTCCATTTTTTATACAAAAAAATGGAGCGGGTGATGGGAATCGAACCCACACAACCAGCTTGGAAGGCTGGGATTCTACCATTGAACTACACCCGCATCTCTTAGCGACGGGTTATATTCTATCATATAACCCGTCGCCTGTCAATAGATTTTTTTAGTTTTCCTGATCAACTTGCAAGAACAACCAATTTTCCCTCCTGTTGAGTCAGTTTCATCAGTTGTAACGGCTCCTCTGCGCGATCAATCAGGATTGCGGCAATGGCATCCTCCACCTCTTTACGGATGATTTTACGAATATCCCTTGCTCCGCTCTTGTTGCCATATGCTTCTTTTGCAATAATGCCCAGAACAGGTTGCTCATATTCAAAGCAAATTCCACGTTCTTGAAGTGGTCCTTTGAGTTCATCAAGCATTATCGCTGCAATTTTCCCAAAATCAGATTCATCCAATGCCCGGAAAACGACTACTTCATCGACACGGCTTAAAAATTCCGGGCGGAGGAATTCCCGCAACCCCTTCATAGCGTTTTCCCTGGTGACATCCGCTGTACTGCGGTTAAAACCGACTCCATTTGCCGTCCGGTTGGAACCCGCATTAGAGGTCATAACAATGACAGTGTTTTCAAAATTTACCACGCGGCCATGTGCATCGGTAATTTTTCCCTCATCCAGGATTTGCAGCAGGATATTCATCACATCCGGGTGCGCCTTTTCAATTTCGTCGAAGAGAATCACGGAATAGGGTTTGCGGCGCACTTTTTCCGTTAACTGGCCTGCCTCATCATAGCCGACATAGCCCGGAGGAGAACCCACAATCCTGGAGACCGCATGTTTTTCCATGAATTCGGACATATCCAGACGGATCAGGGGATCTGTAGAATCAAACAGTTCCTGTGCCAGCACCTTGACAAGTTCAGTTTTTCCAACGCCAGTCGGTCCGACAAAAATAAATGAAGCCGGTCGCCGGCGAGGACTAATCTGCACCCGGCTGCGTTTGATCGCCTTGGAAATCAAATCAATCGCCTCGTCCTGCCCGACAATCTTTTTGCGGAGGGCGTCGGCAAGGTGCGCTACTTTTTTCAGTTCATTTTCCTGGATTTTAGACGCCGGAATTCCGGTCCATAATTCCACCACTTTAGCAAGATCATCCAGTTCCACCTGGATCCCGGAAATCTGCTGTTCCATCTGTTTTGCAGTCTCCCTGGTACGCAGCAATTCCGCCTTTACTTCCGCCAGTTTCTGGTAATCGACTTCTTTGGCTTGCTCAAGTTCCTCTTCCTGATTGGTCAATTCATGCATTTTCGCATTGACTTTATCATAATCTGTCAGTTCCTGGTGGCGGAGAGAACAACAGGCACAGGCTTCGTCCAACAGATCAATGGCCTTATCGGGAAGATAGCGGTCGGTAATATACCGTTCGGACAGACGAGCCGCCTGTTTTAAAACAGCATCACTGACATGGACGCGGTGGTGGCGTTCATAGTACTGCTTAATCCCTCTGAGTACTTCCACCGTTTCATCAATGGTTGGTTCGTTGACTGTGACTGGTTGGAAACGGCGCTCAAGCGCTGCATCTTTTTCAATATATTTTCGGTATTCATTAAAAGTTGTTGCGCCAATGACCTGGATTTCCCCACGGGAAAGCGCCGGCTTGAGGATATTTGCAGCATTCATAGAACCTTCTGAGTCCCCGGTTCCAACGAGATTGTGAATTTCATCAATAAAGAGGATGATATTCCCCTCTGCTTTGACTTCCTCCACCAGCCCCTTGACCCGGCTTTCAAACTGGCCACGGAACTGGGTTCCTGCGACCAATGCTGTCAAGTCAAGCAGGTAAATTTCCTTATCGCTCAGGCGAAACGGGACATTCCCCTGCGCAATGCGCAAAGCAATCCCCTCTGCAATAGCGGTTTTCCCAACGCCCGGTTCTCCAATCAGGCAGGGGTTATTTTTGGTGCGGCGGGACAAGATCTGTACCACACGGTAGATTTCCTTATCTCTGCCGACAATATTGTCGATTTTGCCTTCCTTGGCCCTCTGGGTCAAATTGGTACAGTAATTTTCCAAAAATTTTCGCTTTTTATTCTTTTTCGGTTTTCCCTTGTCCTGGTGTTCTTCCCCTGTCTTTGCATCCTGCGGCTGAGAAGATGGGGTATCCTTACCAAAAAGGTTTTGCAAAAACGGAAAAGTCTGGGCTCCACCCAGTTCAAAGCCATCCTCCCCTTCCGGAAGATCTTCCCCATCCTGGGGCATCAGGCCCATAAGCTGGCTGTTCATATTTTCCAAATCCTCATCCGTTACCCCGAGCTGATCCATCATATCGTTGACCGGCTTGATCCCAAGTTCCTTTGCACATTTCAGGCAAAGTCCCTCGTTTTTCGTCTCAGTCCCGTCCATCCGGGAAACAAAGACGACCGCCATTCTCTTTTTACATCTTGAACAAAGCATTGAGTACCCTCCATCCGCGCCGGTCCAATAAGCCGGCGCCCGGGGTATCGCACCCCATTTTCTGTATCAAAAATATGCCACAAAGCATACTGACTGCGGCAAGTGACCGAATACCATTATACGCAGAGAATATTTCTGTTTTACGGGGAATTTGTAAATAAATTCTCCGTTTTCCCCAGTTCACGCCTGAATCAAGGGATTGTGGTGATAAATCCACCCAAACAGCCAGGAACTGTCAACTGTCTGCTGACTGAGGAATCCATCCTGAGATCCAAACAACATGAGAAGCAGAGAAAAGACAAAACTCAGTACTACAAGCCAAAATGCGGCATTGAAAAAGCCAAATACCATACCAAGCAGACGGTTGATCCCTCCTACAATCGGGACCCGGTTGACTGCCTGTAGGCTCCTTCCAATCAGACGGAATACAAGTAGACACAGCGAAAACAAGATTACAAAGGCAATCGCTGCAACAAGACCCCTGACCGGCGGCCCAAAGACCTGGTCAGTCAGGACGCCGGACAGCTCGCTGAGATTTCCATCCAGTGCACTTGCAATCTGTTCCGCGCTCAGTTGCAGGGAGGAAAGATCAAAAGCCTGCGCCACCATACCAAGCATCCCGCCAAGTGCAGCAAGAATCCCCTGTAGGGAATCTGTCAGCTGTTGTGCACCATTTTGCTGCATCGCTCCCAGAACAGAAGCGGCAATCCGTTCTCTCAGAAAGCTGTCATAAATCCAATCGGCCAGCCATCCGGAAAGAAATCCCGCAATCAGTAGAGAAGCTACTCCTCCAAGAAATAAAATCAGGGATTTTAAAAAGCCGTCATGTTTTCCCTTAAAAATCCCGCCGAGAAGTAACAGGACGACTGCAATATCCAACAAAATGGAAGACCATGTCATAGTCCGTTTCCTCCTTGTATTAAGACTGTGAATTTTCAACAGTTGTCAACTGTACCTGTTCCAAGGATGAGAGCGTACACAGATAGACCTTCCCTGAAACCACTGTGATTTTATGGGCGCTTCCATCCACTGCCTGCTGGGACAACAGGTTCCCAGATAAATCATAGCAGGAAAGGATTTCTGAAAGAACATAAATTTTATCGGAATCAATATAGATATCCCTTACGCCGGACACCGGGATGCTTGCCTTTTGATTGCATCCGTTATCCAGCACAATCAAATTCATCTTCCGGTTATTGGCATACTGCTGCAAAACCACCCCATGATAATCCCCAGAGGATTTTGCAAACAGGATTGGAGAATTATCTCCATAGGCATATTCACCGCTAACATCTCCCTTGCTTTTCATGACAAGGCATTTATCATCCGCTGCGGCAAATACCTGCCCGGAGGAATAATCCGTCTCCAGCACAAGAGAACCGAGGATTTCTGTCCTGGCAAGGGGTTCCTGCTTATCAAATTGAAACGTATACAAAACAGAAAGCTTTTCCCCGCCGGTTGTCCCGATACAGTTGACCACGGCGCCTTTGCTGTCCGGATGGAAATCCAAAGAGAGAATCTGATAATCAGAAGTATACCACTTAAAAATCTCTGTTTGTGTCGTATCATAGACAGAAAGTTGTGACCCAAAAGAAGTTGCCTCCAGTGCAAGGCCCAGATACCCATCTTTCGACACGGTAGCATAGACAATGGACTGTTCCAGCTCCCGTTCCTGGACTATCCGGTTTTTTGTGACAACCGAAACCTTGCGTCCTCCTGCGTCATACAAAAGGGCATAGGAACCATGGATACGCACCTGCGGTTGATTATAACCGTGCTGATAACTGAGGGTTGTTTTCCCACTTGCAGAATAGACGGTAAATTCCGTATCTGTCAAGACGCCGATGGAACCGTCAAAAGAATAGATCTCTCGGGGTTCCCCTCCCACAAGGGAAATGCCCCCATCTTTGGAAGAACCGGACTCCGAGGATGTGAGTTCCAGTTCGTTTTGCTGAAGACCGGGGATCCCTTCCCCATTTTTTAAATACTTTTCATAGACAAACACACTGCCCACTGCGGCTGCGATCAGCAAAACAATAATAATCAGGGTCTTGAGCATACGCTTGCGATTCCTGCGTTTGCGTTCCCTGCGCAAATCTGTGATGGTAGACATTTCTCTCACCTCCCGGGGAGCGTTTCAAATTCTTCCCATGTATAAAAAACACGATTTAGATACAATCCATGGGCTGGAGCAGTTATCCCTGCCCGACTACGGTCACAGGAGTTTATAATGTCGGGTATCTCCTGTGCGCTCAGTTTTCCCTCTGCAACACCGAGCAACGTTCCTGCCATAATCCGTACCATGTTATAGAGAAACCCAGTTCCACGGACGGTGAAAAGAACCAATTCCCCTTCCCGGCTGACCCGTGCTTCCGTGATGGTGCGCACGGTATCCTTCACACTGCTACCCGCAGAACAGAAAGCCGAAAAATCATGTGTTCCCACAAACCATTTGGCCGCATGATCCAGCAATTTCTCATCCAAAGGATAGCGATAATGGTATTTCAGGGATTCACAAAAAGGATCACGCACAGGGGAATTGTGGATAAAATAGCAGTATTCTTTCCCCACTGCGCGGTAACGGGCGTGGAAATCTTCCGGGACTTCCCGGCACGCTGTCACTGCAATATCATAGGGAAGATGGGCGTTGAGTGCGGCGGGCAGACGTTCCGAGGAAATTTTTGCTCCCGTATGGAAATTGAAAAAGTATTCCCTGGCATGCACGCCCGCATCTGTCCTGGAGCAGCCAATGGTAGGAGAAGCCTCCCCCGTCACCTGAAAAATCGCCTCCATCAACCTTGCCGCAACCGTATCTCCATTTTTCTGTATCTGAAAGCCATGGTAAGCGGTACCGCAGTAAGAGCACCGCACAAGCAGATTACGCGCCAAAGTTAAATCACCGCCGGAATCAGGAAATTGGTTGCTATGACAATCGCCAAAGAGAGGATCAACACCGCAGATGCGCACGCATCAATCCCGCTCAGTTTCATCTGGCGCATCCTGGTGCGCCCGGAACCGCCACGGTAACAGCGGCACTCCATGGCGAGCGCCAATTCATCTGCACGCCGAAATGCGGAGACAAACAGAGGGATTAAAATTGGAATCAGGGATTTCACCTTCTGCATCAGGTTGCCAGAATCCAAATCCGCACCCCGCGCCTTCTGCGCACTCATGATTTTATCCGTTTCCTCAATCAACGTCGGGATAAAGCGCAGGGCAATCGTCATCATCATCGCAAGTTCATGCGCCGGAAAATGGACTTTTTCCAGGGGCTTGAGCAGGCTTTCAATCCCGTCGGTCAGCGTTATCGGGGAGGTCGTATAGGTCAACAGGGAAGTCCCTGCAATCAGGCAGACAATACGTACCGCCATAAATCCGGCGGTATACAGCCCTTCTTTGTACAATTTAAAAATCCACCAAGAAAAGAGTGGCTGCCCTTCCCCTTGTACAAAAAACATATTGAGTACGGCGGTAAAAATCACAATGGGGATAACCGGTTTTAAACTTCTCAAAATCATCCGCATGGGGATTTTGGCAATCACATAGAGAAGTCCCGCAAAGACAACGGACAGGCCAAGCCCCACCACATTATTGGCGATAAACAACATAACAATATACACGATTGTCAGGAGAATTTTGGCACGGGAATCCATCCGGTGAATGACTGATTCCCCGGGAAAATACTGGCCGAGTGTAATATCCTTGAGCATTTATTTTCCCTCCTTTGCCGCAAGCCGGAGCAATTCCCTCTTACCCTGTTCCGCAGTATAGATGTTCGAGGAGACAGCTAGCCCCTGTTTTTTCAGTGCATAGAAAATCTTTGTCACCTGTGGGATATCCAGCCCCAGGGATTCGATTTCCTGTGCATGGGAAAAGACATTGTCCACCGTATCATATAGATAGACCTTTGCCCGGTTCATCACAAGCACCTTTTGGGCATATTTCGCCGTGTCCTCCATGCTGTGGGAGACAAGCAGCACCGTATTTCCCCTCGCCTGGTGGTACTGGGAAATCTGTTTTAAGATCATCTCCCGCCCTTTCGGGTCAAGGCCCGCCGTCGGCTCGTCCAGGATCAGCACATCCGGATTCATGGCAAATACGCCAGCAATGGCAACCCGGCGTTTTTGTCCTCCGGAGAGTTCAAACGGGGATTTTTCCATTAAATCTGTGGAAAGGCCGACAAATTCCGCAGACTCATATACCCGCTGACGGATCTCTTCCTCAGAAAGGCTCATATTGGTCGGGCCAAAGGCGATATCCTTAAAAACCGTCTCCTCAAACAGCTGGTATTCCGGATACTGGAACACCAGGCCAACCTGAAAGCGCACCTTGCGGATATCTGTGTCCTGCGCCCACATATCTTTTCCGTTTAAATAGATTTTCCCCGCCGTAGGTTTGAGCAGGCCGTTAAAATGCTGAATCAACGTAGATTTTCCAGATCCGGTATGGCCAATGACCCCGACAAATTCCCCCTTCTCAATTTCCAGGGAGACATGATCCACCGCAGTCTTCTGGAACGGAGTGCCCGGAGAATAGACATAGCAGAGTTCCTCTGTTTTAATGACTGACATCGCCAAGTCCCTCCATCCAGTTTACAATCGCGTCAACACATTCGTCTTCGGTCAAAATCCCATCTGGGAACGAAATCCCCTCTTTTTGCAATTCATAGATAAGCTCCGTTGCCTGCGGGACGTCCAGCCCAACTTCTTTGAGAAGCTTGACATGGGAGAACACCTCACGCGGGGTTCCGTCCAACAGGAGGTTCCCATTATCTACAACAACGACACGGTCCGCCTGTACTGCTTCTTCCATATAATGGGTGATAAGCACAATGGTAATCCCATACTCCTCTTTGAGTTGTTTTATCGTCCGCAGGACCTCTTTGCGCCCTCTTGGATCGAGCATGGCGGTTGGCTCGTCGAGCACGATGCACTGCGGGCGCATGGCAATAATGCCCGCAATCGCCACCCTCTGTTTTTGCCCGCCGGAGAGCTGGTGCGGCGCATGCCCACGATATTCATACATCCCGACTGCTTTCAGCGCCTCATCCACCCGCCTGCGGATCTCCTTCGGCTCCACCCCAAGGTTTTCCAGTGCAAAGGCGACGTCCTCCTCCACAATCGTCGCGACGATCTGATTATCCGGGTTCTGGAACACCATGCCCACATTCTGTCGGATATCATAGAGTTTGTCCTCCTCCATGGTATCAAAACCTGCGACAATCACTCTTCCTCCGCTCGGCAGCAAAATTGCATTGAAATGCTTTGCCAAGGTGGACTTACCCGACCCATTATGCCCAAGCACAGCGACAAACTGTCCCTGTTCAATGGACAGATCAATGCCATGCAGCACTTCGGCCAGCGTATCGTCCTCTTTCGGATAACCGAACGTGAGGTGCTGTGTTTCAATAATTATTTGCATTGGTCTAATTCCCTCTATCCTTGCGCTAGACGGTGCCCGCCAGGTTATGGTCGGGCCCGTTTTGCGGTATTCATGCTATCGTTCAAACACGGCCGTAGAACCGCACGGCAAAATTCCTCCGCTGTCCTTCACCGGAAGGCCGATTTCATCCGCCCATACTCTCCCTTCAAAGGAGGCGCCCACCGTCACCCTCAGCAGATAGGCCATTACCGAAGGGGACAGGCCCGTAGTATAGGAGTTGAGCAGGAAAAGCAGTGGGTCATCGGAAAGTACCTTTGTACACAGTTCCAACAGTGGATAAATCTGGTCTTCCAGCTTCCAGACTTCCCCGCCGGGACCCCTGCCATAGGAAGGCGGGTCCATGATGACCACGTCATATCGTCTGCCGCGCCGGATTTCCCGCTCTACAAATTTCTGGCAGTCATCCACAATCCATCGGATCGGACGCCCGTCCAGCCCGGACAGCGCGGCGTTTTCTCTTGCCCACTGTACCATGCCCTTGGAGGCATCCACATGGCAGACCTTTGCGCCTGCCTGCGCGCAGGCGAGCGTCGCACCCCCGGTATAGGCAAAGAGGTTGAGCACGCTGACTTCCCGGCCCGCGCTTTGGATTTTTTCCTGCAAAAAATCCCAGTTAACCGCCTGTTCCGGGAACAGCCCGGTATGCTTAAAGCCGGTCGGGCGGATATGGAACCGTAAACCTTTATAGGAAACCTGCCATTCTTCGGGTTTCCTTTTGTATTCTTCCCATTTTCCACCGCCCGTACTGGAACGATGGTAGCGGGCATGAGCTTTTTTCCACAGAGGGTCGGTATGGGGAGTATTCCAGATAATCTGCGGATCCGGACGGATCAGAAGGTATTCCTTCCACCGTTCCAGTTTTTCCCCTCCTGAAGTATCTAAGATTTCATAATCTTTCCAGTCAGTCGTAACTCTCATCAAACGTTTCTCCTATTTATTTTGGGGAATAATCCCATCAAAACTCTGCTGTCCCGGCATAACAAGACCCAGATGGGAATAGGCGAGCGGCGTCACGCAGCGTCCACGCTGGGTGCGGCTTAAAAATCCAATCTGCATCAAGTACGGCTCGTAGACGTCTTCCAGTGTGATAGCTTCCTCTCCGATTGCCGCGGCAAGGGTGTCCAGCCCCACCGGGCCGCCGCCATACATGGTGATGATGGCCTCCAGCATTCTCCTGTCGGTGCTGTCCAGCCCCAAATCATCAATTTCCAGGCGGTTGAGCGCTTCATGGGCAATTTCTTCCGTAATAATCCCGTTTCCAATGACATCTGCAAAATCGCGTACCCGCTTGAGCAGACGGTTTGCAATTCGCGGAGTCCCTCTGGAACGCCGGGCGATTTCATAAGCGCCTTTTCCATCCACCTGGACGCCGAGAATCCCGGCGCTTCTTGTCACAATTTCGCTAAGTTCCTCATAGGTGTACAGCTCCAGCCGCAGCTGGATGCCAAAACGGTCGCGCAGCGGAGAAGTGAGCTGCCCCGCCCTTGTAGTAGCCCCTACAAGAGTAAATTTCGGTAAATCTATACGGATGGAGCGCGCTGCAGGGCCTTTGCCGATAATAATATCCAGTGCATAATCTTCCATTGCGGGGTAAAGAACTTCCTCCACACTGCGGGAAAGCCTGTGGATTTCATCAATAAAGAGGATATCGTTTTCGTTGAGATTGGTCAGCAGAGCGGCCAAATCCCCTGGTTTTTCAATTGCCGGGCCGGAGGTAATGCGCACATTGACATTCATCTCATTGGCTATGACTCCGGCAAGGGTGGTCTTACCAAGTCCCGGAGGGCCGTAGAGCAGCACATGATCGAGCGCTTCCGCCCTGCCTTTGGCTGCTTCGATAAAGATCGAAAGGTTTTCCTTGGCTTTTTTCTGCCCAATATATTCGTGCAAGGTTTTTGGGCGCAGGGTGTATTCAACATCGCTGTCCATTCCCTCATACTCTGGGGAGACTATCCGGTTTTCAAAATCCATTTCCTGTTCGTCCATCTGTTACACCTGCCCTGCAAGCTGCTTTAATCCCTGTTTTATCATCTCTTCAATCGACATTTCCGGCGGGAGTTTCGCAACCACGGAAGCAGCGTCCGACTGCGCGTAGCCAAGCACCACCAGGGCGCTGACCGCCTCCCCCGCATTGGAACTGAGAGCACCGCCGGTAAACACCGCAGTATCCCCCACGCCTTTGACAATATCGTCATTTTTGACCTTATCCTTCAGCTCCAGAATAATACGCTGGGCAATTTTAGGTCCAATTCCCTGGCTGCGCGTCAGGGATTTGACATCATTGGACGCAACGCACAGGGCAAACCGTTCCGGGCTCAAATTGGAAAGGATGGACAGCGCTGCTTTTGGCCCCACTCCGGAGACGGAGGTCAGCATTTTAAAGCAGTTTAATTCCGCCATCTCATAAAACCCAAAGAGATCAATGGCGTCCTCCCTCACATTCAAGTGGGTATAGACCGTCACCTCACTGCCCGTAGAGGGCAGTTTAGAGATTGTAGACAGGGGCATCATACATTTGTATCCCACACCGCCGCATTCCACCACGGCCATGTTCTCCTCTTTATGGATGAGGGTTCCTCTTAGACTGTACAGCATTTTGATTCATCCTCTTCTTTTTCTGCTGTTCGTTGTATAACTTTTCATAATAATCAGCAAGAACTTGTTTTTGGCTCTTTCCCTTTGTCGAGCCCAAAAGCCGTCCAATACTGGCGTTCGATCCGGAAGAATGGGCGTGGCAGATGGCAACCGCCAGTGCATCCGCTGTATCATCCGGTTTAGGGACCGCTTTCAGGGAAAGCAACATGCGGGTCATCTCCTGCACCTGCTTCTTCACCGCCTGTCCATAGCCAACTACGGACTGCTTAACCTGAAGCGGCGTATATTCAAACATTGGCACCGTTTGCTTTTTGGCGGCAAGCAGAATGACTCCTCTTGCCTGTGCCACATCAATACCGGTTTTTTGGTTTGTGGAAAAAAACAACTGTTCCACCGCCATCGCGTCCGGGTGGTAACGGGAGAGCAACAGGGTCATCTCATCATAAATGCGTTCCAGCCTCTCTTCAAACGGCATCCCAGCAGGCGTAGTAATGGCACCGAAGTTTATCACCCGAAAATGGCTATGTACATATTCAATCACTCCCCAGCCCACGATCGCATAGCCGGGGTCAATCCCGAGAATTACCATGAACGCAATCTATCCTCCTACACCTATCCATGTGCCAGTGCCTTTTTCTGGTTCATCGTTAATAAGGGGCAATTTCCCTAAGTATAACAATCGAAACTATTATAGCATAAAACAGATGTTTGTGGAAAGGAAACTTTATCTTTGTATAATGGCGATAACCACGGGCAAAAGAGAGAAAAAAATCGGTACAATC
This sequence comes from Candidatus Pseudoruminococcus merdavium, assembly GCA_904419745.1. Classification (GTDB taxonomy): domain Bacteria; phylum Bacillota; class Clostridia; order Oscillospirales; family Ruminococcaceae; genus Pseudoruminococcus_B; species Pseudoruminococcus_B merdavium. Next base: position 61,780 of record CAJFSS010000003.1, on the reverse strand, counting down.
TCACAACGGTCATAGACTATCCACTTTTTATACGCTATACTTTTGTCTTTTCTCACGCTGACAAATGCAATTACTACCGGTGATTTTATTTTGGCGCAAGCGGCATTCCATAACCGCACTTGTTTTCTCAAAATATGGTTTTAGTATCCAAAGTCCCTATATATTGACAAATTATACAAAAATATAATATATATTCTCTTAATATTGTTTTAAAAATCCCTATTGATTTTTAAACATGGACAGGCTATAATTGATAGCACAGTCCAGTGAGGACAATAAATATGGACGATTAGCTCAGTTGGTATGAGCATTCGCTTGACGTGCGAAGGGTCACAAGTTCGAGTCTTGTATCGTCCACCAGGGGTGCTGTTCCTGCAATAGTGGGGGCGGCATTTTTTTGTTCCAAACTCTCTCTATTCCCGTTTTATATCCATTGACAGGAAAAAAGTTTAATGAATTAGATTCCTTACAGAAGGCTTGCACTTTTGGAACGAATGTGGTATTTTAAACATACAATGCCAATAGAATATTTTGAAATGCGTTTGATATGGAAGAAGTAGCAACCAAAGCCCTGGATAGAGAACGGACGTCACAGGCTGAAAACGTCCGTGCAGGTGAGCTGGGAGTGAAATGCGTCCATAAAGCACGCAGGGGGAACGTTTTTCCAGTATCCCTGTGCGCAGTGAGCCGGCGTTACCTGGGCTCGTTTGTTCGAAAGTGACAAATAGGAGTGGAACCGCGGGTTTTCAGTCAGCTGAAATCGCCTCCGTACAATCCGGAAAACCGGATGGGTATGGGGGCGTTTTGTTTTTCCGTGGATTCCACTAAGGAGGGCATGTGACATGTTTGATACCATTCGCGCGGATTTAAATGCCGTACGACAAAGAGATCCAGCTTCCCGTTCTTCCCTGGAGGCGGCGTTGCTGTATTCCGGTTTCCATGCCATATTCTGGTACCGGATTGCTCACCGGCTGTACCGTAGGCATCTGTTCTTTTTCGCACGGTTGATTTCCCAGATGGCCCGCTTTTTTACCGGAATTGAAATCCATCCCGGAGCCACTATCGGAAAGGGGCTATTTATTGACCATGGAAGCGGGGTTGTTATTGGGGAAACCACCATCATCGGGGAAAATTGCACCCTCTATCAAGGTGTAACCCTGGGCGGAACTGGCAAAGATAAGGGAAAGCGACATCCCACACTCGGCAATAATGTCCTTGTCGGAGCGGGCGCCAAAGTACTCGGCCCGTTTACCATCGGGGACAATGTCAAGATTGCGGCAAATGCCGTGGTTTTGGAAGCAGTAGGAGAAAATTCGACGGCAGCCGGCGTCCCGGCAAGAGTTGTGCGCAAACATGGCAAGCGCGTCGGATATGATCTGGATCAAATCCACATTCCAGATCCCGTTTCTCAAGAACTCTGCGCTCTGCGTTACAAAATAGAAACTCTGCAAAGAAGAATATCCATGCTCGAAGGAGAGAGAAAAAATGAAAGTGTTTAATACCCTGACCAGACAGAAAGAAGAATTGAAAACCATTGAGCCGGGCAAGGTGCGGATTTATGCCTGTGGACCGACAGTCTACAACTTCATCCATATCGGCAACGCGCGGCCCATCTGTGTATTTGACGTTCTGCGCCGGTACCTGGAATACCGCGGCTACGAAGTCAATTTTGTCCAGAACTTCACAGACATCGACGACAAGATGATTCGCCGTGCCAACGAGGAAGGGGTCACGGTTTCAGACATTGCAGAAAAATATATTGCAGAATATCAGAAAGACGCTGCCGGACTCAATGTCCGCCCTGCAACGATCCATCCCAAGGCAACGCAAAACATCGACGCTATCCTTCATATTATTCAGCAGCTGGTGGACAAAGGATATGCTTACCCGCAAAATGGAGACGTCTATTTCCGTGCGGCCAAATTTGCAGAATACGGGAAACTCTCCCATCAGCCTTTGGAGGATCTCGAAGCTGGAGCTCGCATTGACGTGAGCGAGCACAAAGAAAACCCAATGGATTTTGCCCTGTGGAAGGGTGTAAAACCCGGAGAACCCTTCTGGCCCTCTCCGTGGGGGGACGGCCGGCCGGGTTGGCATATCGAATGTTCTGCCATGGCAGGAAAATACCTTGGGGATACCATTGACATCCACTGCGGCGGGCAGGATCTGATCTTTCCGCACCATGAAAACGAGATCGCGCAGAGCGAATGCGCCCACGGCGTTCCATTTGCCAATTACTGGATGCACAACGGGTACATTAATGTCGACAACCGGAAGATGTCCAAATCGCTTGGAAATTTCTTCACTGTCCGGGATGTTGCGGATAAATTTGGCTATGAACCTATCCGCTTTATGATGCTCAATGCCCACTACAGGAGCCCCATTAACTACAGTGTGGAAATTATTGAGCAGTGCAAAGCTGCACTGGAGCGTCTTTACACTTGCCGGGACAACCTGGATTTTGCGCTGCAAAATGCAAACGAGGAAATCCCATCTAATATGGAAGATCTGAAAAAAAGCATCCATCAGCGGAGAGAACAGTTCATTGCGGCCATGGACGACGATCTCAATACCGCGGATGCGATTGCTGTACTCTTTGATTTTGCCCGCGACATCAATACTCAGATCAGTACAAACCAGGTAAAGAACCGCGAATACCTGACTGCCGCCTCCAAAGCATTTGACGAGCTATGCGGAGTCCTTGGGTTGCTGTACAATCGCAAGGAAGACGACGGTATTTCCGATGAAATCAGGTCTCTGGTAGAACAGCGCACGGCTGCCAGAAAAGCAAAAGACTTCAAAACCGCAGATGAAATCCGGGATAAGCTCAAGGAACTTGGTGTGGAGGTCAAGGATACTCCACAGGGTCCTCAAATTCTTTTCCTAAGTTAAAAGACAGATGAAAAGTCCCCCGCTGCTATTAGGCAGCGGGGGACTTATTTTTACTTTTTTCAACCTAGCTATTTTGCGGTATTGACATATTTCCAGTTGTCCTTCAAATAAGTCAGACCGGAAAATAGGGTGAGCACTGCGGCAATCCACATCAGGACATGACCGATCGTCAATGCTGGGAAAGAATCCGGGAGCCAACCCGCCTGCACGCATTCCTGCATAAATAAAATTGCAATGACAGCTACCATTTGGCTGACAGTTTTCAGTTTTCCCCAAATATTAGCCGCTATAACCTGGCTGCTTGCCGCCACCATCCGCAGGGAAGTAACAATGAATTCCCTTGCAATGATAATCACTACAACGATGCTGCTGGTAAACCCAAGCTCAATAAAGCAGATAAGAGCCGAGGTCACGAGCAATTTATCAGCGACTGGATCCAAAAATTTCCCAAAATCTGTGACAATCCCATCCCGTCTTGCGATATGGCCATCAAGAAAATCTGTAAAGGAGGCGGCCGCAAACAGGATCAGAGCATAGAGATAATGATGCGGCAAATCAAAGAGCAGGAAAAACAAAAAAAACGGAATGAGTACCATCCTAAGGACGGTCAGCTTATTCGGCGTGTTCATGGGATCCCCCCTCTTCTACCCGGTCGCCCACAAGATCCCCGTCCAGTGTGTCGGTGATTTTGACTGTCAGGTACTGCCCGACCTTTGGTTTGTTTTCTTTCGGGGAGGTAAAAAACACTTTTCCGTCAATATCCGGGGCGTCCTTATCTGTACGCCCAAAATAGCACTCCGCATAGCGGTCATATCCCTCCGCCACCACGGTCACGGTTTTGCCGATCATCCGATTCATCTTACGTTCCTGAATGGTGTACTGTTCATCCATAATGATCTCCGCGCGATGGAGTTTGACCTCCTCGTCGATTTGATCCGGGAAAGAGGCCGCGGGAGTCCCCTCCTCTGCAGAATAGGCAAAACAGCCGAGATGGTCAAATTTTGCCTCCTTGACAAAATCGCACAGGTCTGCAAACTGTGCCTTCGTCTCCCCGGGAAAACCGACAATCAGTGTGGAACGCAGGGAAATGCCGGGCACACGTTCCCGGATTTTTTTAATCAGTGCAAGCAGGCTGTGCTTATCGCCCACACGGTGCATCCGTTTGAGGATTTCTCCATCGCAGTGCTGCATTGGGATATCCAGGTACTTTACAAGTTTTTCCTCTTTTGCCAGTACGTCCAGCAGTTCGTCGGTAATCCGTTCCGGATAAGTGTACAGAGTGCGGATCCAGCGGATCCCCTCCAATTTGCACAGCTCCGTCAAAAGCTGCGGAAGCCGGTTTTCCCCATAGAGATCCTCCCCATAGCGAGTTGGGTCCTGGGCGACTACAATCAATTCCGTAATGCCGTTGCGTGCAAAGCGGCGCGCTTCATCCAGGATTTCCTCCATTGGCTTGCTGCGATAACGTCCGCGGATCATCGGGATAGCACAGTAGGAGCAACGATTGTTGCACCCCTCGGCAATTTTCAGGTAAGCATAAAATGGAAGGTTTGTGAGTACCCTGTCCCCGGAAAGGGGCAGTTTTTCTTTTTCGTCAAAGGCAACGACTCGTTCCCCCGCCAGGGCTTGCTCCACAAGTCCCACAATCTCTTCATTTTTCCCAATTCCCAAAATCACGTCGACTTCCGGAAGTTCCTGCGCCACCTGTTCCCGGTAGCGTTCCGACAGGCATCCAGTTATCACAACGCACTTGATACGCCCTTCTTTTTTTAAGGTGCAAAACTCCAGAATCGTTTCAATGGATTCTTTTTTCGCGTCCTCAATAAAACCGCAAGTGTTGATGATGACGACATCTGCAAGCGCCGGATCTTCGGAAATTTTATATCCCGCGTTTGCAAAGCTCGCCAAAATCATTTCCCCGTCCACCTGGTTTTTGGGACACCCAAGGGACATCATTCCTACACGTGTAGCCATGGTTTCCTCCTGTATGAAAACAGGGCTTTTCTGTAAAGCCCGGTATATTTATTCCTGAGGCAGTTCCTGCTGCCAGTTTTTCTCCTCTAAATACTGCTGTAACGCTGCGCGCACATCGCTGTAGGCGTATCCTCTACGCATCAATGCGGCATAAACACGCCTCACTCCCGTCTCATCCGTGAGTTTGCGCTCAAACTTCCGATGAATCAGGCGCAAAATTCGCGTCACGTCATCCTCTTCCAACTCCTCCATTGCCTCCTCGGCAAGTTCCGGGGCAATCCCCCTGAGGGCAAGTTCCCTGCGGATAGAACGCTCAGAGAGCATTTTTTCTCTGGAAAGACTGCGGACGAGTTTCCGAGAATATTCCTCATCGCTGAGATAGCCCAGTTCTTCGATCCGGTCTGTCACCACCTCGGCCACCTCACGTTCCACCTTATTCCCCAGCTTGTCAATTAATTCCTTTTTGGAATAATCCCGGTAAGAGAGCAGATGGTATGCTTTTTCCCTTGCTTTGATGGTATCCGTCCTCACACGGAGTTCTTCAAGCTGGGCAGGGGTAATCTCCATCCCTTCTTTGAGACCCATGGCGGCAAATGCCTCCACATGGGCGGCGAGAGCGTACTCCCCTTCTATGTAAAGATAGAGATATCTTGCATTTTTCTGTTTGGCCTGTGTAATGCGCATTACAATTCGTCATCCACTTCAATATCCACTTTAATTTCCTTGGAAGCAGATTTTTCCGGAGAGGGGGTAACAGGCTGCCCAACTGGTTCCGTTTTTACCGGAGCAATCCCTTTTTTGGACTTGTTCCCTCGCATACCAAGGAGCTTGTCACCGTTTTCACGGATCTTCTTATCAATTTCCTCCACGAGTTCCGGATGTTCAGCAAAATAATTTTTTACATTGTCGCGTCCTTGTCCTAGGCGTTCCCCATTGTAGCTGAACCATGCACCGCTTTTATTGACAATATCAAGTTTAACGGCAAGGTCAAGGGTCTCCCCTTCTTTGGAAATTCCCTGTCCATACATAATATCAAATTCTGCTTCCCGGAAAGGCGGAGCGACCTTATTTTTCACTACTTTAACCCGAGTACGGTTTCCGATGACCTCGGTGCCGGATTTTAACTGCTCCACCCGGCGGACATCCAGACGGACAGAAGAATAGAATTTCAGTGCACGGCCGCCCGGCGTTACTTCCGGATTTCCATAAACCACGCCGACTTTTTCCCTGAGCTGGTTAATAAAAATGGCAACACAGTTCGATTTTCCAATAACGGAAGTCAACTTTCTGAGTGCCTGGGACATCAGCCTTGCCTGTAAACCGACATGGGAATCACCCATTTCTCCTTCAATTTCCGCACGGGGAACCATCGCCGCAACGGAGTCCAGAACGATAATATCAATAGCGCCGGAACGCACCAACGCCTCGGTAATTTCAAGGGCCTGCTCCCCGGTATCCGGTTGGGAAACCAAAAGGGAATCAATATCCACGCCCAGCGCCTTTGCATAAACCGGATCCAGCGCATGCTCGACGTCAATAAAAGCGGCTTCGCCGCCCATCTTTTGGGCTTCTGCTACTGCATGGAGCGCCACCGTGGTTTTACCGGAGCTCTCCGGCCCATATATTTCAACAATCCTTCCGCGGGGCAATCCGCCGATCCCAAGCGCAATATCCAACGCAATCGATCCGGTCGGAATAGCTTCCACGTTCATGGTCGTAGCCTGTCCCAGCTTCATGACAGCGCCTTTGCCAAATTGCTTTTCTATCTGCGCAAGTGCCGTTTCCAATGCCTTTTGTTTATCCGCCATATTGGATGAATCCTCCCTATAATCGCTTCAAAATCATTTGTTCGTAATCGATACTATTATATAACACAGACTGTGTAAGCGCAACCTTATTTAGTCTCACCTATTTCCTCTTTTTCTGGCGCTTGCCACACGATCGTTGCCGGAAAAATCCTGCTCAATCCGTATTTCGTCCATCCCACTGTCTGCAAGCAGTTCTTGTATTTCCTTTCCCTGGGAAAATCCAATTTCAAACACGAAATACCCTTCGGGTTTTAGTACCGGAAGAAAATTTTCGATAATTTTCCGATAAAAATACATCCCGTTTTCTCCTGCAAACAGAGCGCTTTCCGGTTCATAAGCGAGAACATCCTTCCCCATAAGCCCACGCTCACCTTCCCGGATATAAGGCGGGTTCGAAACAATCAAATCGCATTCTGGAAGAAACGCTGCGCTTTTCCGTACCGTGACATCTGCACGGATAGCGCGTACCCCAGATCGCAGTGAACCAATGTTTTTTTCCAGGTAAAAACAGGCTTTTGGTTCCCATTCCACCGCGTAGTAGTCCGCATCCGGAACCTCCTGCTCCATCGCCAAGGCAATGCAGCCTGTTCCACTACATAAGTCCGCCACAACTGGATGGGGGCGTCCCCGCATCAGTTCCACAGCACGCATGACCGCAAATTCTGTATCGCTGCGAGGAATCAGTACCCCTTCGCCGACAAACAGGGGAATTCCCAAAAAGAGAGTACGCCCGGTAAGGTATTGCAGCGGGTACCCTCGCGCCCTTTTATGAGCAGCGGACAGAAGCCTGTTCCCCTGCTCTTCTGCCACCGGTTCCTCCCCATGAAGGAGTAAATCTGTGTGGTCGCATCCACACAGGAATTCCAGCAAAAAGCGGGCTTCCTGCGCCGCATATTCGCCACAAAAAGGCTGCAAGATTTCTTTCGCCGCAAAAAAAACCTCTTTTTTTGTCATTTTACCACCGATCCAGGCCTTTTTCCTGCGGAATGACACGTTCCATTGCCGCAATCGCCACCTCAATCTGGCTGTCATTCGGCTCATTCGTGGTCAGCCGTTGTAGCCACAACCCCGGTGCAGAGATGATTTTGGTCACCGGGTTATCATACCGGCCGGCAAGTTTGATAAGCTCATATGCCACGCCCACGACCACTGGCATTAGCAAAATTTTAATCCCGGATCGCAACAGAATATTGTCCCATGGAATAATTGGCATGGAAAATACCAAAATCCCAATAATCAGGACTATCAAAATAAAACTGGTTCCACAGCGTGGATGAAACCGGATTTGTCTGCGGATATTTTCCACAGTTAACGGCTCTCCAGCCTCATAGCAGGCGATTGTCTTATGCTCCGCGCCATGGTAGCAAAACGTGGTATGGATTTCCTCCATGCGGGACACTGCCGCCAGATAGAGGATAAAAATCACAATTTTAATTAGCCCTTCAATCAGGGATTTTGTCCATCCCAGGTTGACAAGCATAGACAATCCCTTCACGGCCAATGCCGGCAGGTAGATAAATAGGAATACTGCCAAAACCACGCCCAGAACGGACGCCGCCCCCATCAGGACATTTGCGAATTTATCCGAAAACACTCTGTCCAGCCACTGCTCGAATTTGGAAGGCTCCGCTTCTTCCTCGTCAATTCCCGCCTTTTCCGCTGATTTCATCATACATTTATAGCCTACTCTCAGGGAATCCACAAAGTTAACGCACCCGCGGATGATGGGAAGCTTCAGTAGTTTGGAACGCTGTTTAACAGCTCCTGGAATCATTTCCACATCAATCGTCCCATCCGGCAACCTGGTCGCCATGGAAACCGCCTTTGGCCCCCGCATCATAATCCCCTCGATCAGCGCCTGGCCGCCAATGCTGGTTTTAAACGTCTGTTTTTGTTTGCCCAATCTCTCAAAAACCTCCTAGGTATATAAGATTTTCCGTATTTTTACTGCCATCGGCCTTTCCTGTAAGGCGGAAATAAACCGCCGGGTGATGAGCAAACTATTCACCATTTGAAAGCCCCAATGACAGGATATCAGAATATTTCGAAAACAGGACATGGGTATGCCCATTGAATGTTTTGATTGATATCCCTGTATTCGCCTGGCCGTTTTGGGACAGGGACTCTTTCAATGTATTTAAATCGTTTCCCAGCGCCGTGAGATACTCCTTTTCGGAAGGAGAGAGCTTTCCATCCTGGAAAAAACCTTCACACAGCACAGTTCCATTGTACTCCATCCCGGACAACAACGTCTGGGCAATGTTGTCAAATCCGCCAAACTGGTAATTATAGAAAATATCAGGATCTACAAACTTTCTCCCGTCTTCCATAATGGTATCCAGTACGGTTAGGGAAAGAGCCGCATGTACCAGATCCTCCTGAGTTCCGCTCTCCAGCAGAGCCTGCACCTGTACCGTGGTTGCCGAGAGTTTTTCATAAAACTGCGAGAGAAACCCCGTTTTACGCCCCGAAAAATGGGATAACGTCAAGATAAGAGCCACACACAGCCCAATGACTGCAATTCCCGTAAGCCAAGGGAAAAATTTTGTAAACGCATTCCTTTTTCGCGACTCATAGACCTCAATATTCAAAGGCGAAATCATCCTTTCCATTCTGGCCTTATCCCATTATAATGCACCGGGTAAAGAACATCAATAAAAATCATCTTCTTTCCAGCTGTAAAAGTTCTGTAAACACTGCCGTTTCGCGGCTTTTCGCCAAAGGATTCAATTGACAAACAGACAGGTGGGAGGGTACAATAAAATTTGGTTTATACAATACAGACAATAAGATGCGGCTAAAAAGCCGGATTGGAAAATATGAGGTGACTAAAAACGTGGGTTTATTAGAAAAAATTTTTGGCAGCTATAGTTCCAAAGAGCTCAAACGTATTGACCCCATTGTAAAATCTGTTCTCGCGCTGGAGGACAAATATGCGGCAATGTCGGAAGAAGAACTCAAGGGCATGACCGCCGTTTTGAAAGAAAGACTGGAAGACGGGGAGGATCTTGACGATATCCTCCCGGACGCTTTTGCGACCTGTAGGGAGGCGTCCTGGCGTGTGCTCGGCATGAAACATTTTCCTGTCCAGATTATTGGCGGTATTGTCCTGCACCAGGGTCGAATTGCAGAAATGCGCACCGGTGAGGGAAAAACACTGGTGGCAACCCTGCCCGCCTACCTTAATGCGCTGTCCGGAAAGGGCGTGCACATTGTCACAGTTAACGATTACTTGGCAAAGCGTGACTCGGAATGGATGGGCAAAGTCTATACCTATCTTGGACTAAAAGTTGGCTTGATTGTGCACGGACTGGACAACGAACAGCGCCGGCAAGCTTACAATGCCGACATCACCTATGGTACCAATAATGAAATCGGTTTTGACTACCTGCGTGACAACATGGTCATTTATAAGGAAAACCGTGTCCAGCGGCCCTTCAACTTCGGCATTGTTGACGAGGTCGACTCCATTCTTATCGACGAGGCGCGTACCCCGCTGATTATCTCCGGCCCGGGGGACAAATCTACGGACATGTATACCCAGGTGGACCGTTTTGTGTGCCGGCTGAAAATGACAAAGGTCAAAGAACTTGATGACAAAGAGGATAACGACGCCATTGAGGGCGACTATATCGTCGATGAAAAGGCAAAAACCGCTACCTTGACCAAGGCTGGCATTAAAAAAGCAGAGGAATATTTTCATATTGACAATTTGACGGATGCGGAGAACATCACACTGCAGCACCATATTAACCAGGCCATTCGCGCACATGGCGTCATGGTTCGGGATGTGGACTATGTTGTAAAAGACGGGGAAGTCATTATTGTTGACGAATTTACCGGACGCCTGATGATTGGACGCCGCTACAATGAAGGCTTGCACCAGGCTATCGAAGCCAAAGAACATGTGACGGTGGAAAAGGAATCCAAAACCCTGGCTACCATCACCTTCCAGAATCTTTTCCGGTTGTACCAAAAACTCTCCGGCATGACTGGTACCGCATTGACAGAGGAAGATGAATTCCGCGAAATCTACAAGCTGGACGTCATTGAAATTCCCACTAATAAACCGGTTATCCGGAAAGATCATCCAGATATTATTTATAAAACCGAAAAGGCAAAATTCAACGCAGTGATTGACCAGATTGTCGAGTGCCACGAAAAGGGGCAGCCTGTTTTGGTCGGTACAGTTTCCATTGAAAAATCAGAACTCCTCAGCCAAATGCTCAAACGCAGGGGCGTAAAACACGAAGTACTCAACGCAAAATACCACGAAAAAGAAGCGGAAATTGTCGCGCAGGCCGGGCATTACGGCGCCGTCACCATTGCCACCAACATGGCCGGACGTGGTACGGACATCAAACTCGGCGGCAACGAAGAATATATGGCAAAAGCCGATATGCGTAAGCAGGGCTACTACGAGGAACTCATCAACGACGCGACCAGCTATTTTGAGACAGATGATGAGGAGATCCTGGAAGCGCGCAAAACCTACCAGGAGCTTTTGAAAAAGCACAAGGCCGCCATTGAAACAGAGGCAGACCGTGTACGGGAAGCAGGAGGATTGTACATCCTGGGTACGGAACGCCATGAATCCCGGCGAATCGACAACCAGCTGCGCGGCCGTGCCGGCCGTCAAGGCGATCCAGGCGAAAGCCGCTTCTTCCTTTCCCTGGAAGATGATCTCCTTCGTCTGTTTGGCGGCGAACGCATTAATATGATGATGAACACCCTCAAAGTCGATGAGGATATGCCTATCGAATCCAAAATGCTTTCCAACACTATTGAAAGCGCCCAAAAGAAAGTGGAGGGCCGTAACTTCGGTATTCGTAAGAATGTCCTGAAATTTGACGATGTCATGAACAAGCAGCGTGAAATCATATACAAACAGCGTTCCCAGGTACTTGACGGCGAAGATCTCAAGGACGTCATTTCCAAGATGATCAATGAATTTATTGCCGAAACGGTAGATACCTATTTGACAGATACCGATGTCCACGATAACTGGAACCTGGAAGGGCTTCACGACTATTTCCTTGGCTGGCTGATTTCCGATGATGAACTGCGTTATGAAGGCGAAGAACTTGCTAACGCAGATAAAGAAGATATCAAAAAAGAGCTTCAGGAAAAGGCTGCAAAACTCTATGCTGAGCGGGAAAACAAATTTACTTCCAATGTCATGCGTGAATTGGAACGCGTGATTTTGCTCAGAGTGGTCGATACCAAGTGGATGGATCATATCGATAACATGGAAGAACTCAAGCGCGGCATCTATCTGCGTTCTTATGCACAGCATGACCCCGTGCAGGAATATGCCAAAGAAGGCTTTGACATGTTTGAGGAACTCATTCACTCCATTAAGGAAGATACCTGCAAACTGATGCTCACCATCCAGATTCGCACGAACGAAGAACCAAAAAGGGAACAGGTTGCCAAACCGACAACGGCTTCTCATGGTGGGGATGCCTCTGAAAAATCCGTGAAAAAGGAACCTCGCCGGGTGAAAAAGGTTGGCCGGAACGACCCCTGTCCCTGTGGAAGCGGGAAAAAATACAAAAAATGCTGCGGCAGATTTGAATAAGGGATCATCCGTTTACCCGCTGGAATGTTCCAGCGGGTATTTTTCAAAATGGAGGAAATTTGTATGGACAAACAGCTTTTAAAAAAATCAATCGAACATCAGGCGATTATTGTGGACAAAACCGTCTACCGTCCACAGGTTGGCGTGGTGGATTATGGGGGAAGTCTTTGCTATATTGCGCAGATTTCTCTTCAAAACGGAGAGGCATTAAAAGCCACCAGTTTTGAAGTTTTGAACCCCAGTGAAGAGATTGCCTCTTTGGAAGATGTCTTGTCCCTACTGCAAAGCCGGTGTGAAAAGGCGTTTCAAAAAGGGGGTCTCCCCTGTACCTCCTGTCTGGACCGACGACTGACCCAGCAATACCGGGAATGCCTGGCATAACAGGCCATTGTCTGTTTTCCATTTCCCAGCTATAATAGTAGTCAAAGATAAGTATCCATTCCTTTGAACCAAATATCCAGGAGGGGATTTGTGTGAATCAATCCATGGAGAGTATTTTGCAATATTTTGATGAAAAGGAACTCAAATACTATGTTTTACAACATCCGAATAAAGCGGGACAGGAATTGATACGGATCCGTTTTCGCGGGAAAAATATCAATTCCATTCGGTTACACCTTATTGTAAATTCTAAGGGAACCAACCTGGCCGTCCGTATCTGGTCCATTGCAAAAATTCCTGATTTGGAGAAACAATCTGCTATTTATCCCCTGCTCAATGAACAAAATCTGGACTACCGCTGGTATCGGTTTGTCCTGGATCAGGACAATGAAATATCCGCTTTCGCAGATGCGGTAATTACTCCGGATACCGCCGGGGCAATTGCCCATGAACTGGTAATCCGTGGCGTACAGATTGTGGAAGATGTTTATCCATTCTTTATGAAAGCAATTGGGGAAGATTAAATTTTTGTTTCCGTTATTATAAAAAGGGACATTCGTATCCGCCGCATAAATTCTCCGCTCCGTTTTATTATTACTCCCCTATTTCACATATACTAATAACAGTGCCAAGTTACTACTCCAAGCCAAAAGTAAGTCATATTGGCCTGGCAGAACATGGAGGGAAAGCCTCAATGAATATTTATCAGGGAATCAAAGAACTCATCGGGCACACGCCGCTTGTCCGTTTGGCAAACCTGGAGAGAAAATATCGTTTAAAAACAGAAATCATTGCAAAACTGGAAGCGTATAATCCTGCCGGAAGTGTCAAAGACCGTGCCGCACGTTCCATGCTGGAAGACGCCATTCGCCAGGGAAAACTCACACAGGATGCAGTGATTATAGAACCTACCAGTGGAAATACGGGAATCGGCCTTGCATCTTACGCCTCCACATTGGGGTTACGCGTCATCTTGACCATGCCGGAAACCATGAGCCAAGAGAGGAGAAATCTACTCAAGGCCTATGGGGCGGAATTGGTGTTGACTCCTGGGAAGGAAGGGATGCAGGGCGCAATTCAAAAGGCCCAGGAGTTATGCAAAACAACAAAGCATGCATTTTTGGCAGGACAGTTTGTTAATTCGGCCAATCCCAGGGCACACTATGAAACAACGGGCCCGGAAATTTGGGAAGATACTGACGGTGAGCTTGATGTCTTTGTTTCCGGTATTGGAACCGGTGGAACTATCAGCGGGACAGGGAAATACCTCAAGGAAAAAAATCCTTCCATTTGTATTGTCGCCGTAGAACCACAGGGCTCCCCTGTGCTTTCAGAAGGGAAAAGCGGTCCGCATGGGCTACAAGGGATCGGCGCAGGGTTTGTCCCAGAAACTCTGGACACCTCCGTGTGGGACACCATTATGCGGGTAACGGAACAGGACGCTTTTGAGACCTGCCGGGAGATTGCAAAACGGGAAGGCATTCTTGTTGGTATCAGTTCCGGGGCCGCTATTTTTGCAGCCATCCAGTATGCGAAAAATTTGCAACCCCAAGGAAAGCGCATTGTTGTCCTGTGCCCTGATTCTGGAGAACGGTATCTTTCCACAGGAATTTTTGGATAATTTATGAACAACTCATGTGATTTTACCTGAATTTAATCAATCTTTATGGTTTGATATCACTGAAATCACAAAAAAACACAGCTTTTCTTGTGCAATGATTGACATCCAATTTCGAAAAAGGTAATATTAAAGCATATCTGCACCACATTTGCTGATGGTATTACGCCGTTTGGGATTCGGATACAGCAGGAGGAATTACTGTGGAAAATCGGACAATACTGACGGATGTTACTGTTCGCAGGGCTTATCGAAGTAACGTTCGCGTTGCTAAAAAAGAGCAGGGATATACTTTGACCAGAGCACAAAAGGTATACGGCCATTTTAAACGTGTCTTGGATATTTTTCTTGCACTGATTGCAGTGATTGTGCTGTCTCCGGTGCTAATTGCCTGTGCCATTGCAATCAAATGTGATTCCAAAGGGCCGGCAATTTTTAAACAGAACCGTGTCGGCAGGGGCGGAAAATCCTTCCGGGTTTATAAATTCCGTACCATGAGTACGGATGCTCCGGCAAATGTTGCAACCGCTGAGATGAAGAATGCAGACTGTTATATTACAAAAGTGGGTAATTTCCTTCGTAAAACCAGCTTGGATGAACTACCCCAGTTTTTCAATGTCCTGAAAGGGGATATGAGCCTGATTGGCCCGCGCCCTCTGGTTGAAACGGAAACAGAAGTCCATGAAAAGCGAATGCAGTATGGGGTCTATGCACTTCGTCCAGGAGTCACGGGGCTTGCCCAGGTGAGTGGTCGGGATCTGGTCACCATTGACGAAAAGGTAATGTATGACCGGGAATATCTTGAAACCTTTTCTCCTTTGACGGACTTAAAGATTATTTTCCGCACCGTGGGGGTTGTTTTGTTCCATAAATTTTATGCGGAAGGCTCCGATTTGCCGGAAAACAAAAAAGATTCTGAAAAGTAATGTGGGGATACAGAAAACCCCCGGTATGAAAATTTTTCATACCGGGGGTTTGTCCTTTTTCAAAATTTTAGAATAAACTGGAAAATTCGTAGATGTTTTCCAGTGGATTTCTTTACTTTCTGTATTGAATATGGTATTGTGGACAAAACCTCTTTTCTTTTGATAGATTCTCAGTTTTTGTGGAAATGTCCACAGAGGGAGGACATTATGCAGAAATCCATTTTCAAAAATACCATGCTCAAAATGCTTTTGAGCATTTTTAACATCTGCATTCCTCTGGTAATTGGCCCTTATCTTGCAAGGCTGTTTGACAAAGAGCTGTATGGGCGCTACAATGACGCACTGACCATTATTTCTGTTTTAATCCCCATTGCGGGTTTTGGAATTTATAATTATGGTATTCGCACCATTAGCCGAATCCGGGAAGACAGGGAAAAATCCTCCCAGCTGTTCACTATACTTTTTGGAATTGGCGTGATTACAAATTTAGCAGGGTTTGGCCTGTTTCTATTATATTTTACCCGACTACGGGAAAATGCTGATTTCGCAATTTACGCCGCGCTGTCCATTCAAATTTTGGCAAATATTTTTTTAACCGAATGGATGAATGAAGCCTATGAAAACTACAGCTTTATCATGGGTAAGACCATTATAGTGCGGATTCTCTATGTCTTTGCCATATTTTTGTTTGTCAAAAAATCGGATGACGTCGCTGTTTATGCGCTACTGCTCTCCCTTTCCAATCTACTCAATAATCTTATCAGCTTTCTTTATCTGAAAACCAAGGTGAAATTTTGTTTTACTATCCGAATACCCCAAGTTTCTCCCATTATCAAGACTTTGTCCTGCCTTGTGCTGATTTCCAATTCCGGACTGCTGTTTACCCAACTGGATCGGCTATTTTTAAGCCGTTTCGGAGGGCCCGTCACCAATGTCTCCTATTATGTGCTTTCCCAAACCCTGTTCGATACCCTGCTAAATATTATCAATCCCATTGTCCTCGTCTCCATTCCGCGCCTTTCCAAGCTTCTTAGCGAGGGCAAGGGAACAGAGTATCTTCGGTTACAGGGAAAATCCTCCCGCAGCTATCTTTTAATTACTTTTCCCATGAATATGGGGGCCGCCATGATGGGTTCTTTTATTATGCAATTATATGGCGGTTTTCAATATACCGATGCGGGAATAGTCCTTTCCGCATTTGCCCTGCGCAATTTTATCCGATGCTTGGATCTAATCCTTGCAAACCAGGTGCTCTATCTCTATGGACAGGAACGGCTGATTATGCGTTTGACTTTTTTCAGTGGAGCCATCAACTTTTTGCTCAATTCCCTACTCGTTTTTGGCAACGCTGTCACACCGTCCCATTTGGTCGCTACCACAGCAATAGCAGAAACAGTTTTGGTTTTCTTTGAATACCGTGCTGTAAAATCGTTGAATCCCCAGTTTCAATTATTGACGTCCCACAGCAGAAACTACCTGCTGCTGTCCCTGCTCTTTTTCCCCATCCGGTGGGGAATTTCCAAACTAAATCTTGCATTTGCGATGGATGGCCTTTTGACCATTGGAATATGCGTCTGTTTTTATTTTGCTGTACTTTACTTTGCGAAAGATTCCATTGTAAGGGAATTCACAAGCACCGTCTTAAAACGAATCCTTCCAAATCATGAAGAATGATGCTGAACATACGCCATATATAAAATGGGAACCTCTATTGCTAGAGATTCCCATTTTTGTTCCAAAACTGTTCCGGTTAATTTCTATCCCAGCTGAGGAGTTTCCTTAGAAATCCCGGCAGACAATGCATCGGAAACAAGAAGCAGGCGCTTTTTTAAAATCCTGTCTCCAACGCTCCCTTCAGTAAAATTGAGCAGGACCTCGGGTACAAGATAACACACGAATAATAAAGAAGTGGAAAATGCCGAACCACTCTGTTGATAAGCCCACAATCCCAAGCCATAGCTCGTCATCTGCTCCCGAACAAGGAGACAAACTGTCCAAGCTGGAACAGGACGAAGGACTTTAGTTCCTGTACAAATAAAACCAAGTCGACTTTGCTCCTTTCTATATTAACGAAAAGATGCAAAGCCAAAATGTCGGACGGCAAACCAAAATCAAACGTCTATTAGGGACCATCCGCTTCATGCATTCGCCGTCCGGTACCATGCTTTGCCAACTGCGATTACATTCATCTCTTTCTCTTCTTTCATGGATTGTGCCCTAGCGGGAGTTTTTTCTGGCACGCAGGCTAAAGGTCATTGGAAGTTTTCCCCGAAACTTCTTTGAGTAAAACAACCCATCTTTCTCCCGCTCCATTCCCCCAATATCGCACATATATCCGTCAAACTCGTGAAAATATTCAATCGTCATTCCTGCCTTAGTCAAGCATTCAAACAACATCCCGACTGTGTACATCCAGGTATAGTGTTCTACCGCATGCACTTTTCCTGCATACCCTCCAAGGCCAGTTTCCACTACGGGCTCCGTTTCAAAATAGGGATACCGAACTTTCAGTTCCCCTTTTGAAAACTTTTCTTCATCAAAAATAAGGAAAAAAGGATGCGCGTCATTGAGATATAGCTCCCCTTCGGGATTTAACAGCGAAGAGACAATCTGCGCCCATTTTTCTTTGTCCGGTATCCAGATCAGCGCACCCTCACTGACAAAAATCAGATCGTATTGTTCATGGTGGCGTTTCGTGAGTTCCATAATATCACTGACAAAAAACCTCGTATTGCTCACTCCAAGTTCCTGTGCCATCCGACAGGCAGCCTGAATATTTTCCGGCACCAAGTCCACACCGGTTACCTGGGCAGCCCCAAGCTGTGCAAGGTAAATGGTATCTGCGCCAGTATTACACTGCAAATGGAGGATCTTTTTCCCGCGGAGTTCGCCCAGTTCCTCTTCTATTTTTTGACTAAACCGGTATGTTCCATCTTGGAACGCTTTTAAAAAGGTTTGATAATGTTCCTGGGTGAGCTGAGACCAGGCCAGCTGATTCTGTTTTATCTCGTCCATTTCACTGTCTCCTCTATCAACAGGTTGTAAAAATGGAGGGAGGAAAAGTTCCATCCCTCCATTTCTATCCATCCCATTAAGCGGGAAGCGACATCTCCTGAAGCTGCGCAGTATATAGTTTGTAGTACTCCCCTTTTCGCTCCATCAGTTCCTCATGGCTCCCACTCTCCACAATTCTCCCATCGTCAATATACATGATACGGTCGCAGTTTTTGATGGTGGACAACCTGTGCGCAATGATAAAGGAAGTCCTGCCCTTAAGCATTTGGTTAATTCCTTCCTGCATCAGGCGTTCTGTTTTTGTATCAATGGAAGAGGTAGCCTCATCCAGAATCAGGATTTTCGGATCAGAAATCAAGGTGCGTGCAAAGGAGATGAGCTGTTTTTGTCCCTGAGAGAGACGGCTTCCGCGCTCATTCACAGGAGTGTCATATCCACGTTCCATTGAATGGATAAATTCATCCGCCCGGACAGTTTTTGCCGCTCGTTCAATTTCCTCCTGAGTGGCATCCAGTTTGCCATAGCGGATATTTTCCCGGATATCTCCCGAGAAAATAAAACTGTCCTGCATCATAATTCCCATTTGGCTGCGCAGGGAGTGTAGCGTTACCCGGTTCACCTCATGCCCATCGATAAGCACATGTCCGGAAGCAATATCATAAAACCGGCTAATCAGGTTAATTACCGTTGTTTTTCCAGCACCTGTTGGTCCAACCAGTGCAACACTTTCTCCCGGGCGCACTTTGAAGTTCATACCCTTGAGGATTGGATGCCCCGGTTCATATTCAAACACAACATCCTGAAACTCCACTTCCCCTTTAATCGGTGGAAGTTCATAGGCGTCTTCTGCGTCTTTAATTTTGACCGGTTCGTCCATGGTTTCAAAAATACGTTCCAAATAGGCAAGAGTGTTAATCATTTCGTTATAGATATCCGCAATGTTCAAAATCGGCTGCCAGAAACGGGAAGCATAGTTTCCCATGGCAATCAGGGTACCAAATTCAACGATTGGCTGAATCCAGAATACTCCCGCCACATAAACAAAAGCCGTGACAATTTGGGAAATATTATCCACAGAAAACCAGACCCAGTTAGAGCAGACAACACCCTTTAAAAACGTCGTCCGGCAGGCTTCCAAAAGTTTGTGGAAAATTCCCGCATTCTCTTTTTCTCTTGCAAACGCCTGGGTAACTTTAGCCCCGTTAATGCTTTCATGGATATAGGCGTTCATATTGGAGTTTTTATTGGAAAAACGCTGCCATGCGCGGCGCTCCGCCGGCATAATTAACCACACAATGAGAAGCAGTACGGGAAGTCCCGCTAAAATGACAAGTCCCAATTTCACATTGGCAATCAACATAAATATGGCAATAAAAATCAAGTTGATAAACTCCATAATAAAGTTGAGAAGCCCGTTCGATAGCATATTGGAGACATTGTTGATGTACTGTACCACACGCACCAGGATTTTTCCATGTGGGCGGTCGTCATAATACGAAAACGGGAGTTCCTGCAAATGCGCAAACAAATCCGTCCTCATATCAAATACAATTTCCTGGCCCACTTTGGTTGCAATACGGGAACGAACCCAGACCATAACAATGGATATGACAATTGTAACGGTCAACAAAACACCGCACCAGATAAGATGCGGGATATCCTTTTGCGGAACCGCATTGTTGAGTGCATCCTGAGTAAGCAGGGGCCCGCAAAGCGAGGCAAGGGAACCGATAATACTGGCAACCAGTGCCAAAATCAGGAGTTTTAAGTGTTTTTTAATATAGACAAAACTGCGTTTTAAATGCTGTATATTAAAGGGGGTTTCTAGATTTTCGTCGACATCAAATTTATTTCGAGCCATTTGCTATGCACCTACCTTTGCTCCCTCGTGCTGGAGGCTGAAGATCTCATAGTAGTACCCGCGTTTTCTAAGCAGTTCTTCGTGAGTACCCATCTCCTGAATTTTTCCATCTCCGAGGATGATAATTTTATCTGCATCTTTGACCGAGGAAATTCTCTGCGCAATGATAAACTTTGTGCAGGAAAAATCCAATTCGGACAGGTTCTTTTGAATCTCTTTTTCCGTTTCCATATCGACCGCGGAGGTTGTATCGTCCAGTATCAGGATAGGCGGCTTAATGGCAAGAGCACGCGCCAACGCAAGTCTCTGCTTTTGTCCGCCGGAAAGCCCGACTCCGCGCTCGCCAATGATGGTTTCAAATCCATCCGGAAGCCCATAAATAAAATCTGCTGCCGCCACATGGGCAAAACGCCGAGTTTCCTGTTCAGGCATGTCGGAATCACCATAGGCGATGTTGCCGTCAATCGTATCGGAAAACAAGAATACCTCCTGTGTTGCCATGCCAATATTGGAACGCAGCGATTGCAAATGCCAGTCGCGTACATCCACACCGTCCACCAGGACCCGTCCACCGCTGACATCATAAAATCTGGCGATCAGGTTGACAAGGGAAGTTTTTCCAGACCCAGTAGAGCCCATAATGGCAATGGTTTCCCCAGGGTTTGCCTCAAAGTTAATGTGGTCGAAAACCTGGTTGTTGCCAAAAGAAAAACTGACATTTTCAAATTTGACAGAGCCTCCTATCCGACGATCCGAATGTTTTGCTTTGTCTTTATCCACGATGTTTGGCACCCCATAGTACATTTCAATGACCTTGTTTGCGGATGCAGAAAACCGCTGGAGATCGTTTAAAATCATACCGAGATCGCGCATCGGCTGGGACACTGCCCAGGACAGTGTTGAAAAAGCGGAAAGCTGTCCAGGGGTCAACTGTCCAAGGATAATGAACAGGCCTCCAACCAAAACCGTAATAATGGTCAGGGAATTGGATAGGAATTCCATGATTGGCATGTAACGCAACCAGGTAAAGTTTGCATCTAGGCTAGCTTCCCGATAGTTTCGGTTTTTTTCGTCAAATTTCTGCTTTTCAAAATCTTCTCTTGCAAAAGCCTTGACAATTCGGTTTGCTTCGATGTTTTCCTGGGCATTGGTATTCATTTCAGAAAGCCGTTCTCTCAAAATTGCATACTTGGAACGCACCTTTTTCCGGAAGCGGATGGAAACAATTAGAAGAATCGGCGTAATAACCAGCATGGAAAGGGTAAAATAGACATTGATCGTGAAAAAATAGATAATCGTAGCAACAAAGAGAAAGATCGCTGTTACAAGGCGACGGACCGCCCATCCCACAGTAAAGCGTACGTTGTCGGTATCCCCAGTCATTCGGGTCATCAGGTCGCCAGTACGGTTGCGGTCATAGTAGGCCATGTCCTGCGTCTGCACTTTGTCAAACAGTACTGTAAGAATATTGACCTTCATTCCCTGGGCACAGTAGTCCATTGTATAAGCCGCACCGACGTTCATTGATACACGGATGAGCTGTACCAGGCACATTGCCCCGACAAGCGGCAGCAAGTACTGAGTATAGTGGACAATTTGCCCAGTTTCATCCGGTTGCCCGGTAATGACATAGTCAATAAGCAGCTGGGTCAACTGCGGATTGATAATCACCATTGCCGATGCAATCAGTGCCAAAAACAGGCCGGCAATATAACGGCCATGGTACCCCTTAAGGTTTTTCCAAACCCACTTGATCTGTAACACGGTTCCATTCCTCCTCTTATTTTTCTATACCTTTTTAAAATTTCCCAACTGTACCCATTGTATAGCATTGGAAAATTTATTTCTATTTCAATTTTTTGATTTATACAACATGCACAAACAGATTTTTCCCTCGGGAAACTGTGCACATTTACCAGTTTCCTATCCGCTTGAGCTCTTTCCAAAAATTTGATATGATGGAAAAGAAGAAAACATGTATTTCACCTTGATTCCATAGAAGGGAAGTGTATCAAACCATGGAAAAAGGTTCTCCCATTGACACAGTTTCCTGTTTTATCATCAGCCACTTTCATCCAGATAAAATCATTCTTTTTAGTCAGAAAAAAGATTTGTCCGGCAATGTAACCAGTTTTAAACTGTGCATTGTGTCCCCGACCGACAACAAAGAGGAGATTGAGCGCAGCGTCTATCTAGATGCAGACTGTGAAATCCCTTTTGATCTACTTGTATATACTCGGAGCGAGTGGGAACAGCTCATTGGGGAGCTCGGTTCCTTTGCGTGGAAACTAAACCGAACGGGGCTGGTGATTTATGAGTAGACGTAAAACCCGTGGTTCTGACAGCCGCCGTTTTCGGGATTGGATTATGCGCGCCTATACGGATATCCGCGCAGCAAGAATGCTTTCAACAGATGAAGCCTGCTATCTTGCCTGTGCTTTCCATTGCCAACAGTGTATTGAAAAGGCAATCAAGGGGTTTCTGCTCATGGAAACCGGCAACCTCTATGATGGGCACAACTTGACCTGGCTTTGCAAAAAAGCATGTGCTTATGACGGTGCTTTTACTGAATTTTTGGACGAAAGCGTCTTTCTCAACAGCTTTTATATTTCTACCCGGTATCCAACCGACGTTCCCTTTGTTCTAACCCGTTCCCAAATTGAAAAAGCAGTCGCCATGGCAACCGATATGTACAATTTTATCCTGGATACTATTTTTGATGAGGATGATGAAGATAAAACCCCACGTGCCCTCTCCGATCGCAAGGGATAGTGGATTTTCCGTCGGTATTGCTCCCCTGTTGCATTACAGGGGAGCTTTTCTGTTACAAGGCCCCGGCGTGATCCCACGCATCAGCAAAAGCAGAAATGGATGGGTACCGTGCTTCCCGCTTGGGCTCCACCGCGCGCAGGGCTACTCGGTACCGGGATTCTCCCGCTGTCCATTGTTCCAGGCAACGGCTACGGCCTCCCCCGCCAAGCATTTCAAACATCAGCGCGCCGAGCATAAAGACATTACTGACAGAATCCACAACTGCGCCCATGGTCTGCTCCTCAGGAGATTGGAGACGGGAAGAACCCCAGAATTTTCCCATTCGATTGATAATCGGTCCCTTTTGAAACAAATCCACATCACAGATATGCATGCGTTTTCTGTCAAAATCATAGAGCAGGCTACCGTCATAAAAATCCACAGCGGTATATCCCGCTTTCTCAGCAAAGCACAGAAAGCCGACAACCGTTTGCATTGCAGAGAGTTTTTCCTCAAGTGGAAGGTGGGTAAAACGGTAAAACGAAGATCGAGGGTCCGTGTATTTCTCAAATTGGTCAAAAGTCCAGTGGGCATGCATACATTCCCCTTCCACCCAATCGAAAACCTGTGCATACCCGTACTCTGTCTGAAAACAATCTTGTAACCGGATAAGGCCGGGGGCTCTCCGCAAATCCCGATATACTTGCCCAGATGCTTTTAAACGCTCAACAGCCCGACACGGTTCGTCCGGACAGCGCCCTGTTACGGCACCAGCATATTTGACAAAGTATCTCTCCTCTCCACGGGATACCCCAAAGCAGAGATTTCCGGAATCCTGTTTGTCAAACACACAAAACACGGTTCCTATTTGATGAATCCACGAAAAATCCTGATGTTTTTGTAGGGAAAACTCCATTCCATCGAGTGACAACACTACCGCCAAATTCCATTCCCTCCTCCAAAAAGTACAAACAAAAAAGGCATATCCACGCATTTGCGCAGATATGCCTTTCCAATTTGTATAAGTAAGATAAATTTATACAACTGAGACTAACATTCCACTTTAGCCAGTGGACAGCCGAGTATCTGCACGCAATATTCCTGTATCAAAGAATTCCAATTCAGCGCTATGCCAATGATAGACAATGCCAAATTCTTACCATTACGGTTCAACATACTGTCCACCTGCCTTTCTTCCAATAAATTTTAACAAATTCTTAACAACTATAGATTACCCTACCACAAAAGATTATAATTGTCAATCTTCTTTGTGGATTTTTTCCGTTTCTGTAATGCTGCCATTCCGATTTACCCGGTAGACATTTAAAACCCCATCCCAGTCATCAAAAGTCTGCTGCTGATACAGGAAAAAACCGGCTTTCCCACAGCCTTTACAGGAACCGATGTTTTCTTCAACCACATAGGCTTCCAGGTATTCCATTTTCAGTGTATGCAGGACGTATTCCTTTACGCGGATTAGGATCTGCGTAAGATACCCCTTTCCCCAGCTATCCGGCGCGAAGAAGGCGGTAATGGAGTAGCCGGGTTGCTCCACGCTTTCCCGTTTTAGCACAAATACCCCGACAAATTTTCCACTTGCCAGTTCCTCCACTACATAGGGCAGTGCCAATCCTTTCCGTTGTTTTTCCAAATAGGTTTCAATCATCTCGTCCGTCTTGGAAATATGCTCATGTCTGGAAAAATGCATGTATTTGGCAACATCTTGTTCCCGAGCCAGTGCAAACATGTTTTTCCTATCCCCGGGTTCCATCTGCCGAAGACGCAGTTCTTTTGTCATTAACGGTTCCATTCGTTCCTCCCGTCCATACACTCTTCCTATCCCCTCTCACTCAAAACAGGATAGGACAATGTTTTTGCTTTTTCTTTTCAGTATATCTTGTATAATAGAAAAGGACAAGTCCGATTTTGCTGAAATACCATATATCCAATCCCTACTCTTTATGATATACTAATGGGGACAACCACTCAAGGAAGGGGGCGCGTGCGCTTGCAGATTTCCACATTACAGTCCAAAAATAAGGAGCGCTATTGGAAGGTTTTTTTATTTGCCGCTGCAATAGCCGCAGTAATTTTTTTGCCATTTGTTATTTACGACCAGGGGTATTTCCTGTTTTATGGGGACTTTAATGTCCAGCAGATCCCCTTTTATCAGCATGCCCATGACAGTGTCCTCAGTGGAAATATTTTTTGGGATTGGAATACGGATTTGGGCGTCAACTTTATCGGTTCATATACTTTTTATCTCCTTACAAGCCCCTTTTTCTGGCTAACTCTGCTCTTTCCAAGCGCCATGGTCCCTTATCTGATGGCGCCACTGTTTGTGCTGAAATTCGCGGTTGCCGCCGTCACCTCTTATGCATACATCCGCCGTTTCTGCCAAAACCAGAACATGAGCCTGATTGGCGCGCTGCTCTATGCATTTTCGGGATTCAATGTATACAATGTATTTTTTAATCACTTCAATGACGTCACGGCCTTTTTCCCATTACTTTTGCTCGCGTTGGAACTTGCCGTGGTCGAGAAAAAACGTGGAGTTTTTGGTTTGATGGTCTTTTTTATGGCCTCGCTGAACTATTTCTTTTTTGCAGGCCAGGTCGCCTTTCTGGTACTCTATTTCTTTGCACGTATGCTTATGGACAGGGAATTCCGCATTGATTTGCGTACTTTCATCAGTCTGGCTATCGAGTCCGTGTTTGGCGTTGGGATGGCAGCGGCAGTCCTACTGCCTTCGTATCTTGCAATTGCGGACAATCCCCGTACCTTCAGTTTTCTGACTGGGTTTAATTTTTGGTTATACGGCAGAGAACAGCGGTATCCCAATATTATTGCAAGTATGTTTTTCCCACCCGATATTCCAGCGCGGCCAAACTTTTTCCCAGATGCAGACAACAAATGGGCTTCCCTTTCCGCTTATCTGCCCTTGTTTACAATGACGGGCGTCATCGCCTATATGAAGGCGAGACCAAAACATGGTTTTACAAGACTTTTAGCGATCTGCCTGTTTTTTGCGCTGGTCCCGGGACTAAACTCCGTCTTTTTCCTGCTCAACGGGGCATACTATGCCCGATGGTACTACATGCCATTATTGATTATGGCAACCATGACCGCCGCCTCTTTGGATGAGCATACGGAATATTTTGCCTCAGGAATCAAATGGACAGCAGGTGCGGTGGCGCTTTTTACCATCATGGTCGGTTTTACGCCAACAGAAGTGGATGGGGAAGAACAGATTGGTCTGTATACCTATCCTGATCGGTTCTGGGTTTATGTTGGGATTGCAGTTATTTCCCTAATCCTGGTTATTATGTTGATTCGGATGTTTAAACGGGAAAAACATCTGCTCTATCAATGCTCCCTTGTCGCCTTATGTTTTATCACTGTATTTTATTCCATCTATTTTATTGCCATTGGAAAAACACACTCCTATGACGATAAGTGGATTATTGAAACCGCCTTGCACGGAAAAGATCACATCACACTCGAACAGGATAGTTTTTATCGAACGGATGTCTATGAGGGCATGGACAATGAGGCCATGTTTTGGGACATGCCCACAATCCAGGCATTCCACTCCATTGTTCCCCCTTCGATCATGGAATTTTATACCTCCATGGGAATTGAACGTTCCGTTGGATCCCGTCCGGATCAATCCTATGCGGCGCTTCGTTCCCTGTTAAGTGTCAAATACTGTTTTGTCAACCAGGAAAAAGCAGAAGGATATACACCCATGGACGGGTTCACCTACTATGACAGCCAAAATGGGTTTGATATCTATGAAAATGAAGCATATGTCCCAATGGGATTTACCTATGATTATTATATTACCCGAAGTGAATATGACACCCTTACGGATAAAGCCAAGTCGAAGGCAATGTTAAAAGCCATTTTGCTGGAAGACGGTGAAGAACAGAAATACAGCGATATTTTGGAACATCTCCCATCCAGTGAACGCTCTGATATTCTTCTACAATCCCATGTCATGGATGCAAAAGAACGGGCTTTGACCAGCGCCTATTCCTTTGAGACAGACAGCCGTGGGTTTACTGCCAAAACAAATTTGGATGAGGAAAAAATTGTCTTTTTCTCTGTTCCCTATGAGAAGGGATTCACCGCTACCGTCAATGGAGAACGGGCGGATATTATCCGGTGCAACGTTGGGTTCATGGCAGTGCGCTGCCCGGCTGGACAGGATGTAACCATCCGCTTTGATTACATGACGCCAGGGCTTGTTCCCGGTCTCTTACTCAGCGGCGGGTTCATCATACTGTTCCTGTTGTATTTGTTATGGATACGTTTGGACAAAAGACGGCGCCCAGAATATTACCAAAAACCGGAGACCGGTTTGGAAACAGAGGACTTTTTAAGCATTCAAAAAGTAATGCATGGCGCTTCTCCAGAAGAAGTACCTGCTATCGAATTGGAAAACCAGCAAAGGACCCCCGGTGTTTTCTTCGATTCTGAAACTCCTTTAGATAACACGCCGAAACCATCTCAAGACGAGCCTTCAAATTTCCCTGATAATTAAAAGAACCCGCCTCTTTTTAAGAGGCGGGTTCTTTTAAGCAGCTTTGTATCAATTCCTTTCCTATTTCTTCAATATTCTGAAGCTGTTTGGGAATACTATCTGTAAACCAACAAAGGGAATGTGAACGGATGAAAAAAATCAGGCTTAAAAAATCAGCACCCGCTTTAATTGGCACCTTATGTGGGATTTTAAATGGGTTATTCGGTGCTGGTGGAGGGATTGCAGCAGTTCCACTCATAAAATGCGCAGATGTCCCGTTAAAAAAGGCACACGCCACCTCTCTGGCAGTAATTTTGCCGGTCTCCCTTGTCAGTGCCATTATCTACCTAATGAATGGGAGCGTACAAATTTCAGATGCCCTTCCCTATCTTCCAGGAGGGTTACTCGGAGCGATTATCGGGGCCTTTGCCATGTCAAAAATATCCGGGAACTTACTCAGAAAGGCGTTTGGCCTGTTCATGATTTATGCGGCCATCCGGTTATTGCTCAAATGACCAGTTTACCTATTATCTTTTTATCCAGTCTGATTGCCGGGTTTGTGAGTTCTCTGGGCCTTGGAGGGGGCGGAATCCTTGTGCTCTATCTCTCCCTGTTTCTTGGCATGTCGCAGACGCAAGCCGGTGGAATTAACCTGATTTTCTTTCTTCCCATTGCTGTTGTGTCAATCCTTATTCATCTAAAAAACAAACGCATTGACTACAAGCTTGCTCTCAAATGCGCTCCTTTCGGAATAATTGGCGCAATAGGGGGTTCCTTGATTGCTCACCAAATCGATCCCACTTTGATTGGAAAGGCCTTTGCGATTTTTGTCCTAATTCTCGGAATTAGGGAACTGTTTTCCAAAAACCAAAAAAAAGAACAAAAATAGCCTTTGTCCCATGGGAAAATTCCCTTAGGGACAAAGGCTTTTTTATAGGGACCACTTTCAACAGGTTGTTCTCAGAAAGTGCTCCACCAATTGATCCAGAGCAGGATAATCAACGTTTTCAAAATTAGTGGTATCGACCTTCTTTTGTACTCCACCCACAGAGAAGTCTCGCAGTGGTAAAACGGCTTTGGAAAATACAGCAAAATCCTCATAGATCCCACTTTTTAAGACAAGGCCCGCATGGCGTTCAGGGGTATGATCCCATTCTACAAACCTTTTATGCAGCACGTTTAAATCCGCATCGAAGAGAAGTGTTAAAGGCTGGTATCCATATTGGGAAAGCATGGGGCGGAGCACTTCCGCTGCCTGCGGGGGAAAATTGCTTTCCAAAATCAAGGGATATCTACAGCACATGACCTGCCGCGCTGCATAGTAAAATACCTCATAGGCAGCCGCACCATATCGATGGGATGTTTCCTGATCGACCGGATCATAGTGCAGTGCATCATGCAAATGCTCCTTCATTGCATCTTTGCTGAGCAGGGGGATTCCAACATTCTTGGCAAGGTGAACAGCGTAGGTGGTTTTGCCCGCTGCAGGAAGCCCCGCCACAAAAATCACTCGACCTATCCCTTTCATGTTATTCCTCTCCCGGATGGTTCTTCCTATAATTTAAATAGCTTTCCAAAATCACAGTTGCCGCAACTGCATCAACCACGGCTTTGCGTTTTTTCCCACGTGTATCCGTATCATTTAAGTATTGGTGCGCAGTAACTGTGGTACTCCGTTCATCCCACAGTCTAACCGGAACCTCCACAAGCTCAGAAAGGTTTTTGGCAAAGTCTTCGCACTTTTTCGCCCGTTCTCCTGCCGTGCCATTCATATTCAGCGGATGTCCGACAATAATCAGTTGCGCCCCGCATTCTTTTGCAGCGTCTGCAACCTTTTGCAGAGTTTTTCCGATATTATACTCTCTGATCACTCCAACTGGGGAAGCCAGCATTTCCGTTTTATCACATACAGCAAGTCCTGTACGTGCATCTCCGTAATCTACCGCCATAATCTTCATATTTCCACCTCTTTATACAATAGCGCAGGGAACTTCATACTGCCGAGGCAGATGGGAGGCGTCATTTTCAAAAATCACTTTGGGGCGGAGCTCCTCATCAAAGTCAATTCGGGAAATCGCCGTATTCTGGCTGCATCCTGAAAGGCAAACCTGTTCCACTCCTGTTCCGTGTACATAACACATCAAGTTACAGATCGCGCACCCATGGGAGACAAGAACGATTGTCCCCCCAACATGTTTTCTCACAATCTCACAGAGCGCCGAACGCATCCGATCATAGACTTGCCGCATGGATTCCCCATCTGGGGCTTCAAATGCCCCGGCATGGTGTACCCAAGCCTGATATCTTTCCGGGAACAGGACAGCAAGTTCTTCATACCGTTTTCCCTGGAAAGCGCCCCCATCAATTTCAATCAGCCTCTGGTCTATAATAAGCGGTGCATGACAAACATGACAAATTGCCTCCGCTGTCTGTCTTGCGCGTTTGAG
Source organism: Candidatus Pseudoruminococcus merdavium (assembly GCA_904419745.1). Taxonomy (GTDB): domain Bacteria; phylum Bacillota; class Clostridia; order Oscillospirales; family Ruminococcaceae; genus Pseudoruminococcus_B; species Pseudoruminococcus_B merdavium. The sequence continues at coordinate 32,001 of CAJFSS010000003.1, read as the reverse complement.
AGGGCTGGAGTAGACGGCGGAAACAGCAACGTGTTCAAACCGTTTGGACAGTGGTTCCAACTGTTCCATTCCCATTTCGGACAGGCCAATATCCAATCTCCCCTGAAATATTTTTTTAAGATTGCCCGCCGACTGTGCATGGCGGACTGTATACACTGTGGTCATGCTGTCATCCCTCTTTAAGAAATCTTCTTTGCGTGGACAATGTATCGCTCATCATCCGTACGGTTGGTGCATGTGGAGAGTGTAATGATGCTATCGTCAACAGAGACTTCCACCCCAGTATCATATTGGGACTGGGAAGTAATCATATTAAGATATTCCTGATAGGCCTGATCGTCTGCAAACTGGTAGGTATAAGTCTCTCCATAAGTACTTCGGTAATTTCCAGTCAGATAAAAAGAAAAAATCTCGTACTCCACGTTTCCCTCTCCGGGAGTATTTAAATAGATAATCGGATGTTTCTTATAAAAATCTTCATCTGTATAATGGCGTAAATCCGCAAACATTTTTCCATTTTTTATATGATGCCCATAAATAATAGTATTACGGTCTGAAAAATCCGCTGCATTGCGGTAATCCATAAAAATGCTCCCCGCAATGTTTGTATTGCGTTCAAACGTATAGGACAGGTAATAATCGTTATTCCCTGTCTGCATAATCGGGTAATTAATCGTCGTATCCGGAACACGGATCCAGCCGACGATTTCATCATTGATTGCGCGCAGCCCTTCATAATCTACAGAAAATTCCGATGAACCACTTTCAACAGGTTCATTGGTATATTGTTCGATTTTGTGATATTCCTGTGCGCCCTCATTGTATTCAAGGAAAATCTTGATAAGTTCATAGGCGGAAAAGCAAAAAACCCCAATGCAGATAATCAGGATTAGGGTGCGAAGCACTCCTCCGCCGGACTTTTTCTTTTTTGGCAATATACTCCCTCCAAACCGGGTAAAAATCTAGGGGTATTTCTAGCAGCACAATATCCCATATTATTTTGATTATACCTAGAGATTCTGAAAAAATAGAGAAGCCCTTGTAAATTTTTTCATTTGTACTAACTGGAAAACGGATTTTATGTTCCCAGAGACTTTCTTACATAGATATCCAAACAAAATATAGCCCATGTCTTAGCTATTATAGCACAAAATGAAAAAAAAGCAGAGTGAAAATTCACTCTGCCAGTACTTATGAAAGAATCAGCCTTGGGAGATTTCTATATCTTCCCAGTCAACCCGGGTATTTCCATCGGCAAGCGCGTCGTCCAATAATCGGAGCATTTCCAATGTACTGCGAAAATGCTGCTCCTTTTTTTCATCCACCCATTGGATTGTCCCCTGCCATGTGGCATTTTGCCGAAACTGGACATGAATAACAAAAGTTGCCTCTCCCTTTGCCTGTGTGCGTCGAGCCATGGAATTCATCTCCTCATTTTGCGGTGTTCCCCGAAATTTTGTTGCACATGTAAAACTACGATGCTGATAAGTTGCCTGCGGAAACGAAAGAGTATCATAAAGGCTTTCCATTGCGCTTAGCATTCCACATAAATCATAAAATTTTCTTTGTCTGTTATAATACTCACTATAAATGATGCCTTCCAAAAAACCATCCTCATAGGAGAGGATGTGCAGCTGCACAACAGTGTCCATGGTGTTCACCCTTGATTTCATGGAAAACATAGGCCTTCTCCTTTGCGTTGGTTTCTATTTCTATCATACCTTATGACAGTCACACACCAGTCACAAATGTAGAAAAAACTCTTTTTTTGCTATATTCTTTTAAGTTTCAGGATAAATAATATGAAACTATATCTATGAAAAGCAGAAAAAGTACTCCATCAGGATAGTAGCATCTACCCCTTTACGCTGGAGTAGGGAGTAAGAGAACCCCATGGAAAATGGTTTTGATAACCGATTAAGCCCGGGGCAACCCGTATGGTTTTTCGACCGGCTCTACCACACAGAGCATTGTCCGAAGCTCAATATCATTGCGTTTATTCACCTTTCGAAAATTAAAAAGCAGCCTGTCCATGACCATTTCTGCACTTTCATAAGTGGTCATGGGCAACATAATCACCAGCTGTGCAGAATTGTAGCGCCAGACCACATCCCCTTTTCTCAAGCTGCTGGTTACCGTTTCCCGGAGTACTTCCATCATTGGTTGAACGACATGGGAGGGCGGGACATTGCCCTGCCGATCTGTCATGGTGATTAAGCCAATATGAATGGAAAAGCCCGTACGCATAATCAGCCTTGCCTGCACCTGATAAATACTCTTGAACACATCATAATCCGTACAGTAGTACGCCCCTTTGCCGCAAACAGACGCTTCTTTCAAATCATCCCGGATTACTTTAAGATCCATTTCCAGGCTATGCATATCCTTTGCAATCATTTTATATAGCTGACGCGTCTCCTCACTGAGACTGACGCCAAACTCTTTATAAAACAATTTTGAAATGAATTCATAATGGGAAGCCGCCTTGTTATACTGCCCAATCTTTGCGTATGCCCCAAGTAAATGGCAGTGAATCCGTTCTTCATAAGGAGTATAGGCAATTGCAGATTCACAGAGATGAATCACTTCTTCATACCGTTCCTCTTGCTCCAAAAGGGACGCCGCCTGGAGTACACAGTCATTATAGGCGGTCATATAGTGGGCATTTTTTGCCACAACCCAATCCGCATAAGAGGATTTGGGCAAAAACTCCCCTTTATATAACCGAATGGCACGTTGATAACAGTCAATCTTACTTTCAACATCACAATCATGGGACGCTGCCTTCTGGCACATTTCTTCAAATTCTTCCACGTCCACATGGCAGGGAATCTGATTATTCCATGCATAGGTATTCCGAACATACTGGATCGCTTCGTGTCCGACTGTTTCGCCCAGTTTTTTTAGAACATTCCTTGCCCGGTAAACAAGGTTTTTGAGCGCGCCCGTAGGATTTTCACACTCTTCCTCACTCCAAAGCACCTCAATCAGCTTTTCCTGGGAAACAGCTTTTTCCCGGTTAGCAATCAAATATTCAATCAACATCCAAACTTTTTTTACACGACCAATATCATCCGTAATGATACGATCCCCATACTGAATGGAAAACTTACCGAACATTTTTATTAAAAAGGAATTTTTCCGGATATCCTGTTTACCGCCCATTCAAACATCCACCTCTTCTAGCAAAAAATCAACCAGTAGGGTTCTTCTTCTAGTCCCAGTATACACTTCCAGGCCATGTATCGCAAGAAAAAAGCGGAGAAATCCTCTTAAAAAATATTGTACAAAAATGTGATAATCTTCTTGTTATATAAAAATCCCGCTATTTTTAAGCATTTTCCACGTTTTCTATCCAATTGTAATACTTGTTAAAATTTCAAACAAAAACTAAATTTGTGACCGTATAAAATGAGCCAGCCATTATATGTGTAATCTCTTTTTCAATTCCGCTCTTGGATCCATTTTGGAAAACACAAAAATGCCAGCCAATGATAAAAAACTTACCATAATACAGCACAAGGAAGGCCAACGTACAGTTATCCATCCCAAAAGAAGGAATAGCAGCGGTACCAGGCCAAACAGTCCATTGACAATCAGGTAAATCAGGTAATCTTCCGTACGGCTGTGCAGCACGCGGGCTAAAATTACAATGGCAAGCATTGCAAATAAAAGTAATATTGGAATAACATAGTTGACAGACCAACGGTAAAATCCTGTCGAATAATCGATAGCCCCAGTACAAACAGAAATCAGCACAGCCAGAGATAAGACTCCCTTTGTAATATTGTGCCTTTTTTTGATAGCCGTTGCAAGGATCATCCACATACACACAATTCCTGCAATAACAATCAAAGACCACCAGATCCTAGTGGGTATCAGAAAGTTTGTCAACAGTGATACTGCCCCAGCCGTTATTGACGCAAATATCAGGATACGAAAAAACAAATGGTACTGCTTATAATAGAAGGGCAAATGCGGAAAAATTTCTTCCTGGCCCTGTTCTGCTTCTCCCGAGAGTTTTCGTTGGCAAAGCGGGCAAAACTCTCGATTTGCCCCAACGGTAATTCTACATTTTTCACAGGTTTTCATCCTTATCCCTCCTCAATTTCAGGCATGGGAGAAGTTTCAATACACACTGGGATCCCCTCCGCAGATAACATTCGGAAAAAGTGTTTTTGTACTTCTGTAGAGGCAAATCCGCTCATGAAAGTGATTGTCAATTGTTCAAGATAAGAACAAACACATGCCTGGATCTTATCCGTCCCTGTCATCAAATCAAAACGGTCGATATAAGACTGTACACATTCTGGCATTGTAATGCTCCCCACATTGGATAGAGAACCCGTAGTTGCGACTCTCGCATATTTGCTGGCAAAACCAAGCACCATATCCTTTATGGGGAGAGGAACCGCCCTTGCCACCACATTGTGTTCCATCGCTGAAAGCTGGATCATTCTCTCTTCGATTTTATCCTTGGCCAATTCCCGCTGAAAAGTTTGTTTCACGCAGGCTAGCACTGGTTCCAGGACTAGATCTTCTTGCCGTTCAAACCGACAACGCACCTGCATGACGCCGAAAAAATTCCTTGCTGTTGCAGATTCGTAATAATTACGCAAATTAATGGGAACATCCAAGGAAACTGGTTTGCGGCGCGCTGTTACTGGCATTTGTTTGGCGATTGCCAAGAGCATCAGCGCACAGAGATATTCTGTCAAGGTCGCCCCATGGGATTTTGCAGCGCGGAGGACTTGTTGAACCGGCATAGTCCCTTCCACAACACGCTGCCGATTTTCCGGCAGCAAAGTCCCTTTTAGCTGATAAGCACGAATCATCTTTTCCCTTTTTACTTTCTTTTTCGGGTCATAGTATTTGAGAAAACTGTCCTCCCCCTTTTCAAAGGAGGAGGCATCATAATCCAGTTCAGAAACCGGATCTCCTGAGATTTCCGGATGCGCCAAAGATAGATAGCGACAGACCAATGTGCGCAAGAATTGCAATGCCCCTGTCCCATCCGACAGGGCATGATAGATTTCCAAATTGATTCTCCGGCGAAAATGGGTTACCTCAAACAGCAGGTTCTTGCGATTGCGGTCGTACAGTTCACTACAAGGGGGCCTGTGTTCCGGCAAAACAAGGGGCCGTGTTTCCCGATGTTCTAAATAATACCAGAACATTCCTCGTTTAAGTACGGAACAGAATATGGGAAATTTCCCGATAACATCGTCCAGCGCCTGTTGTAGCAGCAGTCCATCTACAGGTTCTTTGAGCTGACAGGAAAACCGAAACACTTTGGTATCCCTTTCGTTACTGGTCGGCGGAAAAATTTTTGCTGCATTATCTAATTTATTCCAATTTTCACTTTTTACAGATCTCATTCCTCTCTCTCCTCACTGAGAAACCGGTTGATATAACGGTATGCCTTTTTTACATGGGAAAACCGAGGGCTTAAAGACATAAATCCATGGAGCGCATCATGCATCCGGTACATCTTCACATGGGTTCCAAACTGCATTAGTTTTTTTCCATATGCCTCCCCTTCATCTCGCAAAGGATCATATTCTGCGGTTATAATTAAGGTATCCGGTTGATGATCCAAATGCTTGGAAAGTAGTGGGGCAAAGTAGGGATTCAGGCGATCCTCGTCTTTTCCCTGGTACAAATCCAGATAATCACAGACCTTTTTGCTGGTCAGCAGATACCCTTCCCCGTTTTCATGGACAGATGGAAAAGGGGAGGTCTCACTATGATCATTGTATGTTGCAGGATAAATAAGGATCTGCCTGTGAGGTAAAAAATCTCCCCGGTCTCTTGCCATCAAAGAAACCGCAGCCGCCAGATTTCCACCAGCGCTGTCCCCGATAAGGGTAATTTCGTTTGTTTTTATTCCAAGCAGGGAGGGATTTTTATAGATTTCTTTTGCCACTCGATAACAGTCATGCAAGCCTGCCGGGAAGGGATACTCCGGTGCCAAACGATAGTCCACGGAAACAACCCGGTGTTTTGTAATCCGCGCCATGTTGGTACACACTTTATCATAACTGTCAATATTCCCTGTCACCCAGCCTCCTCCATGAAAAAACAGCAGGACGGGGAAATCCCCTTTTACTTCTGGTGAGAAAATCCGTACAGGAATTTGATGATCGCCTGCATCCACCTTATGATCCCAAATTTTATAAAAAGGGCGCAGAACATGGGCATGGGTCAAATTAATCGCCGCACGCTGTAACTTATAAGTGTGTTTGGTATCCAAATCCGGATAGGACAACGCTTTGAGCGCCTGTCTCATCACTTTATTGATTGCCATGCCTTTGTCCATCCTTTACTTTATTGTCTAAGCTTTTTAACCGCTCCATCCTTTTCCACAACATAGGCCCTGTCAAGGGTTGCCTTTATGTTCTCTCGGATAGTTTGCAGGTACTCTTGCCGAAGCTGTGCCTGTTCCAGCTTTTCTTCCTTTGTTAGTCCCACTGTCCGCTGTTTGCGGGACAGTTGACTGATTCGGTCTATTTTTTTCTGTTCCATTATGGGACATCTCCTTTTCTCTATTTTCATAATACCACAGGGGGGCATGGGAAAACACAGATTTTTTGTGAATCTGTGCAGTTCCTATCCCCTGCCAGTAAAAAAGCCCCTGGAATTCCAGGGGCTTTTTCTATTCTGTCGATGACTGCGTTGTATTATCTGATGAAGTTTCTGAGGAAGGGGAACTGGATGGTGAGCCAGACCCAGGATTTGATTCCTCTGGCTCCTCTGGTTCCTCCGGTGTTGACGAATTCTCCACTTCTGATGAGGTGTTACTGGAAACAGGAGGAGTTTCTGGTTCTTCCGGTTCAGCTGGTGGGACATAAGGTTCTTCCGGTTCTTCTGGCAGAGCAATCTGCGGCGTAGAAGAAGCAGGAGGAGTATAGGTCTGCTCTTCCTCTTCGGAAGAAGTATCTTCTGGTTCAGGAGAACTACTCTCCTCGCTTTCGACATCGGAAGAGACCGTCTGCTCCGCATCCGGATCGACATAGCCAAACATATTCTCTTTGACATTTGCATATCCGCCAAGCGGGTTCGGTGTTGCAGTCACACCACTCGGTGCGCTTCCACCGTACTTCAGATACCAGCTTTCCGGCATCAGCGGACTTGTGTTCTGTGTGGCAGCAGCCGTGTCAACTTCTGCGCCCTCTCCATCCCGGACTTGGCGGGCTACCACAACAAAATATCCGTTGTTCAACTCTTCAGTCGGGGTAGCAAGGGTCAACAGTGTGTCACCAAACTCCACATCCACTCCAGTATTCAAATAGGAACGGATAGAAACCTCATTGATATACCAGTCAAAGTCCTCCTGGCTTCTTGGGTAGAGAAATTCTCCAAAAGCGAGAGAATTGGTATCCGTCCCCTCAGACGTTGTCAAAAACGCACCAATAATCTTCCACTGAGCCTCTTCATAGACCGTATCAAACTGAATGATCGGGTGTTCCTGATAGTAACTGATTTCCTTATAATTGACCAGGTTGCTGAACATGGTGCTATCATTTAAATTACTTCCGTACAGTACCATATTGGAGCCTTTTATGCGCGCGTCATTCCGATAATCCATAAAAATGGTTCCGCGTTTGTCCTTCTTTTTCCGGAAGTTTCTATCCAGGTAAGTGTTGTTATCTTCTCCCTGAACCACAGGATAATCAATTCCTGTATTTTCAATTTCCAGCCACCCGGCAATATCCGGATTGATTTTATAAAGTCCGGCGAACTTTTCCAAATAATTCTCCGGATAATCACTTGGGATACTGGTGGATTCGGTCAACAGATGTTTTAATGATTCATTTTGCCTTTGGGCATTAAAATAGGACGCATAATGTACCGCAATAAAAATCAGGCATCCAATACAAACCAGTGTACCCAAAGTAAAGAAGATTTTGCGGATAATTTCCCCCACAGAATCATTTTTGGAAGGGATACAATATCCAAGCACTTTTTTATACCAGGGCTTTTTACCGGATTTGTGTTTTTCCTTTTTTTGTTGTTCCACGGAATTTTCTGTGGTTTCCTGTTCCAGCCCTTGTTCGTTCCGATTTTTTGGCTCCTTGAGCACGCCTGCATGATTGACCTCATAGGCCTGCGTCATGACGGACTCCGATCCATCTAAGCACAGTCGTAGAATCTGAAACGCCCAGGAACCGGCCTGTTCAATGGACTGTGCAGTAGCAGGGAACTCCTGTACCCATCCTTTTCCATCCTGATAGACAGCCGCATAGACCAGGTTTTTTGGTGTTTTGCCCGACAGAGAAATGGCCTTTTGCGTTGGGGACACAAAAGCCACGCCAAAGGAAGATTGCGTCAAATCGCTTGCCGCCTTGGCCAGATAAGCGGCCGCTTCCTTACTCACGGGGGAGTATTTGTCAGTAATTTTTTTAGGGAGATAGGACAGGGGTTCATTCATGCCACTGTCAAGGAGAACAGAAACCCCATATTTATCAGAAAGCAGCCGTTTTCCAATGGCATTGGCGCTGCCAAGCTCGCATAGGGAAACTGTTTTACCGCAAGTATGTAATTTTTGACAGACTACCTGCTCAAGGCGCTCTTCATCCTGGCCATACACTGCGTCACCCAACAACTGGGAAACCTGTTTTACCACAGCAGCACAGGCATTTTCCGCATGGTGGCGGGTATTTGCCATTGCATGGATTTGGACAAACACTTCCCCGTCTTTCTCCACTGCTTCCACAGATGGATTGGACATACCTGCCAATGCTCCAAGTTTTTCCTGCACTTCAACAAGCGAAAGTCCGGACAGCTTTAATATATGGTTTGCTGTCGCATTGGACGAGTTTCGCTCCAAAAAAGGCAAAACTTCCGATTCAAACATTTCCGTGAGTTCTTCTGGCTGTACCGGTAAAAGAAGGATCTGCTTATTTGTCCCTTTGATGGCAAAACCACAGGAAACTCCAATCTGATTTTTAAAAATGACTGCATGGCGGGGAAACATTGCCTGGTGGACATAGGCTTCGTTCATACTTTCCCCGGCCCGGTCAACATAGGCTTTGACACGGCTGAGGACTTCTTCGTTCAGCTCCAGAGAAAGTCCCAAGGTCTGGCAGATACAGTCTTTGGAAATATCATCCTTTTCAACCCCAAGGCCTCCAGTGATAATAACAACATCGCTGCGATCCAGTGCGGAAGCAAACATGCGTTCCAGCCGTCCCGGATTTGTCAGGGCGGCGGATTGCCCGGACAAAGTAATCCCAATATTTTTTAACTGTCCGCGCAGATACTCCGCATTTTTCAGTGCCGCGTCGGCTACCCGTTCCTGGCTACCGACTACAATAATCTCTGCATTCATAGAAAACCTCTCTTTCCAGGCAGGTTACAGGCGTACCGTTTCCACTTCAATTCCAGAAACCGCCTCTTCAATCAGGGATTCGATCTCCAGTACTTCCTCCGCATGTTCCACCATAGAAAGACTTGGCTTTGTCCGCGGATGCCGTGGGGTAAACACGGTACAGCAGTCCTCATAAGGAAGAATTGATGTCTCAAAAGTGTCTATTTTACGGGAAATTTCAATAATTTCATTTTTGTCCATTCCAATCAGGGGCCTAAATACCGGCATGGAACACACTCTGTCCGTACAAGCAATTGCTTTCAGCGTCTGACTGGCGACCTGTCCCATGCTCTCCCCCGTAATCAGTGCCTCACAACTACTCGCCTTTGCCACACGCTGCGAAATTCGCATCATGAAACGGCGCATAATAATTGTAAACAGATCTTCCGGGCAATGCTGCCGGATCTGTTCTTGGATATGGGTAAAAGGCACAATATGCATCTTAATCGTCCCACAGTATTCGCACATCTTCTGTGCAAGTTCCAGAACTTTCAACTTGGCCCGCTCACTGGTATAAGGGGGGCTGACAAAGTGGATCGCATCCAAAATAAGACCACGTTTTGCCATCATATATCCCGCTACCGGGCTATCAATACCGCCCGATATCAGCAGCATTGCCTTTCCGCTGGAACCAATAGGAATTCCCCCCGCACCATGGATAACGCCGGCATGAACATAAGCGGCAAAGTCGCGGACTTCCACTGTAACAATGACGTCCGGATGATGGACGTCCACCTTGAGGTGAGGATTTTTTGAAAGCAGATATCCCCCAACCTCTCGACAAATTTCCGGAGACTGATAGGGAAAACTCTTGTCCGAACGTTTTGCCTCTACTTTAAATGTCCGGATTTCTGAAAGGGTATCCTTCAGGTATTCGGCGGCATCTTTTTGGATTGTTCCAAGATTTTTCTCCGTGACAAGGGCACGGGACATAGCTGCAATGCCAAAAACCTTTTTGAGAATTTCCACTGCTTCGTCCAGGTCAATCTCTTCATCTTCCGGTTCAACAGCAACTGTGGATTGTGCCCTGGTGATTTTAAATTTTCCAAGCACGGAAAGCCGACGGCGCATATTCTTTATCATAATATCTTCAAAAGTTGCTCGATTCAGTCCTTTTAATGCGATTTCTCCATTTTTAATGAGTATGATCTCTTTCATTTATCTGCTCCTGAAAAGTTTTTGTCTGGCCAGTATCAGACTGTCTGCAAATGCCTCGACATCCTCTTTGGCACTATATTTACTAAAGCTTATACGGATGGCACTATCTACCCGGCGGCGATCAAGCTCCATCGCTTCAAGCACATGGCTTTTTGCCCCCTGTGCGCATGCGGATCCACTGGAAACATAGACTTTGTTTTGTTCCAGAAAATGCAGCAAAATTTCCGAACGAAGTCCTACTGCCGAAATATTGAGTACGTAAGGGGACGCGTCCCTGGGGGAATTGAGAAAAACTTCGGGAATTTTACAGACCCTTTCCCGCAGCATTTCGTTTAGCTCTCTGATCTTCTGTGTATGTTCCTGTATTTTTGCACAGGAAAGTTCCGCCGCAAGCCCAAGGCCTGCAATCAATGGTACACATTCTGTCCCGGGGCGCAGGCGTTTTTGCTGTTCTCCTCCAAAGGTGCGGGGCAAAATCCGCGCCTTTGCGGATTTATAGAGAAATCCAATTCCCTTTGGCGCGTGAATTTTATGCCCGCTTGCGGTGAGCAAATCCACACCAAGCGAGCGCACAGAAACCGGCAGTTTTCCAAAAGCCTGTACCGCATCGCAATGCACCAGAGTATCCGGATTTTTCCTGTGTACAGCCTTTGCCATTTCTGCAATATCCAGCACGGCGCCTGTTTCATTGTTGACAAGCATTGCCGTGACAAGGGAAGTGTTGTCGTTGACCGCTTCCACAATTTTTTCCGCCAGCAGAGTCCCATCCTGCTCCGGTTTTACAAAGACCACTTCAAATCCCTCTTTTTCCAGTTGCTGACAGGATTCTAACACAGAGGAATGCTCGATTGCAGTGGTAACAATCCGGTTTGCTGTTCTCCGTTTGGCATAGGCCGCCCCAAATACCGCCAAATTATTGGCTTCCGTCCCACCGGATGTGAAATAGATTTCTCCCGGCTTGGCGCCAATGCATGCACAAATCTGCTTTGCCGCCCGCTGTACGACCTGTTCCGCCTGCAGCCCCAGGTCGTGCAAGGAGGAGGGATTACCATAGCAGTCGATCATGGTTTTGTAAATCAAATCTGCAACCTGCGGATCTACTGCAGTGGTTGCACTATTGTCCAGATAATGAAGCATCGATTGGATCACCTTTTACTTCCCGCTTTCGCCTTTTTTCCCGCTTTTTCGCAGAAATACAGCTTTTATTATACATTTTTAGGGTGGGTAATGCAATTACAAACGCAGCATTTACATATTTTTAATAAAATCCGGGCAGAATATGCCTGTAATTTTCGCCGAAGCAGGTTATCTTTCCAAATATGACCGATGGAGGAACATATTATGATGACAATTTCTAAAAGGGCCATAATCCGTGCTGTCTGTTTTCTTGTAGCCGGAATCCTCGTATGCACAGGCGCCTTGGTACAGAGTTACCGGGCAGAAGAACAGTTCCGAACCCAAGTGGAATACGAATACCAGTACGCACTTTCTGATTTATCGGATTCCCTTTCCAGTTTATCAGTTACCCTGGAAAAAAGCCGCTACGCTTCCACACCTGCCCAGATTTCCGGACTGTCTGCAAAACTTTGGAAAGAAGCTGGGATTGCCAAAAACTGTCTTTCCCGTTTGCCGGTCAGTGATTTTCATCTTCAAAACACAAACCGGTTCCTGTCCCAGGTTGGGGAATACTCCATGACACTTTCCAAAAAAGTGATTGGTGATGGGGAAATTACGCAGGAAGAACGCGACACCCTGGTTACCCTGGGAGAATACGCAAAACAGATGAATGATTCTGTTACACAGATGAAAAGCGACTTGGATGCGGGGATTACGGACTTAGAACAGCTTTTGACCGCGGAGGTGGAGGAAGACAGTTCCACCCAGGTGGCAAACCTCTCCGGTTTTGCAGAACTGGAAGATGATTTTGTCAGTTATCCTTCCCTGATTTACGACGGTCCGTTTTCCGACCACCTGCTCCAAAGAGAACCCCTTGTTTTGAAAGATAAAGCGGAAATTTCCAAGGAAGAGGCAAAAGAAATTGCAGCAAAAGCCTTTGGAATTGAAGACGCCAGTCAAATCATGGAGGAATCCGAAGAAGAGGGGATTATGCCCGCCTACCGATTTGTTTATGGCCCGGAAGAGGCGGCCGTTTCCAAAAGAGGCGGATATTTAATTTACAAAATTTGCTCAAAAGAACATGGCGAACAAAGATACAGCGTTGACCATGCCGTCCAGATTGGGGCGCGTTTCCTCTCTTCCATGGGGCTTTCCGGAATGAAAAACACCTATTATGAAATTTCAAATGGAGTATGCACCATCAATTTTGCATCGATAGAAGGGGAAGCCACCTGTTATACGGATTTAATCAAGGTATCCGTTTGCCTGGATGAAGGGAAAGTCTGCGGATACGACGCCAGAGGATACCTGACCAATCATAAAGCCCGCAATTTGGAACAGCCAAAACTCACTTCCGGGGAAGCCGCCGCTATTTTAAGCAGCGAACTGAGTGTAAAAAACTATCAGATGGCCGTAATTCCAACCGATGGGCTTAATGAGGCTTACTGCTATGAATTTCTATGCGAGGGAAGCGGCGGTGAGAACGTCCTGGTCTATATTGATACACAGACTGGGGAAGAAGAGAGGATTCTTATCCTGGTGGAAGATGAAAGCGGGACGCTGACGCTTTAATTTTTTCAAACTTTATTTTCCGTAGGAAATCTTAAAAAAGCGCAATCCGGTCAGCAAGTTTCCCCAGATGATAACCATCCTCTCATGACATGGTTTTTTCTTGTAAATGGGCATATGCTGTGAACAGTCTCTCCTCACTACATGCGTGTTGTCAACATTCCATTTGTCTAGCAGCTGCATGTCATTTTACAGCAAGAAACCCCATTGGAAAAACAGAAAATTCTTGATACTAAAACCCAGTCGAGACGCTGTTGAAAGAGAGGCGTCTCGACTGGGTTTATTTTAAAAAAGCAAAGAGAAATGGCTGGACTATGTTTGTTGGCGACAGGGTATCAAATTTCTCAAGTCCGCATAAAAACAATATTTTTGTTTCGATTAGATGATTTTCCTCAAAAAATCACCGCTTGTGGCATCTGCTCAGCACCATTATTTGTGCTGACAGATTCCCTACTATTTTAAAATATTTTCACAGGTTATCTATCAAAATCCTTGATTTTACGCCATATTTAGGGGCTTAGAACACTGAAATACTACCAATTTACTACTACGGATTGAGCTTTGATACGAGGGTAAATCCCAGCTATGCCGAGACATGGTACAGCATATCAGTATTTAAAAACTAAAAATTGAATATCGCAAGTAGATTATGGAACGCCCAGACAGGTGTTCCTTTTCTATTTCCAGCCGTTCAGAAATGGACGGCTTTTTCTATATCCACAAGGACGCTGAAAGTCTGACGATAGACATTCTCACATTCCTTACAGGGATTTCCTCTAAGGAAAGTGAGAAGTTCCCCGTCCTTAGAAAAGCGTGCGAGCCGTGACCCAGAGCGATCAGCGAGGACTTCTCCATGTGATAGACGAGCTATGCAGAAAGGACACGGCGATTGCCCACAACATTGCCGACCATATCGACAGCTTTACGGACGATGACTTTGCACATCTTTTGTTTTCTGACGGTTGAGTACAGAACGCTATCAGCCTTGACAACCAGACAAAGGCAACACAGGTATCACAGTATGAGCTGACGCTTCATAAGGATAGCAACTAGAAGATTGTAGGATGATTAGTAAAAATGGAAAGCATACTTGACATGAACGTTATTTTTGTTATAATAAAGATATGGAAAGTTTACTTTCCATAGAAAAGGGGATATTTTGAAAAATCGGTTAGAAGAATTGTGAAAGCAAAGAGGTATTAAACAAGAAGATTTAGCTTCTGCACTAGAAGTATCTCGCCAAACAATAGGTTCTTTAGAAAATGGACGATATAATCCCTCTATTATCTTAGCTTTTAAAATCGCAAGATACTTCCATATGAACATTGAAGAAATCTTTATCTATGAGGAGGAAAATGAAGATGAAAAATAAATATCAAATTTGGTACATTGGTTATATCATTTCATTATTGTTAGTCCTTACCATGCTTTTTGCAGATTTTCCCAAAATGGTAGATATTGGACTTGCGATTTTATTTAGTGCGGTTTTTGGTGTTTCTCATGTTCAAGTTTTGCATAACAAAATGTTAAAAAATGATGCTGATTACAAAATCAGTATTATGGACGAACGTAATATTATGATCAAAGAAAAAGCAGGAAATGTAACAAATATGATTAATACCACACTATTGGGTTTAGCAACCGTCATATTTATTTGTTTAGATTATGCAATTCCAGCAATTGTTACTGGGGTCATTATTACAGTTCAGCCTATTATTTTGATTACTATTAGCAATATGCTTGAGAAAAAAATATAATATTTGAAGATATAAAAATCATGGACATATTAAAACATACATTGTCAGTTTCATACATTCTTTCTACATACCATCAAAGCATGGTTTGCCATACCCGTACAACTCTCATAACTTGTCATTTGATCATAAAGTGGGCGCATAAGTTCAAACTCCTCATCACTCATTGCATTAACAAGGTTCATGGTTATAAAAAAATCGGTTCCAAGGTTTTTGATCTTGCTTAGTCCATATTTTATTGCAGTTGCATTCATTTCCTCCGGTGTGGTATAGAAGAATACGCCCGGCTTTAAATCATCTGTACCGTTTTCCAGAACGCATCTATTTGCCTGCTCATTTGGATAACAACTATCCATAATACATGCGCCGGCATAAACCCCTATTTTATTGATATAAGCAAAAGCAATGATGCCCCCCGTTTTACACACTCTGGCACATTCTGCAAAAACCAATTCCCTTTCATCTGGCGGTAAATGGTACATGGGCCCCAGGCACAAGACCACATCGAAACTATTATTTTCTATCCCATGTAAGTTCGTGGCATCGCCAATTTGACACGAAATATTTTTAATCTGGCTTTCAGCTATTTTTTCCCGAAATAAGTTGATATGATCTGGAACGATATCAATTCCCAAATATTCTCGGCATTTATCAGCAAAATGAAAACCATAATATCCTGTGGCACAGCCAACCTCAAGTACTCTATCAGTCGCTTTGATCAGTGATTGTAAATGTTTTTTTGTATAATGGAATTCAAGGCTTGATGAGCGCGATAAAGCAGCACGTTCATCTTCTTTTTTTAAACGATAATGTCCAAAAATCTTATTTTCATTTCTTGCCACGCTGTTCATTCCCTTTTTGTATCTTTTTAAAATCAGTTTCTCCTACATCCGGTTTCCATAGCTATTTCACAAATCGGATTTCCCCACTTCCCTGTATGTTCTTTCGCTTAAGATTATCCACCGAGAAAATAATCAGGGATCCGAACACGGTATTTGACAGGAATTCCAGAGGAAATTGCTCATAATTCCATCACAGTGGTTTTTTAAACACAATGGAAAATCATCCTCTGAACGGAAAGATGGAGATACAGGATTTTCATTTCCAATTCAAATTGCTGTTGTCCTATCCAGAGGCTGTGTTATAATAATGCTTGTGAACGGGATGGTACTCCTGTCAAGGCGTCATGGCACTGCCATACAAACTTGTCAGGACTTTTGCCCGTACAAGATGGAGTACTCCCAGAAAAAATCAAGAAAGGGGCATGTTTATGCCAAATCCAATTGTAACCATTCAGATGAAATCCGGCGGCACAATCAAAGTTGAACTGTATCCGGAAATCGCCCCCAATACCGTCAACAATTTTATTTCCCTGGTAAAAAAGGGCTTTTATGATGGAGTGATTTTCCACCGCGTTATCCCCGGCTTTATGATTCAAGGCGGAGATCCACAGGGAATCGGCATCGGAGGGCCTGGCTACCGCATCAAAGGGGAATTTTCCGCAAATGGGTTTGAAAACAATCTCAAGCACACCACCGGAGTAATTTCCATGGCACGTTCCTCCCATCCGGACAGCGCCGGCTCACAGTTTTTCATCATGGTCGATGACGCTCCCCATTTGGATGGGCAGTATGCCGCATTTGGCAAAGTCATTGAGGGAATCGAAGAAGCCCAGAGAATTGTCTCTGTCAACCGCAACCATGCCGATAAACCCTATAACGACGAAATCATGGAATCTGTGACCGTCGAAACATTTGGCGTGGAGTATCCAGAACCGGAAACCCTGTAACTATCTTGAATACAAACCCCGCTGGAACGATCCGGCGGGGTTTTGTTCATCGGCAGGCTTCCTCTAATTCATAGTACAGACGGGTCATTTTTTCTCCAGTCCCGTCAATTTTCTGTGCCTGTGAGAGTAATTTTTTTCTGGATTTTTCTTCTGGAAGCCCGGACGCCCGCTGTACCAGCGCATCAAATTGCTCATCTGTTACATGTACCTGGATTTTGGCAACCGCCTGCTGGGTTCCCGCATAGGCGATAAGTTCAAACTGCGCGGGGGCATCTGCCTGTACAATTACCCGAGATATATTTCCCTCCGTTTGTTGCTGTACAATCATGGCTGCACCTTGCGGCTCAATACGCCACTGAGGAGCAATCACTTGGCTGAGAGTCTGTGTGGAAGCAGTAAAGGAGACGGGCTCTCCCTGCGCGAGAAAAACCCCTCCATGGACAGAAATATCCATTTGTCCGTCAAAATAGGTCATATTCATCCCCATGACCTCTCGGTCTTCCATGCTCGCGTTCTCCGGCGTAGAACATCCCGTGAGGAAAACCACCAACAGACCGAGGGCAAGTAGCTTCTGCGCGGCTTTTCCCATTATTTGAAGCACATTCTCTTTCTGTTTCAACGGTTTTCTCATCCTTTGAGCTGAACTTCCCATTCTGCCGGCCGGAATCCAACAAGGATCGTTTCCCCACGGACAAGAATTGGACGTTTGACAAGCATCCCGTCCGAAGCCAATAGGGCAAGCTGTTCTTCCTCCTCCATTTGAGGGAGCTTTTCTTTAAGGTTCATAGATTTATAGAGAAGCCCGCTTGTATTGAAAAACTTTTTTAAAGGCAAGCCGCTTTTATGGTACCATTCCCGTAATTCCTCTACAGTCGGGTTTTCCTCCTTGATATCTCTGGCAGAAAATTCAATTTCCTGATCTTTGAGCCAGTTTGCCGCCTTTTTGCAAGTACTGCATTTCGGATACCACAAAAAAATCATGCTATTCCTCCTTGATAATCTTCTGTACCCTGCCGACCATATCCTGTTCTTCAAGCATCACCTTGATCCCATGCGGGTGGGTGGGGCTTTTTGTCAAAATCCGCTTAACATGCCCTCTGGTCAGCTTGCCCGTACGCTGATCTGCTTTGAGCACAATATCCACTGTCATTCCCGGTTTTAAATTTGCCCTTATATTTCCTTCCATATTATTTCCCCCGTAAAAACAGGGCGGCAAAAGCCAGCCCTATTGGTATTGTACTGTTTCATTCCTGGAAAATCAAGATTACAGCAAGCATAAAACCAATCCCCGGACAATTGTCCGGGGATTGGTTTTATGCTTCACATTTGACTTCAAAGAACGCTTGTGGGTATTTACATACAGGGCAGATTTTTGGAGCCTCCGCCCCTTCATAGACATAACCGCAATTACGGCATATCCAGGATACGGAAGTGGGCTTTTTGAAAACCATCTGCTGTTTCAAATCGTCGCTCATTTTCCGGTAACGGTCTTCATGCATTTTTTCAATGCCTGCAACCAGTTCAAACTCCGCTGCAATCTGGGTAAAGCCTTCTTCCTTGGCCACCTGGGCATACTCTTTATACATCTCCGACCACTCAAAATGCTCTCCTGCCATAGCGTCTACCAGGTTGTCCGTGGTAGATTTGATTGCCCCGCCGTTGATATGCTTGAGCCACATGGTCGCATGTGCCCATTCATTTGCCGCAGTGGTATCGAAGAGGTCGCCCAGGTGCTGATATCCCTCTTTTCTAGCCTGATCCGCATAGACATTGTACTTTGTCCTTGCCTGGGATTCCCCTGCAAATGCGGAATACAAATTTGCCTTTGTCCTGCTGTTTTCAAAATCCATGTTCTTGCCTCCCGAAAAAAATTTCTATCCTAGTATGAACGGGAAACATTTTCCTTATACCGAAACGCAGGATCTTTCAGGTGAAATCTTTTCACAGGCCGGATAAGAAACGGTGAAAAGATTTGTTGCACTTTCTAAACTGAATTATGTTCAATCAGGGCGAGTTTCTGCGCCCTGCTCATCTGTTTAAGGCGCGCTTCCAGTTGCATGGCTTCCGACCGGTCTGCGCACTCTTTCCAATATGCTAATGTGACGGGCAGGCGGGAACGGGTGTACTTTGACCCGCGTCCCCGGTTATGGCAGAGGAGCCGCTGTTCAATATCGTTCGTCCAGCCAGCATAGAGGGAACCGTCCGCACACCGCAGCAGATAGGCGCCGGGTTGTTTTTCCTTACTCATGGAAATCCGGATGGTATTCCCATCCCTTGTCCGCATGGTAGACCATCAGGTGGGACATCCCGCCGTCCACCACGAGATCGGCGGCGTTGATAAAGTCATTTTCCTCCTCACACAAAAACAGAGCGGCACGGGCAATATCCTCTGGAGTACCCACTCTGGCGGATGGATGTTGAAGGAGATCCCCTTTGCTGTATTGTGGACAGAATGTTTCCTCCCTGGTTCCCTGCGTTTCAATCCAGCCCGGGGAGATGGAATTGACCCTCACTTTTCCGGAAAGACTGACTGCCATGGCATGGGTGAGCGCAGAAATTCCTCCTTTGGCGGCGGTATAACTTTCCGTATCCGCCTGGGACTGACGGGCACGGGTGGACGACAGATTCACAATGCTCGCATATGGTGTAAATACTGGCAAAAACAGCTGCGTCAGATAATAAGGCGCTGCCACGCCGACGCGCAGTACTTCCAAAAAATCCTCATATCCACAGGCGCTTTGCAGTCCACGGTTTGAAAAGCAGGCGTTGTTGAGCAGGATATCCACCTGTCCATAGTGACTCGTAACATTGTGGGCGAACCGTTCTAAATCCTGCTGTTTTCCTGCGTCCCCATGGACAAACAGGGCTTCAAAGCCATGGGCATGGAGCCAGTCCAAGTTTTTCTCCCCAGCGGCACGATCCTTATCCAAAAAGGCAATTTTGCAACCCCGCTTGGCAAATTCTCTGGTCAGGCATTGCCCAATTCCTAGAGCCCCTCCAGTGACCACACATACTTTTCCTTGCATACTCATCCATCTTTTCCTCCTTATCAAAACAGCATTTTCTTTCCCTTTATTTTTGCTCTGAAAAAGCGCCGAGCAGTCCGGGAAACATATCCCCAAGCGTGGATTGCTGCAGATGCTTATTATTGACCGACTGGGTAATTACTCTTGTCCGGCGGGCGAATTCCTCCGGTTCGCGCATCACCATTGTGAGCAGGGAAGCGGAATTTTGGGCGTCGTCCGCCGCACTGTGCTGGCTGCCGGAGAAATCCTCCTCCACCGTACCAATGGCATTTTTCAACGAAAGCCTTGAGCGATTGGACAGGCCCATTAACCGGGTGTAAATACGCTGGAAATCCATCCACCGCCGAAATGGGGGTTCTAACCCATTCGGATAAATTCCCTTTTCCCGGCACTCGGTTTTTAGTTGCCGCAAATCCGTATTGCTCCAAGAATAAATGCGCACTTGGCCTTCCCCGATCCAGGAAATAAATTCTTCGAGTGCCTGCGCGAGTGGTTTTGCATTTTTCACTGTTTCATCCGTAATCCCAGTGAGTTCCGTACACTTTTTACAGATGGGTGCACGTTCCGGCCTGACATAACAGGAAAAACGGTCAATCTGTTGGTAGTCCTTATCCAGTTTGACCGCCCCGATTTCCACAATCTCACTGTGCATCCGACTTCCCTCCGGTCTGTCTGCCCTTGGAATCTGGTTCATTTCAAAATCTAGAAAAATATGCTGCATGAAAAACTACCCCTTTTTGCTTTCCCGTCCCCATTCCATTTCTTTTCCTGTTGTCCAGTATACCACCCCATCCCCTACAAGGAAAGTGATTGCACTTTTTTGTTCCTTGCATTATAATGGAAAAAACTCAAACCAGAAAGGGAACGGCAATATGCAGAAAGCTTCCGTGCACTTAAAAAAGGGAGAAGGACGCACACTGAAAGCGGGCGGCGCATGGATTTATGACAATGAAATCGCAGAGATCACCGGGGACGCGGAAGACGGCGGCCTGGTGAACGTACTGGATTTTGACGGTTACCCCATGGGCGTGGGCTTTTTAAACCGACGTTCGAAAATTACAGTGAGGATGCTCTCCCGCAAGGCGGATACTACTGTAGACGAGGCCTTCCTGCGCGGGAGAGTCCAGGCAGCCTGGGATTACCGGAAAGTGGTTGGGGAAACAGACAGTTGCAGGGTTATCTTTGGCGAAGCGGATTTCCTCCCCGGATTGGTGGTGGACAAGTTTTCCGACGTGCTGGTCGTGGAATCTTTGGCGCTTGGCATTGACCGGCTGAAAAGAACAATCCTCCGTCTGTTATGTGAAGTAATGGAAAAAGACGGCGTCCATATCCGTGGGATCTATGAGCGCAGCGACGCCAAAGTACGACGCCGGGAGGGAATGGAACCGTTTAAGGGATTTCTCAGCGAGCCGTTTGAAACCAAAGTCCCCATTACAGAAAATGGTGTGAAATACCTGGTGGATGTGGCAGAAGGACAGAAAACCGGATTTTTCCTTGACCAGAAATATAACCGGCGCGCCATCCAGCGTTTTTGCAAAGGCGGGCGCGTGCTTGACTGTTTTACCCATACGGGTTCCTTTGCCCTCAACGCTGGAATTGCCGGGGCCAGCAGTGTACTCGGAGTGGACGCCTCTGAGTTAGGCGTGACACAGGCACGGGAAAACGCAGAGCTCAACGGGTTATCCGACATCGTTAAATTCCAGTGCGCAGACGTCTTTGACCTTCTTCCGGAACTGGAGAGACGGGGAGAATCCTTTGACCTTGTCATTCTGGACCCGCCGGCCTTTACAAAATCCCGCAGTTCTGTCAAAAACGCGGTCAAAGGTTACCGGGAAATCAACCTGCGCGGCATGAAACTTATCAAAGACGGCGGATACCTTGCCACCTGTTCGTGTTCCCATTTTATGGTGCCGGAACTCTTTGCCAAGACCATCCGGGAAGCTGCAAGAGGGGCGCATAAACGCTTACGGCAGGTGGAGTACCGGACGCAAGGTCCCGATCATCCTATTTTGTGGGCTTCAGATGAAACTTCCTATTACCTGAAATTTTATATTTTTCAGGTCTGTGATGAAAAATAAGGATTTTCCTTTTCTGATAAAAACCATCCCCTGCCAACTGGCAGGGGATGGTTTTTATTTTTCCATCAATTTGACCATAACCGCTTTTTGTGCATGAAGACGGTTTTCCGCTTCATCAAAAATTTCGGGATGAGCTTCTAGGACTTCGTTTGTGATCTCCTCTCCGCGATGCGCCGGCAGACAATGGAGCACCAAAGCGCCGGGATTGGCGCGTTCGAGTAGTTTTTCGTTGATTTGATAACCGGAGAAAATTTTTTTACGCTCCCCCGCCTCGGCTTCCTGTCCCATAGACGCCCAGACATCGGTGAGTAATACGTCTGCGCCTTCTGCCGCTACAAGAATATCATCCGTCAAGGTGAAGGAATCCCCGTATTCCTTTGCAAAATCAAGGACTTGTTTATCCGGCTCGTGACCTGCCGGAGCCGCTATGGCGACTTTCATATCCGTTTTCAATCCGCCGACAATCAGGGAATTTGCCATATTGTTCCCATCCCCGATATAGCACATTTTCAGGCCGTTTAAGCGCCCCTTATATTCTCGAATGGTGAGCAGATCCGCCAGTACCTGGCAGGGGTGGCAGAAATCCGTCAGGCCGTTGATTACCGGAATAGAACCGTAATGCGCCAAATCCTCCACTTCCTGCTGGGCAAATGTGCGGATCATGATCCCATCCAGGTACCGGGAGAGAACCCGAGCGGTATCCTGCACCGGCTCTCCACGCCCAATCTGCAAATCCCGATTGGAGAGGAACAGCGCCTGTCCTCCAAGCTGGTACATGCCGACTTCAAAGGAAACACGGGTACGGGTGGAGGATTTCTGGAAAATCATCCCCAGGCTCTGTCCCTCCAAGCGGTGGTGTTTGATTCCATGCTGGTTTTCATATTTGAGCTGGTCTGCCAGATTCAGAATCTCCTTAATCTCAATCGAAGTTAAATCCAGCATTTTCAGAAGATGTTTCATTGATATTCTCCTTTCCGTTTAAACGATGGTCTTCAAAACCTGTTCCAGAACAGCAAGACCCTTATCAATTTCCTCATAAGTAATGGTAAGCGGCGGGAGTAGACGAACAGCCTGTTTTGCAGTCAAAACCAACAGGCCTTCCCGGACACATTCTGCCGCCACCTGTGCGGAAGTACCTGTATCCAAATCAAAGCCAATCATCAGTCCCATCTGGCGGATATCCTTTACATGGGGCATTTTACTCAGCTTTTCTTTCAAATATGCGCCCTTTTGCCGAACCTGCTCTAGGAATTCCGGCTGGCCAACCACATCCACCACGCAGTTTGCCCCCGCACATGCAATCGGATTACCGCCAAAGGTGGAACCATGATCGCCTGCCCCAAACACTTTGCAGGTTTTCTCATCTGCGAGAATGGCCCCAATGGGCAATCCTCCGCCAAGGCCCTTGGCGCTGGTAACAAGGTTTGGATGGACGCCGTACTGTTCATAGCAGTAAAACGTCCCGGTACGGCCGACGCCGGTCTGTACTTCATCTGCAATCAAGAGAATATCCTTCTCCTGACAAAGGGTTTCCAGTTGTTTGACAAAGGTTTTTTCCAGCGGAAGAACCCCGCCTTCTCCCTGGATGAATTCAACAAGGATTGCCGCCGTATTTTCATCCACCTTTGTCTTGACATCCTCAATATCCCCGGCAAGAGCATAGTCAAACCCCTCTGTCAATGGAAAAAAGGACTGATGGAATACATCCTGTCCAGTTGCCGCCAACGTCGTAACTGTCCTTCCATGAAAGGAATTGACCAGAGTGATGATTTTGGTATGGGATGGCCCGTAGTGATCAATCCCGTACTTTCTGGCAATTTTTATGGCTCCTTCATTTGCCTCTGCACCGGAATTGCCAAAAAACACCTTTTGATATCCGGTCAAATCACAGAGCTTTTTGGCCAAATCCCCGCAGGGCTTGGTATAGTACAGATTGGAGGTATGGTTGAGTTGTCCTGCCTGTGCCGTGACTGCCTGTACCCAGGCAGTATGGCAGTATCCCAGAGAGTTTACCCCAATTCCGCTGCCAAAATCAATAAAGGACTTTCCGTCAAAATCTTCGCAGGAAGCCCCTTTTCCGGATTTGATGGCAACGTCGAACCGTCCATAAGTATTCATAATATACTGTTGATCCTGTGCCTTTAGCTGTTCAAACATGGCTGGTTTCTCCTTTAATAAAACATCGTGCCGATTCCGGCATCCGATAACATTTCAATGAGGATGGAATTGGGAATCCTTCCATCAATGATGACGGATTTCTTGACTCCTCGGCGTACCGCCTCCACACAACATTCAATTTTTGGAATCATTCCCCCGGAAATAATCCCCTGACTGATAAGGTAGGGGACTTCACTGACACTGACTTCCGGCATCAGGGTGGACTCATCGTCTTTATCTTTGAGAAGGCCGCGGACGTCCGTCATTAGGATGACGTTTTCGGCATGGAGGGCGGCGGCAATGCTCGCCGCCGCCGTATCTGCATTGATATTATAGACATTCCCCTCTTCATCACAGCCGACGGTGGCGATCACCGGAATATATCCATTATTCAGAGAATCCCTTATAATTTTCGTATCAATATCCACAATATCTCCGACATAACCAATATCCTCTCCCGCATTGTGCTTTTTACAGGTGAACATCCCAGCGTCCATCCCGCACAGGCCGATCGCCCTTCCGCCGTGTTTTTTAAGCAGGGCGACCAGGCTTTTGTTGACCTTGCCGGCAAGCACCATCTGCACAATCTCCGCGGTTTCTGCATCTGTATAACGCAGTCCACCGACAAAACGGGATTCTTTGCCAATTTTTGTGAGCATTTCATTGATTTCCGGGCCGCCGCCATGTACCAGCACTACCTTAATACCGACGAGGGACAGCAGCACGATATCGCTCATGACCGCCTGCTTGAGTTCTTCACTTTTCATGGCATTGCCGCCATACTTAATGACAACCACTTTGTTGTAATATTTCTGAATATATGGAAGCGACTGCGCCAATACCTGCGCTTTGTCGCTGTAAGAAATCTCCATGTCCGTTCCCCTCACTTTTCATTTATGTCCGGTAATCGCCGTTGATCTTTACATAGTCATAGGTCAAATCACAGCCGTAAGCGGTCTTTTCACACTTGCCGCTGTTGAGATTGACGTCAATGACAATCTCCTCTTCGAGCAGGATTTTCTTCGCGAGTGCTTCATCAAATGCAACTCCCGCTCCGTTTTGGCAGACGAGGATGCTTCCCGCTTTACTTTCAAACGTGACGTCCACTTTCTGGACATCCACTTCCGTCTGTGCATAGCCGATGGCGCACAGGACACGACCCCAGTTGGCGTCTGCACCAAACACAGCCGCCTTGGTTAGGTTGGACATGACAATAGATTTTGCCACAATTTTGGCCTGTTCATCACTGGACGCCCCGTGTACTTTACACTCGATAAGTTTCGTAGCTCCTTCCCCATCCTTTGCCATCATACGGGCGAGATAGGTGCAGACCCCCATCAATGCGCCATAAAAAGCCTGGTAGCCCGGGGTACCTTGTTCTTTAATTTTTTTATTTCCTGCAAGTCCGGAAGCCATGATACTGACCATATCGTTGGTGGAAGTATCCCCATCTACACTGACCATGTTGAATGTATCCTTTGCCACTTTTGACAAAGCCTGTGAAAGAAGGGATTTTTTGATATTCACATCCGTGGTAAGAAACCCAAGCATGGTCGCCATATTCGGGTGAATCATCCCGGAGCCCTTGGAAATGCCGGCAATCCGACAGACAGTTCCATCCACAGAAAACTCCACTGCAATCTCCTTAATACGGGTATCCGTAGTCATGATGGCCTGCGCCGCATCGGTGCTGCCGTCTGCACTCAGAGCCTCAGTGAGCTGCCGCACATGGGAAGCAATCGGCTCGATGGGGAGCGGCTGTCCAATGACCCCTGTGGAGGCGACAATGACATCCTGTGCGTGAATCCCCAGCTCTTTCGCTGCAAGAGAACACATCTGCTCTGCCTTCTGGACTCCATCCGCATTGCAGGTATTGGCATTTCCAGAATTGACAATGACCGCCTGTACGTGCCCATCCTCCAAGTGGGATTTTGTCACCGTAATCGGGGCGCCCTTTACCTTGTTGGTGGTGTAGACCGCAGCGGCTTTACAAGGGACACGGCTGAAGATAAGCGCCAGATCCTTTTTGGGGTTATTCGGTTTAATTCCACAGTGGATTCCCGCTGCCGTAAATCCAAGCGGCGCACAAATACCGCCGTTTATCTTTTGAAATTCCATACTGGTTTCCTCCCCTGTCAAATGGCTGGCGGCACCAGGTGAAGCCCACAGTCCTCATCCATCCCGCATTTGAGGTTCATATTCTGAATTGCCTGCCCCGCTGCCCCTTTGACCATATTGTCAATGGCGGAGACAACAATCAGTTTCTTTGCCCGATCATCCACAAAGATACCGACATCACAATAATTGGAGTATCGAACATTTTTCAGGTTTGGGATATCCCCGAGCTTTAGTACACGGACAAACTGCTTTTTGCCGTACATCTGTTGGTAAATCTGATGAATTTCCTGGGCAGAAATCTCCTTTGCAAGATCCGCATAGATAGTGGAAACAATCCCCCGGTTAACCGGAAGCAGATGGGGTACAAAGGTGACAGTGAGTTTTTCTCCCGCTAATTCAGAGAGCATCTGTTCAATTTCCGGGGTATGGCGGTGGGTGCCGACTTTATATGGAGCGAACGCCTCGTTACATTCCGGGTAATGGGTATTTTGTGTAAGTCCCCTGCCGGCTCCGGTGACCCCGGATTTGGAGTCTATGACAATACCCTTTTTGGAGATAAGGCCGTTTTTCAGCGCCGGAGCAAGGCCAATAGCAATGCTGGTGGGGTAACAGCCCGGGTTTGCAATCACCTGTGCGGACTTGACTGCATCGCCGGTGATTTCCGGGATGGAATAGATGGCATGGGCATGGGCTTCAGGGTGCTGATAACTGCCATGATACCACTGCTGATAGTCCTGTTCCTCATGCAGGCGGAAATCCGCGCCCAAATCTATCAGGAGTTTCCCCTTTGAAAGACATTTGACTGCAAGTTGCTCCGACACGCCGTGCGGAACAGAAGCAAAGACCACATCGCACTGATCGATGACGGTGTCCTCATCCACCAGGATGTCGTCGTTTATCTGATACAGCGCCGGATAGATCTCACTGATGGGTTTTCCCTCAAAACTCACGGAGCACAATGCTGTGATTTTTGCTTTTGGGTGTCCGAGCAGTAAGCGGATGAGTTCCACACCTGCGTACCCAGTAGCCCCAATAATTCCTACTTTGATAGTTTCCATCATCATCCCTCGTTCCCGATCAATCATTACATAGAAATATTGTAAAACAGTTTATTTCTCTATAAATTTTTCAACATCTTTTATATGGGCCTGTACCGCCTGGGGCGCCGGGCCTCCGGGCACATTTCTGCCATTGACGCAGGTATTCAGATTGATAGCCTGATAGATATCCTCCTCAAAGACTTCACTGAGTGCCCGATAATCTTCCAGAGGAAGTTCCTCCAAAATCGTATTTTTTTGGATACAGAGCGCCACCAGCTGTCCGGTGATTTTGTAAGCATCTCGGAAAGCGACGCCCTTTTTGGTGAGATAATCCGCGCAGTCCGTAGCATTGATAAAGCCCTTTGCTGCGGCCTTTCTCATATTCTCCGGAAGGACTTTCATGGTCCGCACCATTGGGATCACAGTGACAAGACAGATTTTTGCCGTATCAATAGCGTCGAACATCGCTTCCTTATCCTCTTGCATATCCTTGTTATAGGCAAGGGGCAGACCCTTCATCATCGTGAGTAAGGTCATCAAATCGCCATATACCCGGCCGGTTTTTCCGCGTACCAGCTCGGTGATATCCGGGTTCTTTTTCTGCGGCATAATGGAGGAACCGGTTGCATAGGCGTCGTCAAGTTCCACAAACTTAAATTCCCAGCTGCACCAGAGCACAACTTCCTCGGAAAACCGAGAGAGGTGCATCATCAGGATGGACAATGTGCTTAACAGTTCAATCATAAAATCCCTGTCCGAAACCCCATCCAAACTATTTTTGGTAATCTGATGGAATCCGAGCAGATCACAGACCATCTGACGGTCAATTGGGTAGGTGGTGGAGGCGAGCGCCCCGCTGCCAAGCGGCATTTCCAGGGTACGATCCTTCGTATCATTCAGCCTAGCCAGATCCCGGCGAAGCATTTCGGCATAGGCCATCAGGTGATGGGCAAACGTAACCGGCTGTGCACGCTGCAAATGGGTATATCCCGGCATAACCGTATGCAAGTTTTCCTGCGCCTTTTCACACAGGGTTTTGACAAACTCCTTGACAAGTGGAACCAATTCGTCAATTTGGTCGGCGACATACATCCGATCATCCAGAGCTACCTGATCATTGCGGCTCCTTGCCGTATGTAGGCGCTTGCCCGCTGTACCAATCCGTTTGGTGAGCTCCGCTTCCACAAACATGTGGATATCTTCCGCTTCCATATCAATGGGAAGCGCTCCTGTTTTAATATCTTCCCGAATGGCCTGCAATCCCCAGATAATTTTTTGCGCATCTTCCTGTGGGATAATGCCCTGCTTCCCAAGCATAGTGGCGTGGGCAATACTTCCCCGGATATCCTGTTCAAACATCCGGCAGTCAAAGGGGATGGAGGAATTGAAATCATTCACCCTGCTGTCAATTTGTTTGGAAAACCTGCCGGCCCACATCATTTTCTTCTCGCTCATCTACAGCTCCCGCCTTTATAAAAACTGTGATTTTGAAAAACGGAGCAGGGGAACCTTACAAAAATTATGGTTCCCCTGTCCTTTTCTCAGGATGTGTTTATTTGTTCATACCGCGTTTTTCATCCAACATTGCCTTGACCTTGATAGGAAGACCAAAGAGATTGATAAAGCCCGCGGAATCGTTCTGATTGTAGTTGTCGTCCTCGCCAAAGCTTGCCGTCTCCTCATCATAGAGGGTGTAGGGGCTGGTCACTCCGGCGTTGATCACATTTCCTTTATAGAGTTTGAGTTTGACTTCACCGGTGCAATTCTTTTCCGTTTCATCCACAAAAGCAGAGAGTGCTTCCCGCAGCGGAGTATACCACTGGCCGTTGTAAAGAATATCCGCAAACTTGAGGGCAACCTGCTGTTTGAAGTGTTGCGTCTCTTTATCTACACAGATAGTCTCAAGGATATCATGTGCCTCGTAGAGGATGGTTCCGCCCGGAGTCTCATAGACCCCTCTGGACTTCATACCAACCAGCCTGTTCTCAACGATGTCAGCAAGGCCAATTCCATTTTCTCCGCCGAGTTTGTTGAGCTTCTGGATCAGGGTGACTCCATCCATTTTTTCTCCATTCAAAGAAACAGGAATTCCCTTTTCAAAACCAATGGTAATATAAGTGGGTTTATCCGGGGCCTGTTCCGGGGAAACACCCATTTCCAAGAAGCCCTCTTTGTTATACTGCGGCTCATTGGCCGGGTCTTCCAAATCCAGGCCCTCATGGGAGAGATGCCAGAGGTTTTTATCCTTGGAATAATTCGTTTCCCTGGTCAATTTGATGGGGACATTTTTGGAAATCGCATAGTCAATTTCTTCATCCCGGGATTTGAGCTCCCATATTCTCCATGGGGCAATAATCGGCATGGTCGGTGCAAAAGCCTTAATAGCAAGTTCAAAACGCACCTGATCGTTGCCTTTTCCCGTACAGCCATGGACAATGGCGTCTACATGCTCCTTCTTCGCAATTTCCACCAGGCGTTTTCCAATAATCGGTCTTGCAAACGCTGTACCGAGAAGATATTTTCCTTCGTAAACCGCGCCGGCTTTCAGAGATGGGAAGATAACGTCATTGACCAGTTCGTCTTTCAAATCTTCAATATAGAGTTTGGAAGCCCCAGTTTTAATAGCCTTTTCTTCCAGTCCGTCGAGTTCCGCCTCCTGCCCGACATCTGCCGCCACCGCAATGACTTCACATCCATAGTGATCTTTAAGCCATGGGATAATAATAGAAGTATCCAACCCGCCGGAGTAGGCCAGCAGCACTTTGTTATACTTTTTTTCCATTGTGTATTCCTCCTGAGAATGTATCATGAATTTATTTGCTTTCTGTATTTATAATTATACATTCTCTTTTTAAAAAATCAACCCTATAACCGCATAAATATTCTAATTATGCATTTTTTATTACTTTCACCAAATTATCCTGCCGATTGATCTCTGTTCCTATTTATTATCCGCCTTAAATCTGCAATGTACATCTCATTTTACTCATAAAATTGAAGTTATAAAAGTAAAAAGTAAGATAGTTTATATTTATTCATTGTATAAACATCCCCCGCATTGTATATGCAGGGGATGTTTATAATTTATAAAAGGATATCATCCAGTCTGCGTTTAGGGACATGATGAATATTTTTTTCATCTCGGTAATAGGCAGTAGAACAACCTTCTTCTATTTCTTCCAGAATAATCTCCTCATCTGGAACACCGATCGCCAAGATCATCATCGGAACATAACGCTCCTCCAACTCCAGGTCACGTGCCAGATCCTCCGCAACGAAATTACGGATCATAATTCCCCCCAATCCCGCTTCCACTGCGGCGAGCAGAATGGTCTGGGAAACTATTCCTACATCCACAAGAAACCGTTGTGTATTTTCCGCCACCTTTTTGTCCTGTACCACAACAACATATGCAGATGGCCGTTCTCCTATTTCTGGACCGTCATAATTCTTGAGCAGACGCGCCCATTTTGTATGTGCAAAGATTTTTTGATTGGTCTTCTGTTCATTGGACAACAAATAACGCAAAGGCTGAAGGTTGACGCTGGACGCAGTAAAACGCGCTGCATTGACAAAACCTTTCAGTTGTTCTTTGGAAACAGGCTCAGATTCTTTGTACTTACGATAACTTCTATTTTTCTTTACCAGTCCTAGGATATCCATAGAAATATCTCTCTCCTTTCTTTTGTATCATAACATAGTTTCTCTTATCGTTCCATAAAACCATGGGATCAATTATAGAATAACTTGGAATAAATGAAATATTTTTACATATTATTTAGCAGTTTGCCCAAATTTTTTTACAAATCCTATGCTTACTACAAGCGTTTCTTATGGTATAATAACTGCATAGCAGTGATTATATGTCCTTCGCAAGTTTTTAAAGGACTATCCCTATTTTTATTCAGATCCTTTTGAGACTCCATAAGGACGACCTATTTTCAATTACAAATTTTCAGGAAATATAAAACAATAGATTATTAGTAGAAAAGAGGAACACGAATGAAAAAAAGTACTGTTTTCCTGCTTTCCCTCGTCAGTTTGCTTTCCGGAATTCTGGTTGGTTTTTTGTTGGCACCGACAAAAGGCGGCGTCCGAATCGTCGGGAATATCTCCGGGACAAATAAAGAACTCAGCAAAAGTGTGGGAATAGAAGACGACCTTTCTTTTTTTAACGAGGATGAAGAATAGCCAGCGCTCTTCTTAAGAGCAATTTCGCATAGTATATTTTGAGGAGGTATTTGTTATGCCAAAATTTTTTGAAATTAATCCAAAACATTTTGATTACAATGTTTTCCGCTTAATTGGAGACAAATGGGGCCTGTTAAGTGCTAAAAAGGACGACGGTTTCAATATGATGACCGTGAGCTGGGGAACTTTTGGAGTCCTGTGGGGACGTAATATTGTCAATGTATTTGTGCGTCCTCAGCGATATACCTATGAATTTATGGAAAACAGCGATACCTTTACCTTATGCTTTTTTGACGAGGACTACCACAAATCCCTAGAAACAGCAGGACGCCTGTCCGGAAGAGATGTTGACAAAGTGAAAGAGTGCGGTTTTACCCCTATCATTGACGGAAATTCGGTGTATTATGAGGAGGCAAGTTACGTCTTTCTCTGCCGCAAACTATATCGTGACGCCTTTCATCCGGAGCAATTCGTTGACAAGACCATACCGGAAACCGTTTATCCAACAAAAGACTACCATATTTCCTATGTAGGAGAAATTGAGCGCTTGCTTGTACGCAGGGAAGAGGAGAAAATTGACAAAATTCTTTTATAAACAAAGCTAAACAAGCCGCAGGGTTTTTCCTGCGGCTTTT
>CAJFSS010000002.1 GCA_904419745.1 Candidatus Pseudoruminococcus merdavium | reverse complement strand
TAGTAGGCATATCCAATTACCTCCTTCGGTGGTACTGTTTCTTACTATTATTATACGCTATTTCTCGTCAAAAATCAACCATTTGTTGTGACAGAGCCTTCTGAAAAATGATAAGGACGAACCCGTCGCGCGGAAAACTCCGGCGCGGGCGGATTCGTCCCTAAAACCCGGCATATGCCTGCCGGTATCCTGTGTTTAGTCTTCCTGATATTCCTCCAGAATATACGCTTCAAAGATATCGCCTTCTTTGATATCGTTAAACTTCTGAAGGCTAATTCCACACTCATAGCCCTGGGCTACCTCGCGGACGTCGTCTTTAAATCTCTTGAGGGAGTCGAGTTCATCGTCGCCAACAATAATCCCGTCGCGGACGATCCGGATCTTGGATCCTCTGGTAATCTTTCCAGACTGGACATAACAGCCTGCCACCGCACCGACATTGGAAATTTTGTAAACCTGGCGGACTTCCAGTCGTCCAAGCTCCACTTCGCGGATTTTTGGGGCCAGCATTCCCTTCATGGCGGACTTAATATCATCAATGGCATCATAGATAACCCGATAGAGATGAATATCCACTCCATCATGTTCTGCCTGATCGCGTGCAGTCGGATCTGGGCGGACATTAAAGCCGACAATAATGGCGTTTGAAGCATTCGCCAACATGACATCAGATTCGTTGACCGCACCGACTGCGCCGTGGATTACGCGTACACGGACTTCATCATTGGAGAGTTTTTCCAAAGATTGCTTGACAGCCTCAACAGAGCCCTGAACATCTGCTTTGACAATGACGGAAAGTTCCTTGACTTCACCTTCCTCAATCTGGGAGAAGAGGTTCTCCAGAGTCACCTTTTGATAGGACTTGAACTGCTCTTCCTTGGCGTCGTGCTTTCTCTTTTCCACAAGCTCTCTTGCAAGGCGTTCGTCCTCAACCGCGTTGAAGGTATCGCCTGCGCTCGGCGCCTCATCCAATCCGGTAATTTCCACCGGGACGGAGGGACCGGCCTCTTTGACCTTTTTCCCCTGGTCATCGAGCATTACACGGACGCGGCCAACCGAAGTGCCGGCAATAATGGTATCGCCCTGATGCAGCGTTCCGTTTTGGACAAGGACGGTTGCAACCGGACCGCGGCCTTTATCCAGCCTTGCCTCGATAACCGTTCCCTTTGCCAGTCGATCTGGGTTTGCCTTGAGCTCTTTCATATCGGCAACCAGCTGAACCATCTCCAGCAAGGTATCAATGTTCTGGTGGGTCTTTGCAGAAATCGGCACGCAGATAATGTCGCCGCCCCATTCCTCCGGAACCAGTTCGTATTCAGTCAACTCCTGCATAACTCTGTCCGGATTGGCTTCCGGTTTATCCATCTTGTTGATGGCCACGATAATAGAAACACCGGCTGCTTTGGCGTGGTTGATAGCTTCAACGGTCTGCGGCATGATACCGTCGTCCGCTGCCACCACCAGGATTGCAATATCCGTTACCTGTGCGCCGCGTGCACGCATGGAGGTGAACGCCTCATGTCCTGGAGTATCCAGGAAAGTGATAGGTTTGCCATTAACCATGACGCGGTAAGCACCAATATGCTGGGTAATCCCACCGGCCTCGCCTGCGGTAACATTGGCATGACGGATGGCATCCAGCAGGGAAGTTTTTCCGTGGTCGACATGGCCCATAACGACCACAACCGGGCTGCGTTCTTTAAGGTTGACGTCTTCATCCTCACTGTCGTCAATCAGGCGGTCCTCAATAGTGACAATAACTTCTTTTTCTACCTTTGCACCAAATTCTTCAGCAATCAGGGAAGCAGTATCAAAGTCAATGGTCTGATTGACCGCCGCCATTACGCCAAGAGTCATCAGCTTTTTGATGACCTGGGTTGCCGGGACTTTCAGCTTGGAGGCAAGCTCGCCTACAAGCAGTTCTTCTGGAAGAATTACCTTCAGTGGTTTCTGCTTTGCCTTTTCCAGAGCCAGACGGCGGAGTTTTTCCGCTTCGCTTTCCCGTTTTGCATACTGCGGCTTTCCACGCTGGGCGCTACGCTGGTTGAGTTTCTGCTTTTTCTGAGTATTCTTTGTCACCGGAGTATTCGGCGCAATTTCCTCATAGTGTTCGTTGTACTTGTCAAGGTTAACATTGGAAGTCCGCGTATCCACATGGCGCAGTGTTTTTCCGGAAGCAGTGCTGGTGGTCACCGGCTGTTGAGATACATTTCCCTGCTGTTTTGCACCATTCTGTGAGCGGTTTTGCTGTTGAGCAGAACGAGATTCCTGTCTGTTGTTTTGTCCCTGGCTCTGCTGCCCTTTTGCCTGGTGCTGGCCCTGTTTGCGCGTACCGCCGTTTTGAGGACGGTTCTGCTGAGGACGTCCCTGCTGTTTGGCGGCAGGTTTTGTCTGGGCACTCTCTTTTTTCTCTTCCAGCTCTTCTGCTTTTGGAGTTTCCTCGCGCTTTGCGCCGGAAGCAAAATATTCATCAAAATTTTTCACCTGAGATTTTTTGGTAAAATGTTCAAATACCACGTTAAGCTCTTCTTCTGTCAGGGCGGTCATATGTTTTTTCGGGTCTTTAAAATGCTTTGCAAGCAGATCAATGACATCTTTGCTTGGTACCCCCAGGTCTTTTGCAACCTCATGGACTCTATATTTCACCATCATATAAGCATTCCTCCTTGTCTGGCGCGGGGGCAAGATTACTGCAAACCAACTTTGCAAGCCCCCTATCACTGATTGCGAGTATGCCTGCCCGCTTTCCCACTTCCATCCAGATTTCATCCAGAGTAAAGGGCAGGGCGGCTGCCGGTACGTTCCATTCTTCGCAAATTCTCTCCATCGAGCGGCGCGTCTTGTCAGACAGGTCGGATGCAAACAGCACAAGCGCGGCCTTTTCCTCCAACACAGCCCCTTTTACGACGTCAAATCCAAGCAGGAGCTTCCCCGCCCGTTTGCTCAGAGAAATGGAAGACAAAAGCTTATCCATCCTTTTTGAGCTCCTCCTCCAGTCTGTCGTAAATCTCATCACTGATAGCCGTCGAAAAAGTCCTTTCAAAACGCTTTGCTTTACGCGCCTTCTGAAAGCATTCTATGTTCTTGCAGAGATAAGCGCCCCTGCCGGGCTTGCGTCCCGTCAGGTCCAATGAAATTTCCCCTTCCGGGCTCTTGACTACACGGATAAGCTCCCGCTTCGGATGCTGTTCCCCGCAGCCGGTACACATCCTCATTGGAATTCGCTTTTTCTGCATCAAACCACTCCATTTCCTATCGCCATTCAGGGAGCCTCGCTACTGGCAAGGATCCCCCGTTTCATGCCCCAACTGTTTCTGGAGCGTTTTTCTATTCACTGGTATGGTTCCTATTGTACCATAAAATCATTCAATAGGCGAGACAGAGGGAGACGTTTCCCCGTTGTCTTCCTGCACTGTGTTTTCCTCTGCCACAGGCGCTTCCGTTTCCTCATCAATTGGATCGGATTCGGACTTGATATCAATCTTATACCCAGTCAACCGGGCGGCAAGACGGGCATTCTGCCCCTTGTTGCCAATGGCAAGCGACAGCTGGGTATCCGGAACGATCACGCGGCAGGAATGGGCTTCCTCAT
Organism: Candidatus Pseudoruminococcus merdavium; assembly: GCA_904419745.1. GTDB lineage: Bacteria > Bacillota > Clostridia > Oscillospirales > Ruminococcaceae > Pseudoruminococcus_B > Pseudoruminococcus_B merdavium. The sequence continues at coordinate 158,166 of CAJFSS010000002.1, read as the reverse complement.
CCAAAATAGTAACTTCCAGTACATCTGCTGGGGAGAGAGCCGCGGCAATAAACTGCTCCGGTTCCTCTGAATATTTGACAACGTCAATTTTTTCCCCGCCGAGCTCCTCGACAATCTTCGCCACACGGATTCCCTTCGGTCCAATGCAGGCGCCCACCGCATCAACATTTTCATCTTTGCTCCAAACTGCAATTTTTGTTCTGGAACCAGCTTCACGAGATATGGATTTCACTTCAATCAGTCCGTCATAGATTTCCGGAACCTCATTTTCAAACAGGCGTTTAACAAGGCCCGGATGGGTACGGGAAATCATAATACGCGGGCCGCGATCCGTTTCGCTGACGCCAACCACATAAACTTTGATGATATCTCCCTCTTTATAAATTTCACCGGGAACCTGTTCAGATTTGAGCAGGTATGCTTCGGAGCCATCAATTTCCACTGTGATGCCGCCCCTTCTCGGGTCAAGTTTCATCACACGGGCGGAGACAATCTCCTGATCGTGTTTTTGGAATTTTTGGAATGCCTGGCCGCGTTCCGCTTCGCGGATTCCCTGCCGAATCACGTGTTTTGCCGTTTGTGCGGCAATCCTGCCAAATTCTTTTGTCTGCAGGGGGACAAAGACAATGGATTCCAGTTCTGCCTGCGGGTCAATTTTTCTTGCGTCTTCCAGCAGGATTTCAATTTTCGGATCGAAAACCTCTTCCACCGCCTCTTTGCCCACAGCAACCTCAAAAATCTCCTTATCCGGTTCGATATCCACTCGGACTTCTTCTGCGCCTTCATAGTCCCGCTTGACGGCAATGGTAATGGCATTTTTGATTTTCTCCAAAAGGTAATCCGCCGGAATCCCCTTTTCCTTTTCAAGCATTGTCAGCGCTTCAAAAAATTCGGTGTTCATTCTCCTTGTCCTCCCATGTCGGTGTCGTCATAATCCTGTTCAAAAAAATCACACAATTTTACCGAGGCGATTTCGCCCTTTTGAGCAGTCATCTGGGTTTGTTCATCCACCTTAATGGTAACAGCCCCCTCTTCATAGGAGAGCAGTTCGCCAACAAATTCCCTTTGTCCATTCACGGGCCGTATGAGCTTGAGTGTAACCGGCGCTCCCAAAAACTGCTCAAAATGCTCCTTCCGGGTCAGTTCCCGCTCGATTCCCGGAGAGGAAACTTCCAGGTAATAGCTCTGGCTAATGGGATCCGCTTTATCAAGCGGCTCATCGACTGCCCGGCTGACCTTTTCACAGTCAAGCACATCGACCGGAGCATCGTCCCGGTCAATAAAAATTCGTAAATACCAGGAACTGCCTTCTTTTTCAAAGCGGACATCCCAAAGGGAGAGGCCCAACCCCTCCACAATTGGCTTGACAATTTCTGTTACGGCCAACACCGTATTCATTCCATGACTGCTCTTTGCCAAAAAAATCACTCCAACATAAACGAAAGAGTGGGAAACCCCACTCTTTCACTCGTCACCTTGTTTACTGGCATATTTTATCATAAGTTTCTTTGAAAATCAAGTCCTTTGCCTGTAAATCCAGGCATTTTTAAAGCTTTTTTCCTGTTTTTGTGGTTTTCAGCTTTCCATTTGCTTTCCAAGGAAGTCCGCTGCAATCTGGATCGCTTTGTTTTCTGTTTCGGAGGCCTGGCGCCCGCCATCTCCTTCCAGCAAAATGACCGATCCGGTGACATCTCCGGAAGATAGAATGGGATAGATGACCGCAGCGCTTCGGCTAATCCCCTCCACTGGCTTAAACGCCTCTTTTCCAGAATGCTGATAGCTGCGGCGCTGTTCCATAATCTCCTCTAGCTCCCCGGATACCCGGCGTTCAAGCACCTCCCGCTTAGGGATTCCGTTTGCAGCCACAACATGGTCGCGATCGGTGATAATTACTGGCATTCCCATGGATTTTGCAAGTACTTCTGCATATTGACAGGCAAAAGTGGAAAGTTCTTCAATAGGGGAATACTTTTTAAAAATGACTTCCCCGTTGTTATCTGTATAAATTTCAAGCGGGTCCCCTTCCCGGATTCTCATAGTCCTGCGGATTTCTTTGGGGATAACGACACGTCCCAAGTCATCAATTCTTCTTACAATTCCAGTTGCTTTCATTCGTGGCTCTCCTCCGATGATACATATTTTTATCTTTTTGACAATCATTTATAAAACCGTACTGTTATTGTTGCTTTTACAGGGAGAAATATGCACTGGAAATTTCAATTTTTCTCCTTATTTTCCAATCCCAAAATGAAAACAGGAGTATCAATAAAAATATCTGTATGAATAAAGGATTCGGCCATAGAATTCCTTTATTAGTGTACAATAAAAACCGGCCCAGAAACGTTCCGGACCGGTTTTTATTTTTATAGGTAATTGCTATTTTTGCGGATCTGTCAGAACTTCTTTAAAGGAAGTTGCAAGTCCGGCAAGGGACTGAATCTCGCTCGGGATAATAATTTTAGTGGCTTTTCCATCCGCCGCCTTTGCAAAAGCTTCTAATCCTTTAATCTGGAGTACCTTATCGGTTGGAGCCGCTTCATTTAACAGCTTCAAGCTGTCTGCATAAGCCTTTTGCACCATCATAATGGCCTCTGCTTCACCTTCCGCTTCCATCACTTTCTGTGCTTTGACTGCCTGTGCTCTCAAGATGGCGGATTCTTTTTCACCCTCTGCGACCAGGATTTTACTTCTCTTGTCGCCTTCAGCACGGAGTATAGCCTCACGCCGCTCGCGCTCCGCTTTCATCTGCTTTTCCATTGCATCCTGGATTTCACGCGGAGGAAGGATGTTTTTCAGTTCCACACGATTGACCTTGATTCCCCACTTATCGGTTGCAGTATCCAAAATCGTGGTAATCTTGGTATTGATAACATCGCGGGAAGTCAATGTGTTGTCAAGTTCCATCTCGCCAATGATGTTTCTCAGCGTAGTGGCGGAGAGATTTTCAATGGCAGAAAGCGGGCGTTCCACACCATAGGTAAACATCTTTGCATCGGTAACCTGGTAAAAGACTACGGTGTCAATCTGCATGGTAACATTATCCCTTGTAATAACTGGCTGCGGTTTAAAATCCACAACCTGCTCTTTCATGGAAACCCTCTTTGCCACACGGTCAATGAATGGTACTTTAAAATGGAGTCCGGTTTCCCAAGTGGCATAATAGGCGCCCAGACGCTCGACAACATAGACAGTCGCCTGCGGAACAATTTTTATGTTGGATACCAGCATAATCAGGAGCACGACAATCAATAGGATAATTACAATAAATCCGACTGTTAACCCTGTAGGCATAAGACATACCCTCCTAAATATATTTCCTTTAGTTTACCATAGTAAAGATGAAAATACAGCGCTTCCGCTGGATTTTATGAAAATCTTTACCTAAAATCAACATTTCATCATATTAACCGTTCCACAATCACTTTTACCCCATCAATACGATTGACAACCACCTGTTCCTTTTCCTCAATCGGTTCTCCGTCCTCCGATTGTGCGGCCCAGTCCAGTCCGCCGACAAATACTCGGCCTGTGCCCGCGGCGTTGTCAATCCGATGGATGACTACACCCACCTGGCCTATCACGCTGTCCGCATTGGTCTTTGTCTTTTTAACACTCAAGAATTTCTTAGCAAACGGGCGGGTACAGATGAGCAGCAACGTACTTGCCGCCACAAATACAATCAATTGTACAAACAGGGATGCATCCATAACGGCGGGGATAATAGTGACTACTGCGCCGATAGCAAACCAAATTGCTACCAATTGAATACTGGCCGCTTCCACGACGCCGAGCACAATTGCTAAAATCAGCCAAAAAAACGGCATCCACTGATTACTAAAAAATTCAGGCATTGTTTATTTCCTCCCTCCATTAGCTCTGATACAAGGTTACCCTTCCGTTTGCTGTATAATGCCATACAGCTGGATAATTCGTTCCATTTCTGCCGACAGGACTTTTTTTCCAATCGGCGTAATGCAATACAACTTCCTGCGCTCTACTTCCCGTGTTACCTGGATGAGCCCGTCATTTTCCATCTTATATAGAATTGTATAAACAGTCCCTGCGCCCAGATTGACCCTTCCCTGTGTCAAACGCGATGCATTCTGCATAATTCCATATCCATGATTTTCATGAAGCAGACTATACAGCACCAAAAAACTTGGTTCGGACATCGGGAGATAGCTTGCAATCAGTTTTTCCACTTCCGCCATGGGGAAACCTCCTCTCACAACGCCTTTTATATCAACAAATGATATATTGTTAAAATAAATATATCATTCTTCGTAATAGTTGTCAAGTACGGCGTCCTTAAAACAGAGAAGGAAGAATTGTCTTTGACATGGCAAACCGAACCGTTTGCTTGGGGTCGACTACCTGGCAAAACTGTAAATCCCCTGCTGCACTCATCAGCATACCGGCGTCTTCCAGCGACAGGCCAAGCTGTCTCTGAATCACTTGATTCATGGCCCTTGTTGCCAGGATCACCGCCTGTTCCAAGTCCTCATGAGAGGCAATTGTATAAAGGTGCGAAGCATCTTCCAGCATAGGGGTTTCCACGCAACAGTCTTTTAGGATCTCCACATAGACTGCTACCCTGGCTGGAATTTCCACTCCAGTTACCATAATCTCCCCATCGCCCATAGAGGCATGCACATCTCCAATCGAGAGCAGAGCCCCTTTATGGAACACCGGAAGATATAGGATGGAGCCTTTTTTTATTTTGGCATTATCCATATTCCCTCCATGGCTTCCCGGGATACCACAGGGAATAGCCCCTTCCTTTGGCGCCACACCAATCACCCCAATCATGGGGTCGCAGGGAATGGAAATATTGTCATTAAACCGGATTCTCCCATGTTCTACCGGCATTATACGAACTTTGGGAATTTGTATCAGATTTCCTAAAACGCCGTTTCCCGGAATCGCAGCCATCACTCCCTGTTTGCCGACTACAATATTTTCAACATAAATTTTTAGGACGTCCCCCGGCATCGCTCCTTCTACATAGACAGGCCCCGCCGCAGGGTTGATACGTTTCCAATCCAAGGTATCTAACATAGCTGAATTCTCAGTAATCTGTCCGCCATAACAGTCGAGCGTATGGAAAACCACCGCCGTGTTATCCGGAACCCGGATTACTGGACGATTCGCTGCATCCATCTGATAAACCTGGTACCCCTTCACCTCAAACATAGCATCCCTCCTGATTTCATTAATAAAACGAACGACTCCCACTCTTTTAATAACAAATTCGTCATTAGAAACTGCCAAAACCAACATCTTCTCTCAAATTAATTATAACATAATTTCCAGCCCGCTGGTATGAAAGTTCCTATCATCATATGCTGAAAAGTCGTATGATAAGGTACTATTTACTTCATTCGCAAGCGGAGTCGAATCGTCTACGAAAATAACCAAGCCGCCGAATTTTATTCGGCGGCTTGGTTATTTTCTATTCAGCTGCTTTATTGGAACCTTTCCAGAACATGCAGAGAAATCGTAAGCGGCACATCTATGTCTATCAAATGGGAATAGAAGCGCCAACAACCCATTCACATCCAAATCCCTGAATACCTGGGAGGTTCCTTGTAATATCCTCTCTTACTCTTTATTCGACTGTAGACTTTCGCAGCAATTCGACAAAGCGTTTTCCGTATTCAGAAAGCGGCTCCCTTTTGGGATAAATGACAATGTCCCTGTGCAGCATGCTGGGAAGCTGGCATTTCTTTGTAACCAGCGCATGCTGCTGTAAATATTCCTCAGGAATGGGAGAAACCCACATAAAGGATCCCGGTACTCGCTGCAAAATATCATACTGGCTGCCGCGGTCATATACATAAATCCGTTTGGCATGGGATTGAAAGCTCGCTCCTCGCTGAATTTGGGAAAGTGGGACGGATGGCACCTTAAAATCTCCTTGTACAATTTCCGGATATCCACTGAGCATGTGGAACGATACATTTTCATAAGAAGCAAGCGGGTGATCCTTTGACATCAGCAGAACAGTTGTAAATTCGCTGACCAATTCCTGAGAAAGCCCCCTGTCCTGGATACTCCCCAGAAAATATTCCTCATAGATGCTCTGGTAGCGGACAATGCCAAAATCCGATTCTCCTGAAGCGACGTCATTGATGGCCCCCATAGCACTTGTCTCTTTAAAGTAGATGTTAACATGGGGCTTGTCTGCGTACTCCGCAATAAAATCCGCCGCCGTCACGGAAACATAGGTGGCCCTGGGAACAGAAAAGGCAAATTCCACCGATTCTGACGCATACGGACGCTTGTACATGGATTCCAACTCATTGACCTGGGAAAGAATCGTACTTGCATATTCCAAAAATTCTCTTCCCTTCCGGGTAGGCTGTACCCCCTGTGCCGTCCGTTTAAAAATAGTAATTCCAATTTCACTTTCCAGTTCTTTAATGGCCTTGCTCAGGTTTGGCTGGCCCATATACAGATTGTGCGCCGCCCTGGTAATTGAATTGGTTTTTCCCACTTCCAGGACATATTTCAGATGGGACAGGTTCATGGATATCCTCCATTCCTTTTTAAATATACCGGCCATATCAAAAAAAGATTACCCTACAAAATTCGACTATGATAAAATAATAACGAAGAGCAAAGGAACTGTGGGTAACAGGGATGGCAAGCATGTTCCGGTATCCGTTGCTTTTCTATAGTATAACACATTCTTATGGGAATGTGCGATTTTTCAGTTTGTTTATGTTGCAAAATAAAAGGAGGAATTTCCCATGCGTTTCACATTACCAAGAGACATTTACCATGGCAAAGGAGCATTGGAAGCTCTCAAGACCTTGGAAGGAAAGAGAGCAATCGTCTGTGTCGGCGGCGGCTCCATGAAAAAGTTCGGCTTCCTTGACAAAGCAGTTTCTTATCTGAAAGAAGCTGGCATGGAAGTAGAACTCTTTGAGGGTATCGAAGCAGATCCTTCTGTCGAGACCGTTATGAAGGGCGCAGAAGCTATGCAGAAATTCCAGCCGGACTGGATCGTTGCCATCGGCGGCGGCTCCCCAATTGACGCCGCAAAAGCAATGTGGATTAAATATGAGTATCCTGAAGTAACTTTCGAGGATATGTGCAAAGTATTTGGCCTTCCAAAACTGAGAACCAAAGCGCATTTCTGCGCAGTCTCCTCTACTTCCGGTACTGCAACCGAAGTCACCGCTTTCTCCATCATCACCGATTATAATAAGGGCATTAAATACCCAATCGCTGACTTTGAGATCACTCCGGATGTTGCCATTGTTGATCCGGAACTCGCAGAGACCATGCCGAAGAAACTCGTTGCACACACCGGTATGGACGCTATGACCCATGCAATTGAGGCCTATGTCTCCACTGCAAACTGCGATTACTCCGATCCTCTTGCTCTGCATGCCATCAAGATGATTCAAAACGATTTGGTTGGCTCTTATAACGGCGATATGGCTAAGAGAGACAGCATGCACAACGCACAGTGCCTTGCTGGTATGGCATTCTCTAACGCCCTGCTTGGTATTGTCCACTCCATGGCTCATAAGACCGGCGCTGCTTTCGCTGACTACGGCGCACACATTATCCACGGCGCTGCAAACGCAATGTACCTGCCGAAGGTTATCGCATTTAACGCAAAGGACGAGACCGCTAAGAAACGCTATGGCGTGATTGCGGACTTCATGGGCCTTGGTGGAAACAGCGACGACGAGAAAGTTCAGCTGCTCATTAAATATCTGAGAAAGATGAATGATGACCTGAACATCCCGCACTGCATCAAGAACTATGGTGCTGACAGCTATCCGACCGAGAACGGCTTTGTTCCGGAGAACGTTTTCCTGGAAAGACTGCCTGAAATTGCAAAGAACGCCATTAGCGATGCTTGCACTGGTTCCAACCCGCGTCAGCCGAGCCAGGAAGAAATGGAGAAGCTCCTCAAGTGCTGCTACTATGACACCGAGGTTGACTTCTAACCATAAGTACATTACAATTAAATCGGTTTCAGTAGAAGTCTGTAGCCTTCCATGAATGTGGAAAACCGGCGATGGTGTCCCATCGCCGGAGCTTACAGGCTTTTGCTTTTTCAGTCCCCATTTTACATTTTGTTCCTACATTTGAAGAGGAAAGGTTTGAAAAGTATGTATCGTATTCTCCGCAAGAAAGTCCTCAACCCGACTGTCACGCTGATGGATATCGACGCTCCCCTGATTGCCAAAAAGGCAGAACCAGGGCAGTTCATTATTCTGAGGGTGGACGAAAACGGTGAACGAATCCCTTTGACGATCGCGGATTTTGACCGTGAAAAGGGGATTGTCACAATTATTTTCCAGATTGTAGGCGCCACCACGGAAAAACTCAACCACCTGGAAGAAGGCGATTCCCTGCATGACTTTGTCGGCCCACTGGGCGTCCCGTCCCATGTGGAAGGCCTGAAAAAAGTCGCCGTCATCGGTGGCGGCGTCGGATGTGCCATCGCCTATCCGATTGCAAAGAAACTCCACCATCTGGGCGCAGAAGTCCACTCCATTGTTGGGTTCCGTAACAAGGATCTCGTCATCCTGGAAGATGAATTTAAAGCCGCAAGCACAAAATTTGTCATGATGACGGACGACGGTTCCTATGGAGAAAAGGGCCTTGTCACCGACGCGCTCAAAAAACTGATTGAAAGCGGCGAGCAGTACGACGAAGTCATTGCCATTGGCCCGCTGATTATGATGAAATTTGTCTGCAAACTCACAAAAGAACATGGCATCAAAACCGTTGTCAGCATGAACCCGATCATGATTGACGGTACTGGTATGTGTGGTGGCTGCCGGCTGACGGTGGGCGGCGAAACCAAATTTGCCTGTGTTGATGGTCCGGATTTTGATGGCCATCTGGTTGACTTTGATGAGGCAATGGAACGCGCAACCATGTATAAGGACTTTGAGCGTCACCAGTATGAAGAAACCTGCAATCTGTTCAAGGGGGTAAAAGACAATGCCTAATATGTCCCTGAAAAAAAATCCAATGCCCGTCCAGGATCCGATGGTGCGCAACCACAATTTTGAAGAGGTTGCCCTTGGATATACCCCGGAACAGGCAGTCGACGAGGCAAACCGTTGCCTTGGCTGCAAACATAAACCCTGTGTTGGAGGCTGTCCGGTGGCCATCGATATCCCCGCCTTTATTGCAAAAATTAAAGAGCAGGATTTTGAAGGTGCTTATCAGATTATCAATAAATCCAGTTCCCTGCCCGCCGTCTGCGGACGTGTCTGCCCGCAGGAAACCCAGTGTGAGTCCAAATGTGTCCGCGGCATCAAGGGTGAACCGGTTGCCATCGGCCGCCTGGAGCGCTTTGTCGCTGACTGGCATATGGCGCACAATACGGAAGCCCCTGTGAAACCGGAGCCAAACGGTCATAAGGTGGCTGTTGTCGGTGCGGGTCCGGCAGGCTTGACCTGTGCAGGCGATCTTGCGAAACTGGGCTACGATGTTTCCATCTTCGAGGCGCTCCATCTGGCAGGCGGCGTGCTGGTCTATGGAATCCCGCAGTTCAGGCTCCCAAAAGAGATCGTCCAAAAGGAAATCGATAACCTGAAAGCCATCGGCGTTCATGTAGATACCAACGTCGTCATCGGCAAGACCATCACCATTGACGAGTTGTTTGAAGACGGCTTTGAGGCGGTCTTCATCGGTTCCGGTGCAGGACTGCCAAACTTTATGAAAATCCCTGGTGAAAACCTCAAAGGCGTGTACTCTGCCAATGAGTTCCTCACCCGTACAAACCTCATGAAAGCATACCGGGGCGACAGCAGCACGCCGATTGAACATGCGAAAAACGTCGCTGTCGTCGGCGGAGGAAATGTGGCTATGGATGCTGCCCGTTGCGCCAAAAGACTGGGCGCGGAGAACGTCTATATCGTATACCGCCGTTCTGAGGAAGAACTTCCAGCCAGAAAAGAAGAAGTTGAGCATGCAAAAGAAGAGGGTATCATCTTCAAACTCCTCAACAACCCGGTTGAAATCCTCGGAGACGAGCATAAATTTGTAAACGGTATGAAGTGCATTGAGATGGAACTCGGTGAACCGGACGCTTCCGGCAGACGCAGACCCATTCCAAAAGAGGGCTCTGAGTTTGTTCTGGATGTTGACTGTGTCATCATGTCCATTGGTACTTCCCCGAACCCGCTGATTAAATCCACCACCAAAGGCCTCGATACCAATAAATGGGGTTGCATTGTGGCGGATGAAGAGACCGGGCAAACCTCTCGGGAGGGCGTATTCGCCGGAGGTGACGCTGTCACAGGTGCCGCAACCGTCATCCTTGCCATGGGTGCAGGCAAAAAGGCTGCTGCAGCCATGGACGAATACATCAAAAACAAGCACTAAATTCATAGATAAACTCCGGACGCAAAATTTTGCGTCCGGAGTTTTCCTTTTCTACTCGTTTCCTATTTTTTCATGAGACTACAAAAAAACAATATCAAAAATGGATTTCTTTTGGGGGATATGGTATAATAGCGGCGAAAAAAACAGTGTTTTTTTGATTGCCTTACATCATTTTCCGAAAAGGGAGGCATGAATTTGAATAAAATGGAAAATATGGATTTTCTGATGGATATCCCTCAGGTCAAGCGTGGTTGTCAATTTTGGATGATACGTACAAACGACGGGCTGTTTTTTGATGAATATATCAACCAAGGATTTATTGCCATCGGGTGGAACTCCATTACCAAAAATACCTTTCCTCTCTCCAAAGAAGGTAAGCAAGCTCTAAAAATTGACTTGAAAGGACACTATGGCAGCCAGGTCCCCGGATCGGCTATCAATAAATGCGAAAAATTCTGCATGAAATTAAAACCCGGGGATATTGCGGTCATCACAGGGAAAGAACAGATCGCATTTGCAGAAATCGGCGAATACTATGAGGAAAATAGGGAAATTTATAATGAGAGCCTGGAACTGGAAGTCAATGAAAAAATAAAACGGCATTCCTCTGATATGCAGGAAATTGCCGTAGTGGAAGATAAGGAATCTGTAAACAAAGGCTTTTTTCTGGATCCCCAAACCGGACAGTCTTCACTGTATGAGATTCCGGTACGGACATCCCGGGGGACCAAAAAACAAAATGTCCTGTGTCCTTATTGCAAGCGCCGGAAAATTAAACTCCTCTCCCTGGTACATAACAGGGAGACCATTAACCCCTATCTGTACAAGGCGATCCTTCTCAATAACCACAGCCTCAGTTCCCTTAATAAGTATGCGGATGCCATTTTAAGTTCCTGCTATGACATATACCTGTGGAGGGGAAATCTCTGGTTTGCCCTGAAAGTGGACACCAGAAAAAGTATTAATGCTGTCACACTTTCCAGTTTCATCCATTCATTTGCCGATCTTTTGCCGACTGTCCAAAAAGAGGATATCTCTGTGAAAACTGCCTTGCACTCTCCGGGAGATATTGTTCTACAAGTGGCGAACTGGTTGTCAAATGCCAATAACTATCTTTGGGTTTTCCTGATTCTCATGTTTTGTTCGGTGGTAAATTCAAAGACACGGAATTTCCTTCTATTTGGAATGTTATCAAATATTTTATTGAACGGCATGACCAGCAGGCATCCCGATTATTGCAGGAGGAACACCAACGGCTGGAAAACGATCTTTTGAAAGAGCAAATCACTTCTTTGCAAATCAACAACCGTAAAAGGGAAGAACTGGAGCAAGCGGCAAACTCCCTGTCCAAAGCTGCGCGGGAACTGGAAATTCGACCGATTCAGAAAAAAATTATAGATATCAGCGAAGTACTATCCGATATAAAATCCAACACAGAGGAACCCCTGGAATAAATTATAATTTTAAAATCCCCTGGACTTACAGCCCAGGGGATTTTTCTATTTCCTGTTTTCACTCAAAAGCTTCTGGCGGATATCCCACAGCTTTTGGGAGAGATCGACATAATAGTTATGCGGGTTTTCAAAACGTTTTACCTCGTCCCACTGCAAGTCCACTTGTTGTTTACAATAAGTCCGGATTTCCTCCGTAGAAGGGGAATCATAAACACATTCTCCATTTTTAAAAATCGGGACAAGCAGTTCTTTTGCCGTAAAATCCGTCAGCGTCTTGCGCTTCCAGGTATAATCCGGATCAAAGATTTCCAAAGGTTTGGAGTCATCTACATTTTCGTCATACACGCAGAGTAAATCCGCAATCGCTTTGCCGGAATCATTTTCATATAACCGGTAGACCTTTTTAAAATGTGGAATGGTCAGCTTGGCCGCATTCTCGCTGATTTTAATTTTTGGAAGAATCTCCCCATTCTCTTTTTCTACGGCAACCAATTTATAGACCCCTCCAAAAACCGGATCACTTTTGGAAGTAATCAGCCGCTCGCCGACGCCGAAACTGTCAATACAGGCTCCCTGTCCCAGGATATCTTGAATAATATATTCATCCAGCGAATTGGTGGCAATGATTTTGCAGTCTGGGTATCCCGCTTTATCAAGCATTTTTCTTGCCTGCTTGGAGAGATAAGTCAAGTCTCCGGAATCAATCCGGATTGCGCATTTGGTAATCCCCTTTGGCTTTAACACCTCATCAAAGGCACGGATTGCATTGGGAACCCCGCTTTTTAGGACATTGTAGGTATCTACTAATAGTACAACATTTTCCGGATATAACTCACAGTAAGTTTTGAATGCGGTAAATTCATCATCAAACATCTGTACCCAGGAATGGGCCATGGTGCCTGCCGCTGGAGTACCGTAGTACTGATCCGCCAAAACACAGGCCGTTCCCGTACAACCGGCAATATAGGCAGCACGTGCGCCAAGCACGGCCCCGTCCGCACCCTGAGCCCGTCGGGAACCAAATTCTGCAACTCCCCTACCCTGTGCTGCACGGACAATCCGGTTTGATTTGGTGGCAATCAATGACTGGTGGTTAAGCGCCAGCAATACGTAGGTTTCAATCAGCTGGGCTTCGATTGCCGGGGCACGTACAGTTAGAATCGGCTCATGCGGGAATACGGGAGTACCCTCCGGCACTGCATAGATATCCCCATGGAACTGGAAGGTACGCAGATACTCCAAAAATTCCTCTGGAAACACCTTTTTAGTACGTAAAAAGGCAATGTCCTCCTCACTAAAGTGAAGGTTTTTAATATACTCTATTACTTGTTCCAGCCCAGCGGCAATGGCAAATCCCCCGCCATCCGGAATCCTGCGGAAAAATACGTCAAAATAGGTGATCCGGTCTTTCAGGCCTGTCTGAAAATAGCCGTTTCCCATGGTCATCTCATAAAAATCAAACAGCATGGTATAATTTGGTTTCGTGTCCATTTAAAGCCCTTCCTTATCGGTTGATTACTTTCATCTGTAGTCCTTCCATGATGTCCAACGCCTTGTCGTTCATTTGCTCGTCGTTGCTTGCCGTACACTCTGCATCAACGAGTATCTCTGCTTCTGGCAACGCCGCCTTTGCAATGACGGCATTAGAAAGTACGCAGATATTGGAGACAACGCCTACCAGTTCCACCCAATCATAGGGGTGCTCTCTCAGATAGTCCGCCAGTTCGGCACTTCCAAAAGTCTCCTTTTCCAGACAAACCACTGCTTTGTCCTGATAGGACGCAGCTTTTCCGTAAAGTTCCCAGCCCGGCGTCCCTTTGATACAGTGTGCAACCGGGAGGTTCTTGCCCTCCTGTGTTTGGAGATAGTCTTCCCCATGTGTATCAAAGGTAAACAGGATATCCTGTTCGGCAGACAGGTATTCTTTAATTTTTGTACAAATTGCCCGATCCAACGCCTTGGCCTTTTCAAAGCCCAGAGAACCGCAGACAAAATCATTCTGGTAATCCACTATTATCAGCAATTTTTTCATCGATTCTCCTCCTATTCGTCCAGGAATGTGACAACTTCTGCGATTGGCCGGCGCGGGCGCTCCTCAGGCTGCTCAGCCGGGAACCCTACTGGCAAAATTGCCACCGGGCGTAAATCTGAACCAATGTGCAAAATCTTGGAACAGAGCGATTCGTCAAACGAACCAATCCAACAAGAACCAAGACCCAACGCATGTGCGCACAACAGAATATTCTCCACTGCAGCGGCAGTGTCCTGAATACAGTACAGGGATTCCCCACGTTCCCCGTATTTTTCAGCAGAACGCGAAGCCTGCGCACAGACTATGATAAAGAAAGAAGCCTCTTTGGGCCAGGAAAATGAAAAGCATTCGCAGAGTTTTTCCTTTAGTGCACGTTCTCGCACGACATAAAAATGCCAGGGCTGGAGGTTTCCCCCACTTGGGGCAGCAAGCCCTGCCCGTAAAAGTTGATGTATCATCCCCTCCGGAACCTCTCGGTTGGTATAGCGGCGTATCGAGCGGCGCGTAAAAACCGCCTGTTCAAAATCCATTCTGAAAACTCCTCTCTTGTCCGGCCGCATAGAGACTGTCTGCCAAGCAGGGACAATGAATTCGTCCTTGATGAACCGCCTCTTACAAGGCCTCTGCATCTTCCATTTAAATAACGGACAAATAGCAGAATCTCGCATGGACGCAATTTCCCAGCAGCAGTTCCTTAGGAAATCCGGAACTCCAATCTTACAACTGTCTCTTATTATACCACGCTCTGTCCAAACCACAAATAAAAGAATCCCTGTAGGATAACCGGAAAACAGAAAAAAACTTTTTAAAAAAACCCAGCCCAACAATGAACTGCCGGCTGCTCCCTGAGATCCAAAGCATTTCTGCTGAGGAATGGCCCTGAAATCTCTATATAAAATTCCCAGCAATTCCACACCCCGTAGCAATCCTACAATTTCATGAATCCCCTATTCCCAAAATGCAGATTATTTTATGGTTATCCCATCTTCCCATCCACAATATTGGATTTCCTGGAAACTTTTATTGCCTTTTGCAATTGTCAAACAAAAAAACCGCTTCTAAAGTTTCTTGTCTTTTCATACCATGGTGTTACAAAGATGTTGTCCATCAATAACTATGAGGAGGATGCATGATGGCGGAAGAAAAGAAAATGATGAAAATCCCACACAATGTCATTTTGGAGGATCGTAGGGTTTTGACTGTTTCCGGAGTAACCGATATTGACAGCTTTGATGAACAGACTGTGATCCTCTTTACGGATTTGGGAGAACTGACTATTAAGGGGGAGGATCTGCATATCAATAAACTCAATGTCGATTCCGGAGAGCTGAGTGTGGAAGGAAATATCCACGGCCTTTCCTATGCAGAACCGGACAACCGGCCAAGCGGCGGAGGAATTCTTTCCAGATTGTTTCGATAGTAGGTGACAGGGTATGGGAATTTCCGTTTCCCAACAGACGATGACCTTTTTACAGTCCCTGTTGCTGGGCGCCGCACTTGGAATGCTGTACGATGTATTCCGGATTCTACGTCTGCTGATTCCCAGCGGAAAGGTGATTTCCTTTGTCGAGGATATCGTCTATTTTCTTTTGTGTGGAGTAATCAGCTTTGCCTTCCTGATCGCTGTCAACAACGGTATTATCCGTGCTTATCTTCTGGCAGGGGAACTTTTGGGAGCCGTGCTGTATTATTTTACACTGGGCAAATTTATTTACCGGATCGCGGACAAAATCATCACTCTGATTAAGAAATTCCTGGCCCTGCTTTATCGGATTTTTCTGTCCCCCTTTGTACGGCTTTTTCAAGCAATTGCTCATGGAATCTGCCACATGGCGGGAAAAGTGAGAAAAAAGTTTGCAAAAAATGCAATTAAATCAAAATATCGCTTGAAAGAGCGCCGCAGACTATTGTATAATGTGAATAAATATCATACACGCAGCCAAAGACTGCGGCGCCGAAGGGAAGTGCCAGGACATGAAAACAGCCAGAAAAAGTAAAGTCGGTTTTCTTTTGAAAATCGCTGTTTTGGTGTTTGCCATTTATTTTGTGGCTACTTTTATCCAGCTTCAGCTTGATTTGCAGGATAAGCGGCAGACCTTGGCCCAAGTACAGGCGGCGTGTGAGCAGCAACAGTTGTCCAATGAGGAAAAACAATCCCTTCTCGATAGCGACGATCTCTCAGAGTATTACGAGCAGATTGCTCGGGAACATGGGTATGTTGGCGCGGGAGAACGGGTGTTTATTGACAAATCGGGCAACTAGCCCCGGCAGGAATGCGTTTTAACAATTTAAGGGAGGCAGTTTTTGTATTTATGCAGCTTGAAACGGGAAGTATTTTAGAGGGTAAAGTTACCGGAATCACTAAATTCGGCGCGTTTGTCGAACTGCCGGGCGGAAGAACCGGCATGGTACATATCTCCGAAATTGCGGCAACCTATGTCAAGGAAATTCGCGATTTTGTCACAGAAAACCAGATGGTCAAGGTCAAAATCCTGAACATCGGCGAGGATGGAAAAATCAGTCTTTCGATGAAACGTGCAGTTGATAATCCACCTCCTCAGCATCAGAAACGCAGACAGGGGCCGAGAACGGACAGTTTTGAATGGAACAGCAACCGGCGCGGTGGACAGTCGGGGGAAAAAATGTCGTTTGAAGACATGCTCAATAAATTCAAGCAGACAAGCGATGAAAAAATGAGCGACCTGAAACGTGTAACAGAATCCAAACGCGGTAGCGGCGGCTATGGTCGGCGCGGCGGACAATCCAGAGGATAAAAAAACGGATGCAGTTTATCCTGCATCCGTTTTTTACTGTCTTTCGCTTTAAAAGTCTAAGCGGAACACAATCTCCCCATGATCCATGCGGCCGTCATCCACAAAACCAAGGCTGGTGTACAGTTTGCGGCCCCACTCATTATCCGGTTCAAAACTGAGATAGAGAACATGATGATCCGGTACTGCTTCCTGCTTCACTTTTTCAACCAGCATTTCCAACACTCGTCTGCCGTATCCGCGGGACTGGTATTTTTCGTCAATCATCAGGCGATAAATCCAGTATTCTTTCTCTTCATAATCGAGACCATACATAGTAAAGCCAATCGGCCTTTCCCCATCATAAACGGCAAGGGGAATACATTCTGGTTGTACTTTTGCCTGTGCCAACGATACGGAATTGGGCGCCACAAAGTGCTTTTGTTTCTCCGTCACAGATAGCCTTAACACTTCCCAGAGATTTTTCCTGGTTACTTCTCGAAAGGATAACATTGCTTTTCCCCCTTTTCAGTTCCGTTTTCTATTCTACCACGAACCTCTCACGTTTGTCACGGGTCAACTTCCATGAAAAATAGGATTATTCGCTGTATACACTGCTATTATCCTCTGATTCACCGGGCGGATTTTAGCGAAATTTTTCCCCATATCCTTTTAGTTACCGGATGGGCACTGTTAAAAAGAGAATCTCTGTGATATAATGGAGTACGGAATCAAACGCTTTAAGGGCGTATGAAAGGTGTTTTGTACATGGAACTGACCTATGAAATTGATATTAAAGGGATGAAACGCACCCTCCCGCTGTGCCGCGTCAGTGATGAACTGTATATTGGGGCGTTTGTCATTTTTGGAGACGTGGAGCTCACCGAGCACTGTGCAAAGGAACTGTTGAAGGTGGCGCCGGAGCACGATATCATGATCACTGCAGAATCCAAGGGAATTCCTCTGGTCTATGAAATGGCAAGACAAGAACGTGCTCCCCATTACCTGATTGCCCGCAAAGCCCCAAAACTGTATATGAAAAACGTCGTATCCACAGAGGTCCACTCCATTACCACTGCAAAAAAGCAGGAACTTTTTATCGACAGTGAGGATATGGAATTGATGAACGGCAAACGCGTTTTGATTATTGACGACGTCATCAGCACCGGGGAATCCCTGCGTGCCGTGGAAAAATTGGTGAAACACGCGGGGGGCAAGATTGTAGGCAAAATGGCAATCCTATCTGAAGGGGATGCAAACCTGCGTGATGATATCATCTGTCTGCAGCATCTTCCCCTATTCAATCCGGATGGCAGCGAAAAATAATTAAACGCTGTGTTCCAGCATTTTCAGGGTACGAGAACTCAGGAAACCGTATGAACATTCAACAGGGCCTGGACAAAATGTCCGGGCCCTTTCTTGATTTATAACAACTTCTGATACAGTTCAAACCAGGGCAGGCCAAATTTTGCACAACCCAGATCCACTGTGCCGATGTATTCAAAACCGCACTTTTTATACAATGCAATTGCAGGGAAATTCTTTTCATAGACATCCAGACGAATGGCTTTCATCTTTTCTCTTCTGGCATAATCGATCACAGCCTCCATCAATTTCGTTCCCATCCCCTTTTGTAAATAGCGGGGATGGACCGCAAAGGTAAATACCACAAGAATATGCTTATCATCCAGGGATACGTGCCAGTCTGCCTGATCATAAGCCGGTTCTCCTTCATGTACCAGCACAGATGTCCCGGCAATGCGGCCATCGTCTTCCCGTAGGACAAAGAGTACTCCCTTTCGAATCCCATCCTGAGCGGTCTCCCTGGTTGGATAGACGCCATGCTTCCATCCGGGATAATTGATCCCTTTTTCCAGGCTGTCAATCAATTCGTTATAAAGATTTGCCACCTCATCAATGTCCTCCATGGTTGCACGCTCAAAAACCATTGCCATATGCCCTCTTTCTCCGATTTTTGGAATTTATAAACAAGATTTGGCCACTGCATAGAGATTGGTCTCCCACGCAGGCAAATAAGGGTGATGCCGCAAAAACAGACGGTATCCTGGATAGAGTTTTTTTACCAGTAAAGGCAGATCAAAGAGATCTTCGTTGCGGTGGTAACAGGAGACAATCAGAGCGGGTTGGCAGCGTGCAATCATCTGTCTGCACCCAAGCAGAGTTTCCCGTTCCGCTCCTTCCACATCCATTTTTATCACATCAAAGCAGCTTTCCGGGTACTGATGATCCACACTGTCCACGGCAATTTCCACATTGCCTGCTTCTCCAAGTGCAGAGTTTCTTCCCGCTTTTCTAAAAAACCGGAGGGTATCCTGAGTACTCCAGGAGCCCAGAGAACGCGGCGTTACCGGAAAATCCGCGCTCTCTACAAACCGGCAAAGTTTTTTGAAATTCTTGGAATCCGGCTCCCAGGCCTCCGCCTGAACAGGTTTTCCGGCATACTGGGCAAATTCCCGGAGTGTATCCCCATCATAGGCACCTAAGTCCAAGTACCGCATCCCGGCACGGGCATGGAGCAATTGTCCATAGACGATTTCCTTTGGCGTTGTCATCCGTCTGAGGTATTCTGCTTCCCCGCTGAGTTTAAAACGCAGGGTATCCTCAAATACCTGCCGGGACATTTCGTCCTCCATTAGACGATAGGCTGCCTCCAGTTCTATTTCGTGTTCCTGTATGTAACGGTCATCAAACAAACCGTCTCCAATTACCGGAACATCCGGAAGATAGAGCTCCCGTTCCTGTGCCATCCGGTAAATCCGTTCCATTGTCGGTTCATCGTGTACAGCAAAGGCCACCAGGATGAGGAAATCTCCAAAGCGTTCGATCGCCTGGTCATACCGGAGTACCTCAAAACCATGAAAAGAATGGCCACGCACATATTCGTCGCTTGCAAATACTCCACTGATTTTTACACCAATGGAATCAAGCACCCGTATAATTTTTTCAGCCCCGTCCCCCATCCCGTACAGGAGGACAGGCTTTTTTGTCCGACATATTCTTTGCCAGACCGATAGTTGCCCGCATAGGATTTCCCTCACCATTCATTACACTCCCATTTGCGGCAGAGGCGTTTTGCAATGAATGCAAAACGCCTCTGCCAGATTCATCTATCACTTAAAACTGATAATCCCCATCTTCGCTATATAGAAGGTAGCTTTCCACACCATTTTCCTGCGCAGCGGCTTTTTGCGCCTCTGCCTGCTCTTGGGTGTAATTTCCCTTTTCCAGCACTGCAATCAATTCTGTTGCAGCAGAGGTTCCCATATTCGCCTTCGCTTGTGCCAAAATCGCCCGGACAGCTTCTGCTGGATTCTGTGCGGGGGAAATCGTCTGTTCTCCGACTGTGATAGAATTTCCCAATTCAGAGGGCATCAAATCCAGCGCCAAATATTGTGCGCCAAGTGTCAGGACGTTTCCTCCGTACTGGTCTTCCTGCTCCTCAATTGCTGCCATAGCCGGCACTTCCACAATCAATTTCGCACCTTTTGCACTCAAATCCTGGTCAAGCCCAGAAATAAATCCCTGAAGGGCTTCCTGTTTAGTCATGGTGTCCTGCTTAGAACCGTAATCCGTCATATTCAATGCCTCTCCCGAGGGGAACTGGACAGAATCCAGCATGATATTGGCACATCCCATGGAAACAAGTTCATCGGCAAGGTCTTGAATATATTTTTGCGCTGCATCGGAATAGGGATTGAGCCAACGCTTGCCACCATCATTGACCGCCGCATCAACCCAGACATAACTGGTATCGCCCCTATAGCGTACAACTGCATCAGAGGAAGCGGACAATCCACCCAGGTATTTTGCAGCCGGGTCATCCTGGAATGCATGGAGTTTTGCTGTCACAGTAATACCTCCAGCCGTAAAACGTTCAATCACGGCGGCAAGGTCTACAGCATCTGAAGAAATAACTCCCGCATTCTGCGCTGCCTCCACTTGGGAATTGTAATATACAACCCCCTCTTCGTCTTTTAGTTCAATCACTACATTATTGATATCCAGTGCTTGGAATTGGGAAAGAAGTGTTTCAATCCCGTTGAGATCTTGTACAGCACTTGCGGGAAGGTACGCGGAATGGGTTGCCGGATTCACCACCGTCCCAGTATCGGAGGAAACTTCTGATGTATCCTCTGAACTGCTGTCTGAAACCGGAACTACCGGTGCAGATGACGGAGCAGGTTCCAGTTTTCCGGAAAGGTAATCGGAAATCGGGCCAATCACACTAAACCCCACAAAAAAGAGCGCCAGGCATCCCACTGTAATAAGGATGACCTGTAAGGCGCTGACCCTGTGCCTTCCGGTCCGATAAATTCGATTGTAACGTTTGATTTTTTTGGTTCTCTTCATGAAAGTCTCCTCCGCCGTCACACCGGGAGCTGATGCCCGATAAGTCCATAAAATGCAAGCGATAATATTCCAATATACAGCAGGGTAATCGGCAATCCGCGGAACGCCCGCGGAATTTGCTGAAGCGACAGAACCCTCTGTCCTTCCCCTACTAAAAGCAGAGCCGCGGAAAAACCAATGGCAGAACCGACAGCAAACCCGATTGCGTGGATAAATGTAAGAATACCCTGCATGGAAATCAATGCCGCACCAATCACCGCTGTATTAAAACAGGCGAGACGCAGCACCACCTTTAAATGCGGATACTGTTCCGGTTTCATCCGCTCATAATAAATTGTAAGAGGGACATATACCAGCGAAACACAGATAAGATAAATCAGAGGATAAAAAGCATATAAAAAGCTGACCATACGCAGCAGCCGGTAAATACCCCAGGATAGACTGGTGACAATCACCATTGTTACAGAAAGCACCCAGGTAAAGGAGAAAAGATAGGCGGGCTTACGGACAACCATCATCGTTTTACCAATACCCAGCCCCCTGGTAAATAGGAGGTTCTCCACCGTCAGAGCCAGCATCATATAGACAAAAAAGTCGCCAATCATGGCCATTATCCGCGCTCCTCCTTCCCCTTGAATTTTTCAAATTCTTCCATTTCTGCTTGAACTTCTTCTTCCACTTCATCCAGCCGATTCATCAGCCGTTTAAAAAGTTCATTTCCCTTCTGGAAAAGGGCAGCGAAAAACGCCACAACAAAAAATCCCCCAAATGGATATAGCAGTGTTTGCATAGAAAATCCAGTCCCCATATCCACTCCAAACAGAGTTCCTGCGCCAAAAAATTCCCGGATAGCAGCAACTAGAAAGATTGCAAGGGTAAACCCAAGTACCTGGAAAATCATATCAACTACAAGAAATCCCCGTTTCCTGCGGCCAACAAACATCTGTGCCCGGGTAATAGGAATGGAATTTACCATCACCATGGGCAGATAAATTCCCACCAGTCCCATTTCTGTGGGAAAATATTGGCGAATCAACAAAGCTGCCGGAATATAACTTAATGCCGCGCACAGCATGTACAGCAAAATATGGAGCCAGTAGCCCTGCCTTCTTTTAATAAATAGGGAAATCAACGTGGTTGGTATCATGGTAATAGCCATTCCAATGGAGAGCACCAAGGCATTTTTCATGGTTGTACTCGCTACAATCACGGGGGCCAGGGCAAGCCCTTTTATGAGGACAGGGTTTTTGGAGAATAGCCCATGCATTGGGGCCATTTTCCTTCTGTTCCTTTTGATAAATGAAAGGTTCATCTGCGTGAGATCCCCCTTTGTCAGTTTTGTCCTTCTTGCTTCGGTTTAGTCGTCTCATCCACCTGTTTTGTCTGTTTTTCAGAGGAATCTGGCTTTTTCTGGGCAGATCTACCGGTCCCCATCCGCAACGGAACCTGGTTGGCATATGCTTTTACCAAAGCAAGTGGATGTCCTTTAAACTGTGTATGGTGATAGTACAGATAAGCACATGCCCTGTCAAGGAATGAACTGACACTGTTGAGGATAATTACTGCAAAACAGGCGCCCGCCTCAAAAGCACCATATCTGGAAAACCACATCGTGACGAGACCCACTAAAATTGCATATATTATCTTAGCCGGTTTTGTTTTTGGGGCAGTTACACAATCCCCGGCAATAAACACCGCAACAAAGACGATTCCTCCGGAAACCAGCTCATAAAATGCCGATCCAATCCTGCTGGACATAACACGGGGGAATAGATAAGCATAGGCACCCATGGTTGCCAACATCGTCACCGGAATATGCCAACTGACGTAACCAAGTGCCAGCAGTAATAACAGACAAGTCGCCACGACTAAAATATTAGTGGCCCCCATTGGCCCAGGAAATTTTCCCAAAATCATTTCCATTTTTCCGAAGTTAGGAATCCCCTCCAGCTTTAGCACAGCTGCCGTACTCTGTACAAGGGTCGTGGAAATCTCGCTTTCCAGTCCCAGTTTCGTAAAAGGGATCGGATAGTAGAACATCAATTTTGAATAGGTAATACTTAAAAAGGCGATTCCGACTGCCGCCGGGTTAAATGGATTTTTCCCAAAACCGCCAAATGGCCATTTTGCCACAACAATTGCGACAAAAGCCCCTATCACCGGAATATAATAGGGAATAGAAGCCGGCATCAACATCGCCATGGTAATCCCAGTTACCAGTCCGGATAAATCCAGAGGCTCGACCCTACGGTTTACCAAAAGCATGCAAACCATGTCCAATAAATAACAGGAAAACCCGCTTATCACGGTTACCATCAGAGCCCGCAGGCCATAATAATATACCGCCATTGCAATCAGGGGCGCCAAGGCGATCAGCATGCTGGTCATCATCCAGGGGACGGAGTTCTTTCCCCTGACAAAAGGGGCGCTTGTAAATTTAGCTCTCATGGGAAACGGCCTCCTCTCCAGTTTTCTCCTGTTCAAGGTGTTTTTTTGCATCCTTCATGTAGGAGACAAGGTCAATTCTGGAAGGGCAAACATACGAGCACGCACCGCACTCGATACAGCTGTCGATACGATACTCCCGGCACTGCCCATATTCTCCTGCCTTGCTCAGGCGGTATAGGTAATATGGCATCAAATGGGAAGGGCAGGCATCGATACATTTGGCGCAACCCATGCATTCAAAATGTGTTTTCAGCCTGGTACGCAGGGCATATATTCCCCTTGTTGCAGGACCGACCGGGAGTTCACTGTTGACGACGGACACCCCGTTCATAGTCCCTCCAACCACTACAGTATCCGGTTTGTGCTTGATCTTGCAGATATCAAGCACGGTTCCGATGGGCGTCCCAATGGGCACCTCCATGTTCCTGGGGGTTTTTAAGCAGTTTCCAGAAACAGTAATAAAGGCGGTATGGTGTGGAATTTCCAAACAGACTGCACGGTAAAGATGATACAGCGCACCCGCGCCCAAAAAGAGCGTCGGCTGCTGGACATCGGCCTTTGCCTGCATGGTATAACGCACCGGATATTTCCCCTTTATGCGCTCAACGGGAATCCCTTCAATTTCCGCTGGAAATTGATAGGACAGTTCCATATCGCGCACAAATACACAAATACTCTTTTCCTTTGTATCCAGGGCAGCTTCGGCAATTTGCAATCCCTTTGCCACTTCTTTTCCATGGTAACGGATCACTGCCATTCCCGCACTCTGGTAAGGTTCATCTTCTATGGCGTCTGCAATCACCCTAGTAACTCCCCGTGCCTTTGCCTCTTCCAGTTTGTCCGCGACCGGGCGTCCGTCCAGTTCACAAATAACACCGAATTTGCGTGCAAGCTCTAAGATCTTCTCATAGCGGATCCCATCTACCCCGCGTTTTTCACTCTCATCAAATTCTGTAATGATAGAATCAATTTTTGTAATACGGGCGCATTCAATATTTCCTAAAAAGGGGATATTAAAAAAGGTCTTTTCTTTAAAAAAGCCATTAATGGCAGGATAGAAAAAGCCCCCATTTGTCCCATCTTCCAAAAAGGGCTGTTCTTTAAACACGTTAAACCCCTGCTCAAATAGCGGTTTTGCCGCCGGAAGCAAGGGGATATAGAGATACTCAGGATCCTCCATTTTATAAATTCCGGAGGAAAATGCAGGTTCTTTATACTGAATCGGCATGATGCCGCGCTGATTGCCTATAATCATGATATCTGCTCACCTCTCGCCCATGGACCGTCCAAAACTACGGTCCTAAACCTCATCGAACTAACTGCGCCGTACCGCATGCCACGGCCGCGCACAAGGAGTGGATTACACTTGAAAATTGAATGTATCGGCCAGAACAGCATGAAAGCTACTCTCACCAGATCTGACATGGAACGCTACCGTGTCTCCTATGAGGAGCTCAGTTCCCAAAGCCGTGCAACCAGAAATCTAATTCTTTCCATTTTAACCCGAGCCAAATTGCAGACCGGGTTTGATGCTTCCAGCGGTAAACTGCTGGTAGAGGTATATCCCAGTGAAGACGGGGGTTGTGTGTTTGCATTTTCCGTGCTCAGCCCATCCAGTGAATCGGAGAATGAAGAACTTCCTCTAATCTTTTCATTTGATGGAATTGATCCCCTGTTTTCCTGCTGCCACAGGGTCAGTCGGGAACTCCTTTCCAGCATTCAGGCAAGCTGCCTATACCGGATGCAAAACAGTTATATACTCATGATTTCACCAAAAAACGGATGCTCCAAGTCGATTTCCAACCTGTTACTGGAATATGCAAAGCCGCTGAAATCGGGAAAATACGCCAAAGCCTATTATACTGAGCATGCAAAAACACTTATTGAACAACAGGCGGTTTCCCTGCTTGCCTCCTGTGTCAGCTAGTGGGCTATCCTTTATAAAAATGTGACGCGATTTTTTCAAGCCCCCGTACCGCTGTGGGATAATCCGGTTTGGAGAAAAGTGCCGACCCTGCTACCAGGACATTGGCGCCAGCGGTACATACGGCTGGCGCAGTCTGTTCAGAAATTCCGCCGTCCACCTCAATATCCAGCTCTAACCCCTGTTCCTTCGCGGCCTGATAGAGTTCAGACACTTTGGAAACTGGAGCTTCCATGAACTTTTGTCCGCCAAAACCGGGCTCTACCGTCATTACAAGGGCCATTTCTATCTGATCGAGATACGGCAGGATTGCAGATGCTGGGGTTGCCGGCTTAATCGCCAGACCGGCTCCTTTGCCATAAGCGTGGATTTTGTCAATGGTTTTTTGCACATTACTACTGCATTCCGTATGGAACGTAATTAGATCCGCGCCCGCTTTTACATAATCTTCAATATAACGAAGTGGTTCGGAAATCATCAAATGTACATCAAAACAGGCGCTTGTGTAAGCCCGGAGGGCAGAAATTACACAGGGGCCCATGGAAATATTTGGTACGAAGTGTCCATCCATTACATCCAAGTGAAGATATGCCGCTCCCGCGGTATCCATCGCACGGACCTCCTCTGCCAGACGGGAGAAATCCGCCGCCAACAGGGAAGGAGAAATTTTTATTTGCATTGAGAAACCTCCAAATTTCACTATGCCAGATTTTCAGAAGCAACATTTGTTGTTTATGATGTTGAATGCCTTGCCGTGTATAGAAATAGGCAGACATCTGCCTGTTAGGCAAAAGTCCGTCTATGTCTGTTTTCTGGTTCTGCGAAACTGATAAATAATCAATCCTATTTTAAACCAACTGCACAAAAAGGTCAATAAACCCCAAAGGTTTGAGGGAAACTCTTTTCAAAATGTTTTCATTGTGATACAATTTACTCAGAAATATTCAAAATAATGGCTAAAGGTAGGGAAATTATTATGGACAAACGCCAATTTGACCGTCTTGATTCCAATCTACCCCGTCTCGCTTTCGGCTGCATGCGTCTCCCGAAAACACCTGAGGGGAAAATTGACTATGCTGCTGCCGGCGAAATGGTAGACTATGCCATGGCTCATGGTCTGAACTATTTTGACACTGCCTATGTTTACCACGATCAGGATTCAGAAAATTTTGTTGGACAGGCTTTGAAAAAATATGACCGGAAATCCTTCTATGTTGCGACCAAACTCCCTCTATGGCTTTGTGAAACCAAGGAGGACATGGAACGTATTTTCAACGAACATTTGCAGCGCCTGCAGATGGATTATATTGACTTTTACCTGCTCCATTCCACAAACCGCGGGGTTTATCCCAAGTGGGCGGAGCTCGGCGCCTATGAGTTCATTGAACAGAAGAAAAAAGAAGGAAAAATCCGAAACATTGGGTTTTCCTTCCACGCGGATAAAGAGCTTTTGGAAGAAATCCTCTCTTCCCATCACTGGGATTTCTGTCAGCTGCAAATAAACTATCTTGACTGGCATAATGGAGACGCCAAGGATCTCTATGACCTGACCGTAAAATATGATGTTCCCGTTATGGTAATGGAGCCCGTCCGCGGCGGATATCTTTCCGCTTTCGCCCCCGCGGTAGAAGCCCCCATGAAAGCCTGCCACCCGGAACTCTCTGTTTCTGCATGGGCACTGCGCTGGGTTGCTTCCTTAAAAAATGTTGCCATTGTATTGAGTGGTATGTCCAATATGCAGCAGATGCAGGACAATGTCAAAACTTTTACCAATTTCCAACCAATGACCGAAGAAGAATATCAGGTCATTGACACAGTTTTGAAAGAACTGGATAAAATCAAGCCGATTCCCTGTACTGGCTGCCGCTATTGTATGGATTGCCCCAACGGAGTGGATATTCCGGCCGCATTCACCGCATACAATGACTACAAAAAAACAGAGAATAAGGAATTGATTCTCAACCGTTACTTTAATCCCAATAATGCTTCCAAACTTGCTTCCCACTGCATCGCCTGTGGAGCATGCGCTCCACAATGCCCGCAGCATATCAATATTCCGGAAGAACTGGCAAGAGTGACCAGGGAACTGGAAGCTTTAAAAGCATAATTTCGCATAACCCCAATTCCCGTATATTTCTCAGACTGAAGAATCGAGGGCGTCCCTGCTGTAAAGCAGAGGCGCCCTCGATTCTTTTTCTATTTTCCCGCAGGAAATAAAAGCACACTTTGCCCATTCAAAGCAGGAATTTTCCTGGAACAGGCGATACTATGGGCGCGTGTACCGGCGTTTGAGACAAATGCCACCCTCTGTACCATAAAAAGTATGCGGGCTTTCCCGGGGCATGACCGGCGGGTTTTCCCTTTTGCGCAAAGTTTCCCATCCCTCTTTCGGGATGAGACAAATACCTTCCGCCCGGCACGCCCTTTTTATCCTATGCGGGTCTGAATTCCTTTGTCCATTGCCCAATTTATGGTAATGCTACAAATTCCCATCATTAGGCAGCTTTTCTACAAAACACTTGCACAAAACCGGGCCGAATTCCCAGAAAAAAATTATCCTCATCGGTTTTTCTTTCCCTTCTCTCTATCTTTCGGGAGAACTTTTGTACTCCGTTCCCGCGCAGCATTCCATTCCAAATAGGGTTCGAACTATAAATACCCCGTTTCCATTAAAATGTATTCCATCTCTGCCAGGACTTCTGGTAGGCCGTCCATGTCAGCAGTCATCCCCTTATGAAACATAGATTTTCTGTCAGTACCTTTTGCGATATATCCCTCATGGATTTTTTAACTGGCCTAACTATATTGTTCCTTCAAGTAAACCCTGAAGAATCCGTACCTTTCATCAATTGCTGATAATCAAAAGAGTTGTTTCCACTGGACAGGCAGATGACTTTTGTTACATCGTTAAGTTTTTCAATAGTTTCCAATAGGTACCTACAGCACATTAAAGTGCTTACTTTACAAAAGCCTCTTTTGAAGATATTCTATTCTTGTAATCCAAAAACAAACCTGGCCAGGTAAAAATGACTGGAGGAAATCATAATGAAAATTTGTGTCATTGGAGCAAACGGAAAAGCTGGAACTTTAATTGTCCGAGAGGCGGTAGAGCGGGGACATATTGTCACTGCAGTGATAAGGGGAGAAAACAGAACCAATGCCCAGCAGGTCATCCAAAAAGACCTGTTCCAACTCACTTCCTCTGATTTAAGAGAATTTGATGTGGTGATCGATGCTTTTGGCACATGGGCAGAGGAGACCCTCCCGCTGCACAGTACTTCCCTAAAACATCTCTGTGACCTTCTTAGCGGCACAGATACGCGGCTACTGGTAGTAGGAGGGGCAGGAAGCCTTTATGTTGATTCGGAACATACTTCACAGGTAAAAGACGAGAAAGATTTTCCAAAAGCTTTTCTTCCTTTGGCTCAGGCTATGGGAAAAGCCCTCGATGAGCTCCGGCTAAGAAAAGACGTTCGCTGGACATATCTCAGTCCCGCCGCCGATTTCCAAGCAGATAGGAAAAGAACTGGAAAATACCTTTTGGGAGGAGAAGAACTAACTCTTAATTGCAAAGGAGAGAGCGCCATCAGCTATGCCGATTATGCCATCGCCATGGTCGATGAAGCGGAAAAGGGGAACCATATTCGGCAAAGGATTTCTGTTGTACAGGCATAAAAATATTCAAGCTCCTCCTGTCCTATGGACAGGAGGAGCTGTTTTTCTAGATAAACTATTTGTCTGTATTTCCTTTCCACCCTTGACACTGATGGGAAATTTCCTCTGCATTTTAGCCGAAAAGCAGGCAAGACCGGAAATTTGTTTTTGTTAATTCCAGAGTTGTTTCTGCTATTTCGATTTCCTTAGAGCACAAATCCAATCACAATTACCATCAGCGGGATCGTTAACACGGAAAGCACTGTGGAAATTGCAATAATTTTGGAAGCATAAATCGCGTCGCCTCCGTACTTCGCCGCCAGCATGGAGGTGGCCGCTGCAGCAGGGCATGCCATGGCGATAAAATTTGTCAGATATACCAGCGAATCGGACGGCAACAGCAGATATATCGGGATCATCAGCAGTGGGAATACAACCAACCTAATTAGGGAAGTGTAGTAAATACGGATCTCTTTGAGTGCCTGTAAAATGTTCGAGCGCGCAATATAAGTTCCAATCACAATCATGGCAAGCGGCGTGTTTAGGTTTGCAATATGTCCGACTGCTTGCCCAACCGGATCGGGAAGGGAGATTGGAGTAAAGAAAATCAGAAAACCGATTAAGATCCCAATCACGCCGGGATTGAGCAGAAGCTGTTTTGCAATCGCTGCCGGCTTTGCTTTTTCCTTTTGGCGCCCTTTGATGGCAGCCACACCCTGTGTCCATAAAGTGATATTGAACAGCGCCAGAAACGCGGAGCCATAGAAAACACCTTCCTCTCCCAAAACAGAGAGGATCAAGGGAATGCCCATAAACCCGGAATTGGTATAGATACTGCATACGCGGTCGATATTGTATTTGCCTGGATTCTTTTTGGAAAACAAAAATCTGGAAAACACAATCATTCCCGCATGTGCGATTGTCGCATAAACAAAAGCAATTCCCAAATTTTTCGCCAAGTTTGGATCAAATTCCTGGTTATAGGACTGGATGATAACTGCCGGGGAGACTATCAGCAACACAATGTCCGTCATTTGTTTAATCCCCCGTTTTGTCACCAGTCCCACTTTGTCACAAATATATCCCACTGCAATCAGCAGGAACATGACAATGACCTGTGTCGCTACTTTTGAAGCCAATTCCACATCCAAAACCCCTTTAGCGGAGGCGTTCGTCCTCACCCTTTTCTATTTGGCTGCCCCCACGCTGTTATATAAAATTTATCATACAACATGCACGGAAAACAGGCAATTGTCAGAAACGACAGAATTTTTTAAAACAATACGAAAAATGAAAAGGACAGACCAATTTTTTTAAAGGCTCGCCGTATTGTTTTGTCCTTTTTGGAAAAAATAGATTCACTGCGAGGGATTATCAGGCTTCTTTTCCTGATTTCAGCCCCAGATCACCTGGTAAAATGAACGTCTCGCCGAGCTCAGCGGTTACCCACTTTCCGCCCATATTGATATTCCATCTATTTTTTCGGCCGGCTTTTCATGTTATCAGGTTTTATGAGGCCTGATATAATTTTTTCTTGCAAGACCTCCTTGCGACATTTTTTAAAAATTCATTACCCCTTGCAGAACAGGGGTCTTTCCTCTCTGTTTGAGCAAATGATTCGGCGGTGAATAAAGACAAGGAAAACAGAAAATACTGATAGTACATATCCATTGCGATAAACTGCCAGATACACTATAAATCTTGCGGAGGAAGGTACTATGAACAGAAGAAATCCAAAATCAAAATTCACAAAATTTCTGACTGGAAAGGGCTTTTATATGGTTCTCGCCGCCTGTCTCGTGGGCACCGGAGCGGCGGCCTGGGTTGCAGTCCAGCAGACGACCGATCGCCTGACAAGCCCAAGCAACCCTGACCAGGTTCCAAGCCAGGTCGAACAGGTGCAAAGTGAACCGGAAAGAGGTGTTTCAAGATTAGAGGAAGCAGGAAAACAGGTGGAAGGAGTCCCGACCGAATCATCGACATCGTCGTCTTCAGCGTCAAACTCCTCATCCTCCTCATCGCAGTCATCAGCGCAGCAAAACCCATCATCCGAGCAATCCACTACCTCCGCACAACAGACGGAGCAGGAGCAATCGCAAGAACTGCAGTTCATGTTGCCCACCTCCGGTGATGTGCTCAATTCCTTTAGTAACGGAAAACTGGTCAAATCCACAACCCTGGGCGATTGGAGAACGCACAACGGTGTTGACCTTGCAGTAGAATCCGGCACGCCAGTAAAATGTGTTGCAGACGGTACTGTTACAAAGGTGGAATCTGACGGGTTGTGGGGGACTGTCATTGAAGTCACTCATGAAGATGGGCTGGTCAGTATTTACAAAGGACTCAGCGAAGCGCTGAGTGTCTCCGAAGGCCAGGAGGTAGAAATTGGCCAGGTTGTGGGAGCAGTTGCCCCAAGCTTTCAGGCGGAGGTCGCAGAAGGTCCGCACCTCCATTTTGAACTCATGCAAAATGGGGAATATGTCGACCCACTCACTACCATGGACAAGGTAGAATAAAAAACTGCCCGGAAAATTCCGGGCAGTTTTTTTATTTCATATCCTTCCTTTGTATGGAAAAGCTTTTTCTAAAATCCCACAGTAATCGAATCCTCGTTCACCGGCATATCCATTGTTTTTACTTTTCTTTTCGATCTTCCATATCTCTTTGTTTGCTGCCTAATTCTTGTGTAATATATAGAAAAAGAAGGCTCAAAGGAGCCTTCTCAATCCATTAAAAAGGGCATTTTACAAAGCCGACCTTTTTATATACTTTTTCAAGCGTCCTTGTGGAAATCGAATGGGCTTTTCTTGCCCCTTCCGTGTAGATTTCCTCCAGATAGGCCTTGTCCGAAGACAGGCGCTGAAACTCCTCCCGGACGGGTTTCAGATGGTCAGCAACCGCTTCGCCTACCGCGAGCTTGAAGTCACCGTAGCCTTTTCCCTCAAACTCCCGCTCAATTTCCTCCATCGACTTTCCTGTCACAGTGGAATAGATCGTCATCAGGTTGTTGATACCGTCTTTTCCCTCGGCATACCGAACCGTCATCTCAGAATCCGTCACCGCGCGTTTGAATTTACGGATGATAACATCCCGTTCATCCAAAATGGAGATAAACCCATTTGGATTCTCATCGGACTTGGACATTTTCTTCGCCGGGTCCGCAAGGGACATAATGCGCGCCCCTTCTTTTGGGATGTAACCCTCCGGCACTTTAAATACGTTTCCATATACTCCATTAAAGCGCTGGGCTATATTCCTGGCAAGTTCCAGGTGCTGTTTCTGGTCCGCGCCGACCGGAACCAAATCAGTCTGATAAATCAGAATATCCGCCGCCATCAGGGAAGGGTAAGTAAACAGCCCTGCGTTGACATTTTCCGGGTGCTTTGCCGATTTATCCTTAAACTGGGTCATGCGGGAGAGCTCCCCAAACTGGGTATAGCAGTCGAGTACCCACGCAAGCTCCGCATGCGTGCGGGCGTGGCTCTGGATAAAGGTAATGGATTTTTCGGGGTCAACGCCGCAAGCCAAAATCAACGCAAAACAATCGAGAATCTGTTTTTTGAACTTCTGGGGATCCTGGCGTACTGTAATCGCATGCAAATCCGCAACGGAATAAATACAGCGGTAATCTTCTTGCAGCATTACCCAGTTTTTGAGCGCCCCTAAGTAATTACCCAGCGTAAAGACGCCGGTAGGTTGAATGGCGCTGAAAATAATCGGCTTTTTAGGAGCCAGTGCCTGTTGTTCCATATCACAAACCGCCCTTCTCTCAAATCAATCTACTTTACATAGCTGCGGATAATTTCCGCCAGGGTCTCAACGCCCCCCACGATGTCCTCATCCTTTGGTGTGGAGAAGTTCATGCGGAAGGAATTGCTCTTTTGCGTATCGTCTGCCAGGAACGCAGCGCCTGGAACAACGGCAATTTTCTGTAGCACTGCCTGTTTTGCAAAATCTGCGCTGTCCACATCCCCTTTGAACGTACACCAGATAAACAAACCGCCCTCTGGCCTGGTATAGGAAATGACGTCCTGCGGGAAGCATTTGTCCATTTCCTCAAGCATCAGGTTTTTCTTGTGCCGGTAAATGGTACGCAGTCCTTCCAGATGCCTGTCAAAATCCACAGTATTCAAAAAACGCTCGCAAATCATCTGAGAAAGGATGGTGGAGTGGACATCACAGGTCTGTTTTGCGACGGTCATCTTTGCAGCGAGCTCCTTGTTTACCATGACGTAGCCCACGCGCAGTCCCGGGGAGAGTATCTTGGAGAAGGTTCCACAGTAGATGACAATTCCCTCGTCATCAAACGTCTTAATCGGGGCTACTTCTTCCCCTTCGGTACGCAGGTCAGAATAGGGATTGTCCTCCAGGATCATGACGCCATACTGTTTTGCCAGTTCATAACATGCCTTTCTCTTTTCCAGAGAGGTGGTAATGCCAGAGGGGTTCTGGAATGTCGGAATCAGATAAATCAGCTTGGTGTTTGGGTTTTCCTTGAGCGCCTGCTCCAGTTTTGCAAGATGGATGCCGTCGTGTTCCATTTCCACACCTACAAGCTTTGCCCCATAGGATCGAAAGGTATTGAGCGCGCCGACGAAACTCGGATCCTCACAGATCACAACGTCGCCTTCATTGACCAGGCATTTTGTGGCGAGTTCAATTCCCTGCTGAGCGCCGGACATCACGAGGATTTCCTCTTCCTCCCGCCCGATACCTTTTTCAAGCATTCTGTTTTTCAAGGTCTGCCGCAGTGCCGGATACCCTTCCGTCAGGGAATATTGGAGTGCTGCAATTGGATGCTCGGTCAGAATTTCCTCTGTAATTTTTTGTACGGCTTCCACCGGGAAAGCATCCTCAGAAGGGTTTCCGGCGGCAAAGGAGATAATGGCCGGATCTGAGGAGAGTTTTAAAATTTCACGGATCGCGGATGGCTGTACTCCCGTAATCCGATTGGAAAATGGTATGTTCATAATCGGTTCCCCCAATCTATCGTTTGCTTCGTCTGCTGTGAACAGGCGGTAATCCGATAACAAATATATTTCCTATTCTAACACAGGACTATGGCATTTAAAAGCCCTTTTGTCCTTTACTGTGTAAAAATTGAAAATTCCCACAAATTTCCCTCAATGTCACATAGTCTCTCCCATCATCTCTTTTCCAAATATTCTCTCTCTTTTTGGGGAATCAGTTGACAACTCCCGCACTGACAGGGTACTATAAAGAATGATTGTTTAAATCAAGAAATTGTACGGTATGAAAAAATAAAGGTGGTTTTAACTATGAAAGAAGTCCGTACCAGATTTGCCCCCAGCCCAACTGGCTATATGCATGTCGGGAACCTGAGGACGGCTCTCTATGAATACCTGGTGGCAAAATCCCAGGGGGGAAAATTCCTTCTGCGAATTGAGGATACTGACCAGGAACGCTATGTGGAGGGCGCAACTGACGTCATCTACAATACGCTCAAAGAGGTTGGACTGAACTGGGATGAGGGCCCGGATATTGGCGGCCCGGTCGGCCCTTATATCCAGAGCGAACGCATGGGAATGTATCTGGATTATGCAAAACAGCTTGTGGAAAGCGGACATGCTTATTATTGCTTCTGTGACAAGGAGCGGCTTGACCAGGTACGTCTGCTCCAAAAGGCTTCCGGTGCCGCTCCCAAATATGACGGCCACTGCCGGAACCTGAGCAAAGAGGAAGTCGAAGAAAAGCTCGCTGCGGGTGTGCCCTATGTCATCCGTCAGAAGGTTCCGCAAACCGGAACGACTACCTTCCATGACGAGGTATTTGGCGACATCACTGTCGAAAACGAAACTCTTGATGATCAGATCCTCATCAAAGGCGACGGCATGCCAACTTATAACTTTGCCAATGTCATCGACGATCACACCATGGGCATCACCCATGTCGTGCGCGGGAACGAATACCTTTCCTCCACACCAAAGTATAACCTGCTCTATGAGGCGTTCGGCTGGGAAATCCCGGTTTATATTCATGTCAGCCCAGTCATGAAAACTGCGACTGAAAAACTCTCCAAACGCAACGGGGACGCCTCCTATCAGGATTTGCGTGCCAAGGGATATTTAAAAGACGCCATTGTCAACTACATCGCCCTGCTGGGATGGAGCCCGAAAGGCGAACAGGAAATTTTTACACTGGAAGAACTGAAAAAAGAATTTGACATCACCGGCATTTCCAAATCCCCGGCCATTTTCGATACGGAGAAACTCAACTATATCAATGGAGAATATATCCGCAAACTCAGCCTGGAGGAATTCACCAAGGAAGCGACTCCATGGATTCGCCAGACTGTCAAACGGGAGGATGTCGATCTCTCCCTGATCGCAAGCGTGCTTCAGCCACGTACCGAGGTGCTTAACCAGATTCCGGAACAGGTGGATTTCATTGACGAGCTGCCGGACTATGATCTGTCCATGTATGTCCACAAGAAGATGAAGACAAATGAAGAAACATCCCTCGCCGCCCTGGAGCAGGCGTTGCCTGTTCTGGAAAAGCTGGAGGATTTTTCGACAGAATCAATCCATACTGCGCTTTTTGATCTGATTGCAAAACTCGGTGTAAAAAACGGTTATATGCTCTGGCCCGTACGTGTTGCCGTCTCCGGAAAACAGTTTACTCCAGGCGGTGGGATTGAAATTTGTGCAATCCTTGGCAAAGAGGAAAGCCTTCGAAGAATCCGTCACGCAATTGAACGCCTGAAAAATCGCTAATAATACACACAAAATAAAAATCCGTCGGGGACGTAGTCCCCGACGGGATTTTTATCCTAATACTTTTATATCCTTGCTATCCGGTGGCATGAGTCTTTTCTCTGACATATTCCCTGCCAATGATTCAGTTGAGGATAGCAACCCCAATATCCAGATAGGTGGCAAACAATACCCACGCTAAATAGGGGATTAAAAAATACATGGCGGATTTCCGGATACGGGCAAACTTGACCATGGTAATCACTAACAGAATATCCAACAGAACAATCACCGCCACAGAAAGCCAATAGGCTTGAAACCGGAAAAAAACAATACTCCACAGGAAATTGACAAACAGCTGGGCCCCGTAAAATGCAAGCGCTTTCTTTTTCTCCTGCTTTTCTGCGTCAGATTGGTAAATCAGGTAGGCCGCTGTACCCATTAGCGCATACAGAATCCCCCACATAACTGGGAACACCCATCCGGGCGGAGACAAGGGCGGCTGGTTGAGCCCCTGGTACCCAGAAATCGAATTTCCAGAAAGCAAGGCCGACAGCGCCCCGACCAGTTCTGCAAAAACAATGCTGATAAGCAAGCTTGACACCCGAAATTTCTGTTTCATATAATCATCCCCTCCCCTTTTAGAATATGGAAAAGGGAGAAAAATTATACAGATCAAGTGAAAAGGAAAGGATTTTTCCCTCAAAACCCCAGAACTTTTCATCAAGAAGAGGATTACAGGCCTTTTAATTGATACTATGTTTTGCCCGTCTTTTCACAGGCAGTATGTTTTTTGTGGAATCAATTCAATAAAGTGTATAACAACCGCTGTGGAAAACTCTTGCGGTTACTTGCTCTGGACTAATCGAATGATCAATTCCCTATCTGCAAAAGGGAATAATTCCCCATCCCACTTCAAACTAGGACCTTTTCCGCAGTTTTTCATGCAGCCTACAATTTTATAGGAAAACCCTCCTTTTCGACTGATTCCCCCGCTCCTTACCTCAAATTCCCGTTCAATAAAGTCATGCAGTTTGGCACAGTCCTGCCGCTGGCAGCGTTTGTCTCCGCAGACTTCCATCCGGTGCGGCGCTTCCTCGTTGCGAAGGCTGGGATACCGTTTTATCAGTGCAGATAGAAGCGTTGATTTTATCTTATATTCCCGTGCAATTTCCTCCAGTGCCAGAGCTGGAAGCGCGCCTCCGCTTTCTTCCTGTACTTCACGTAGCAGTTCCACCAAAGACGCCTGGTTTTGAGGCGCTCCCTGCCTGCGGAAATATTCGATTGCTTCCTTCAAATTCCATGTACCATGTCCCATTTCATTTTTCTCCTTTTTCTATGTCCAAAATCCAAAGCAACCACAATAGTATTTATTGCCTTTTCTTATTTTTCATATAAGGCAATCAAGCCATTGCCACTTTAACTAGGAAATATGAACATGAAAATTCATATTACAGTTTTCAGTAATTTTTCATTGCTATTGTTCCATTTTATCAACCTGGTATCCAAAATCAAGAGCAAATTAAATTCCAAAAAGTATATTATTTAAATTTCTATACAAGCAGAATATTGTTACTTTTTAGAAAAAAGGTTACAAAGCGTTTCCGTTGTGCTATAGTAAAAGAAAAAAGGAGGAATGTTTACAGTGGCAAATGAAATTATCAAAGGCTGCGGATTCACCCATATTTGCCTGTTTGTCCATGATTTTGAAAAATCACATCGTTTTTACTGCGAAGGGCTCGGTATGAAAGAGACAGCAGCTTGGGGGCAACCGGGTTCCCGTGCCTGTATGCTGGATTTAGGAGATGGAAACAGCATCGAAATGTTTGAAGCGAAAAGCAATCATGAGACACATAGTACCTGGGAAGCAGGAACCTGGGGACATCTGGCACTTCACACAGAGGATGTAAAAGGCGCTTTTACCGCTGCGCTCAAGGCCGGCGCTAGAGAAAAAACTGCTCCTAATCAAACTGCACTTGGCACCATTCCACCCACGCCAATTGAAATTGCATTTGTTTATGGGCCGGATGGAGAGGAAATCGAATTTTTCAAATTCCTCTGATATCCGTGAATAAAAAACGGGAGCAAATAGCTCCCGTTTTTTATTCACGGATATCAGAAATTTCTTCAAGCGGTTTACGCGGCTTGGCCTCTGGAGACTCTGCCGGATATCCAAGAGGAGTCACTGCAACTACCACAGCAGAATCATCCAAGTTCAAAACCTGTTTCACCATGTCCGCGTCGAATGCGCCTAGCCAGCAGGTGCCCAGCCCCAAATCTGCAGCTTTCAGCATCATGAAAGTCATCGCAATTGAACAGTCAACACTGGCGGTGGATTGCCCACAGCGCATTTGGCGATCTGTAGTTGCCCAAATAACCAGTGTCACTGGGGCTTGGCCGACCTGTTTCTGGTTAGAGCAGGCTTCCATCAGGCGATGGCGCAATACAGGGTTGGTTACAGCGGTAAAGTGCCAGTTCTGCCCATTGCTGGCAGAGGGGGCAAGCCTTCCCGCCTCCAGCACTTTGTTGATTGACTCCCGGGATACCGATCTTTCTTCATAGGAACGGATACTGCGGCGAAGACGGATCAGTTCATCAAATGTCATACAGCAATCATCCTTTCTGTTTTGTCTCTGCAGGCCTTTCTATCATGCCAAAGTCCATCCTGGAATTTCACACCCTGAAAACGGGACGAATAGCAAGTCTGATATTCCGTAAATAGAAGGGTTTATTCGTAGTAGGAAAGCCTCAAATTCGTGGCAGGCCGACGGCTCCCCGTCGGCCTGCCGTCGTTTATTCGGATGTATTGGAATCTTCCATCAACTGCACTGTAATCTGGATCGTCTGGCTGGTATTGTTCTGCCCCGTCCGGTATACTTCAAGCGTAACAGAATCCCCCGGCTGATGGCTGGAAATTTGATTGCTCAAATCCTCATAAGCGGTGATATCCTTCCCGTCAATACGAATGATGATATCGCCTGCAATCAGTCCCTGCTGATAAGCGTCGCTTGTCTTTTCCACAGAGATAACCATGGCGCCAGTCGGGATATTGTTGAGCTTTGCAAGCACGCTGTCAATCATGCGGACTTCGACGCCAAGCCGGACACGTCCCTGTACTTCTCCATAGGACTTGAGATCTTCAATAATGGGTTTTGCATCGTTAATAGGGATGGCAAAACCAATCCCCTCATAATCTGTGGCCGCAATTTTGGAGGAGTTAATCCCCACAACATATCCATATTCATTGACCAAAGCGCCGCCGGAATTTCCAGGATTGATGGCGGCATCTGTCTGGATACATTCCATGGAAGCACCCAAATTGGTTTCTACCGTGCGGTTTAACCCGGACACAATCCCCTTCGATACACTATTGGAAAGTCCTCCTGGGTTGCCAATCGCGATGACATCCTCGCCAATTTCCAGTTGGTCAGAATTTCCAAGTTTTGCAGGAGTAAGGTTGGAAGCACTGATTTTCAGAACTGCCACATCTGATTTTGTATCGCTTCCCACAATGATGGCAGTATATTCTTCACCATTGTAGAGTACAACTTTCACACCGTCCGCATCTGCGACAACATGGGCATTTGTGACAATATATCCATCTGCATCCAAAATAATACCAGATCCCTGTCCCGTGGCAACATATGGCCTGGATTTTTGGTATTGCACCACCCCCACTACGGAAGGCAGGACATTTTTGGAAATCTGCTTGGTACTCAGTACGCCGTCAGGACTGCTTTCCTCCGTTGTTTGCGGGTTGTCATACAGCT
The DNA here is from genome assembly GCA_904419745.1 of Candidatus Pseudoruminococcus merdavium. Classification (GTDB taxonomy): domain Bacteria; phylum Bacillota; class Clostridia; order Oscillospirales; family Ruminococcaceae; genus Pseudoruminococcus_B; species Pseudoruminococcus_B merdavium. The sequence goes on along the minus strand of CAJFSS010000002.1, from coordinate 118,685 downwards.
TGAGATCAGACGAAGAGGAAACTGATTGGGAACTGGTATTTGCCAAAGGATTCTCTGCAAACAAACTCCACAGGCCGTACCCTGCAAACGCCATCATCCCGACAACAAAGACTCCCCCCAGTACCAAGGCAAATGCACGCATCCCGCGATTGCGTTTTCCCGGACGGCGCGATTGCCGGCTGGCGTTTTCATATTCTGCAAAATTCCACTGGTATTCTTCCTGTGAGTTTTGCTTTTCTTGCCCGGAAGAATAGCTATAGTATTCATAAGTGGGGCGGCCTTTTTTCTGCTCATTCTGGCCATGATCCCCCTGTGGACCATATTGGTTCATAAAAGATACTTCCTCCTAACAAACTCCAGAATCTGGGTGGTCGTCTCCTTCCGGAAGGGAAGGCGTCTCTTCCTGTTTTCTGCTTTTTGAGCCGACAGGGATCTCCGGTTCTTTTTCTATATCCCGCGAACGCCTGAGCGAAGCACGTTCCGGTTTGGCAGAAGGGAGCGTAAAGGCAAACTCTGCATACTCTCCTTCCGTACTGCGTACCATAATATCCCCAGAATGCAGATTGATAATGGACTTGACAATGTACAGGCCCAGTCCAACTCCGGTTTTATCCAAACTGCGTGATTTATCCGATTTATAGAAGCGGTCAAAAATATGGGCAATTTCTTCTTTGGAGATCCCCTGCCCACTATTTTTGATACTGACAAAAACCTTATGCCCATCATCATGATAGGTGAACTCCAGATAACCGCCGTCATTGACAAACTTGACAGCATTCTCAACCAGATTATAGATGACCTGATGGATCAAATCCGGGTCTGCCTCCACATAAAACTTTTCCGTACTCAGTCCCCGCACTTCCAGCTGCTTTTCTTCGATCCGTTGTTCAAAGGTGAACAGCACATTGAGGATTGTCTCATTCAAATCAAAGCGGATAGGGGAGATTTTCATCTCTCCCGCTTCAATCCTTGCAATGTTGAGCATCGAACGGACCAGGCGGGATAGCCGTTTAACCTCCTGCGAAACAATTTTGAGATAATGGTCCCGTTTATCTTCCGGAATTGTCCCATCCAAAATCCCATCAATAAAACCGCTGATGGTAGTCATTGGGGTTTTCAATTCATGGGAGACATTGGCAATAAAACTCCGGCGCATGGATTCCAGCGTGGAAAGAGAATTGGCCATATTGTTAAAGGCAATGGCAAGTTGCCCCATTTCATCAAACTGGGAAACCTGTACCCGTTTGGAAAAATCCCCTTTTCCAAAATCCTGTGCAGCTTTTGCCATCACACGCAGCGGTTTGACCATATTGCGAGTGATAAAATATATGATGACGCAGGAAAGCAATAGTACCGCACAAGCAGATACAACAAACATTTTGAGCATTTCTGTCAAAAATACTGCCAGCGAATCAGCAGAAGAAGAAGAAAATACAGCGCCAATATAAGTCCCGTCAATAACAACAGGCAAGCCGACCGTATAATACTGGCTTTCATAAATCCCGCCCAAATTTCCAAGTTCTGAAAATTCCTGCCCATTCTTCACCTGGTTCATCACAGATTCCGGGATAAGGTAAGTTGTATGCGGGCAATCGGCCTGTTGTGTACAGTAAAGCGTCTGTCCCTTGGTATTGACAAAAAAGATATCCGCATCAGTCGCCTTACTCAAAATGCTAAAACCGGGAGCCATAATGGAACTGTCAAGTTTGTCCTGCCCGTTATCCTGTATGACACTCTGTTGGGTCAACGTCACGGCATGCTGGACATTGCGTTCCAAGGTATTTTGCCGATCTAATTTAAAATACTGGGCTGCAAACGCCAAAAACAGCGCGCCGAGCACAGTAATACTGACAATAATCATCGCAGCGCAGGCAGTAAAATATTTAGTAAACAGACTTTTTTGCATGGGTAACCTTGCTCCACTTTCCTGAAAAGCCGGCAGAATCTGCCGGCCTTTCCTTGAAAAATTTTATTCTTTCACTTCAAATTTATATCCGACGCCCCAGACCGTTTTGAGTGACCACTGGTCGGACACACCTTCGAGCTTTTCCCTTAGGCGTTTGACATGGACGTCCACAGTCCTGGAGTCCCCATAGTACTCAAAACCCCATACCTCGTCCAAAAGTTGGTCACGGGTATAAACCCGATTGGGGTTGCTTGCCAGATGGTAGAGTAGCTCCAGCTCCTTTGGCGGAGTATCTACCTGTTTTCCATCCACTCGAAGTTCATATCTGGTCATATTGACAACCAACTTGTCATAACGGACTTCTTTGATATCGTTTTTGTCCTGTGCAGAAGTGGAGCGCCGCAGCACCGCTTTGACACGGGCGACAATCTCCTTGGTATCAAATGGTTTGACCACATAGTCATCCGCTCCGAGTTCCAATCCCAAAACCTTATCAAAGGTTTCTCCTTTTGCAGTGAGCATAATAATCGGGCAGTTGGAAGTTTTTCGGATTTCCCGGCAGACCTGCCATCCATCCAGTTTTGGCATCATCACGTCCAGAATCATTAGATCCGGGTTTTCCGATGGGAATTTGTCTACCGCTTCCTGCCCGTCATAGGCCAACGCCACGGTATACCCTTCCTTTTCCAAATATAATCTCAGCAGTTCGCAAATATTGGTATCGTCATCAACGACCATAATCTTTCCAGTTGACATATTGGTTTTCCCCCCAAAATGTGTTCGTTCTCTTGGGCTCTATCATGAGCACTATACTGTTTTTATTATAAAGCATTTTGAATCCCAATGGTTAAAATTTTATAAACCTTTTTTCGACAACCCCTGACTTTCTGCAGGTTTCTCCCTTTACGGATACAAAAATTCACAGTATAATATAATTTATATGCCTACTGGGCAATCAACGGAAATGATTCTGGAAAGGATGTCAATAGATGAAACTTGGAATTGTGGGCCTGCCAAATGTGGGAAAAAGTACCCTGTTTAACGCCATCACCAATGCAGGGGCGGAATCCGCAAACTACCCCTTCTGCACTATCGAACCAAATGTCGGGATGGTCACTGTCCCGGACGAGCGTCTTGACGCTCTGGCAAAAATGTATGAACCGGACAAATTCACCCCTGCGGTGATTGAATTTGTCGACATTGCGGGCCTGGTGAAAGGGGCCTCCAAAGGGGAAGGTCTAGGAAACAAATTCCTTGCCAACATCCGTGAAGTGGATGCCATTGTCCATGTAGTCCGCTGTTTTGAAGACCCAAATATCATCCATGTAGATGGAGAAATTGGTCCAAAGCGCGACATTGAAACCATTAACCTGGAATTGATTTTCTCCGATATTGATATTCTGGAAAGAAAAATCGATCGCACCGCCAAACTTGCCAAAGGGGACAAAAAATATCTACCCGAAGTGGAGTTTCTAAAAAATCTTAAGGAATTTATGGAGGAAGGAAAGTCTGCCCGCTCCTATCCCTTTACAGATGAGGAAAAAGAGATGCTTGCCGACACCCCTCTGCTTTCCAACAAGCCGGTCATCTACGCATGCAATATGTCGGAAGAGGACTTTGCCTCCGGGATTGAACACAACCGGTTTGTCAAAGAAGTGGAGGAAATTGCCTCAGAAGAACATGCGGGCGTACTGCCCATCTGTGCCAAGCTGGAAGAGGAAATCTCCGATATGTCCGCAGAGGACAAAGCAATGTTCTTGGAGGATTTGGGCCTGCATGAATCCGGACTTGACCGCCTGATCAAAGAATGTTACTCCCTGCTTGGGCTGATTTCCTATCTGACCGCAGGTAAACCGGAAGTACGTGCTTGGACCATTAAAAAAGGAACCAAAGCCCCTCAGGCTGCCGGGAAAATCCATTCTGATTTTGAAAAGGGCTTTATCCGTGCAGAAGTAATTTCTTTTGACGATCTCATGGCCTGTGGCAGTATGGCTGCGGCAAAGGAAAAAGGCCTTGTCCGCCTGGAGGGAAAAGAATATGTCATGCAAGACGGAGACATCGTTCTATTCCGCTTTAATGTATAACTGTGAATGGACTTTGTGTAATCCAGCGGACAGGAAATCCTGTCCGCTGGATTTCCTCTCAAACCCGGATTTCATTTTCCAATAACCGACTTTTTCAGCATGGAAAAGGAACCTGGATAACAATCCACAAGAGAAAAAGGAGGATTTTACCTTGAAATTGGGATTTATCGGTTTTGGCAATATGGCGTCTGCGATAGCAGACGGGCTTGTTTCTGCAAAAGCCCTTTCATCCGAACAGATCTATGCGAGTGCAAAAAACTGGGAAAAATTATGCAAAAACACCTCTGCCCGCGGGATTCATGCCTGCCGGGACACCGGTGAGGTCATTGAATGCAGCGACATGCTGGTTGTTGCGGTCAAACCCTACCAGGTAAGAGACGTACTCTCCCCTTATATTAATCAGTTAAATGGGAAAATCCTTGTTTCTGTTGCAGCAGGAATGACCTTTGAGTGCTATGAAGAGTTTCTGCCGGCAGGCGTCCACCATATCAGCACCATTCCAAACACGCCGGTTTCTATTTGTGAAGGGATCATTGCCTGCGAACAGCGCCATTCCCTAACCCAGCAGGAATATGATGTGTTTTTCAATCTGTTTTCCCACATTGGACTGGTTCAGCCGGTGGAAACCCATCTGCTGTCCGTTGCCGGAACCGTCGCAGGGTGCGGCCCAGCCTTTGCCGCCATGTTTTTGGAAGCTTTGTCCGACGCTGGAGTAAAACATGGCCTGCCAAGAGCGCTCTCCTACCGACTTGCCAGCCAGATGCTTGCCGGTACTGCAAAGCTCCAGCTTGCGACCAACGCCCACCCGGGTCAAATGAAAGACGCCGTATGTTCTCCGGGTGGGACCACCATTGTCGGGGTCAGCGCATTAGAGAAAAATGGATTTCGACACGCAGTGATTGACGCCATTGACGCTATTGAGAACAAATAAGGAGTATTTCTTATGGAATTCCCTTCCGATCTCCGTTATGCGTTGGAACAAACGCTTTCTGGGTTAAAACAAAACACGCTTACCGTCCAGGCACAGGCACTCAGTGAACGATATCGTTTTCAGACGGGAACTGGGCGCCGGCTGCTGACAGAAGATATCCAGGCCGCCGCCTATGCCGCTGTCCGGATGCCGGCTACATTCGGGGCTATTTGCAAGGCCCTGGAAGTATCCCTTGCATGTACGGAAATTTCCCCTTCCTCCCTGCTCGACGCAGGGGCCGGTACTGGGGCGGCATGCTTTTCGGCGGTGCAGTTTCTTTCTCTTAATCAAGTCACCTGTCTGGAACGGGAAGACGCTATGAGCAAACTTGGACGGCACCTGATGCAGCAGGCAGGCCCAGAGAGTCTCAAACAGGCGGTGTGGAAATCCTGCGACCTTGTAAAAGATCCAGTACCTCATAGTGCAGATTTGGTCATCGCCTCCTATGTGCTTGGCGAGATGGGCTCTCAAGAGAGGGAAGCTGCAGCTAAAAAACTTTGGAATGCGGCCGATCAAATGCTTCTGTTGATCGAACCAGGGACTCCCGTAGGATTTGCACAGCTGAATGAACTCCGATCCCTTCTTCTTGCCGAAGGGGCGTATCTTGCCGCCCCCTGTCCAACACAGGGGACATGTCCCATTGCCAAGGGCGATTGGTGTCATTTTACCTGCCGGATTGCAAGGAGCAAACTCCACCGGCAGCTTAAGGGAGCGGACGCTCCCTATGAAGACGAAAAATTCTGCTATCTTGCCCTGGTAAAAAAACCAGCCCATCCCGCTATTGCGCGGATAAGAAGACATCCAAAAATAGAACCCGGGAAAATCACTTTGGAACTCTGTACAAAAAACGGCTTGGAACAGGCCATCATCCGGAAGCGGGATGGGGCCGCTTTTAAAAAGGCCAGGAAATCTAACTGCGGCGATGAATGGACAGAATAGGAAATTAAAAACGCCTCTTCCTTGAACGAATGGCCAAAGAAGAGGCGTTTTTAATAATGTAGAATAAATTGTGCCATTCCTGTAGTCATTGCACCCCATGGACTGTAATTTTTTACACAAGGGGGGAACCCTTTCCCGTGATACAACATCCGATACCATTGACTTCGGAGGATTTTCTGAGTTCCAGACTTGTTATTCCTCCCGATGGTTTTCCTGCTTATATTTTCGCTGTGTTGCCAATCCTCCCCGGATATGCCGCTGTGCTTTATTGGTATCCAAAACAATTTTTACGTCCGCATACAAACTGGCATTGAGTTTTTTTAACCGGTCAGATACATCCTTGTGGACCGTTGACTTGGAAATGTGAAACTGCTTTGCCGCCGAGCGTACCGTGGATTTATTTTCTATGATATAATTGGCAAGCGCGATGGCGCGTTCTTCCGGAAGTCCCTTCACTTAAATCCCCCCAACAAAGAATCGGTTTTGTCCTATTACTATGCGGGGGAACTCCGTACTATGTGTCTGAAAACAGGGTTTTTGTGGGTTTCTTTTTACGTCCCTCTTCTTTTTTATCAAAATATCTTCGTCGGACATATGGGAAACCATTTTGCATTTTTTACAGTCGAAAGCCTGTTATATCCCGCGCAGAAAAATTCCTGCAAAAAACTTCCTTTCCTATTCTTTCCCGATTGGGAGGAAACTGCGATCAGCATTGTACAACAAAATTATATTTTATCAATCTCCTGATATCGTTCCACTTTCATTTTGAGATGATATTTTTTTCTCAATTCGGCAATGCGTACCATCATTTCCGATTGATGGTGTAAATCCAATGCCTGCTGATCTTTCCATCGGTCAATTAACAGTACGGATTGTGTATCGTCCATTGGGAAGTAATATTCATATCTTTCATTTCCTTCCTCTGCACGAACCAAATCTACAATTCCCGTTGATACCATTTCTTCCGCAAATTTCTTTGCACTGTCATTGGTGCCTGTGTACAAAATGTTTATGGTAATACTCATCGTTTCATTTGCCTCCTCTAGTCAATAAAATCATATTACAGTAATTATAACACATCCACCATGCGATGACGCTGTTTTTTTGCCATCGCCACATGCGGGATGGACAGAGTAAAAGCTGAGACCTTTCGCACACCTACCGTCCAAAAAGTTAGCCCTCTGACAAATCTTCCAACGAATGGGGAGGAGAATCGTCAGATTTTCTGGTGCAGGCAAAGCAAATTTATGGTAAACTGTAAGTTAAGGATTTGGGATTACTTCCTTATTTTTCTGAATGCGGCATGAATAAGGAATCCCAAAGATTCTGCCGCCATTTAAAACAGGCGGATTCATGGCTGCCCTTTTTTTGGACAACCTCTTGAGGCGGTGATTACACTTGCAAAAACACTATGACGTCCTGGTCGTAGGAAGCGGGGTGTCCGGACTGAATACAGCGCTTTCTATTGACCCAAAATTCTCTGTTTTACTCATCTGTAAAAAAGATATCTCCCTCTCCAACAGTTCCCTTGCCCAGGGGGGGATTGCTTCGGTCTGGGATCGTTCCTGCGATTCTCCGCAGCAACATTTCCATGATACTTTTGTTGCTGGTGGATACCAAAACGATCCAAATGCTGTTGCGAAGCTTGTCCATTTTGGTCCGCAAGCCATCCATCAGCTTATCCACTATGGGGTGGATTTTGACAAAACAGCAGATGGCAAGGAGCATTTGACATTGGAAGGCGGACACTCCCATCCCCGTATTTTACATCATAAGGATGCTACCGGGGCGGAACTAGTTGACAAAATGGTTTGTGCAGCCAAACAGCAAAAAAACATAGAAATACTGGAATACACTTATCTATGCGAAATTAGCAAGTCTGGCAGCGGGTTTGCATTTGATCTGTTACAGCCGGATGGTAGCCATCAGTTTGGTACTTCCCAGTTTACCGTATTTGCAACTGGCGGCATCGGCAGAGTGTATGAATATACGACAAACTCAGCAATTGCTACGGGGGATGGAATTGCCTTTGCACACGCCATGGGCGCAAAAATTCAGGAACTCAGCTGGATACAATTTCACCCGACCGCCTTTGCACACAAAGACCGTGAACGGTTTTTAATTTCTGAATCTGTCAGAGGTGAAGGGGCTTGGCTTCTCAACTGCAAACATGAACGGTTTGTCTCCAAATATGATCCCCGGGGAGAACTTGCCCCTCGAGACGTGGTATCCCATGCTATCATACTGGAATCTCAGCGCCTGCACAGTGAAGAATTTTATATTGACATTACAAGGGAAAACCCGGATTATATCCGTGGGCGTTTCCCAATGATTTATCAGCATCTTCTGGAGGCCGGCTTTGACATGACCAAAGATCAAATTCCGGTTTTCCCCTGTCAACATTATCTGATGGGTGGCATTGCAGTGGATCTGCATGCCAGGACTACGGTCGATGGACTATATGCTGTTGGGGAATGTTCCCGGACAGGAGTCCATGGTCACAACCGGCTTGCCTCCAATTCCCTTTTAGAAGCAGTCGTCTTTTCCAAAGCCGCAGCGGAAGATATCAATCAAAAGTTAAATACTTTTTCCTATCCGCCCGTTCCTCCGGCCGATTTTCATCCGGAAACCAGGACGAATCAACTGGATACAGGTCTGCGTACGGAAATCCGTTCCATCATGCAGGAAACCTATTTTGTCATCCCACAGTACAGCCAAATCCCTGCTGGATATCAACGAGTACGGGAAATTCTTCATCATTTAAATACCGCAAACATTGCTTTTGATCCAAATTATATTGAAGCGAGGAGCCTTGCTACCATAGCGACCATAATCCTAAAGGAGGTACTGGATACCCAATGTTAACCCAATTTTATATTGATGATTTAATTAAGACTGCTATTACCGAAGACATCAACTATCTGGATGTAACAACCGACTATCTGATTGATGAGACGAGTGAAACAGAAGCATATTATATTGCCAAAGATTCCGGCGTTGTATGTGGATTGGACATCGCCCTTCGCGTTTTTTCTCTGTTGGACGATACTGTGCGCTTTGAAAAATTCAAACAGGACGGCGACGAGGTTGCAAAGGGAGATATTATTGCTACAATGAAAGGAAAAACCCGTGCCCTGCTCAAAGGAGAACGGACTTCCCTCAACCTGCTTCAGCATATGTCGGGAATCGCCACTGCAACCAGACGCTGTGTCAAACTGACGGAGGGGACCAACGCCAGTATTGCCGAAACCAGGAAAACACTTCCTGGACTTCGCCCTATTCAAAAATATGCCGTTATGATTGGGGGCGGGCGCAATCATCGCTATAACCTATCCGATGCAGCAATGCTGAAGGACAATCACATTGACGCTTATGGCGGGATTATTCCAGCCGTACAGGCATTGCGTAAACGCGTAGGACATCTGTTAAAAATTGAAGTTGAAGTGCGTAATTTTGAAGAACTTGAACAGGCTTTGGAAGCCAAAGCAGATGTAATTATGCTTGACAACATGACCTGTGAGCAGATGGAAAAAGCTGTAAAGCATGTAAACGGCCGCGCCCGTCTGGAAGCCTCCGGCAACATTACATTGGATAACCTTGCCGAAGTGGCCAAAACCGGAGTAGATATTATTTCCATGGGAGCGCTTACTCATTCTGTAAAAGCGTTTGACATCTCCATGAGAATCAAATAGAATAGAATTGTCAGGAAATGGAAAATCCCTCGTCCTTCCGGCGGGGGATTTTTTACGATATCCTTTTGTAATCATATATCCAAAGGAGGATGGATCTTGTGACACTGTATACCCCTTTCGGCAGTGTATTTACCTTTGCCGACTGCTCGCTCTCACTTGCAGATGGAATGATCATCGGGCTAATCCTTGCCCTTTGCCTGTGCTTGAGTGCGTATCGCCGGCACAGCTTATTTCAAAAATTTTCTTATGTGCTGCTCTATATTTATCTTGGGGCATTAGTTTCTTTAACAATTCCCATTATTTTGCCAGGTGGATGGGATTTTTCCTCAGAGAGTGCGGCACTTGCTATCCATAGGATTCAGTTCATCCCCTTTACTTCCTCCTGGGAAATCCTTAAAAATTGTGTACTGATCGATAATTATCGGGAATTTTGGCGGCTGGTTGGGGGAAACTTCGTTTTACTAATGCCTCTTGGCATTTTACTTCCCGCTATCCACCGGCGCTTTGGTACCGCTCAGATGGTATTAACTGGTTTGTTTGCATCCCTTGGGATTGAACTGCTGCAATTACTGGGGAATATATTAGGGGGAAGAATCATTCGAACGGTTGAAATTGATGATATTATCCTAAATGTAATAGGGTGCATGGCAGCTTATGCCCTTTACCGGATGGTGCATCGAGCTTTTGGTGGAAAAGGGAAACGATAATCAATGATCTACAAGGTCCTTTTTCTCTATCTATTCTGAACTGTGTCAATATTTTATTTATGAATCTCTACACGCTAAAATTGTCTGATTTGAATGAGATTATATATACTGCGAATCAAAAAGGACCCACCAACATAGCTGGTGGGTCCTTTTTATATAATTCAGTTTTGCTCTTTCAAATACAGGCCCGTCTTGTTCTGCAACTCCTTCACAAATTCATCCAATGTCTTTGTCCCGTTCTCATACTCCACGTACAACGGATCGAATACCTCCTGTACATACATTGAATTGTACATCAGACAATCGCATTTCGTTACAGAATTCAACAGCTCATAATACCGGTTGATGAGTTGTTCTTTGCCTGTTTTTCCGAATGCACCGCCAGAATTCATCCAGTCTTTTTTGTTTCTATCCTGTGCTTCTAGGTTAACAGGGTTACCTATTATGGGATTTGACCCTCCCATGATATTATTTTGATAACTGGTAGAGATTGCTTTTTCAATCACTTCCCACGCCTTATTCTTCCGATTTGAATTATCGTTAATAGCAATCATCTTACCTACGTACGCATAGTAATCCTCTCCATTATACTCTTTGACTGGATATAACAGCAGAGGATTGTCTTTTCCTTCTTGTCCGGCCCAATACTTACCGATTCTATACGATAGTTGTCTATCCGACATCATTGGGTCATTGTGAAATAATAATTCTTCATTTACCAGTGCTTCTATGTATTCTGTTTCCCATCTTATAGCCATTGCTTTTTCTCCGCCCTGACTGTTTGCCATCTCTTTATACTCTTCAATAGACTTTTGGAACAATGAAGAGGTAAACTGCCCACGTTTGTTCTCTTCATCAATGAAGGCTGATATTATTCGATAAAAAAAGGAATCTAATTCATTAAACCAGTGTATTTCCGGCTGTATATCTTTGATTGCACTAAGCAATTCATAATAGTTTTGATAATTTAGTTCTTCTCCAATTTTGTCAAGCCCATATTTCTCTGCTAAATTTTGAGTTGTAACACACATTGGAACTCCATATTCCAATGGGATAAAACTACGCGTCCCATTTACCACGCCATAGTCAAATACAACTTCTTGAAACTGACTTTTATTATATCCACTTTTTTCGAAATATGGATCCAGATCGGCAAAAATGCCTTGATTTGCATAATTATAAAAATTGGGGAGATCTACCTCTTGGAACACAAATAAGTCCGGTCCTCCTCCGGATAATAACTCCGTTGATAATTGTTGGTTCATCGCCGTCGCATCGGGAAAATATTGTATCTCTATTTCTTTTTCACTATTAGCTCCCAAATTGTAGTCTTTCAAAAAGTACTGAGGATCAGGCCAAAAATCACGTGTCAAATATTCTTCTCCCATTGCTTCGTAATCCACAGCGTAGGCTGTAACCGCCCCTTCTTCCTCTGGAACACTGGATGTTCGGGAACCCAGTTGGCACCCGGTGAGTAGGCTCAGGCAAAGAACACTGGCAAGTACAAGGCTGAAGAGCTTCTTTTTCATACGTTTCATCCTTTCTTTTTAAGTCTCCTGATAAGATATCTCCACTCCTCTTTCTTATCTATTTTTACTATTATATTTTTCTTTAGTTTACTATATTTTTCTATTTATTTCAATATCATGTCAAAAATATCCCGACGGTTTTTTCCGCCGGGATTCTTTCTCCTTTATTCAGTTTTGCTCTTTCAAATACAGACCCGTCTTGTTCTGCAACTCCTTCACAAATTCATCCAGTGTCTTTTTCCCGTTCTCATACTCCACGTACAACGGATCGAATACCTCCTGTACATACATTGAATTGTACGTCAGGCAGTCGCATTTCGTTACAGAATTCAACAGCTCATAATACCGGTCGATAAAGTCTTTCATAATCGCCCGCTGCTCCGAATTGATATTCAGCAGCATTTCTTTGTTCCTCTGCTGTCCCTCTAAACTCACCGGATTTAAACCAAGCGAAGTACTACTATCTCCTGAATTTTGGAAACTCGGGGACAGGGCGTAGTCAATGACTTCCCATGCCTTGTTTTTCCGAGTGGAATTGTCATTGATCGCCATCATTCTCCCCACATATGCGCTGTAATCCTCTCCGTTGTACTCCCTAATTGGGTAAATTAATGGTTTATCATCCAGCAATTCTTTATATTTTTCATCCTTTGCGAACGAAAAATATTGATCCAAAAAAATGTTCATCAGTTGTGTATCAGACATGATGGGATCGTTATAGAACAGGAGAGATTTATTGATTAGAGCACTCACTTTTAAATTTCCAAAAACAGTAAAGAAAGCGTCCCTTCCTCTCTGGTTCTCTACCACTTCTCTATAATTCTCAATTGCCTCCTGGAACATTGGTAGTATAAACTTACCCGTTTTGCCCTCTTCATTGATAAACGCCGGAATCATCCGGTACCGGAACGAATCCAACTCACTAAACCAGAACAGGTTGAAATCGTATTCTTCATATTCTTCTAATATTGGTATTCCCATCGTATTCGTCTTGCTCAGCAGTTCATAGTAATTCTGGTAATTCAACTGTTCCCCTATCTCATCCAGCCCATATTCCTCCGCCAGCGACTGTAAGGTAATACATACCGGTATCCCATATTCCAACGGTACAAATTTCTGTTTTTCATTCACCTTCCCATAGTCAAACACCGTCTGCTGGAACTGGCTTTCCTCATACCCGCTTCCCTGCAAATACTCATCCAGATCCGCAAACACTCCCTGGTTGGCATACTTTTGGAAATATGGCAGCGTGCTGTCCCGGAACAAGAACAGATCCGGTCCTCCTCCAGACAACACTTCTGTGAAGATCTGCTGGTTCATCGTCTCTGCATCCGCAAACAGCTGCACCTCTATTTTCCGGCTTCCGTCCACACTGTTATTGTAGTCCTCTATAAATGCATATTCTGTTAATTCATAATCACGTTGTTCTTGCAATACCTCCTGGTTTTCCTGCGAATCTATATCCACTGCATAGACGGTCACCGGCCCTTCCTCTTTGAGCCCAGTCGTCCGGGATCCAAGCTGGCACCCGGTGAGAAGGCTCAAACATAGGATAGCAGACATCCCAATACCAAAGAATTTTTTTTTCATAAAAGCGCCTCCTGTCTTATATATAAATTTTAAGTGGGGAATCCTTGAAAGATTTATTACAAAATACTATTTCCCTTGATTTACTTGTGTCCTTACAGATGCAGAATCATTAAAATCTCCAGCATAACCATCCATCGGTGTTATACCGCAATTACAAGATGCAGGATTTGTGCATCCACATAAAGCGCTCATATGAAGTGTATTATTTGTATTACTATTCAATTTCCGTAATTTTTTCATAACAATACCTCTTTCTCATTTATCAAGGATTCCCCGCCAAAAAGCATATGAATTAAAAAGCAAGTAATGTCTTTATTACAAGCCAGAACACTGTTATTTCATCTGATCATATAAATATTCCGATGCCTTTTCCGTTCTGTCCAATACACCTTCCTCTATCTGTTTTGTCGGGATACGGACACCATATTCCCTTTCTATCTCATGATACAAATAGAAAAGATTGATGGATGACAGTTTTTCCAAAGGTGCCTGAAATTTTTCCTGACAGGTCTGCTCAATCCATTCCTGTATCGTCTGTGGGGATACTTCCATCTCTCATTCCTCCTCTATCCCAATTTTGCGTATAACCGTTTTACAATATCCCGATAGGTTTTCGCATTTTCCGCTTCCAGAATTTCGACGTCTTTTTCCCGATACAAGTCCATCATCCTGCCAACTCTTTTTGCAGAGAAAACATCCTTTTCCACTATGGTCTTTGCCTCTTCTAAAACAGGCGGGGTGATCTGGATATTGGACAGGCACAGGCAATCCACAGGAAGATGGTACCTGTATTTCATATCCTCCTGGCACTGGGTCAAATATTCAGGAAGGTATTCCACACAGGGGATCGTCAATACCGTAAAGTCCACTGTTACCGCACAACCGGTTAAATAGGCAAAATACCCGCAGGAATTGAGGTTGTATTCGTCAATCGGCATGGTACCTCCTGGAATCCCAAGCAAAATGACGTCCGGGGCTTCCGCTTCCTCCAATTTCCGGAACCATGCATTCAGATATTTTATTTTTATCTCAAACGAATAGGGAAGCGTTTCCAGCTCTGCCCTTGGGAAGGCGTATCCCCCCGTCCATTCAGCATATTCGTTGGATCCTACATAAGATACCCGATACCCTTCCTCCCGGAGGGTTTGCAGAAGTCCCAGCTGGAGTCCAAATTCCCCGCAATCTTCATTCATCCCTGCAACAGCCAGAATCGGCGTGTGAATCGGATAAATCCGATCCAACCGGTTAATATCCAACGGGGGAATCTTTTTTTCCAAAACGGAAAACTCCACGGAATACCTTCCGGCATATGCCTGGAAAAAAGTGTGGTAAGGTTCCGGTAACTTTTGTGTACAGTAAATATTTTTATGATTTTTACACGCCGTAATTAAGTGATCGACAATTTCCAGCAGGTATTCGCTGTAGCTCCACTCCTCTGTTTTCGCCAACAGAATACAGTCACAGCGCCCCATTGCTTTGTCAAAATCTCCGCTGAGGATGAAATTTGTATTTTCCCCCTCGTCAAGATAGGACGCGTCTTTCCCATCCACATGATAAGCAGGAGGGGAAACTGCTTCTACAATTTCAAGGGAGAATTCCTGTTCTACCAGTTTCCGGAAACGCACCAGGGGTACATTTTCCCGGACAAGTGGATAAAGCAACGCCTTTTGTACTCTCATTCCGAGAGCCCCCCTTCTTCCATTTCCCTTAATGCAATGATTTGATTTAACCGGTGCTCAAAATTCAGTCTTGATGACCGGCAAATCCTGCGGAGTTCGCGCGGGTCATGAATTCCATCCACTTTTACTCCGCAGATGTCACAGTTTTCAATTGCCCAACAATCCTTGCAGTCCTGCTCCACACGATTTCCGCCATTCATCAGTTTTTTAATGTTTTCAAAATCGAATCCGTCGTTTAAATTCCCAATATTCATCTCTTCCGAGGTTTCGCTGCATTTTTCACAGGGAAGAAGGGTTCCGGTAGTTGTAACAAATAACTTCCGATATCCCGGAATACAGGGGCCTCCATGCATCATCCGATCCGGCAATTGCATATGCGGGCTCATCTTATTGATATTATCTTTAATCTGTTCATACTCATTTTTAGCAATCAATGGAAGTTTTTGGGGATCCACATATCCTTCTACAGCCAACATTGCCAAAAGTTCTTGTGTTTTTTGCTTTTGTTGATATTCCGGAGAAAAATAGAGCGTTGTTCCCGGAGGCGGATCGACCAATCCTGCACGGATATGGTTGGCCTGAGACAATTGATTTGAGAAAAAACGGTTTACTTTGGATATATCATTTTGCGGGTCTACCACTGCATTAAAATCAATGCAGGAAAGGAATCCCGGGATCTTTTCCGCCAAGCTCATAACCGTATCGTAAACCGCACGGAAAGAACCTTCCCCATTCGATGCAATCCTACGGTTGCGATCGTGGATTTCCGGAGGTCCATCCAAACTGATCATCAGTTTAAAATGGGATTTTAAAAAATATCTGGCAAGCTCCTCTGTAAGCAGGGAAGCGTTAGTCGTCATGCTAAAAATCAGGTTTTTCCCAGCAAATCTCTTTTTACAGTATTCTACACACCGGATAATCAAATCTTTTTCCAATAGGGGTTCCCCGCCGTAGAAGCTAATCGCGGGGCTTGGTACATCACGGGTCCGATCCGCAAAAAAGTCGATGGCCGCTTTAGCAGTCTCCCAGTCCATCCTGTTGGCGCTATGCCCCCTCTGGACATAATCGTCTCCCACCGTATAGGGACAATAGCTGCATCGGAAATTGCACTGCTGCGTCACCTGCAAAACCAGTTGGCGTAAATGGTGGGTAAAAAGATACTCCATATCGTCAATATTGGGGTTATCAATTTCTTTCGGATGTTTTGTCTTTAAATACCCCTTTTCCATCAAAGATGTTTTTTCTCTCTCAATCTCCACTGTAGAAAGCGGATTCCTGCCTTGTTGCTCATTCAATAGATATTCATAGAGTTCCTTACTTACTCGAACAATGGAATTTGTGTTGACATCAAAGACATAATAACAGTATGGGCTCTTCATCAGATGAACAAAAGGCATATCGTTCACTTTGCACAAATCCTTTCCCTATAAAAGAAATCATTAAATACATTATATCAGATATTTAAGAAAGAACTAGAAGAATCGTTCCCAAAAATTCGACAGAAATTAGTATATTATGGAAATAAATTTTCCTATATTTTATTATATTTACCAAAGAAACATACCGTGTTTTGTAATATAAATAGATTCATTTGTAGATTATAAAAATGATACGGCTTTTTACATGTGTTCCATATCCTTCCCTTTCCTAAAAAATCAGAGTATAATGGGGCTAAACTCTTTAAAGGAATATTTTTACAAAGAACACTGGGAAAGGAATTATATCATGGGAAAATATATTCTTGCCCTTGATCAGGGAACAACTTCCAGCAGGGCAATTTTATTTGATAAAAATCAGCGTATTATCGCAATTGCACAGCGAGAATTTCCCCAAATCTATCCACGAGAAGGCTGGGTAGAACATGATCCGATGGAAATCTGGTCCAGCCAATACAGTGTAATCACGGAACTTCTCGCAAAAAGCGGCATTGATCCACATGATATTGCCGCCCTCGGAATTACCAACCAGCGGGAAACCACCATTGTATGGGACAAAAATACCGGGAAGCCTATCTGCAATGCAATTGTATGGCAATGCAGAAGAACTGCCCCCATGATAGAATCCCTTGTAAAACGCAGGCTTTCCAAGCAAATACAAGAAAAAACCGGTTTAATCCCAGACGCCTATTTTTCTGCAAGTAAGCTCAGTTGGATTCTCGACCATGTAGAGGGGGCCAGAGAGCGTGCAGAAAAGGGCGAGCTGCTGTTTGGCACAGTGGACACCTGGCTTGTTTGGAAACTGACGGGAGGAAAACTACATATCACCGACCGTACCAATGCATCCAGGACCATGCTCTATAATATTCACACATTGGACTGGGATGACGATCTTCTTTCCCTCTTCGGAATCCCTCGTACAATGCTACCCGAAGTCAGAAGTTCCAGTGAAGAATATGGAATTGCCTTTGTAGAAGGCGTACAGATTCCAATTGCGGGAATCGCCGGGGATCAACAGGCCGCTCTCTTTGGCCAATGCTGCTTTGAACAGGGGGAAGCAAAGAATACCTATGGTACCGGATGTTTTTTGCTGATGCATACCGGAAACCGTCCTCACTTCAGCCATAATGGACTGCTGACCACCATTGCTGCCAGTGCGGGAAAAGATGTCCAATATGCTTTAGAAGGAAGCGTCTTTGTAGGCGGGGCTGTTATCCAGTGGCTTCGGGATGAAATGCGCTTTTTCACTGAGAGCAGGGATGCGGAATATTATGCTCAAAAAGTTCCAGATACAGGCGGGGTTTATTTTGTCCCTGCCTTTACCGGGCTTGGCGCCCCCTATTGGGATATGTATGCACGCGGTTCCCTGTTGGGGCTAACACGGGGCACCAAACGGGAACACATTATCCGGGCGGCACAAGAGTCAATTGCCTACCAAAGCGCGGACCTGGTAGAAGCCATGGAATACGACACCGGATTACATATTCGAGAATTAAAAGTGGATGGCGGCGCTTCCCGCGATTGTTTTCTGATGCAATTCCAAGCGGATATTCTGAATAAATCCGTTTGCCGTCCGGTTATCCGGGAAACAACCGCCCTTGGCGCGGCATATCTTGCCGGATTGGCTGTAGGAATGTGGGATAACCCCGAAAACCTGAAAAATGGCCGGCAAATTGATACCATATTTTTTCCAAACATGCAGAAAGGCCGCCGAGAAGAACTGATAAATGGCTGGCATAAAGCGGTTGGACGCAGCCAAAACTGGCTGGAGCATGAATTACTTTAACCGCCATTTGCAAAATTTTCCACGATCGGTGCAGGTAGAAGCAATCCTCCTTTTATTGAAAAATCCTTTTGTAAATTTATCCGTGTGACATATCAAAAAATAGCGTCTCCCTTCATACAGTAATAAGAGCAACTCCGCTTTCCATAATTGTATCCTGGTTCGTTTGGACATATAAACCGCTTGCTGATATAATCTTTGTAAAATCTTAAGAGTTTCTTGAGGATTTTTCTTTCGTGAAACGATATAATGAGAAATGAAATAGTGTTTCGATCACTCCCAATTTCC
The DNA here is from genome assembly GCA_904419745.1 of Candidatus Pseudoruminococcus merdavium. GTDB lineage: Bacteria > Bacillota > Clostridia > Oscillospirales > Ruminococcaceae > Pseudoruminococcus_B > Pseudoruminococcus_B merdavium. Next base: position 100,082 of record CAJFSS010000002.1, on the reverse strand, counting down.
GGGAGCATGAGGGGGAATGGAAATGGAAGGGCAAATTTTGACAAAAGGGAAAGCCTCCACAGTTGAAAAGGAACAGGCAGGCTCGTTTGCCGCTGGAATGAACTTTTACAAATTATTTTGGGTGTTCTTTGTCGGCTGTTTTTTGGGCGTTTTAGTGGAAACGCTTTGGTGCCTGGTTACTAAACACCATTTCGAAAGCCGGCAGGGTCTCATCTATGGGCCTTTTAATCTGGTGTATGGATTTGGAACTTTTCTTTTAACCATCTCCCTCTCCTGGCTTACGAAAAAAGGCGACGTCTGGGTTTTTCTTGGCGGTATCCTGATCGGGGATGCCTTTGAATATTTTTGCAGTTTCCTACAGGAAGCAATGTTTGGAACCGTTTCCTGGCAGTATGACCACTTGCCACTGAGTATCAATGGGCGAATTACTTTAAAATACTCTGTTTTCTGGGGCTTACTTGCGTTAGTGTGGATGAAATTCCTCTATCCCATTCTTTCAAAATGGATTGAAAAAATCCCCAGCCATATCGGGAAACCACTGACATGGGTTCTTTTAGTATTCATGATATTGAACACTGTGATTTCCGGGCTTGCTGTCACAAGAATGACCCAGCGCCATGATGGAATTCCTGCCCAAAGCCAGATTGCTGTGTTTTTGGATGAACATTATCCAGATGAATTGATGCACAGGGTATACCCCAATATGATGTACGTTGATCCATAATTATTTTAGGGAGGGAAAAATTCCCCTCCCTTTTTTGTATAAAATTTTCCAATACCGTCCATCCTCTGTGGAGATGATTGCGAGAGGATGAACCCTATGGGAAAGAAAAAACCAAACTTATCTCTTCGGTATTTTTTGCTGGCTTTTGGGCTGTCGTTCCTAATCCTGTCCCTGATCGCCCTTCCCATCCTTCTGTGGACTGTCCATCCCAGGGGGGAACAGGTTGGAACACCCCAGAGTGGAATCGCTGTGGAATCAGTGCCCGGCTCGTACACGGACAGGGAAAATATTCTGGTCTGTCTTAGAAAAAACAAGTCAGATTCCCCCTATCAATACCTTCTGTTGGGCTTTCTACCTGACAGACTTCAGCTATCCTTAACAGTTTTTACACCCAACACACCATTGAGTGTGGAACATTCAGCTGGTACTCTGGAACAGGCTTACCAATACGGGGGATGTGGAGAAGCAAGTCGGCAACTGGCAAAAGAAATGCGGATATCCATTGGAAAATACATTGATTTGACCGATCTCACCTTGTCCAATGCAGTGGATTTGGCCGGGGGATTTTCCTATGACTTTTCTTCTCCTCTGACTCTACCGAATGGAATTTCTATCTCTTCCGGTTCCCAATACATTGGAGGGGAACTTTTTGTCAGTCTATTACATTATGCAGAGCAAACAGAGGATTCCCGAATACCCTTGAAACTGTACTCCAAGCTGATGGGGAATATCCTCGCTTTTTCGGATTATTCTCAGATACAGTCCTATTATCAGCAGCTTATCAACTCCATGGAAACCGATATTTCCCTGCACGATCTGGCAGAACACGAAGAAGCGATTACCTTGATGCTCAACCGCGACTACGTCCACCCTGCCCCTTATACCGGAAATAATTTCGCTCAACTGGCAGAAGAATACCGCTAATTCACGTCAAAATTACGCTGTCCAGACAACGAAGAAATATCATCCGTTTAAACCACCGTCCATTTTCTAATCACATGTTCCGAAATCGATAAAATCATGAAATAAAAAGTTCACAGTATTTTCACATTAGAATTAGCACTCACCTCTTGACAGTGCTAATTGCAGTGATATAATATAGATGAACTTGAAAGAGAGGGTTCTATAGGAACCAAATCCCTTTTGAAAACCAAAAATCTGCGAAAAGCAGTGGTAACCATTACCCGCCAACGCGAGGAAACAATTCCCCACCGCTACGAGTAAAATGAACTAATATTGGAGGAATGACCTATGTTACCGAGCATTTTTGGCGAAAACCTATTTGACGACATGTTTGAGAATGTCTTTGATACCGTACGCAGCCCATTGTATGGGAAACACGGTAAAAACCTGATGAAGACCGATATCCGTGAAACAGAAAATTCCTTTGAACTGGACGTTGATCTTCCGGGCTTTAAAAAAGATGAGGTACAGGTCAATTTGGAAAACGGATATCTGACCATTTCCGCTGCAAAAGGCCTGGATAAAGAGGAAGAGGATAAGAAAGGCCATTATATCCGCAAAGAACGCTATGCCGGAGAGTGTAGCCGCAGCTTTTATATTGGCGACAGCATAGAACCAAAAGACATCAAGGCAAAATATGAAGACGGTATTCTGAGGATTTCGATGCCGAAAGCCGCTCCGAAACAATTGCCATCCGGAAAATCCATTCCTATTGATTAAAAAAACTCATTTCTCATTCGAAACCAAAACAAAAATGCCGGGGAAGAGTTCTCCCCGGCATTTTATTTTTAAAAACTTTACTTGGGCCCTATCTGACTATTACCAAAAACGCCCTTTTATTTATTCATTGTGTGGGACATCCTCCAGATCCAAAAATTTACGACTGTTCCCCACTTTCCTGGGCCAATATGGCTTCCGGTTCTTTTACACGGGTCAATTTTACACTTTTTATAAAATCGATTAGAAGGGAGGATACTGTGACAGTTATAAGAGAATACCCAATCCTTGCAAATGGAATATAACTGAGTGACAATACCAGCACCGTCAAATCTGTAATCAGGTAGGAACGGGAAATCCTCCAATGGGTCAGGCGGGAAATAGTCAGTGCCAGCGCGTCATCCCCGCCGCTGGAACCCCCTTGCCGCACGATGATGCCTACTCCAACTCCCACAAAAACACCGCCCAACACAGCGGCGAGTAGAGGGTAATTTGATAAATCAGGTAAAAGAGGGGGAAAGAGTTCCCACACTTTGAAAAATGCTGATACGCTCAATGTAGATACCACTGAAATCCGAATAAAGGCGCTACCCAGATATTTAAACGCCAAGATATAACAGGTAATATCCAGGACCGGCGTAACAATCCCCGGCGATATTCCAAGCCAACGATTTATCAGCAAGACCATTCCAATGACGCCGCCCTCGGTAATATTGGTCTGCTGGTGGATATTGTGTATCCCAAATGTTGCAATGGCCGCCCCCAGAATAATTGCAGCCATTTTTGTAACCGTAAACCCTTCGGTCAGCCTTTGTATAAGCCTGTTTACTTTCACATGAACCATGGAAAGCCACCCCTTTCCCAATTATCATAAACCCTGGTATAATACCAATGTCAAGCGGATTTTACAAAAGGAACTTATAAAAACAAGCGGGTGATTTTGTTGAAAGATTATTATAAAATCAGTGAAGTATCAAAACTGTATGGAATCGGCGTGGATTCCCTGCGGTATTACGAAAAGCTTGGAATTTTAAAACCTCATCGGGATTCCAACAGATATCGTCTTTACCGTTTAAAGGATATGTATAAGCTCAACATGATTAAAGATTTGCGGAATTTGGACTTTTCCATGAAACAGATCAAAGAATACCTGCAAAATCAGAGCATCCAAACCACTTTGGAACTGCTAAACCAGGAAGAAGATTTGCTTAACGCCCGGCTTCTCGAATTGCAGTCAAAAAAAGCATTGATTGCACAACGAGTATGTGCCCTGAACAAAGCGCTAAATGCCGAAACCGGTGTAATCACAGTAAAATCCATTCCCAAACGCCTGTGTGTCCAGATAAATGAACATATCACCCGGGATGAGGAAATGGATTTTGTCATGAAGAAACTCCACAGAAAGTATGAAGGCAAAATTAAGGATCTGGGAAGTCAGACTGTCGGAGCCTTTTTATCCATGGAGGATATTCAGCGCGGAATTTCCAACGTATATAGTTCCGTTTTTTTCGTGCTGGAGGAAGATACGGTTGGACATGATTTTTCACTTTCAGAAGGAGAATACCTCTCTTACTATTATCAGGGAAATTATGAAAAAAACGGTGAACTTGTGCAGGGGCTTCTGGATTTTGCCCAAAACCAGGGATTTCAAATTCTGGGTACTCCCTTTGAGCTATATGTCATCGACAACAGGGACACCGCAAAGGAAAAGGAGTTTTTAACGGAAATACAGATCAGAGTTTCTGCTCCCAAGTCTTTTAAAAAAATCAGATATTCCTTACCATCTATGTAACTCCATCCCTCTACCATACTAATCCCCATTGTGGGATGCCCAAAATAGAATCCCCGGTTGCTATAAGATTGAATCTTGTCCGTGACTTGCCGTCTGCAATATTCCAAATTCAAAAACAAATTTAAGTTTTCGGAGTTCTCCAACACATGGGGATCTATAGTAGGCAGTCAACCGCATTTCCATATTGCAATCTTCCCCTAAAAAACCCGGCATGTTTTGACATGCCGGGTTTTTCCCATGAAGCGAAGTGAATGATATTCAACGATTCAACAGTTCTTTGGTTTTACAAGCTTTTAAAAACTCAGAAATCATATTGCGAATCTTGAAAACACACGGCAATTCCTATCAGTTCTCATACAGTAATTATCAAATCGACCGTGACCACACTTTCACCTGAGTGATTACATCACGGAGTTTATCCCCTCCCACATCAAATTCCAGAATATCATCCGCAGTATCTCCCCACAAATCACCCTCACCCGGTGTATATTCCGTATGACTGATTACATTATAATATTTTCCATCCTTTTTATAACAACCTTCCCCTATGTTAATTCTCCCTTCAGGATGCGTAATAGAATAGGATTTTCCTTTCCACTCAAATTCCACTTCACCGCCGTCATTCACACACCATTGAAACTCGCTGATTGTTTTAAAACGATCGTCTTCAAAAGAATTCATTCTCATTTTATCTGCGTCTTTTTCCATATCCTACACACCTCTTTTAAACAGCAGAGATCAAATCGACCGCGACCACACTTTCACCTGGGTGATTACATCCCGGAGTTTATCTCCTCCCACATCAAATTCCAGAATATCGTCGGCCGTATCTCCCCACAACTCATCCTCTTCGGTATATTCTTCGTTGGTGTTCATATTATAATATTTTCCATCTTTTTCATAACAACCTGCCCCAATGTTAATTCTGCCGTCGGGATGACAAACGGTATATTGATTTCCTTTCCATTCAAATTCTACTTCACCGCCGTCGTTCACACACCATTGAAATTCACTGATCGTTTTAAAACGATTATCTTCAAAAGAATTCATTCTCATTTTATCTGCGTCTTTTTCCATATCCTACACACCTCTTTTAAACAGCAGAGATCAAATCGACCGCCACTGCACTTTTACCTGAGTAATTACATCCCGGAGTTTATCTCCTCCCACATCAAATTCCAGAATATCGTCGGCCGTATCGCCCCACAGTTCGTCCTCTTCGGTATGCTCTTTGTCTGTATTCAGATTATAGTATTTTCCATTCCTTTCATAATAACCTATACCGATCAATATTCTATCATTCGGGTGGACAATTGCATATAGATTCCCTTTCCATTCGAACTCCACTTCACCGCCGTTGTTCACACACCATTGAAATTCACTGATCGTTTTAAAACGATTATCTTCAAAAGAATTACTCCCGTTTATAACTGTGAATTTACTCATTTTGTACCCTTCTCCCCGATAATATTTAAACTCCGGCGCGCCGTCCGGGTATTTGATCGGATCTGTGAAAATAAGAGAGTTTATTCTAAATCGACCGTGACCACACTTTCACCTGAGTGATTACATCACGGAGTTTATCCCCTCCTACATCAAATTCCAGGATATCATCCGCAGTATCTCCCCACAAATCACCCTCACCCGGTGTATATTCCGTATGACTGATTACATTATAATATTTTCCATCTTTTTCATAACAACCTTCCCCTATGTTAATTCTCCCTTCAGGATGCGTAATAGAATAGGATTTTCCTTTCCACTCAAATTCCACTTCACCATGAAATTTCATACACCATTGAAACTCGCTGATTGTTTTAAAACGATCGTCTTCAAAGGAATTGCTTCCGTTTATGACTGTGAATTTACTCATTCCGTATTCATCTCCCAGATAATATTTAAACTCCGGCGCGCCGTCCGGGTAATTGATCGGACCCTGCGGATCTGGATGACCGATCGGATTATCCCATAGTATGATGTGATCATGAGGATTTGTATGACACCATTCCTTATTATGATAGCTAAAATGTCGTTCTTTTACAGTTCTTCCATCTGCACCTATTTTGGTCAGTCTTTTTTCTCCATTTTTATCATAAGTCACTTTGATTTCTCCAGGTTTACCCAAAAAGCGTTCGTCATCTGATTTTTTCGGTTTCCATTGTCCGCCATAGGCGCTGCCGGTTCCCTTATATACTGTCATCCAAAAATCATCCGGTTGTATGGTTGTTTTGTATACCATTGTATCATTGGTGCGCTTTCTGTACAAGCTTTCCCGGCCTTTCCTCTGGTATTTCCAGCCGCTCAGCTCATAATCCACATGGATAATCTCCCCCTGCATTTCCGGGAACGGCTCACTGTAACAGATAATTTTAGCAGGTTCAATCCGTTTGAGCATTTCCTGATACCCTTTCAAAAAGAATTCCTTCTGGTCGGAATGATGGTTATGCTCCTGCACCATATAGGTGGAAACCGCCACAACACTCCCCTTTGGAATTCCCTCAAAGCAAAAATCAAAGGTAGTTTCGTCTCCCCAATTCACTGTGGGAATCACTCTGATCCCTTTCTCCGCCAAATACGCGCCGCACCAGCGGTTACGAAACGTATTGTACAGCTGTAATGTCCTGTTCATTTCAAGATACATACTGAAATCCGGAGATAATACGCCTTTATATTGTTTCAGTTTTTCCACATAATCGTCAGGCCTGCTCCAAATTTTTTCAAACTTGTAATCATACAGAAAAAAGTGGACGATTCTGTCCAAATTTTTCTCATCGTTTTTGGCCTTGTCAAAACCGATCAACAATAAATTTTCAAGTTCACTGTCCGAAAATTCAGCCTTTGGGATAATCGGAATATCAAATTTGCCTGAACCCCGAAACTGGTTCCTTAAAAACATTGGGCTTGTCCGGTAGTAATAGTTTTCTTCTGTCATAGTTCCTCCTCAATTTTCCATTATGTGTGACGATCCGGATTCCTTCTCTATTTACAGTGTAGAACATTTGTTCTTTTCTGTCAAATATCTTTTTTGAGTTGGAATAAAAGAGAAAAAACAAAAAAACGGCAATATTCCAAAGAATATTGCCGTTCTTACAAGGGGGAGATTTTAGATATTGCTTCCAACGTAAGCTTTATGTCTAAGCAAAAAAAGAGTCCGAACGCGAATTGTGTTCGGACTCAATCAGGAAAGGGTGGACACTTTAGATGCCTATTTTTGTTAAACAAGAGATATTAAAACGTCAATTTTTTATATTTTTTCTCAATTCCTCTATTAGAGCATTATAACATTCTTCACTTCTTGACATAATATACTCTTTTAGTGCCTTTTAAAACGTTGTCTGAAAAATATAATTTTACTTTGCAGGACTCAGCAATAAGCAATCTTTTGATATTTTCTTGCGGATTATAAAGATATTCGCTTCCTATATCTATCAGTTTTATGGAAGTTTCAGTTTGAATTTTATACAACTCCATCTTTTTAGCATTTCTACGTTCTAGCCATTTAGAAAAATAGCCGCCAAGAAAAACTGTAACAAATAAAGTAATTAATGCTTGAATGACGGTGTTGTTAGAAAAGTCTCTTTCGGACAATTTTATAACAGTATTATAATATCAGATAAGCTACAAAAGCTAATAGTGCCATTCCAAAGATTACAGCAACAACCGAATAAATTCAGTAACCTTTTTGGTTTTTGTTCATGACTCTAATCTCCAAATTATTGTTGTAAAAAGCCGACATGTCAAAACATGTCGGCTTTCGTTGGTGGGAGAGAGTGGATTCGAACCACTGAAGTCAGCGACAACAGATTTACAGTCTGCCCCCTTTGGCCACTCGGGAACTCTCCCATATTCAATTAAAAGGTGGAGCTGGTGGACGGATTCGAACCCCCGACCTGCTGATTACAAATCAGCTGCTCTACCAGCTGAGCTACACCAGCACAAGCGACGGATTTTATTATATCAACCCTTGTCCTGCTTGTCAAGACATTTTTTCACCTTTTTAAAATGGTCGAGGTGACAGGACTCGAACCTGCGGCATCTTGGTCCCAAACCAAGCACTCTACCAAACTGAGTTACACCTCGATAGTATTTTTTCACTCGAAATCGAGCTATATTATTATAGCCTACAGTTTTCAAAATGTCAACTGGAGTTTTTCGATTTTTTTATAAACGCTCAAATTGTTCTATGTGATTGTTTTGTTTGTCCACACGGTTTTTCCTGAAATATTGCGGTTTTTTCTTGACTTTATCCCATTTTTTTCTTACACTGTAAATACTGTCTAATTGTAGGAAAGCCGTTTTTATTTCAATGCCAAAACCATACTATCCAGTATGGCTAAGATTACGATAAAATCGCTATTTTGTAATCATTTAGGGGGAGCACTATGTTAAAAAATTCAGAAAAGACCATGGAAAAAATTGTTGCCCTGTGTAAGGGAAGAGGATATATTTTTGCGGGATCTGAAATTTATGGTGGACTGTCTAACTCCTGGGACTATGGTCCGCTCGGCGTCGAGTTCAAAAACAATGTAAAACGCGCTTGGATGAAAAAATTTGTCCAGGAATGCCCTTATAATGTAGGGCTCGATTCTGCAATCCTCATGAACCCGGAAGTATGGGTTGCCTCCGGACATGTAGGCGGTTTTTCCGATCCCCTGATGGACTGCCGGGACTGCAAAAGCCGTCATCGTGCGGACAAGCTGATTGAGGATTTCACCGGGGAACCTGCGGATGGCTGGAGCAATGAAAAAATGATGGAATTCATCAGGGAAAACGGGATCAAATGCCCGGACTGCGGCAGCACCAATTTTACAGAGATCCGCAAGTTCAACCTGATGTTCAAAACCTTCCAGGGCGTCACGGAAGATGCAAAAAATGAGCTCTATCTCCGTCCGGAAACTGCACAGGGAATTTTTGTTAACTTTTTAAACGTCCAGCGCACTACCCGGAAAAAAGTTCCGTTTGGCGTCTGTCAGATCGGAAAATCCTTCCGCAACGAAATTACTCCGGGCAATTTTACGTTCCGTACCCGTGAATTTGAACAGATGGAACTGGAATTCTTCTGCAAACCGGATACTGACTTGGAATGGTTTGAATACTGGCGTGGTTTTTGCCGTGACTGGCTGATAAATCTCGGAATGAAAGAGGAAAACATGCGCCTGCGCGATCATGAGAAAGAGGAGCTTTCTTTCTACTCCAAAGCCACAACCGACATTGAATTTCTGTTCCCATTTGGATGGGGAGAACTCTGGGGAATTGCAGACCGTACTGATTACGATCTGGGGCGCCATCAGGAACACTCTGGCAAGGATCTGACCTATTTTGATCCAGAGACAAATGAACGGTATCTTCCCTATGTTGTGGAACCCTCCCTTGGCTGTGATCGTGTCGCGCTTGCATTCCTGTGTGACGCCTACGATGAAGAAGTTGTTGACGAGCAGAAAAACGACACCCGCGTTGTGCTTCATCTACATCCTGCCCTTGCTCCGTTTAAAGCAGCCGTCCTCCCACTGTCCAAAAAACTCAGCGCAAAAGCGCAGGAGGTTTATTCCATGCTTTCCAAGCACTTCATGGTAGAGTATGACGAGGCCGGCTCCATTGGGAAACGCTATCGCCGCCAGGATGAGATCGGGACTCCTTTCTGTATCACTTATGATTTTGACAGCGAAAGCGATGGCTGCGTTACAGTCCGGGATCGTGACACCATGCAGCAGGAACGCATTGCCATAGACAAACTGGTGGAATACGTACAAGAGAAAATTGAGTTTTAATTTCTTGTTGTTGACAGGAGTAAAAAAAGAGGAGACGGCAGCCCCGTCTCCTCTTTTTTGTAAATCACACTTCCATCTTCATTTCCAAATTGCTCCATCCTATCCCTCAAACAGCATCTTTCAAAAAGGGATCCCTGTTTCTCTCACTGTCCTTCCAACAATTCTACAGCCAGTGGGGAATCCATGGGGAGTACAATGACGCTGCGGTTTACCGATGCATTTTCATTGAGTGTCCCATCCGGGTTAGTATCCGGGACATGAAAACGATTTTCATATCCCAGTCCCAGGGTCTGAATCTGCCGGGAAGACACCCCGGCAGATACCAGGTATTCTTTTACCGATAGCGCTCTGGCTGCACTGAATTGGATGCAGTCCTGCTGATTTCCAACCGTTGCGGTTGTACCCGCCAGTAAAAGTTGATGTCCGCTGTCTGACAAGAGGTATTCTGTGACAGGTGCCAATGCCTCCTTTGCCTGGGCAGGATCTGCCAATTCCGTGGAATCCGGTCGAAAAGCAAGCTCCTTTTCAGTAAATACCACAGCGGTAGAAGAGGTCAACAAAGCCGGTTCTTCCAGCAGTGTGACAGGGGTAACGGAGGGAAGGGATTCTCCGGCTGTCTGACCGGAGGAAAGGGTTTCGTCAAAAGTAACAGAGGCCCCGCATTCGTCCAAAATGGCCTGGTATAATTCCTTAAGCTTCTGACGGGTAGCTGCGGAAGGCGTGTCCTGTGGTTTCTCCACATCGCCAAGTCCCATCCAGATGATTTCCACCCCAGTTAAATCCGGAAGCGCCCGTCTCTCTTTTAACAGGCTTCCCACGGTCTGGGGATCTGCATCCAGCAAATTGTTTTGCGTAAAATCAAGTAACCCCGCTGTAGAAAAGCCACTGTCCAGGATGAGAAGTTTTTTATTTCCTTCCTGGGTAGAAAGGGCCCGTTTTGCAAGCTGCAGAGCTCCAAGAAAATCACATTCGGGTGTTTTGGCGGCAGAAGCTGACAGCGCATCATAGACCGATTGAGCCTGACTGGTAGCAATGGATTTTCTTTTACTTTCACTAATATCTTTACTTGGTTTTTCAAAGACTTGCTGAAAAGCCATATATGGTTCTCCGTCATTTACAAGGACACTGACGCTTCCATATCCAAGACAGGTATCCATCACTTCGTCCACAATGCTTTCAAAGCGCGGAACCGGGGCATTTGCATGGTAACCGGAGAGAATCACCAGATTGGTTGGAGAGATCTCCTCCGCAGATGCACAACCGGACAGAACTGTCAGCAAGCCGAGACACAACCATGTCAGAAAAATTTTTTTCATGCAATCTCCTCCTTTTATCAATCATTCTGGTTACTGGCCGCAGACAGGGCCCGCGCTGTATGCAGTCGCTTTGCAAGGGCAATATCCGCTTGTGCATTGGACTCCCGGGCAAGGGAAATAATATAATCTTCTGAGGCCGAAAAAATGGCATTTTCGGCAAAATTATCAGCTTTTGTTTCAGCAAGCTCCCACTGCGCCACCTGGATTTGGGCCAGCTGTTCTGCAACTTCAATTTTACGAATATTTTTCAGGTATTCGCGTTTTTCTTTTGGAGCAAAACTGAGGTAACTGAGTGTTCCCGCTGCAATTGAGGTGATCAGAGGCAAAACCATGAGCAAAACTGTCAGAGCAGTTGCCGCGGGACTGGTTGTATCTGCCGCCAGAGAAGTGGTGGAAAGCCCCCCTGTGATTACAGATGTCTCCCCTGCAAAAGTGATATCCTTTGAGACCCAACGCAATGCGGCGGTGGTTAAGAATACCAAGAGAAAGCCAACACAGACTGCCCAAACAAATATAAGATACTTTTGTCGTTCCTCTCTGTTCTTTCCCTCCATCTGTCTGAGCAGGACGGCCAATAACATGGGGAAAAATTCCAGGCAGAAGGCCGTTGTCGCTGTCATTGCCCAGAGCATTGCCTGGCTTTCATATAAAATCGTATCATAGACGCTAAAAAGATTGATTCCATCCATCACAGCGAGCAACATGGTGACAAACAGGCAAAATCCCTGGTTTTGCCAGAGGGGCCGGGTTGCCTTGTCCATCCCCTTAAGATGCCGTCGCGCCTGAGCATAGACATCCCGGCTCAAAATTCCATCGTTTTTCCTATTCATCACCGGACTCCTCCTTTTTCAGATATTCCAGGGCAAATCCGCAGAGCCTCCGTTCCACTTCCCGCGCATGCCGAAGTTCTTCCAGAGTTAGATGGTATGCACAGCGCATGGTGTCCAGTTCTGCCAGGTCTGCATCCTGTTTCGCTTTGACAATCCGCGCGAAATATCCCATATTAAAGATATCCGCATGGATATGACGCAGCAGGTGATCCCCCTCGCTTTGGGCTATCCGTACCAGGCGTTCCAAATGCCTTGGGGGCGTCACATTGCTAACTGGATACCATCCTGATAATTTGGAGCCAAGTCTTGGAATAGAGACAGTATTTTTCTTTTTACAAAACATACCCTATCCCTCCATTTTTTTCAAAAATCCCTGCACTTTGTTCAGACGTTCCCGGTAAACGCTCCAGTAAGCCTCTGGATCCGGCAGGGATTGTACGGTTGTCTGCGGCAGCTGTGTTTGCGCGCTGGAACAAAATGCGTGTTCACACTGCTTGAGATATTCCCGATACTGGGAAATCCTGAGCCGCGCTATCTCCTGTATGGAGAGCAAGGCTTCTTCTAATTTTGTCATCTCCAGGCGGCCCCTCTCCCACTGGACAAAGGCATCTTCTTTTTTGGCTTGCTGCATGGCCTGCTCCCTCGGGTCAGCTGGCACAGGACTTTCTCTTTGAAGTTCCTCTTCCAACTGTTTTTGATGCTCTATCAGAGAAAAAGACTGTTTCCACAGGAAACTGACCTTTTTCTCAATCCATGCTGTTTCTCGAGAAAGAGTTCGAAGCATCTCCGCCTGTTTTACCCTGAGATAGTGTTGCTTGGATTCCAGTGGTTTTCGGCGGTAAAAAAGTAATCCATAAAACCGAATGATGAATAGCGGTTTTTTTCTAATTCGACGGCGTTCCACCTGTTTTACAATTTTTAAATATTTATCCATATCGCCACGTCCTTTCACGGTTCCTTTGATGTTTTCATTAAACCACAGGAAAAAAACGCCGTTTTTTCTCATTTTTCAGCGCCTTTTCCTCGAAATTTTCATGAAAGCACCCAGATGCTTTGAGTCCATGGTATAATAAATACAATTGCAGGGATGATCCTCAATTCCCGCTTCCATTGATACCTCTAAGACACAGCCAGTACAATATCTTCCATTTTCCCTGCTTTCCAAAAACCGTACTTTCCCATAGAAATGACAGCGGTAATCCTATTCAATCCATTGCAGAAACGGAGGAGTTTTTATGGACAAACCCTTATTTTTTCCTGCCGGTATCACGACCCAGGTGCTTTCTGATCTGCCCGGCCTGCTTGAACACGAATGGAAACTGCATTTGGAACATTCCCAACAGACGTTATATGACCTAAAAAGTGCAAGGGAAATCCGGCACTACCTTTTGGATCGACAGACTATCAGCACTCCGGGGTTTGTGCTTCGGCGCCTTCTCTGGCTTAGACATCCTGATCTGATTCAAAAAGCTTGCCAAGAATCTGGGATTTCTTTTCAGGATATCCCGGACTTGACCCAAAGTAAAAATGTTCCCTGGCCAAACCCGATGATAGAAAAGCTTGCAGAAAATCTGGAGCAGATTTCTCGGAAGATGTTGAACACCGTGTCCCTTTCCTATGAAGAATTGGAGCAATATGTATCCGGTTCCAAAAAAATGGAGCCTTCGCGGGCATTCCAGATCGCCTACGCATTGGATCTCAACAAAGAAAACGCCAGAAAGCTGATACATTTTGCCAAGGAGGAAACCAATGAACTCTGTGAAAAGGCTTGGCGGGAATTCGCCGTCACCCTTTCCAATACACTTTCCTCGGAGAACTTTTCAGATGTTCAGGCATATCGGAGCCTGATGGAAGAATTCTATAACCTCCATTTGACCGGACACGAAAGGAAACAGGCAGAAATAAAGAACCTGGAAAAACAGATCAGCGCCTTGCAAAGAATGATATCTTCCCTTACAGATCCTGAAACACTACAGGAAATTTTAAATTTAGAAACAAAATACCTTATCCCACAAAAGGCAGACAAGCTGAAAAACAAGGCTACCCATGCAAAAGTGGGCCTGGCCGTGGCTCTGGCCAACGCCCTGGAGCCGGAATATTTTCCGAATATCCAGGAATGTAAACATATCGTGGAGATCCTTCTGAAAAATTACCTTCCCGATTTTTCCGTTGACGAACTATCTGTAAAGCTCAGACAGAAAATTCGAAAACAGTTGTGCGGAGACGGGCAAACTCTGTCCTCCCTTTATAAAAGACTTTTGGACTGCTCCAACCTGAGCAGAAAAAAACTGGCCAGCCTCTCAAATAAATGGAGGAAAACAGAAGGGATTGTACACAATACCCCTTGTACTGCCCTGCACGATTTTTTCCGGCAGGTACAGGCGAAAAAACAGCTTCGTTCCCCCCGCTGCATTCATGCACAGCGTTGGATAGAACTTTTGACTATGGATAACATTTCGTTTTCCTCTTCTCTGTTTTCACGAGAGGAAATCTTTATAATCTGCTTTGTTCTCCAATTCCGGGAACGTGAAGTAATGGAACTCCTGCAGTCAGCCTGTGCAGAGCCTTATAATGTGCGGAACCCCAGGGAATACATCCTTTTTTTCTGTCTTAATCAGCCGGGGTACACCTATGAACATGCGTATTGTCTGTGCCTGATGTATGAGGACGCCATAAACGCAGGAACCGTCCATCCAGCACATAAGGAGAACCTAACCCCATCAGGAGAATACTCAGGCAATATCACTAGGATGCTCCAAACTTATCAGAACCAGCTTTTGCAGGGCACCCTTCCAGAAGCGCAGAGGGATCAGGAGCTGATCTCCTTTATGGCAGAGCATCAGGACGCCTTTTCCCTTTACAGCCGGACTACACGGGAAATGCTTTTGCGCTTTACCGATTATCTATCCTTACTATATTTCTCCGTGGAAGAACTTATCGACCCACTCAACCAGCCGACACAGGAACGGATTACAAAATTGGCGCAGGAGATGTATCAACATGTGGAATGGCCACTGTCCGTTCATCGCGCCAGAGAATCCCACACCGCTTCACAGGATATTAAAGCCACTTCCTTTATCTGGGAATTTGAAAAATTCTGCACATCCAATCTTCCTCATCTTGGAAAAATCGAACAGGATGGTTCTCAGCCTGTTACACGCAAGGACATTATTTTCCTGGTATTCTTCTTTTTATATGGGTATCTTTGGAATTGTACAGAAGAAACCCGCCAGCAAATCTGCGACCTTGCTTTTGGAACCAATTCTTTTTGTAACAGTCCCCGCGCCCAGTTTGACCACTGTATGCAAGAAATTATTGGCCAATATCTGGATAATTACCTTGAGGATCCAGAAACCTATTATGCTTCTGAACACCTGAGAGAACGCATCTCCTGGTTTATCAGCTGTATGAATACCTTTTTACAGGCTTTTGGGTTTGAAAAATTTTATGTCCCCTGTCCGTTCGACCGTCTATTTCTGCTCCTATTCCTTCCCGGGGGAGATAGCTCCCTTGATTTGGCAACGATCCTAATGCACGACGATTAACAGCCGGGGCGTTTGCCCCGGCTGTTGCCTTTTAAAAATTCCTGTTATTTATTTCAAGGCCCTTACTTTTCAAGATTTCTGGACAATTCCTATTTTACTCTCAAACAGTCGGTTTCGAAAAACATGTGAGGTTTTTGTGTGCCATAATGCCTGTAAACAGCAAGTTAAACACGCTCCAGCTGAAATATAGAAATATGGCGACATGGATTTCAGGCAGATATTGCATTACTGTAAAGGGATTCCTGTACGCCGCTGGCATACCAAGAGATCGCGGATAAAAAACCTGTTTTAAGGGATTTCCCATTCCCATATCAGAAAAAGGAAAAAAACGGGATTTCCTTTCCAAAGTATACTGGTAATGGAAGTCATAGGAAGGGAATGAACCATTTGCCATTGACTATAAAATCTTTTTGTCAAAGAGGAGAAACGCACCGACAGCAACATTTGCCATGCCAGGATTGGGCCGCACAGGTTTCCGAAAAAACAAAAGGAGCTGTTTCACTCTGTGATGGAGCCGGAGGATTTGCTCGCAGTGGAGCTAGCGCACAGCTCGCCTCCCGTCTTATTGCGGAATATCTGATTGCCCGGTTTTCAAATTGCCTGACCTGTTCCCCTGTTACCATCCAGCACGAGTTGACCCTTCTGCTTGAAAAGGAATTCTCCGATTTTGCGGCATTTCATGCCATTTCGACCAAGCAGATGGCGTGTACAATCCTGGCTGCCGCTATGGATGTATACGGGAACTGTCTGTGCCTGCATCTTGGGGACGGTTTATTGCTTAGAAGGCAGAAAAATGCGGATACCTTCCAAATTATTTCATCTCCGGATAACGGGATTACGGGAAACACAACTTATCTCACGATGAATTGCAGTTTATACCGGCATTTGCAATTTTTCCGATGGAAGGATAGAAATACTCAGGAGATTTATCTGCTTACTGACGGAGCGGATACCGCCCTGCGCGGGGGGAGTACCGGGGACATCCGCTTTCCATGCAGTGCAGAATTTTCCAGTATAAAGTCCTATCTGATTTCATGCAAGATAGCAGACGACGCCAGCATTGCTGCTATTGCCAGATTGGATTGATAACAGCCGGAAATCATGATAGAGTGAAAGTGATCAGCAATCGGACGAAAGGATGGGTTTCTATGCAACTACTTGGACGTACCCCCTTACCCATGGGAAGCGTTTTAATTTGCAGTCAAAAGGAACAGTACCGGATTCTTTCCCTTTTGGGATGCGGTGGGTCCGGCCTGGTTTATCGCGCCTGCCGTGTATCAAAACAGGGAACAGAGGGGGCAGTCTTTGCTGTCAAGGAATGTTTTCCCGCCCCGGCACTGGCTTTTGATGGGAGCCAAATACAATTCTCCCGCAACAGTGCCGGCCAGATCCTTCCTTCAGAAGAGTATGGAAACACCGAATTGAAAACGCACGCCCAGGCCTATCTTCAACGAGTTGCCGCACAACTAAAAAGCGAAAACCAGACCCTGATTGATCTCACTGCCCAAGGGAATGCCCATTTGCTTCGTCCTGTTGGGGAACTCAGCGTCAGCCGGATACAGAGCCCGGAAGGAATCCAAAGCAAGACGAAAAACATTTACTTTGCCATGGAGAATTTGGAGGGACAGGGTTTTGCCCTCTCACAGGTGGTCGAACGCTGCGGAATCCTCTCCCATGGGAGGAATGGTACCATCCGGCAAGTCCCTGTGGGAAAATCTGCTTCTATTCTCTCCCAGGTATTGATTGCCCTTTCCCAAATCCATCAGGGCGGATATCTGTTTGGCGACCTGCAGGAAGGAAATCTTTTCTTGAAACAAGATGGGGTACTTGAAGAACCAGGATTCTGCTGTCTGTTGGACTTTGGAAGTGCCAGAAAACTCCGGGAATCCACCCAAACAGTCCTCCTCAATCCGGAAGACTTTGTTTTTTCCACTCCAGGATACACGCCTCCTGAGCTTTTGAACTGGGACAGGCAGACCCCCCTGGAACTTGGCCCAGCGGCAGATTTATATGCAGCAGGCCGCCTGTTTTCCAAACTGATTACAGGGCTTGATCATGTACGGAGGATGCCGGATGGCAAAATGAAAGACTGTGCCGATCCCTATCTGACTCGCCTGAAACCCAAAGAAGCAGTGGCAATCCAGTGTGGAGATCTCCTGCGCAGCCGCGTCAATGCCTTTTTGGATAAAGCACTTGCGCCCGAGCCTGACAGACGGTATCAAAACGCCCAAGAAATGCTTATGGCTGTCCAGGAACTTTCCCTTCAGGCAGAAAGGAAGGAGCCGGTTTCCAGCTACAGCGACTTACGGACTTTTGTTGGGAGGCAGCGCCTTCTGGAGACTCTTTCCGCAGAAATGGAACAGGATAGCCCTGCTCCCATTTTTCTGTATGGACTGGGCGGGATTGGAAAAACAGAAGCCATGCTCAAATTGGCCAAGCAGATGGAGATCTCCCGCCCTGGGAAATTTGTTCCTGTTTTTGCTCCATTTCGCGGAAGTATTCGGGCCACAATTTCTGCAATTCCCTTTTTTAACTATGATGAGATGGATTATGAAACCGGGAAATTCAAGTCGCAGGACGTCCTTTACCGGGAGAAGCTTGACTTCCTGCAATCTTATGGCGACAAACTTCTGCTTTTGATTGACAACTGGTATGATGAAAATAAAAGCTTCTGCGAATTGCGGGCAGATAGGGATTTTGGCGCCGTTTTGCGGCTCGGTCATGTCCTGTTTACTACCCGATACGGCGAAGAGGAAGAGGGCAGCTGGTATCATGTAGAAGAACTTTCCGAAGATGATCTGTATGCCCTGATGAGAAAAATTTACCGTCCGGAACTTTCGCAGGATCAGGACTGTGAAGAAGAGTACTGGCTTCGCCAGCTCATCCGTCTGGTAGAATGCCACACCTATACAGTGGATCTGATTGCACGTTCCCTGGCTGCAAAAGGTAATCCCCATACACCAGAAGAATTATTTCACGCCATGTCTCAGGCCAATACTCTGGATATCCGGCAACTCCCACGTATTGGTACCGGGAAAGACCGCAATATCCCGGAAACAGACGCGGCAAAGCAACAGCGGTTGTTAAACCATCTTTGCTCTCTTTGGGACATCACCGCGCTCGAGAAAGCGGAAAAAGATGTAATGGCCTGCGCCTGTCTAATTCCAGACAGCGGGATGGATCTCCGTTTATTTAAGAGCGCCTTGTCAGAAGAAGAACAGGATGCAGCCGATGACCTGCTCGAACGCGGGTGGATCCTCTGCGATAGTAAACCGAAACTCCTACGCCTGCATATGACGGTCAAACAGGTCTGTAAAAGGAACCTGACCCTTCAACCGGAGCAATATGGGAACTTTTTGGAATCCCTTTGGCAGTGGTGGGAGGAAAACCAGAAACATATTTTTCAAGCGGATGATTCCAATGTTTCTTTTCTCCTGCTGGATTCTGTCCTCTGCTGTCTGGAAAATGCAATAAGAATTGAGGGAGCACAGAGCCATTATCTGGATTATTTTGAAGCCATCTGCACAGAGACCTCCATCCACACCCTAGAAGAAATTGATATTCAGCTTCAGCGGGCGCAACGCCTGCTTGACGAAGGGCAGGATCTGTCCGAACTAGAAGAAGATGAAAACTTGCCTGTTACAGTCCTTACGGATAGTCATGGGGAAAGTTTCCCGTGTATCATCCTTGATTATGTGGAATATGAGGGGGAGGAATACGCTATTCTTATCCCGCCCAGTGATCAGGAGCACAGGATCCTCACCATATTCTCAGTGGAAGAAGATGAAGACGCCCTGTACTATGCGGATGTAACAGATCCGGATATCCTTCGCGGAGTATTTGAACAATTCCAAGCGGAAATATTCTCCGATGGCGAGGAAACTATGAACATTTCTGCATTTTTAGAATCGATCTTGGGCGACTCCCAGGATCCTCTAGTTCCCAAACTGCTGAAAACAAGGATTTCTGAGCGCAGAAAATTTTTAAATCTCAGCAAGGCCGCAGAAGAGGGAAATCCAGAGGCTATGATCCTTTTAGGAAAGGCCCTAGAAGATGGGGAAGGTACTCTGGTGGATATGCAGAAAGCTTTTGACTGGTATCACAGAGCAGCCCTATGCGGGAGTAGTGAGGCTATGATGTTGGTCGCACAAGCCTATGCCAATGGAAAGCCTGTTCCCCAAAACGGAGCGGAGGCTTTCCATTGGTATATGGAAGCCGCTCGGGCGGGAAACCCAGACGCCATGCTTTGGCTTGGAAAACATTACCGTAACAATCCCAATCCGGATCCTGAGAAAGCTTTCTACTGGTATCAAAGAGCAGCAGAGGCGGGAAATATCTCTGCAATGCTCTGTGTAGGCAATTGCTGCTGTGATAGTATCGGTTGTACACAGGATTACGAAAAGGCTTTATTCTGGTTTGAAAAAGCCCACAAATTGGGAAACCCGGTCGGAACCAATAATCTCGGCTGGATGTATTTAAATGGATGTGGATGTCAACCGGATTATCATAAGGCACGCCTCTTGTTTGAACAGGCTATACAGGCAGATTCCCCTCCCAAAGCGTCTTTCCGACATTTGAGCAGAATTTACCGGGACGGGCTTGGGGTGACCCCAGACCATGTAAAAGCCCTTTGGTATTTCAGCAAAGGAGAAAAAAATGGAAATGGAAACAGCGATATAAACAGGTGGAAGAAAAAGTTATAAGTATATGGATTGGACCGCTTTATTTTTTCGCTTGTCACGCTGATATACAATATGCCCCACACCCCAGCAGGAATTTTTCCTGCTGGGGTGTGGGGGTTAAAGGAGGAGTATAACAAAAATACGGTATTTTCTATGTTTCAAAGGGTGGGACATCTTTGGACAAAGTCGCTTAGCGGCTCATAGTTTCCATCCGCTTTTTATGAAAAACGATAGTCAGTTCCTTTCAAGTCCAACTCTACCCCTGTTTGAGTACAAAAATAGTATAACAGAGGAAAAAAACAGAATTTTTTGAAATTTTTCAAAAATCGTTCTATATGATAAGGTGCAAGGGGCGTGACTCTCCCTATTCTTTTCTAAAACGAACATATCCTGCACTTTCATATAAACCCAATTAAAAGGGGGAACGGGAAGGGATCCCTTCCCGTCCCCCTTTTAATTGGGAAACACAGGATTACTATTCCTCTATGCTTCTTTGACCACACGGATAATCCCCATTGGCGTCTGTTCATGGGATTGTCCCAGCGGATTGTCTTTCAAAATCTGAACCATCAGATCCCGATCAATGGATTCTTCGGAAGTGCCGAGGATCTGCCCCTCCAAATCATTAATATCCGTTACCAGAGCCTGAACCCCCAGTACACCGGAAATATCATGCGCCACCTTATCCGGCTCTGCCGGAGCAAGCACAACATATTCATTATAAGGCGGCAGGGTATAGTCACAGGGGCCGTCAATTGCACGCGCCTTAAATCCCGCAACCTTATAAAACCACCCACGCTGGCGGAACAATTTTCCAACTGCGGAAATAGCCGCTGCAAACAGGATACGAATGGTACCGCATTCCTGTAACGCCATTTCCATGGTCTCTGGAATTCCCAAACCAATCCCATAGGGTGTTTTCAAAACAAACTTGCACAGGAATTTTGCCAGCGGACGTGGATGGATATCTTTCATTGGGATAGCCCGTTTCTGCGTGCAGGCAACTGCTTTTTCTGTTACAAAAAAGATATCGCCCTTTTGTACCAGATCCCCCGCATATTGTTTGCAGACTTCCAAAATATTATCTTTTTCGGAAATCACATGGGTTTTGATGGGAAGTCGTGCATATTTCACCCCGTTTACTTCCCGTACTGTATTTTTGCCTTCGTTTGCCGTCAGATTCTCTGCCATATCAAACCTGCTCCCTATCTGTTTAATATTATGGTGTCCCTACGGAAAGAGTATGTCCGCAAAAACAGCGAGGCAATCACGCTTCCCTATTAAATCCCACCCCTAGCCGGGATGGGCTCTGTTTATTGTATCCTATCTTGTGTAGGAGTACAATCATTTTTTCCGAAATTCAGCATATTTGCAGACAAAATAAAGTCCTGCATTTCCTTTTTTGTCCTTTCTCAACCTCTGGAGGAAACTGGCCTCCTGTTTCACAGGGAATTTCCTATTATAAAAAGTCCACTTGAGAGAAGATCTCTTCGATTTTCCCCGTGATCAGGAGGTCAGCATTTTTATCCGCAGGTGTGCTTGACTGGTTGATCAGTACCAGGTGGTCTCCTTGAAAATAATGGATTAAGCTTGCCGCAGGATAAACCTGGAGAGATGTTCCTCCGATCAGCAGCACATCCGCGGTACGGATCTCCCTTACTGCTTCCATCAAGGTACGTTCATCCAGGGATTCTTCATATAAAACAACATCCGGCTTGATAATCCCTCCGCAGGGGCAGCGGGGAATTCCCGTACTGTTTAAGATTTCCTGTGCACTAAAATGGGCGCCGCACTGCATGCAGGTGTTGCGGTGGACGCTTCCGTGGAGTTCCAGTACCCGCTTGCTTCCAGCCATTTGATGCAGCCCGTCGATATTCTGGGTAATCACCGCAGAAAGCCTCCCTGCCTGCTCCCACTGTGCAAGTTTCCAATGGGCGGCATTGGGTTTTGCATTCAAGTAAAGCATTTTGTCCCGATAAAACCGGAAAAACTCTTCCGTCCTATGTATAAAAAAGGTATGGCTTAAAATCTGCTCTGGTGGAAAACGGTACTTTTGCCGATACAGGCCATCTTCACTGCGAAAATCAGGGATTCCGCTCCCCGTAGATACCCCTGCTCCTCCGAAAAAGACCATCCGCTTTGCAGTATGGACAATTTCAATCAGCCTGTGCATCTGTTCCATCCCATTCACCTCATTTTTGCGGGGAAAACTCAACTTCCCTGGGCTGCACTACCGTTGAAAATACAATCTGCGTCTGCGTTTTTCCAAATTTCTGCACTCTTGCAACAAAGGAATCCAATTGCTGGGTGTCAGGGAAATTTACTTTCATCAGCATGGAATAAGGACCTGCTACATGGTAACACTCTGTGACATTGCGGCACCCTTCGACAAAAGAGAAAAAAGGCTTTTGCCTTTCCGGAGACAAAATCACATTGACAAATGCAGAAATGTGGTACCCCAACTGCCTTGGATTGACAACTGCACGATATCCTGTGATAACCCCAGCCCGTTCCAGCCGCTCAATCCTGGCAGATACAGCCGGTGCTGACAAAAAAACCTGTTCCGCGATTTTTTTTAAAGGGATTCGTGCATTCTGTTCCAAAAGTGAGAGAATTTTTGTGTCGATCAAATCCATATTTTCCGACTCCTCTTTTCCCGCCCCACTTAATAATACTGGCAAAAACCAGTGAAATTGGGCGTGCTCCCCCTTATTTAAAAGACCGGACGAAAAAGGCCATGCCGTTTTTCATCCCTTAAAAAA
This sequence comes from Candidatus Pseudoruminococcus merdavium, assembly GCA_904419745.1. Taxonomy (GTDB): domain Bacteria; phylum Bacillota; class Clostridia; order Oscillospirales; family Ruminococcaceae; genus Pseudoruminococcus_B; species Pseudoruminococcus_B merdavium. Next base: position 76,983 of record CAJFSS010000002.1, on the reverse strand, counting down.
CTGAAGCTCATTATATCATAAATTCTTAATATAATAAAGTTTTTTTTGAAACTGCTTAAAAAAATAAAGGCATCAACAACAAAAAATATCTTTCTTTTTTATTGCTTTTTTTCTCTTTACGCATGAAAAACAGAGGTGTATTCTTGTCACTGTAAGGAAAGATTTCGCCCGTTTCGGCGATGATGAATGAGAGGTTTTTGAGCATGAAAACAAGAATAGAGTCTGATTCCGTCGGAAGTCTGGAAGTCCCTGTAGACGCGTATTATGGTGTACAGTCCCTGCGTGCAAAAAACAATTTCCCGATTACAGGAAAAGTCATGCACCCGGAACTCATCACCAGTCTCGCCTACATAAAAAAAGCTGCTGCAATGGCAAACGCAAACGCCGGCAAACTGGATACAAAAATTGCAGACGCTATTATCCAGGCGTGTGATGAAATTATTGCAGGCGGCCTGCGTGACCAGTTTATCGTGGATGCCATCCAAGGCGGTGCCGGCACTTCTGCCAATATGAACGCCAACGAAGTAATTGCAAACAGGGCAATTGAAATACTTGGCGGACAAAAAGGCGACTATTCTATTGTCCATCCAAATGACCATGTCAATATGGCGCAATCCACAAACGACGTTTATCCGACAGCCGGCAAATTGACTGTCCTGACTCTTTTGCCAAAGACCATTTTCCAGCTTGAGCGCCTGTATGACGCCCTGGAAGAAAAGGGCGAGGAATTTGACGATGTTGTCAAAATGGGACGCACTCAGCTACAGGATGCTGTTCCTATCCGTCTTGGTCAATCGTTCCATGCATTTGCAAACGCCGTCAAACGGGACATCAACCGTATGCATAAAGCTGCCAAAGATATGCGCACCATCAACATGGGTGGTACCGCAATTGGTACTGCGATCAATGTAAGCCCGGCTTATTTTGATCATATTGCAGATTACCTGCGCCAGGTAACAAAGCTTCCGGTTCTTATGGCGGAAGATCTGATTGATGCTACACAAAACCTGGATGGCTTTGTCAATGTTTCCGGCATTGTTAAAACCTGTGCGGTTACTTTGTCCAAAATGTGTAACGATTTCCGTCTGCTCTCCTCCGGTCCAAGAACCGGTATGTTTGAAATTAACCTCCCGGCCAAGCAGAACGGCTCCTCCATCATGCCAGGAAAAGTCAACCCGGTTATTCCTGAGGTTGTTTCCCAAGTTGCATTCAACATTATTGGCAATGACATGGCAATTACCATGGCAGCAGAGGCTGGACAGCTGGAACTTAATGCCTTTGAGCCGGTTATCTTTTATAATATTTTCGAGTCCCTGGAAACTCTGGCCGGCGCGGTCCAGACTTTGGTTGACAACTGTGTCCTTGGGATCACTGCAAACCGCGAGCATTGCCTGAGCTTGGTCGAGCATAGTGTTGGTATGATTACAGCACTTTGCCCATTCATTGGCTATAAAAAGGCTGCGGAACTTGCAAAAGAATCCCTGAAGACCGGGGAGCCAATTCGTCAGCTTGTTGTGAAGAAAGGGATTAAAACCCAGGAAGAGGTTGACGAAATTCTCAACCCGATCACCCTGACTTTCTCTGAGAAAGAACTCACGGAGCATCCGGAATATCTGAAAAAGAGAATCCATTAAGTTTTATCAACAATAGATAAAAGCGGGCATGTACAAAAATTACATGCCCCTTTTTCACGGAAAGGAGCCGTCCATTTATGGCAGCACGTGTCATCCAAGCAGACGAGATCACAAAAGCAGTGGAAAAACTGTTGCTCGACTGCAATTACTTTATCGGCAAAGATATTGCCTGCGCTTTTGAGTGCTCTTTAAAAACAGAAAAATCCCCCATTGGAAAAGGTGTTATTGAACAGCTGATCGAAAACAGCAAAATTGCGGCGGAAGAAAAAGTCCCTCTTTGCCAGGATACCGGCATGGCAGTATTTTTTGTGGAATACGGCCAGAACGTTGTGGTAGAGGGCGGTTCGTTTGAAGACGCCATCAATGAAGGGGTGCGTAAAGCATATGTCGGCGGATATTTAAGAAAATCCGTTGTTCGTGACCCTGTACTGGATCGCGTCAATACCGGGGACAATACACCGGCAATTATTCATACCCGCATTGTTCCAGGAGATAAAATTTCCATACTCGCCGGCTCCAAAGGATTTGGAAGTGAAAACATGTCTGCCATCAAAATGCTGACCCCAGGCGCCGGGCTGGAAGGCGTAAAAAAATTCATCCTGGATACGGTAGACCATGCAGGACCAACCCCCTGCCCACCAATGGTCATTGGCGTAGGTATTGGCGGTACCTTTGAAGAGTGCGCAATTCTGGCCAAAAAGGCCACCCTGCGCGCCGTAGACGAGCACAATCCGGACGAACGTTATGCCGCCCTGGAGAAAGAACTCCTGGAAGAAGTCAATAAAATGGGATTCGGGCCTGGCGGCCTTGGAGGAACCACAACGGCACTTGGCCTGAACATTGAAGTTTATCCGACCCACATTGCGGGTATGCCGGTTGCGGTCAACATCTGCTGCCATGCTGCCCGCCATGGACATGTAACACTGTAAGGGGGAGCAACCATGACAAAGAGATTAACGCTTCCGCTCAAAGAGGAAGACATTTTAAATTTGCGGGCTGGGGACAGTGTCCTGCTGACCGGCCCCATGATCACCGGAAGGGACGCGGCGCACAAACGCCTTCATGAGCTTTTGGCCCAGGGAAAAGAGCTTCCCATTGATATCAAGGGAGAAACCATTTACTATGTCGGTCCGGCGCCTGCAAAAGAAGGGCATGCCATTGGCCCGGCAGGCCCGACTTCCAGCTATCGTATGGATCAGTTCACCCCGGAACTGCTGGATTTGGGACTGAAAGGCATCATCGGGAAGGGAATCCGCAACCAGGAAGTCATTGACAGCCTGGTGAAAAACAAAGCGGTCTACTTTGCCGCTATCGGCGGGGCTGCTGCCCTGCTTGCCCATTCCATCAAAAAAGCGGAAGTCCTCTGCTACGATGATTTGGGAACCGAAGCAATCCGTCGCCTGGAAGTAGAGGATTTTCCCTGCTTCGTCGCGATCGACTGCGAAGGGAACAACCTGTACGCAACCGAAGCAAAAAAATACCGCGAGGATTAATCCTTATTTAAACAGCAACGCCCGGAGAGAAGCTCTCTCCGGGCGTTATTTTCTATTCTGTTACACTGCCCAAATACTCTAACAGTTCCGTGGGTTCCCCCGCATAACCATATAAAGGCATTCCCCATCCGTTTTGAGTGGATACCCAGTATAGGGTATCTCCTTCCATCCGCGTTTCCAAATTGAAATACAGGGAATAATACAGCGATTCATAGCGATATTCCAATGCTTTTCTTTGGTGCAAAACAGGTTCCCAGTCGCCAATTCCGCTTTGCAGTTCATTCATTTCATCCGGACAGCGTGCCTGATTGAAAGCAAAAACTTTTTCAAACTCTTCTGTCCCCTGAGAAAATACCGCTTGCGTCCCATCATGGTAATATACAATTTCATCTGGTTCCGGGAAACTCCTCTTATGGCTCAGATTGACGGTTTTTCTGATCTCATCCACCCAAACAAGCTCAATATGAGTGGGCAACGCATTCTCCGGCATAGAGGAAACGCGCTGCGTACTGCTGGTTTCTTCAGACGGCGCGCTGCTGGAAGATTCCGGGGCGCCAGGGGATGGGGAAGATGTACAGCCGACGACGGACATTGCAAGCAGTATTACGAAAAGCGATAAAAAAATCTTTTTCATATGATTTCCCCCTCTTTCCTAGGAACCCTAAGAATCTTTAAACTTTCCTGCTTTCTACTGTACCACGCTTTCCAAATATTTTAACAGTTCCGTGGGTTCTCCTCCCTCCACTTTATATGTTGGGAAAGTACTGCCGTTTTGTGTTGTTACAAAATAAAAATTTTCCCCATCATCATATGGAAGAGTTGTCAAACTGAAAAACAGGGAATAAGAACCGCTGCTTTTATACTCCAACAGTTTTCCCTCCGTCATCAAATAGCGCCATGTATGATCCAAGGGTATCCACTGGACAACACCATGTACATTTTCCCCTTGCAGGCGCGCCTGGTTTAACTGAAAAATTTTCTCATATTCCTCCGGGACATTTGACACATCGTCCCCCTTTGGAAAGACTGTCCGCTTTCCATCATGGTAATAAATAATCTCATCCGGCCAGGGATAGGATTCCGGATTGTCTACATCGATTACATATCTCATTTCGTTGATCCAGGTATCTCGTACCCAAGCATCCACAGTCCCTTCCTCAATTTCTGCACTGCTGGTTTCTTCAGACGGCGTACTGCTGGAAGATTCCAGGGCACCGGGGGATGGGGAATATGCACAGCCGATGACGGACATTGCAAGCAGGAAAATGAGAATCGATAGAAAAAACTCTTTCATATGGTTCACCTCAATTACAGCCATGCCGTCCCATAGTAATAGGGATCGCCTTCAAAGCCGGGATTGCAGCCAACTCCATGGATTGCCTGTGTTTCCTTTAAAGCAAGGATCACGCTGTCATAACCGTATAATTTCCTACCCTTGGCAAAATGCTGCAATATACACATCTTTTTCATAATCAACATGTATTCATCGGAATGCGCTGCTGTAAATGTGTCAGCTCCTGTATTGCCTTCCCATGGGAATCTCCCCCTTTTTCTAACACTATTTTACCAAATATTTCTACAATAATCAAATAATATTTTTCTACTTTATTTTATTATATTATATAATTTATCTTTTTTTGAAACAGATTGCCTTTTAGGTGTTGACAAATTCACAACCCGTATATAATGAATTTACAGTGAATCACTTAATGTATGGAGATGATTTTGTGATAATTCTCAGTGAACAGATCGTATCCTGGAATGATCTTGGCGGGGATCCCGCGCCTATTTTTGAGAAGTTAAGAGAAAATTCCCCATTGATCGTCTTTCAGGAAAACCTTCCCAAATTTGTATTAATACCAATGGAAGAATATGAATCACTCATTTCAAGAAGTGATTCACATCAAAACAGGAGAAGTCCCGCAGAAATTCCTGGAGAAAAAATCGGTTCCTTTATCCGGCGCACCATGCAAAGACTGTTTGCCGGCCATGTCCTTTCCCAAAATGAGATTTACCAGCTCTGTGACCAGGACTACTGCCGCCGGGTACTGCACCAGACCTTTCCGGTATTAAAGCGCTATGATCCCCGTAGGCCATTGTCCGAACAGAAAAAAGTCAATGGATATTCCCGCTACTATGATTTGATTCTAAGTCAGGAAGGAGAACAGTTCCTTCTTTCCAACCACTGGATTGAGACAAAACGTCCAGCGTTCCTAGCATGGCTGAATGGAAGATAATTCATCTGGTCCAGCAATTTTATACATAAAAGGAATCGCTGATTCAAAAATTGCTTCCTTTTTTCAAACGTGCTATGATATAGAAAAAACAAGGACAAGGAGTGTCATCGCCATGAACATTGTTTTACTGGAATCCCTCGGTGTATCCGAAGAGCTGCTCCATGAATGCGCAAAGCCCTTTTTGGATGCAGGGCATACCTTCACCGCCTATGAGAAAAACACCGATCCTGCTGTTCAAATCGAACGTGCAAAAGATGCGGATGTGATTATGATTGCCAACATGCCTCTATCTGGGGAGGTCATCCGTGCCTGTAACCACTTGAAATACATTGACGTTGCATTTACTGGAGTGGATCATGTCGACTTAGCCGCTGCAAAAGAAAAATCCATAGCTGTCAGCAATGCGGCCGGTTATTCCACTCAGGCCGTTGCAGAACTTTCCATTGGGATGATGCTCTCCCTGTTGCGCAACATTCCGCAGGTGGACGCCCGTTGCCGGGAAGGGAAGACCAAGGACGGCCTAGTCGGAAGTGAACTCGGTAGTAAAACGGTCGGCATTGTGGGAACTGGAGCGATTGGCCTCCGTACCGCCCAGTTGCTCAAGGCTTTTGGATGCCGGGTACTCGCCTATGCTCCACATGAAAAAGAGGCGGCAAAAGGTCTTGTGGAATACGTCTCTCTGGAAACCCTGCTGAGAGAATCCGACATCGTTTCTCTACACTGCCCCCTCAATGATTCCTCCAGACACATGATCAATGCTGAGCGCATTGCCATGATGAAACCAACGGCCATCCTAATCAATGTAGCACGCGGCCCAGTAGTCGATTCCGAGGCTCTTGCTGACGCCCTCAACTCCGGAAAACTTGCTGGAGCGGGGATCGATGTTTTTGAGACAGAACCCCCTCTGGATCCAAACCATCCTCTTCTCCATGCAAAAAATACTCTGGTCACCCCGCATGTCGCCTTTGCTTCTACTCAGTCGATGGAAGCTCGCGCGCATATTGTCTTTGACAACATCCGTGCCTGGATGGATGGGAATCAGAAAAACATTATTTTATAATCACATAATCACAGCGATACACCAAAAATAGGGAGCTGGAAATTCCAGCTCCCGTATTTACTAACATGCCATTGCCTGCAGTCATACGAATGAATCAAAAAAACATACAAAGAGGATTTGTCTATGAAAATTTCCGCTGCCATTGTGATCGAACAACATAAAATTTTAATCTGCCAAAGGGCTGGATACGGGAGCTGCGCAAATTTATGGGAATTTCCCGGTGGAAAACTCGAACCAGGGGAAACGCTTGAAGAATGCGCTATTCGGGAATGTGAAGAGGAACTGGGGATTCACCTGAAAATAGAAAAGCAGCTCGCTGTTTCCACATACCGGTATCCGGACAGGGAGGTAGAAATCACCTTTTTCCTGGCAAAACGGACAAGTGGGGATCCGGTACGACGGGTACATCAGAAAATCTGCTGGGTCTTTCCCTCAGAACTCTCCAATTATACTTTTTGTCCTGCGGACGAAGAGATAATCCGACAACTTTCCAATGTCACCCTTTAAAAACCAGGCAGCGGAAAAAGGGAATCCGGGAAAATACCGGTCACGAAAGAAAAGCCATTGGCTGACAACAGGAAAATTTGTATCTTTTCTTAAAAACAGTTGGTTCTGAAAAGCAAAAATAGAAAATCACATCAAAAACCCCCGTGGAAATTAAGCATCCACGGAGGGGGGATTATCGTCCTATTTCTGTGCGGATTCTTCCCTTTTAGCTTCCTCCGCTTTTTTCTTTGCCACACCGTCGCGTCCAGTTGTTGTCAGCTTTCGCTGAATATGGCGGATTTCATGTACTGATTTTTCCAGAAAATCGATGAGCTTTTTTGTTTTGGGTTTGAAATTATAATCAAATTCTCCAGCAAACTCCACCACCTGTCCATTAAAGCCTTTCTTGAACCGGTAAACCCCATAATTGGGACTGTTTTCATCCTGGTAATTGGGAATTCCCTGGAAGTCATAGACAAAGCCGCCGTTTTCCACTGCCCATTGGATCATCGTCCACTGCATAATGTGGTTTGGCATAACATTGCGCATTTTATTATCCGATGCGCCATACACATAGCAGGTTTTTCCCGCATACTGGGTTGTAATTGCACCGGAAACCGGTTTCCCCTCATAGTAGCAGATGTACAACCGGCAGTGCTCTTCCCCAAGTGCTTTAAGCATACGGACAAAATATTCCTTCGGGCGGATAATAAAACCATCCCGATCGCCGGTCACCTTCATCAGTTCATAAAAATCGTCGATTTTGTCCGGCCCACAAACTCTGCACTCCACACCTTTGCGCTGAGCAAGGCGGATGTTATACCGCCATTTGCTGTGGAAGCTAGCAAGCAGTTCATCCGGTGTTTTATTCTCAATATCCAGCATGTAATTGTTCCGTGTCTGAATAGTAGTAAAATCCGCCATATTGGGTACAAAATCAAACCCAAGCCGACTGGCCATGGAAATAAATTCCTCATCCGATGCAAGGATGTAGGGATCGATTTTAAACTGATAGGACTTATATTTTTTGGCAAGTACTCTTGCACCTTCCAGCAAGTCCGCCAAAACGACCTCATCGTGCAAATCGCATACAGGGCCGCGCGGGGAATACAACAGGGTTGCCCCCACAACAGGTACTTTTTTAATCAGGACCAGCATGGAACCAATGATGTTTCCATCCTTATCCCGGGAGACAACCGCTTCATGCCCCCAATTGAATTTGACGTCGCACCAACGCAAAGACTGCATAAAGCTGCCTGCACGGTGGTGTTTGACAAAATTTTCATATTCTTCACGGACTTCGGGTTTTGTGAGGTCCAATATTTCCAAAGCTGACAACTCCTTCGTTATGACGGATGTCCTATTTCTCCTACGAATCAAACAGCCTGCCATATAAGACAGGCTGTTTTCATACAAAGGTATTATAACACCCGCCCCATACAGTGTCAATCAAACGGCTGGAAACTTCCGTCTTTTCTGGTTTTCCTAAGCCACTGTTTCTAAACCGCCATCCTCAGATGGGCTTTCCCCCAGTCCCATTCGTCTTCTTTTTCAGGGAAATTCTCCCAGAAAACGCTGAATCCTCTATGGAACCAGTAGCCCTGGCAATATCGCCAATGGAAAGCATTCCACGGATCCGGCTGTTTTCCACAACTGGAAGTCTGCGCACATGATGTTCCCCCATCAGCCGCACTGCCTTGGAAATGCTCTCCCTGGGCGCGATACAGCAAGCATTGCCCGTCATAATCTCCCCCGCCCGGCATTCTTTGGGAATTTTCCCCTGGGCTATGCAACGCACTACAATATCCCGATCCGTCAGCATCCCACAGAGCGCCTGACCGCATACAACCGGAATGGAACCGACTCCATACCGGCTCATCAGTCTGGCGGCATATTCTACGCTGTCGTTATCCTGAACGCTGACAATACTAGTTGACATCAATTCACTGACATACATTGATAGTTCCTCCTACTGGATTGATTCCCCAGTAGTGTTGCCGCCTTTTTCCTCAAGTATACCCAAATTGCGCCGGATCACTTTTGCTCCCCGAAATCCAAATGCCCGTTCCTTGCAAAGCCTTCCCGCATTTTCTGCCGTGACGCTTTCCACAATGTTCTGTGCAAGTGGTGGAAATGGGTTTATTCGGGCATTCTGATTCATCGGACAAATTGTCTGGCAGCGGTCACATCCCCACACAAGCCCGACTGCTGAAACCAGTTGTTGTTCCTCCAGGGACAGTTCCCCTTTTTTCTGAGTAAGAAAAGACACACAACGTCCTTCCTTGAGATGCCCGTCGCAAAGGGCTTTTCCCGGACAAGCCTGTTCGCATTTTCCACACCCAATGCATCCTCTGACAGGGGAATCCTGGACGGCCATGTCAAGGGTTGTCACGATCTCTCCTAAAAACAACCAGGAGCCATATACCGGATGGATCAGGAGAGTATTCCTTCCCACAACGCCAAGCCCTGCTTTCGCGGCAATCAGCACCTCGTCAAAAGGGGAAATATCTGCAAATGCAGCAAATTGTTCGTTTGGAAAACGTTGCAAAAATTGGACAATCAACTCATCCAGCGTCCTCCTTGCTACCAGATGGTAATCCGGTACACAGGCATATCTTGAAAGATTACGTCCAGCCCCGTAAAGCGGAAGCAGATAGGGAAAACCAAATACCAATACCGTCTTAGCACACTCCGGTACGCGGGAAACTGCCCGACAGGAAATTTTCAAATCTGCCGGATCGAACCGGCACGCTCCAAACACAGGGAGCCCCGCATCGTGGATAATCTTTACAATTACCCTATCCATTGGTTCTTCCAACCCCTTTCGCATTTTGGTATGGACCAAATATTCATTCCATCGTAAGACAAAACACAAAGTTCATACTACCTTTTGGTTATTTTACCACAACCAGAAACATTCACACAAGAACTGTTGGAAACCGATTTGTTTTTGCTTTCCTGTACAAACGTGTATCCCAGCGCTTGACATCCCCGTCTTGCGGAGTATAATGGGTGATGAATTAACAGGGGAGTGAATTTTTCACCATGAAAAAGGGATATCTTTACATTGCATTGACCACACTGATTTTCAGTACAATGGAAATTGCCATTAAATTGTGTGCCGGGCAGTTCCATCCGATCCAGATGACCTTTACCCGTTTCTTTGTGGGCGGGCTTATTCTCATCCCCTTTGCCATTTCCGCGCTAAAAAGGAAACAAACAGGCCTTCTTTTCAAGGATCTGGGCATGTTTGCTTGTTTGGGATTGATTGGGGTTTTAGTCAGTATGTCCCTGTACCAGATGTCTGTAGAAAGCACGCCTGCTTCCGTTGTTGCAGTTCTGTTTAGTAGTAATCCGGTTTTTGTAACCATTTTTGCTTTTTTCCTGTTAAAAGAACAAATCCACAAAAACAATGTTTTGGCCTTGATTTTGGAAGTGGTGGGAATCCTGATAATCATCAACCCGCTTCACACCAAGCTCAGTATTTCCGGCGTCCTGCTTGCAATTGCCTCCACCCTGTTTTTTGCCCTGTATGGGGTGGTGGGGAAGCGAAAATGCGCCCAGTATGGCGGCGTTGTCGTCACCTGTTTCAGTTTCCTATTTGGCGGATTAGAGATGCTGCTTATGATAGGGCTGAGCAACGTTCCCGCTATCAGTTCCGCTCTTGCCTCCGCAGGGATGGATTTATTTGCTTCTATTCCGCTATTTTCCGGGTATTCTTGGGATAATCTTGCCATTGTGGCCTTTATCTGCCTGGTGAATACAGGTGCCGGATACGCGTTTTACTTCAAAGCCATGGAAGAGACTTCTGCACAACAGACCTCTCTGGTCTTTTTCCTCAAACCAATTGTAGCGCCGCTCCTCTCCCTTTTAATTTTACATGAGACTATCTCGTTTTCTATGTTTTCCGGTATCCTGTTCGTGCTTGTCGGTTCCCTCTGCTCCATTCTGCCAGGGCTTTTGGCCCAGCGCCGTAGGGAACCGCTTGCCGCCGTCCCTGTGGCCGTTCACTCAAAAGATGAATGATTTTGTTCATCGGCTCACATCTGTGCCGCATTCTCCGGTTTTCCAGAAGGGCCTAGGCGGTCTAATAATTTAATAGAATAGTTGCTTTTATGCATAAACACCCTTGCGGGTATTGATCCGCAAGGGTGTTTTTTGTATTCATCCTTGAATGAAAACCTGCCCATTGGCTACTCCTGTACCGTCTCATAAGGCCAATCTTCGATCCCGCCAAAATCATAGACGTTTCCATATCCCAACCCTTTGAGCTGGAGTACCGCCTTAGCGCTGCGGTTCCCGCTACGACAGTATACCAGGATGGTAGCATTTTTATCCGGAATCCGATCCGGAGCCTGATTGACCAGTTCCGCCAGTGGGATCAGCATCGCATGTTCAATATGACCCTGGATAAATTCATCCTCCCTGCGGACATCTAGTACAATGACATCTTCCTGCTGCATCATCCGATACGCCTGCTCTGCAGAAATCCTGTTTTCCTGCGCCACCTGCTGTGCTTGTGACTCTTCTTGTTCTTCTAGGGCAATCTTCACCGCATCCGCTTTTGCGGGATAGGTTTCTTCTATTTCCGGCTTGACGGTTACAACAACTCTCTGTCCAGCCACGGGTTCAAAAGTCAAATCCAATTCCCGAAAAGAGACGCGAATTCGTTCCAAAGAGGGCACTTCCGTAGTATAAACAACCATACTGGTCTCTCCCACTTCCTCGACTGTCCCGGTAAACGTAAGATTTTCCTGTTTGGCACAGCCGGAAAATGAACAGATTCCTATTAACAAGAGTATCCACCCCAAACCTAGGCGGATACGCTTAATCATTTTCTTCAATCCCCAAGTCCCTGAGGATCTGTTGCACATGCTCATCCGGCTTCACCTTTGGATATACCCGTTCAATCATACCGTTTTCATCAATGATATACGTGCTGCGCACCGTTCCCATACTCACCTTGCCATAGAGTTTCTTTTCCTGCCAAGCCCCATAAGCCTCAATAACCTTGTGATCCGGATCACTGAGCAGATCAAAGGGCAGGGACTGTTTTTCAATAAAATTCCTGTGTGCTTTTTCGCTGTCCTTACTAATACCCAGCACCACAATGCCGTGTTTTTCAAACACTTGGAACCGATCGCGGAAAGCGCAGGCCTCCCTGGTACATCCCGGGGTGTTATCCCGTGGATAAAAGTATAATACTACTTTTTTCCCGACAAAATCCTGTAAACTAACCGGTTTTCCTTCCTGGTTGTTCAAAGTAAATTCTGGTGCTTTTTCCCGTTCAAGTAACATTTTGTTCTCCTCCTTGTACTTCATCCTTATTCCCTATTATAAGCAAATTACAGACAATTTCTATTAAATTTTGTAAATTTCTATTTTTTGTTAGAAAACAGCCACCCCTATCTCTAAAAAGGGACGTTGTATTTCTTTTGTATAAAAAAGAGACGGAATCCCAGTTCCGTCTCTTTCCAAATTACCATATTATGCTTCGGGCGCTTTTTGGAAGAAAACCCGCATCGTGGTTCCTTTTCCACTTTCACTTTGCAGCTGCAACTTTGCATGGTGCTGTTCGGCAATATGCTTGACGATGGACAGCCCCAGACCCGTGCCACCGGTTTCCTTGGAGTGGCTCTTATCCACCCGGTAAAAACGCTCAAAAATTCTCTGATGATCTTCCTTTGGAATGCCGATACCGTTGTCGGACACGGTCAGAACCACACGGGTATCCATCTGTGTCACCGAAACATCCACCCGTCCGTCTGGACGATTGTATTTAATGGCATTATCGCACAAATTATAGACCATTTCTTCAATCAGATGGGGAGCCGCAATGATATCAGTCGGATCCCCGGTTACCCGAATAGCCACTTTGTTTTTCTTTGCTTTATCCTCCAGGCGGGCGGCCACTCCTTTGCAGAGGTTGGTCAAATCCATCCGCTCAAAGATAAGCTCATTATCCCCCTCGTCCAGCCGGGACAATTCAATAATATCCTCAACCAGGGAAATCAGACGGCTTGCTTCCTTATAGATACGTCCGGCAAAATCGGAGATATCCTCCGGACGGACAAGTCCGTTTTTCATCAGTTCTGCATAACCGGAAATGGAGGTCAACGGCGTTTTCAGTTCATGGGAGACATTGGCCGAAAATTCCTGGCGCATTTTTTCCGCCTGCCAGCGTTCTGTGATATCCAAAATTAACAGGACAATCCCTTTGACGCTTCCCTGTTCCAAAACCGGGTTTGCAAAAAGCTGATAATACTTTGCATCCAGTTCCAGCACTTCTTCCTGTGCTTCTCCATCCTTTGCATCTGCAATAACCTTTTGAAAAGTATCGCTGCGGTTTAAAGTGAGGATGTGCCTGCCAAAGCATTCTTCTCCAGTTACCTGGAACAAGGCCCTGGCGCTGGCATTGATGGACAGAATCGCCAACTTTTCATCCAGGATAACTAATCCTTCCTGCATATTTTCTGTAATGGCAGTGAGTTCTTCCTGTTTTTCTTTTAGCATTTGCACCTGGCTTGTAATCTGCTTGTGTTGTTTAGAAATCCGTTCCAGAAGCGGGGTCAGTTCATCATAAACTTCTCCATCCTCCGGATGCTCCAGATCAAGGTTATTAATCGGCACAACAATTTTCTTTGTCTGCCATTTTGCAAGAAACATTGCCACCAAAAACGCCGCGACCCCTACTACAATCAGCCAGGGTAGGCAGTGCAGCATGGAAGAATAAATACTGTCCGTGGTACTTGCAACCCGCAGGATAGTACCATCATCCAGCTTTTGTGCATAATAAAAAGTCTGTTTCCCGATGGTCCCGGAAAGGCGGGTAACCTGCCCTTTTCCAAAACGGAGAGCGTCCTGTATTTCCGGCCGATCCAGGTGGTTCTCCATCTGGTTTTGGTCGACTTCGCTGTCAAAAAGCACTTCGCCGTCCGCAGCAATCAAAGTGACACGGGAAATATCCGGATCCGCGTCAATAGAACTCAAATAGTCCTCTCCGCCAGATTCAATCCCGGCACTGAGATATTCTGTCTCCATTTTCAATTCCGTTTGCATTCTGACATCAAATTCATGGTACATCACCGCAAAGACCAGTGCAAAGGAGACAATCACTGTCACCAGAGACAACAGGCACATATTGCGAAAAATTCTCTTTCTCATTCTTTGCCCCCTATCCGGTAACCAACCCCACGCACGGTCTCAATCATACTGCCATACTCCCCAAGTTTTTGCCGAAGAGTACGGATGTGTACGTCCACAGTGCGGGTTTCTCCCTCGTATTCATATCCCCATACGGTTTCCAACACTTTGTCCCGTGTAAGAACCAGGCCGACATTTTCCATCAGATAGCGGAGAAGCTCAAATTCCTTAAGCGTCAGAGTGATTTCTTTCCCATTTGCCAGTACCTGATGCTTGTCAACATTGATAGTGACATCGCCCACTGTCAGCTGGGGATTGCGTTCTTTGGGTCCAATACGACGCAGAACCGCTTTGACACGAGCAATGAGCTCCATCACGCCAAAGGGCTTTGTAATGTAGTCGTCCGCACCGGAATCAAGCCCCAGCACCTTATCATATTCCGCGCTTTTTGCGGTAAGCATAATAACAGGAACTGTTTTTGTCCGTCCAGACGCACGCAGTCGCTTGAGAATAGAAATGCCATCTTCTCCCGGCAACATGATGTCGAGCAGGATTAAATCTGGAATTTCTTTAGAAAGGGCCTGGAAAAGTTCCTTCCCATCACACATTCCATGCGCTTCAAATCCTCCGGAACCCAATGCATAGACAATTAAATCTCGAATACTTTTGTCATCTTCTACACAGTAGATCATTGTAACGCTTCCCCTTTGTGGACTCCGGTAATGGAGAATTCCACCCACTCTGCAATATTGGTTGCATGGTCGCCAATCCGTTCAAAATATTTGGCAATCATCAGCAAGTCCACAGCATACTCCCCGTCCTGAGGGTTTTGTGCAATGTATTGGATTACTTCATTCTTCACTTTATTGAACAGGCCGTCCACCACATCATCATAGACGATAACATCCTGCGCAATTTTAACATTCCGGCGCACAAATGCGTCAATGCTTTCGGTTACCATTTTAATTGTGGCGCGCGCCATCTCGCCGATATGCAGGGCACTGTCCGTAGCGGTGATGTGCGCCATTTTGACAATTTCTGAAATATCGGAGGCCTGATCGCCAATCCGTTCCATATCGGTAATCATTTTCAGCGCGCTGGAAACCTGACGCAAATCACTGGCGACCGGCTGCTGCTGGAGCAGAAGTTTCAGGCAAAGGCTTTCAATATCCCGCTCTTGGTGGTCGATTTCCTGATCTGCTTCAATTGCCTTTTGTGCAAGCTCCACATCGCCATCCAAAAGGGCCTTTGCCGCATTGGCAATGGCGCTTTCACACAGGGCCCCCATCTGGATGAGTTGTGTATTTAACTGTTCAAGCTGCTCGTCGAACCGATTTCTCATGATTATCCAAACCTCCCCGTAATGTAATCCTCTGTCCGTTTATCCTTCGGCATGGAGAATATCTGCTCGGTATCGCCATACTCCACCGCTTCCCCGAGCAGGAAAAAGGCCGTTTTATCCGAAATACGTGCGGCCTGCTGCATGTTATGCGTTACTATTATAATAGTATAGTCTTTCTTCAATTGTACAGCAAGATCTTCAATTTTAGAAGTAGAGATCGGATCCAATGCACTTGTCGGTTCATCCATCAGCAGAACTTCCGGTTCCACGGCAAGGGCGCGTGCAATGCATAGTCTCTGCTGTTGACCACCAGAAAGGCCAAGCGCGCTCTTTTTCAAACGGTCTTTTACCTCATCCCAGATTGCTGCCTGACGGAGGCTTCTCTCCACAATCTCGTCAAGCTGCATTTTTTTTCGGATTCCCTGCAGCCTTGGCCCATAGGCCACATTATCATACACGCTCATTGGGAAAGGGTTTGGCTGCTGGAATACCATGCCCACTTTCTTACGCAGCAAGGTGGTATCCACTTTGGGAGAATAAATATCCTCCCCATCCAAAAGCACTTCTCCGGTGATTTTTACATTTGGAACCAAATCATTCATGCGGTTCAGGGTTTTCAAATAAGTGGATTTTCCGCATCCGGACGGGCCGATAAAAGCGGTGATGCAGTTTGAGTACAAATCCATATTGATATCTTTAAGCGCATGGTTTTCCCCATAAAAGAGATCCAGATGACTGACCTCAATCTTTGCCTGTCCGTTTACAGGCGGTGCGGTAATTACCTTTTCTTGCATCATACGTCTATCCTTTCCGGTTGACATCCAGCTTTTTGCTGATGAATTTTGTCAAAATGTTGATAATAAGCACAATCACAACCAGGACCAGCGCAATACCAAACGCATTGTCGTACTGTGCTTTTGTCATGCTCAAATACATCTGAATGGTTAAGGTGCCTCCTGACATCATGGGGTGAGTCAACCAGTTTTCCACCATTGCATATGAACTTCCTGCGGTAAAAAGCAATGCTGCGGATTCACCCACAATACGCCCGATTGCCAAAATGACGCCAGTCACAATCCCGGGCATGGCGCTCGGTAAAATAATGGTTCGAATCATATACCATTTTGTCGCGCCAATCCCAAGCGCCCCGCTGCGGTAGCTTTCCGGTACCGTTTTCAGCGCCTCCTGTGTGGTACGCGTAATAATTGGCAGAATCATCAGCGTCAAGGTCAGGGAACCGCATAGGATGGAGAATCCCAATTTCATCATTTCTCCAAAAAAGAGCATTCCAAACAGGCCATAGATAATCGAAGGGATTCCGGAGAGCGTTTCCGTGGTAAATTCAATGATCCGGACCAGTTTTCCTCCCTTTGCATATTCATTCAGGTAAATTGCAGATCCGACCCCGATTGGCGTTGCAATCAAAAGGGTGATCACAATAATATACAATGTGTTGATAATGTTTGGCAAAATACCAAATGTACCCTTTAGAGCACTCTGTGCCGTGGAAAGGAATTTCCAGTCAATGGAGGGAAGTCCCCGGTAGAGTACATAGCCAATAATACCAATCAACAACGCCACAGCAATCGCTGCACAAAAATAGATAATCCCATACAATACCGCATCCAGCGGTCTCTTTTTCTTATCATAGATACTCAGAGAAGCCGAATTTCCATTACTTGTCATCCTGTTTCCCTCCCTTTTTCAAAATTGTATTGAGAAGGATGTTGATAATCATGATAAAAGCAAAAAGGATAAGCCCAATTGTAAACAGTACCTGCCGGTGAAGACCGCTGGCATATCCCATTTCTGCAACAATTGCGGTGGTCAAAGTCCGTACGGAATTAAAGGGAAATGGAAGATTGACCGAGTTTCCGCACACAAACACAATGGCCATTGCCTCGCCCAGCGCACGTCCGATTCCAAGCACAACGCCCGTGATAATTCCGGACTTTGCAGAAGGAATGGTTACGCGGAAAATCGTCTGGATTTTGCTTGCTCCAAGCGCCAGGGATGAACTGCGGTATTGCTGTGGGACCGCCCTCAGAGAGGTTTCACTGACATTGATAACCGTGGGTAAAATCATAATTGCCAATACCAGCACAGCAGAAATCAGGTTTGCCCCACCGGTAAACTGGTGATTTGGATCATCGGCAAAAATCCATTTTTCCAACTTGTACATCACTGGATTAATCATTAAAACACCGAGCAGGCCATAAACGACGGAGGGGATACCGGCAAGCAATTCTACTGCTGGTTTGACAATGGCCGCGAGTTTTGTGTTTGCAATTTCAGAAAGGAATACCGCCGTCATCAGTGCAATGGGAACACCAATTAAAATGGCAAGCGAGGTTGCCACAATAGAAGTGAGAATGACATATAAAATACCAAAGCTCGGGTCTTCCGCAGTCGGCGCCCACACAGGGTTAAACAAAATGTCCACAATGCCGACCTTAAACAGAGCAGGAGCTCCTGAATAAATCATATATATGGTAATGGCAAACACTGCGACAATCGCCACAACTGCGCAAACAAAAAAGATGATGTTGGCAGTGCGTTCCACCATGGACTTTGTCTTATGGCTGTATAAAATGGAGACTTTCTCCTTCTGTTTCACTTGTGAGTCCATACAATATACCGCCTTTCCAGGTCAAAAAAACGGATTGGGCCAGGATAGGATAAAACGGAGAGATTCCATTTGAACGCATCCTGATTTTACCCAATTTTTCTTTTTTCTTTACATTCTTGCCCCTGTAAAAATATCCTCAAGATTCTTTGCGTTTCTTGAGGATATTTTCAGAAGGCCGTTTTCTTTTGTCAGGTTTATCAGGAGTTATTTTGCAGAGATGAGACCGACAGATTTGATGACTTCCTGTCCAGCGTCAGAGTTGATGAATTCAAAAATTGCCTGGACTGCTTCGCTCTGCTCAGAGATAGGACCATTGGTTGCCATTACGAACGGACGGCTGAGTTTGTAGTCGCCGGATTTAATGTTTTCCTCGGTAGCGTCTACACCATCGAGCTGAAGGGTCAGAACACTGTCATCGATAACATCAAGGGAGACATAGCCAATAGCGCCCGGAGTGGAAGCGACTTTTGCCATAACACCGCCGGTGGAGTCAACCTCCTGAGCATATGCGCACTGGTCTTCGATGCCGAGGATTTCCTCGAAAGCACTACGAGTACCGGAACCTGCTTCACGTCCAATTACAACGATTGCTTCATCCGGGCCGCCGACTTCACTCCAGTTTGTGATTTTTCCGGTATAGATGTCGGAAAGCTGCTGCTGGGTCAGATTTGTTGCCGTGTTGTTTTTATCTGTTACCACTGCAATGCCATCGATAGCCACGATGTTTTCTTCCAGTCCACCAGCTTTTTCTTCGTCAGTCAGTGCCCTGGAAGCATTACCAATATCAACCGTCTTTTTGGTAACCGCTTCAACGCCTGCGCCAGAACCGGTATATTCTGCTGTTGCCTGGATGTTCGGATATACTTCTTTGAGGGATTCAATCAATGCAGAGCAGAATTTTTCCATGGAAGTGGAACCGGACATGGTCACCTTACCGGAAACATCTGCGGTAGAAGCTGTGGAAGATACTGCACTGTTAGAACCTGTGCTTGCTGTAGAGCTGTTGTTGTCTCCGCCGTTGCCGCATGCGGTCAGACCCAATGCCATCAGGCAGGCTGCTGCGATCACAGCGATTCTGTTTCTTTTTTTCATGATTACTGTTCCTCCTTGAAACTGAACGATATTCTATTTTTTGAGTACGGGCTCATTATATCCGTGCATTATCATATTCAAAGCAAGAAAATGTTAAATCCATGTAAAACAAGCCCTTTTTCTGTATAAAATGATTAAAAAATCATCGGGAGTTTTTGCTTTGGGAAACTTTACACGGATTTAACATTTTTTCTTTTGACCGGTTTCTACTGTTTTCAAACAAAAACATACTCTTTCGCAACAGCCCTTCCATTCACTCTACTTTCCAATAATAATTTGTATAACGGATTTCCACTGTCATTTTTTCAACGCATTCCTGATATTTTTTAAACTCGATTTTCTTAGGAAATTATTTGAATGTACTCAAAAGGAAAGGGCTTTTCAAGTAAATAGGAATGCAGGTCTGAACTATCAAAGAGTTTTTGAGAGGAATAAAAATTCCCGGCCAATTTTTGTTTAACCTGCGCGAATTCTGAATTGTTCTTGCCTTTTTGATCTCCTCGCATAATAATAGGAATTAAAGAAACAAACCATGGAGGAGGATTTACGATGTCATACGAAGTATCCCAGTCAACCAAAGACGCCCTACAGGCTCTCCTTGACACAAAACAGGTCATGCAGGCTTTACAATTTGCTGAAAATGATCAGGAAGAAATTATTCAACGCCAGATGGAGCTGGCCCTGATCCCCTCTCCAACCTTCCATGAGGAGAAAAAAGCCGCAAGATTTCTGGAAATGTTCAAAGAGGAGGGACTGGAAAACTGCCATATTGACGAGTACGGAAACTGCATTGGGATTCGCAGAGGAACCGGGGGCGGAAAAACCTTGCTAGTGGAAGGCCATCTGGATACCGTATTTCCAATGGAAACCGAACTAAAAATTACCCGGGAAAACGGCGTGATCCACTGTCCTGGAATTGTTGATGACACCCGCGGATGCGTTGTCCTGCTCTCGGTCATCCGGGCACTGAACGTGGCGGGAATCAAAACAAAAGGGGATATTCAGTTTGTCGGAACTGTTCAGGAAGAGGGCATGGGTTCTCTCGGCGGGATGCGTTACTACCTGGAACATCATCCGGAAATCGAAGGGAGTATCTCAGTAGACGGCCCGGGATATCATGGGGTGACCTTTGAGGCGACTGGCTTCAAGACCTATGAAGTTAATTTCTACGGTATTGGCGGTCATGCTTCGGGGGCGTTTGGAAAAATTGCAAACCCCTTGCACGCAGCGGCAAGAGCAGTTGCAAAAATTGCAGATTTTCAGGTCCCCACCGATCCCCGTACCACCTTTGCTGTGACAAATTTTCACGCAGGCAGCCCTGCATCGGTCCATGCCATTGTTCCCAAAGCACAGATTATGTTTAATTTCCGTTCGAACTCCCAAGAGGAACTGGATAAACTGGACAAACGAATTTTTGACGCCATCCAGCAGGCCTGCGATGAGGAAACCGCGCGCTGGGGGAAAGACACCATTACCTTTGATTATAAGAGATACTGTGAGGTACCGGCCGGCGCACAGGATCCACACTCCCCGATTGTGGAGGCAAGTATTGCCATTTCAAACTATCTCGGTTGCGAGGAACCAAAACTTGCACACGGAGGATCCACTAACTGCAATATGGCAATTGGCGCGGGAATCCCCTCCGTCTGTCTTGGGGACTGCGACTACGATACCAACTGTCATACTCTGCGTGAACATTTTATTGAACGGGAAGCCTACAAGGGCTGCCAACAGACCCTGCTGCTTGCCCTGCTCTGTGCCGGAACCGAAGTGCAGGATAGTATCCTGTAAAAATATATCCATGTAAAATCCCCTGCCGAAAATTTTCGGCAGGGGATTGGTTTCCATATGGGAGACTTTTAAAAAGTGAAAATATATTTTCTGAAAATGAAAAAGAGATTTTAAAAGATAGGCTTTTGGAGTTTTCCTAATCTGGAAAACAACCGGTTTGCTCTTTCCTACGTTTCCAGAAGACCCTCTTTCCATGGAAAAAACAGAAACTTGGGGGACACCCATTATTTCACCACATAGAAATAGAGGATTACCAGAATACCAAGTACAATGCGATACCAGCCAAACGGTTTGAAATCGTGCTTTTTGATGAAGCTCATCAGGAACTTAATGGCAAAGACAGAGACCAAGAAGGACACCACAGTCCCCACAACCAAAACCGCCATCTCCACTCCGGTGATGGTAAAGCCGTCTAAGAAAAATTTGAGCAGTTTAATCGCACTCGCACCGAGCATGGTCGGGACGGCCAGGAAAAAGGAGAATTCCGCCGAGACAAAGCGTGAACATCCAAGCAGCAAAGCCCCGACAATGGTAGCTCCCGAACGGGAGGTTCCTGGGATTAACGCTAACATCTGAAATACGCCAATGGCAAGCGCAGTCTTATAAGAGAGCTGATTGAAGTTATTTACCCGCGGCTTACGGTGGACGCTCTCAATAATCAAAAACGCGATACCATATACAATCAAACACACGGCCACCGGAACCGGTTTATAGAAAATTTCATGGATTTGATCATCAAACAACACGCCGATAATCCCCGCCGGGATGACTGCGACGACTACTTTAAACCACAGGGACCAGGTATCCCCTTTTTCCCGCTTGGTCTTTTTGGGGGAAAATGGGTTGAGTTTATGGAAATACAGCAGAATGACCGCCAAAATGGAGCCGAACTGAATGATGACAAAAAACAGATCTTTAAATTCCTGAGACGCCTGTAATTTGATGAATTCATCTGCCAGAATCATATGTCCCGTACTGCTGATTGGCAGCCATTCGGTGATTCCCTGGACAATACCAAGTATGATGGATTTTAGGATTTCCCACAGTGTATCCATTAACTTCACTCCTAAAAAATAATATAAAAGCTTATCGAACCAGCTTACTTTTTCCCAAAAATCTGCTGTGCATAGTGGACGGAACCCATCGCATCTTTTGAATAGTGATCCGCTCCGATCATATCCGCATAGGACTGGGTGAGTACAGCCCCTCCTACCATAATTTTGCATTCCGGGCATTCTTTACGCAGCAGACGGATTGTCTCCTCCATACTCACCACCGTAGTAGTCATCAGGGCACTCAGGCCCACCAGACGTACCTGATGCTGATTGACCGTGTCCACAATCAGCTGCGGATCAACATCTTTTCCAAGATCAATGACAGCAAATCCATAGTTTTGCAACAGTACTTTGACAATATTCTTTCCAATGTCATGGATATCCCCTTTGACTGTCGCCAGGACGATTTTTTCCTCCTGTACAGTTTTTTCCGCGCTTCCCATTGCCACTTTGACCGCCTCAAAAGCGGACTGCGCCGCCTGTGCGCTCATAAGCAGCTGCGGCAAAAAGAGCGTTCCCTCTTCAAAACGTTTTCCCACTACATCCAGGGCAGGAATCAGGTTTTGTGAAATAATCTCCAGAGGTTGCTGTTGCTTTAACTGCTCTTTTGCCAGAGAAAAACTGCGTTCCGAAAGCCCGTTGACAATGGCGTCAAACAGGTTCATCTCCTGTGATGGAGCCGGGACGGGCGTCCCGGCTGTCCGTCCGGAACAGTGGGTGATGTAGTCCGCGCACTGTTCGTCATATCCGGCAAGCGCGCAATAGGCATAATAGGCGTTTGTCATAGAGGCATTGGAGGGGTTGATAATCCCCGCACTCAGGCCCTGCTGCATAGCAAGGGTAAAAAACGCAGTATTGACAATCTCCCGGGATGGAAGCCCAAAGGAGACATTGGACACTCCGAGTACTGTTCCCACGCCAAGCTCTTTTCTGACACGGGAAAGTGTTTCCAGCGTCACAAGTGCCGCGTCCGGAGAAGAACTGATGGTCAGCGCCAGTGCATCGATGACAATATCTTTCTTGGGAATTCCATACTCCGCAGCGGTTTGTATAATTTTTCTGGCAATTGCTACGCGCCCTTCAGCGGTTTCCGGGATTCCACTTTCATCCAACGTCAAGCCTACAACCACGCCCCCGTATTTTTTGGCAAGCGGGAAAACCGTGCGCATAGATTCCTCTTTCCCATTGACCGAGTTTATCATCGCCTTGCCATTATAAGCACGTAGAGCGCGCTCCATTGCAACCGGATCGGAAGTGTCGATCTGAAGGGGCAAATCCGTGACCCCCTGGATTTCCTGTACTGCCTGCTCCATAACGGCGGGTTCATCGATTTCCGGAAGGCCGACGTTGACGTCCAGAATTTGAGCGCCATGCTGCTGTTCACTGATAGCTTCCCGGAGCAGATAATCCATATCGTTTTCGCGCAGGGCCTGTTTCAATCGTTTTTTTCCAGTTGGGTTGATGCGTTCCCCAATCATGACCGGTTTTCCGCCAAGCCGGACAGCATGGGAATAGGAAGATACCAGCGTATCTTCTTTTGGGACAACCGGACTCTGCGGCAGCTCCTTACAGTTTGCAATCAGCTGTTGGAGATGGGCTGGGGTTGTTCCACAGCATCCGCCCACTATGTGTACGCCGCATTCGACCAGCGGTTTCATCAACTCTCCAAATTCATCAGGACCAATATCATATACCGTTTTGCCATTTTCACTACGCGGCAGACCGGCATTGGGGTTTAAGATCACCGGTACGGACGCGGTTTTTAGCAAAATGGGAAGCAATTCTCTCATCTGTACCGGGCCAAGCCCGCAGTTAAACCCAATGGCGTCCGCCCCAAGGCCCTCCAGCAGGGCGACCGCCGCTTCGATACTGCCCCCAGTCAGGAGTTTCCCACGCTCATCAAATACCATCGTGACAAAGACCGGAAGAGAAGTACATTCTTTTGCCGCGAGCAGAGCGGCTTTGACTTCATAGGTGTCGCCCATTGTCTCAATCAGAATAAAATCCGCGCCTGCCTGCTCACCGGCACGCGCCATCTGGGCAAACACATCATAAGCCTGTTCAAAGGAAAGATCGCCCAGGGGCTTGAGCAGCTTGCCCGTCGGTCCGATATCCATTCCCACAAAGACAGGTTGCAGATACCCTTTTGCGGCATGCCTGGCATGGGAAACTGCACTTGCCACAATTTCCTCCACGCTGTATCCACATCCTGCCAGTTTTAGGCGGTTGGCTCCAAAGGTGTTGGTTTTCAGCAGGTTACATCCCGCATCCAGATACTGTCGGTGGATTGCTTCCACCACATCCGGATGGGTAAGATTCCATAGTTCTGGCAATTCTCCCGCCTTCAGCCCCTCCTCCTGGAGGAGCGTCCCCATGGCGCCGTCGAAAAAAAGCCGTCGACGCCTGATTGTCTCCATCAAACTCATTGTCTATTCCTCCCGAAAAGGGCAGTCTTTCTTTTCACATACTGAACATTTGTGCTGTTCACACGGACCCTGTTCCCTGGTTAGCCCAATCACCGCAGTGACAGATTTCACTGGAACCAGCATACAGCTTTCCGTCATGGAAAGCCCAATTTTTTTTGCTGTATCCAATAAGTGTAACAATGCCCTCTGATACTGGATGGAAAAATCCGCATACCCCGGGGAAAAACGGGGACGCAGGAAATATCCCTGCTTAGCGGCCTCCTGCGCCAGATATTCACAGCATTCATTACAGTAAGCCTCTACCAGAGCAGCCGCACTCGCCTGCATCACAACAGCACGGCTCATATCCAGCCGTTCATACCTCGCCATGAGGCGATCCACCTCTAACCCCAGCGTTGCGGCAAACACAATTACACGGTCGCAGCCATGCAGATGGGAAGCCAACTTCTTACTCTCGATAGTAAATCCGGCAAAAGACACCTGCTGCTCTGCGACAGCGGCGTCAAACCAGGCCCAAGTGCTTCTAGGACATGCCACCCGCCCCAGCTCCGACAGACAGGATTCCATTAAAGCGAGGACTTTTTCATCCGCAGGTTTCCCGCGATATCCCAGATATCGCAGGATTTCCCTTTTATCCGCTTGCATGGGCTACTTCCCGATAATTTCGGACAAATTGCCAAGAATACTCCCTGCCACGTCCGGTTTGTTCATGGTATAGATATGCACCGCAGTTACACCATTTGCAATCAAATCAATAATCTGTTCGGTGGCATAGGCAATTCCCGCCTGTTTCATGGCCTTGGGGTTGTCGCCAAATTTGTCCACAATCGCCCGGAACCGTGCAGGCAGGGAAGTTCCAGAGAGTTCTGTAATCCGTTTGATCTGCCTGCCGTTTGTCACCGGCATAATCCCTGCAACAACCGGAACCCGGATATTCTGCTGCAAAATCCGGTAGAGGAAATTATAGTAGACATTATTGTCAAAAAACATCTGGGTGGTGAGAAAATCGCAGCCAATTTCCACTTTTTCCTTCAGATGCCCGATATCATCCGCCATGTGCTCGCATTCCACATGGCCCTCCGGATAGCAGGCTCCACCGACGCAGAAGTCCCCTTTTTCGCGGATTTCGCGGATGAGCTCGCTGGCGTAGCGGTACTGGTTGGGCAGCGGAAAGTCGGCGTCTTTGGGAATATCCCCGCGCAGGGCAAGGATATTTTCAATCCCATGCGCCTTGAGTTCCTCGATAACATCCGCAACCTTTTCTCTGGTAGAAGAGGCACAGGTGAGGTGCGCAAGCGCCGTGACGCCCCACTCATTTTGCACCTTTGAGGCAATTTCCACCGTATGGCTGGAAATTCCCCCGCTCGCACCATAGGTCACACTAATATAGGATGGGGAGAGGGCTGCAATTTCCTTTGCTGCACGCTCTACTTTTTCAAAATCCGCATCCACTTTGGGCGGAAAAATTTCACAGGAAATCATAACCTTTCCGCTGTTTAAAAGTTCTTTGATTTTCATTTGGCATTCCCCCGTCCTCTTTGGGATTTTTTACCCACTGTTGTCTGTCTTTCTGCCTTGTCCCACAAAAAACAGGCAGTTTTTCTCTTTTTAAAATCACTTATGGTTCATTATAGCAAAAAAAGAGCGCAGAAAAAACGGATTTCTTCTATTTCGCTGAGATTTTATAAAAAATTATATTTTGCTGTAAGTCATAAAAATTATAACATACGGAACAGAAAATGCTGCAATTCTTTTTCGATTGTATTTTTGCAAGCATCGGGAAAGGAAGGCTTATGAAGTCTCAAAGCACAGGGAAGGTGGAAAAATCACTTAAAATAACGCCTATCTATATGTAGTCCATGAGAATTTTACATTGGAATGACCAGATCAAGACAGAATCAAAACCTCATGCAAATTGCATGGTATCCGCAAACCCCAGAAGGGTATTTACCAGCTTGTCTCCCAAAAGTAAACAAAATCCCGATATTGCCTGACCCACACCCTTATTCCGTCCTCGTTAACACCGGGATTGTCCAGCCGCTTTACCGGCGCCGCTTATACTGGAACCTTCTCTTAGATCATTTCCATCGAAAAGATCTTGCAGAAAAAGTTCACAGAGAAATCTTGACAATGTGAAAAAACCTATGCTATGATGAAACCAAATGTGATACTAAAAGGAGGAATCCGCATTGCGCAATATTTCCTGCTGACAAAACAAAAACCCAAGTGCATATGAAACGACGGACAGCCCAAACCGCTGTCTTGAATTTTTGCTGCATAGGGTTAAGCAGGAAACATCGGTACGCGGATTTCCAAGAAATCTTTTCCAAGTCAGAGATCGTTTGTCTGTCTTTTAGTTGGCGGAACGGATTGGATATGGGATACATTGCCGCAGGACTTAAGTTTCCTGCGGCATTTTTGTATTCAGGAGGGATTTCCCATGTCCATCATCTCTGTCAGCCATTTAAGTTTTTCGTATGACAGCTCCGCCGAACCCATCTTTTCCGACGTCTCTTTCGAACTGGATACGGACTGGAAACTTGGCTTTATCGGTCGCAATGGGCGCGGCAAAACCACTTTTTTAAACCTGTTGATGGGAAAATATCCTTATCACGGGACGATTTTTTCAAAAGCATCTTTCTCCTACTTTCCCTATTCCCTCACCAACCCCGGGCAATGTGCAATGGAGGTCGTCAAAGAGATTATCGCCCCATTCCGGAAATGGGAACAGGAAATGGAACAGTTACTAAATATTCCAAATGAAACAAACTTATTCCAATATGGCGAGCTTCTTGAACAGTACCAATCCCATGGCGGTTATGAAGCCGAGGCCAATATTTATAGAGAAGCTGCGCGGCTGGAAATCCCCGAGGCTTTGCTCTCCCGTCGATTTGACACGCTCAGCCAAGGGGAACAGACGAAATTGCTGCTAATTGGAATGTTTTTAAAGAAAAACTGTTTCTTGCTCATCGACGAACCCACCAATCATTTGGATATCCATGGCAGGCAGGTGCTCAGCCAATATCTGAACACCAAGCAGGGGTTTTTACTCGTCTCCCATGACCGGGCATTTTTAAACGGCTGCATTGATCATGTCCTAAGTATTAATCGGGCGGATATTGAAGTGATGCGCGGCAACTTTGACACCTGGCAACAGCAAAAAGATCTCCGTGACCGTTACGAACTGGAACAAAACCAAAAGCTTATAGCCCAAATAAATGAATTGGAAACGGCAAAACGGCGGGCCTCTGGGTGGTCGGATAAGGTAGAAGCCACAAAAAAAGGTTCTCGCATCGCCGGGCTGCGCCCTGACCGTGGATTTATTGGACATAAAGCCGCCAAAATGATGAAACGCGCAAAGGCTCTGGAACACCGGCAGGAAGCAGCTATTGAGGAAAAAAGTAAACTTCTGAAAAACCTGGAACAATCCGATGTGCTGAAACTTCGTCTGCTTAGTCACCCCAAACAGGAGCTTGTTCGGGTACAGAATTTGGCCATCGATTACGGGAATGGACCGCTCTTTGACCCGATTTCCTTCCAAATCAAGCAAGGCGAACGGATTTGCTTGTCCGGGGCAAATGGAAGCGGAAAATCCAGCATTGTAAAGCTCTTGCTTGGGCAGGACATCCCTCACAGCGGACAGGTCGTTTCGGCATCCGAACTAAAAATCAGCTATGTAGCGCAAGATACCTCTAGGCTCCATGGTTCGCCGGCGGAGTATGCGGAGAAACTTGGGATTGATCGCACGCTCTTTTTTACTATTTTGCGTA
The DNA here is from genome assembly GCA_904419745.1 of Candidatus Pseudoruminococcus merdavium. Classification (GTDB taxonomy): domain Bacteria; phylum Bacillota; class Clostridia; order Oscillospirales; family Ruminococcaceae; genus Pseudoruminococcus_B; species Pseudoruminococcus_B merdavium. The sequence goes on along the minus strand of CAJFSS010000002.1, from coordinate 48,825 downwards.
AACTCGGTTTTTCCCGCTCTCAGTTTGAAGTGGATACCGCGGATGCAAGCGGCGGGCAAAAAAAGAAAATTTTACTTGCCGCCGGACTCTGTACCCCCGCACACCTGTTTGTCTTTGACGAGCCGCTTAATTTTATCGACGTTATCTCCCGCATCCAGATAGAACGGCTGATTTTACAGGCAAAACCAACGCTCCTTTTTATTGAGCATGACCGCGCTTTTTGCGATCATGTTGCCACCAGGACAATCCCCCTGTCCCACGAATAGCCCCTCATATTTTTAAAAAAATTCCGTGCGGACACATTCCTGGGGAAGCGGGCTTTCCCAGGGGAGATTCTATTTTTCGACAGGTTTCCATTTTATTTTGAAAGCCTTTGTTTTATGGAAAAACCACCCATCCCCTGTTTTCTCGACAAAAAATCTGTTATAATACCAACAGTTTTGACGATCGTGGGCGGTTTTCTCCCCCCTTCGTTTTTATTCTATTTTGGAAAGGAGAGAGCACAATGGCGTATAATCCCGCACTGGAGGCACTCTCCAAAGAGCAGCTGATGGAACTCGTTACGCTTTATTCCAAAAACTGGTTGGCACTTGATGGGGTATGGTTCCAATCGGTCGAACAAAAATTGGGGATGGATGAGGCGATGGAACATGATGAGAACGCCTGGGCGCGTTTTACTCGCATTGAGGCAAGACGTATCCGGGAGTTCCTGCAACTCCCCCCGTTCTCAGGCTTGGAAGGATTAAAACAAGCGCTCGCTCTGCGTTTTTATGCCAACCTTAACCGGGCTGAGTGCCAAATTCAAGGGAATACTCTGCTCTACCGTACACTGGAATGCCGGGTACAAACGGCGCGCTCCCGTAAAAAAATGCCCTATCATCCCTGCAAGCAGGTGGGGATTGTGGAGTACACTGGCTTTGCACAGGAAATCGATCCCCGGATTTCCTGCGAATGTATCAGTTGTTACCCAGAGATAAGCGATCCGTCCTGCTGCTGCGCCTGGCGCTTTACCCTGCGCGCAGAAAACAATACCAAAGATAAAGATTGAGAAAGGGGGGCTTTCCATCAGAAAAGCTTCACTCACACGTTTTTTACTGCTCTTTTCCCTGGTGCAGATTTTTAACAACACCGCACATCCCATAACCCCGACCGTTATCAACCGGCTGGATATGCCGGACTACATGTTTGGGGTGTGCTATGCCATTATGTCCGCCACCTATTTTCTCTTTGCGCCGCTGTGGGGACGGGTCAGCGACCGCATTGGGCGCGCGAAAACCATCGCGTTCATGACCGTGGGAAATTCCCTGGGCCAGTTGATTTTTGGACTGGCCACCGGACCGGTTTCCCTGGTGATCGGCCGTATGATTACCGGCATGTTTGCCGGGGGATACCATGTTTCCGCCATGGCATATGTCGCGGATATCAGCACGCCTGACAACCTGGGTAAAAATACCTCTGTCTATGCGGCCATCATCTCGGTAAGTACCGCAGGGGGATACCTGTTTGGCGGGCTGCTCGGAGATCTTGGCATTGGCGTCACTTTTGGCGCACAGTGCATTGGCCTTGTCGCCGCCGGCACGCTGATATTCCTGTTGCTTGACAATGCGCAGGAATATGACCGTAAAACCCCGATTTCCCTGAAAACGGCAAATCCCTTCAGTGCATTTGCCGCCTCCAAACCCATGTGGTCTGTGGGGGTTGTCCTGCTCTTTATCGGGGTATTCGCTGCTTCTTTTGCCACAAACGGCTATGACAATGCCTTTAACTACTATATTAAGGATATTTTGGATTTTCCCCCCTCCTATAACGGAATGATCAAGGCCTTCGTCGGACTAATTGGCCTGACAGCCAATTTTACCATCAACCTGTGGCTGGTCAATAAGACGGACAACTATAAATCCATTATTGGGGTATTCGCCCTGTGCGCTTCTTCACTTGTCTGTGTCGTCCTGACAGGTGGGACCATCAGTTTTATTCTCTTTAATATTGTGTTTTACATTTTCAATGCCATTTATCTGCCGATCCAACAGGCGATTGTGGCGAACAGCACGGACAAGGTCACAAACGGCGTCAAGCTGGGGATGTTTAACTCCATTCGAGCGCTTGGTATGGTGTTCGGTCCCCTGACCGCGGGTTTTGCATACGCAGTATGGAGTAAGCTGCCCTTTATCCTGTGCGCCGTCTCTTTTGGGCTTGCAGCGGTTTCCAGCATCTTGCTTTACTTTTACCGCAAGACCCGCTGTATTGACCCTGCCGGGCAGAAGCTTTCCTAACCATTTGAGAAACTCTAAAAAAATCTCCACACTGGAAGAAAATCCAGTGTGGAGATTTTTCTCTGTTTTCAGATATCAGCCCTTTTTTAACTTCACCCGTCTCCATTTCCCGGTACGGTATTCGAAGAAAGAAATCAGGTAATTGACGGTCCACCCAATCGGGACAGCCATCCAGACCATATGAATTCCAAAGCGCGGAGCCAAAGTAATTGCCAACACCACGCGCAGTCCCAGATTTACCAGATTTGCAACCGTGAACATGGTCATATCTCCGGCACCGCGCAACACGCCGTCGGTGATCATTTTCAGGCCAATCATGACAAAAAACCAACCCATAAAGCGAATACAGTCAATTCCCGTATCCAGGGCAACCTGCGTCCCGTCCTTATCCAGGAACATGGAGATAATGGGGACGGAGAACAATTGAAGCACTACGCAGAGCACTACGGCAAAGGCGGCAACGATCCCATAACTGGTATGGTATCCCTTTTTAACGCGTTCATATTCCCCGGCACCAATATTCTGCGCGACATAGGAGGAAATTGCATTACCCATAGCCGCCATCGGGACGATGGCGATACTCTCAATCCTCATGGCGGCGGAATAACCCGCGAGCATCTCCGAGCCAAAACTGTTTACTACCGACTGCACAAGCATCATTCCGATGGAAACGGTGGACTGCTGAAGAATCGATGGCAGGGCAATGCGCGTCATATTTTTCAGTTCCGCAACATCAAAACAGATACCGGTTTTTTCCGGATGTGTTTTGAGTTCCCTCAAAAACAGGCAGAAGGACAATACCGCGGAAATCCCCTGTGCAATCAAGGTTGCCCAGGCAACGCCCGCCACCCCCATATGTAGGGAAGTGACCATATAGATATCCAGCGCCACATTGAGCACAGAGGAGAAAATTAACAGATAAAGCGGTATTCTGGATCGGCCCAGCGCATTGAACATCGCCGAGAGCACGTTATACATAAACAAAAACGGCAGGCCGATAAAGTAAATGTTCAGATACGTCACCGCATCGTCCATGATATTGGAAGGGGTTCGTAAAAGTTCCATAATGGAAGTACTAAACAAAAGCCCCAGCGCCCCCAGCAAAATGCTGACCCCAAGAAAGGCAATCAGCGCTGTAGAGACGGATCGCTTCATCGTCCGGTAATCCCGCTGACCAAAGGTCTGGCTGACAATCACGGAAGCCCCTACGCCTCCACCAATCGCAATGGAGATAAATACATTGGTCAGCGAATAGGAAGCCCCTACTGCAGCCAGGGCATTTTCTCCAACAAAACGGCCGACAATCACAGAATCTGCCATGGTATAAAATTGCTGAAATAAATTCCCAATTATCATGGGAAACGCAAAAAACAGGAGCGCCTTGAGCGGGCGTTCCCGTATCAGATATTCTTTATCCATTGGTGTGCCATCCCCTCTCTATTAAAAATCTATTCCAGTATACCATGCAGTCCGGACAAAATCCAGAAAAGCAGGAAAAAAGCAGATGTTAGCGGTTTGAAACATCTGCTTTACCCATTTATATTTTATTGGCGGATAGAATGGCGGCTATCTCCCCTCAATTTGCATGGTATCCATTTGCTGTGGGGTAATCCCATTTTTTGCGCCGTACTGCATCCAGTACTTTTCAGAAGCTTTCAAGTAGAGCCATTTAGGAAGCGGCATTGTCACCTGAAGCTGAAGAGATTTGCCCTCCTTCATTGCCCGTGCCAATTTTTTTATCTTTCCGCGTACCAAGGAGGCAAAAGGGGTGTCCAAAATTGCTTCCCCTCCCCCGATTTCCAGAAAAGAACCAAAAGGGAACCCATTTTGGGCACTAAACAGACGGAGCATGTCCACAGCGACGTCATTTTGCCAGGGTTCCAAAAAACCGCAGTTGATAATCAAATGGACGGTAGGTTTCTGTTCGAGGGAGAATTTTTCCAACTGTTTGAGGAAATGGAGCAGCGTAACCGGCAGGCTGTCCACATACAGGGGAAAAACAAACAGCAAATCCGTACACTCCCGCAGTTTGGAAAACACCTGCTGCGGTTTGTTTTGTACGACATTGTATTCCATAAGCCACTCGCCCCGCCAGAAGTCCCGAAACAGAGATATCAGGCGCCCGGAATTGGATTTAAATGCCCTGGGGCTCCCATTGACAACCACTAGTTTTTCCATTCTGCCACCTCCTCATTTACCGCCTGTTCCAGTTCTTCGGAAGACATAAAGTGGATCCGGTAAGAACGATACAGCATATTTTCCGAATTGCGTCTGACAAGATGGGTAAATAGCTCCTGTTCCTGTGGCGAACAGGAGCCATAGGCAAAAATGACCGCGTCCTTTTCCTCGACCCTGCGCTGGACATGGTGCGTCTCCCCATGATGCAGGCGGAGAAAAGCCTTCTGGATAGGAATGGAACGCTCCAGTAGGGTTTTCATCACGGTATCATAACCCCCATATTGAATATGACTGATATAGATGATTTTTTCGCTTTGCGCAATCAACGGATACACTTTTGTCGCATCGTCCCGGATGACGCATTTTCCAGGGGTTTTCACCCAACACCCAAAGCATCCGATACAATGCGAGATATCAAGCTGGGAAAGATCTACAAAATGGGCGTCCTGTATGCCGGAGAGATCTACATGCAGAGGAATATCGCTTAAAATCAGTTTCATACTTTCTACCTTTTTTGGAAAATTTATAAGAAAATAGCTTTTTGCCCACAAAAAGGGGACAACCGGTTACGATTTGGCAGGATTATATCATAAAAAAACCAAAAAGAAAACCCCATTTCCATGTCCGTCTATTTTCCCCAAAATTCCCGCTTCCATACAGGCGAATAAACAAACCGGCAGATGGTGAAACTGTTTGTAAGAGCCAGTCAAATTTTTTACAGTAGGAGGCCGCTGACAACAATGCAAAAGCAGATTCTGATTTTAACCACTACCAGCGATTTCCTATACAAATTTGAACTGGACAATGTGAAAATTCTTCAGAATATGGGGTACACCGTTCACTATGCAGCAAATATGAATGAGCCCCATTACCTATCCAGTAAAGGGCTGTTTGAGAAGCTTGGCATCCACGCACACCATATCCCCATTGCAAGATCCCCTTACCTTTTTCATGACAACAAAAAGGCACTGTACCAACTGATAGATTTGATACGGATAAACAATATTCATGCGGTTCACTGCCATACTCCGGTGGGCGGGCTTTTAGGACGCCTTTGCGGGGAACTGCTGGGAAAAGAAGCACCCGTTATTCTTTACACAGCGCATGGCTTCCATTTTTATAAGGGCGCCCCCATGTACAATCATCTCGTCTATTATCCAGTGGAAAAGCTACTGGCCAGAAACACGGACATCCTGATTGTCATCAACCAGGAGGACTACCAAAACGCCTTAAAACTCCCTCTTAAAAAAGGAGGACGTGTTTACCGGATACCGGGTGTGGGATTAAACGGGCGCCTATTCCATCCAATATCTGGAAAGCAACGGGCACTGTGCCGCCAACGGCTTGGGATTTCCCCCGAGGAGTGTTTCCTTATCTCGGTTGGGGAACTCAATGAAAATAAAAACCACCGCGTTATTTTACAGGCTCTGGCAAAAATGCAAGCCAGTTCCCCGGAGCCTCTCCCTATCCGATACGGCATCTGTGGGGACGGCTTTTTCCGGGAGAGAATTCAACAGTGGATCGTAGAACTTGGGCTTGAAAACATGGTTACCCTGTATGGGTTTCGTTGCGATATCCCTGAAATGTTGGGCGGAGCAGACGCCGCTGTCTTCCCTTCCAAACGGGAAGGACTGGGAATGGCAGGCCTGGAAGCGCTTGCCATGGGAATTCCTCTACTGGCATCGGATAACCGGGGAACAAGGGAGTACATGGAAAATGGAAAAAATGGATTTTTATACGCCTATGACGATGTGGACGGGTTTATCCAGGGAATCCAAAAAATTTGTGCGCTCAGCGCACCGGAACGCAGGAAAATGGCAAACTTTTGCATTGCATCTGCAAAACCCTTTGACCGAGAACACGCAAATGCAGCCATGCGGCAAATCTATGCGGATGTCAGCAGACGGGTGGAGTACAAATTTAGACGAATCTTCTCAGCCCAAGGTCAGCATCCTGATGGGCAGCTACAACCCCCGCAATAAAGAATACCTGTACGCTGCTATACGCTCGATAATCCATCAGAGCTTTCCGGACTGGGAACTTCTTCTCTATGACGACGGTTCCGATAAACCCTTTGCCGCAACCCTGAGAGATGTCTCCAAGATGGACAGGCGGATCCACTACCTGCGCGGTGCTTCTAATCAAGGGCTTGCCCACGCACTCAACCAGTGTATTCGATACGCCAAAGGAAAATACCTAGCACGGATGGATGACGACGACCTTTCATTGCCCTTGCGATTAGAAACACAGGTTCGGTTTTTGGACAACCAGCCGCAATACCAATGGGTGGGGTGCGCGGCATGGCTGTTTGACAAAGACGTCCCTTGGGGAAAACAGGTAATGCCAAAATCCCCTCAAAACGGGGATTTTCTGTTCAATTCCCCCTACATCCATCCCACTGTGGTATTCCGCAGGGAGATCTTTACCCTGGCAGGTGGATATTCCTGCGCCCCCTCTGTTTTACAGTGTGAAGACTATGAGTTGTTTATGCGACTGCATGCTCTGGGATACCGGGGCTACAATCTACCGGATACGCTGTTTTGCTACCGCGAAAACCGAGATGCATACCACAGGCGTACCTATGCGCGAAGAATACGGGAAATGAAGGTGCGCCTGAAGGGATTCCAGCGCCTGGGAATTTTAAATGCTTTTTCTTTTTTCTATGTGCTCAAACCTCTACTGGTGGGACTTCTCCCCGTGGCAGTGTATGACGCCATGAAAAAGCGAATCCACAAACACCGTTGTTCAAAACAAGAAGGGGAACATTCACATGAGGACTGAACCACAGATGAAAAACAGGCGCGTACGTTATCAAGAAATTTTACAAAACTCCCCGGTACTGTTTTCTCCTATTCACAAAATGGAAATTTCCAAAAATGATCCGATTTCTATTGTCGCAGGATATGTCCTTGCCCCCGCGCTTTCCGGATTTGTCCAATGGCTGCTTGCGCAGGCGGAAAAGAATGGGATCCGGCGTCTCTATTTTCTTGCGCGGGATGGATATTTTCCCTGCCAGGCTGCCAGAATATTTTGTCAAACCCTAGACATTCCCATCGAGTGCCGCTATTTAAGCGTTTCCCGGTATTCCCTGCGCCTTCCATTATTCCATCTGGATCGGGAAATGGCGCTACATGATATCTGCCGAAACGCCATACATGTCACCATAACAAAACTGTTACAAAGGGCGGGAATTAAACAGGAAAACCACGAAAACATCCTTCAAGCGCTTGCTCTTCCCTATGGGGAGAAACAGCCTCTTTCCCGTGCAGATCTTATAGCCATCCGTCAGCGTATGGCCCACTGTCCTGAATTTTTGGAGGCCATGGAACACGCGTCTAAACAGGCGTTTCCGGCCCTGATGGGATATCTGAGACAGGAGGGATTGTTTGAGGACGTCCCCTACGCCATTGTGGACAGCGGATGGCTTGGTTCCATGCAGAAATCCCTACAAACGATGCTGCGCCTGCAAAAAGAGGGGGACGAACTGCAGGGATACTACTGGGGGTTGTACCGGATTCCTACCGGAATGCACCGAAAAAACTACCACTGCTATTTTTTTGAGCCGGAACACCATTTAAAAGAAAAGGTGTTTTTTAATAACTCTGTGTATGAGGCGGTTTTTTCCGCACCGCATGGGACAACCATCGGGTACCGAAAAGAAAACAAGCAGATCTCCCCGATATACGGGGCATGCCCGAAAAAGCAGATACAGTTCCTGCACCGGATAAAGCCAATTTTCGATTCCTATCTCCATCTGATGGCAAAAGAATGCTTACCAACTATGGATAATCGGGAATTTTCAACACAGAGGGAAACCATTGGTAAGCTCCTCGCCCTTTTTATGTGCCGTCCGACTAAATCTGAAGCGTCTGCTTTCGGAAGCCTTCCTTTTTCCGATGACGTCCTGGAAAATGGAGAACGGCCGCTGGCAGCCAACCTGACTGAACAGGAACTTCAGGCAGGACATTTGCGTGCAAAGCTGTTTGCTACGGTGAATCCTGGCGCCGGGAGATTCCAGGAAAGCGCCTGGTACGAGGCAAGCGCAGTGCTCCATTCCTCCCGTGCCAAGCGGCATTTGCGCCAATATACGCTTTACAAATACCTACGCCATTTTAAAAGGCCATCCGGTGAAATGAGGAGGAGCAGAAATGTCTGATTTTTCCATTGGAAAGCAGTATGCCTTTGTCATCCAGCAGTTGACTTCGAGGGAAATCAAACGAAAGTATGCGCGCTCCTATCTGGGAATCCTATGGAGTGTACTCAACCCTTTACTCTCCATGGCGGTACTATCCCTGATTTTTTCGCAGCTGTTCCGGCGTTCCATTGAAAATTATCCCATCTACTACCTGACCGGATACATCCTGTGGCAGATGTTTACTGGGGCGACCACTGCCGCCATTTCAACATTGGTGGACAACAAGCCTCTGCTTTTAAAGGTAAAATTCCCTATGGAACTGTTCGTACTCACGCGGGCCTACACGGCGCTTGTCAATTTTCTGTATTCCGCAGCCGCCTATGTCGTTATGCTCCTTGTATTTCAGATTACCCCGAAATGGACCATGTTGTTTTCCCCTGTCATCATCCTACTACTGTTTCTGTTTTCCCTGGGACTGTCCTATCTTCTGGCGGCAGCTTATGTGTTTTTTGGAGATATAAGACACTTGTACTCCGTATTCCTAACGCTCTGGATGTACTGTTCCGCAATTTTTTACCCAGTGGAACAGCTGGAAGGGGTAATCCGGGTAATCATCCTCTGCAACCCGCTCTATGCCTATATCCATTCCCTGCGCGGTGTGGTTATGGAAGGGGTCTTGCCCGGTGGATGGGAACTTGCACAGATGTTTATGTGGGGAATTGGTATGATGGCGGCGGGCATGTTTATCTTCCGCCGCAGTAAAAACAAAATTATCCAAAAACTTTGACAAAGGTGGTCTCCCCATGCAGAAAAATAGAAGCAAAACAATTCCCTCTGTGATGGAAAACGGGCCGGAAATTCTTGTCAAAAACGTCACCATGCAGTTTCGGCGTGCAAAGGATGAGGCTTCCAGCATCAAGGAATGGATGGTACGTACCATCCGCCGCCAACACCGATACGAGACGTTTACCGCACTGGACAACATCAGTTTCAGCATTGAAAAAGGAGAAGTTGTGGGAATCCTTGGAACCAATGGTTCTGGAAAAAGTACCCTGCTGAAAATTATTTCAGGGGCGCTGATCCCCACCAGCGGAAGGGTCTGGGTGGACCGGAAAAAAGTCCAGCTGTTGACACTTGGCACCGGTTTTGACATGGAACTGACCGGAAGGGAAAACATCTACCTCAATGGGGCTATCATTGGGTATCCGAAGGAGTTTCTGGACGAAAAATTTGACGAAATCGTACGCTTTGCCGAACTCGAGGGGTTCATGGAAGAAAAGGTACGCAATTACTCCTCCGGTATGGTTTCCCGCCTGGGATTTGCCATTGCCACTATTGCGGACACACCAGAAATTTTGATTCTGGACGAGGTGCTCAGTGTGGGCGACCTGTTTTTCCGCAAAAAGAGCGAGCAGAGAATTCGGGAGATGATACACAGCGGATCAACTGTGCTGATGGTCTCCCACTCCCCTTCCGTCATCCAGAATAACTGTACCAAGGCCATCTGGATTGAAAAAGGGCGTCTGATGGCAATTGGCGACCCAGCAGAAATCTGCCGGGCTTATGAAAAGAGGGATCGGACATGAAAGAGCGGATATATCGCTTGTTGGTAAACCGGATCCCGGGAATCCGTTCCCGATATATACAATTCCGGGATCGGGGCGCGGGACGCCTTGCCGGGCTTTTTTATCTGTTATGGCTCTATATCCGGTATTTTCTGCTGTTTGATAAATCACTCCGAGTGCTCGAACACATTTCCTATTATGAAGACAGGCGGCTCTATCGTAAGGACAGCGAATCCTCCCTTTCCTATGAACTTTGCCCTCAGGAATACGCAAAAAAGCTGATGAAGTATGACCTTATCTCGTTCGACATCTTTGACACTCTGATTTTGCGACCTTTCTCCGATCCCACCGATCTGTTTTCCCTCATGGGAATGGAACTGGAATACCCAGATTTTCGGCGGCTCCGTATCCGGGCGGAAAAACATGCGCGAGAGTTGCATAAACAGGTAGGCGGCTCTCCAGAAGTCACCCTGGAGGAAATTTGGAAGGTATTAGAAAAAGAGACCGGTATTTCCGCGGAAAACGGAATTCTGGTCGAAAAAAAGTGGGAAACCGCCTGTTGCTATGCAAATCCCTTCTTTCAGGAAGTGTTTTGTCTCCTGAAAAGGCGTGGAAAGCGGATGATCGCGGTTTCCGATATGTACCTTCCGGGAAATTTCCTGCGCGAGCTACTCATTCGGTGTGGATACGAAGGGCTAGAAGAGGTCTTTGTCTCCTGTGATGCGGGCCAATCCAAGCACAGTGGAACACTCTATCAGAAAATACGGGACGTCTATGGCGTAGACTGCTCCATCCTTCATATAGGGGACAATCCCTACTCTGATGGAAAGCAGGCGCTTTCAAACGGATTTTCCACCCTGTTATATGAAAACTGCAATACTGCCGGGAACCGCTACCGCGCACTGGATATGTCCGATGTCACAGGAAGTATGTACCGAGGGATAGTCAATGCGCAGCTCCACAGTGGGCTGTCCCGCTTTTCCAGGGAATATGAATACGGGTTTGTCTATGGCGGACTGTTTGTCACAGGGTTTTGCCGGTTCCTCCATGAATATACACAGCATGCCCACATAGACAAACTTCTGTTTTTTTCAAGGGACGGCGACGTGTTGCTAAAAGCTTACCGCAAGCTGTATCCGGAACAAATAAAACAGACAGCATATGCCCACTGGTCCCGGCTGGCCGCAGTCAAACTGACCGCTAAATATTACAAAAACGAATATTTTACCCGGTTTCTCACCCACAAGGAAAATCAAGGATACTCCATCCGGCGGATTTTTCAATCCATGGAACTGGAGGATATGGGGGATGGGTTTTGTCAAAGTGTTGGGATTTCCCCCGACGAAGTACTGACGCATAAAAATGCCGGCGACATCCAAAACTATTTAGAGGACAACTGGTCCCAAGTACTCTCACATTATGAGGGAGAACAAAAGGCTGGCGGCCAGTACTACCGATCCCTTTTGGACGGATGCCAGCACGCAGCGGCGGTTGATATTGGCTGGGCGGGAAGCAGCGCTGTGATGCTTAGAACTGCCGTACGCCGGTTGTGGGGTATTCCCTGTAAAATTACCGGTATACTGGCCGGAACCAACTCCGGCCTTAGCCACCAACCTGAGATTCCCGAACCATTTTTGATAAGTGGGGAACTAGTAAGCTACCTGTATTCCGCGTGGCAAAACCGTGATTTATGGAAATTCCACGATCCAGACAAAAATCACAACCTGTACTGGGAACTGTTGCTCGGCTCTCCCCAAGGCAGTCTAAAAGGTTTTTCCCTGGATGAAAACGAAAACTGCGTTTTGCACTTCAAACGGCCGCCAGAGCATGGAGATAAAATCCGGGAAATCCATCGGGGGATTTTGGACTTTGTGGAACAGTATCGGCAGATAGAACATCGGCTTGGAATACAGATCCCCATCAGCGGAAGGGACGCCTATGCCCCAATGTTGCTCGCACTGAGCAGGAAAAACAAAAAATTTATGCGTGATTTGGAGGGACTGACAGATGAAGCTGGCATCGGATAAAAAAGAGGACTCCTCGTTAGTGCTATACCACGCGGTCAGTTCCTATCAACTCCTGGAAGTCATTCTCCATCGAGCCGTCTTCCATGAACATGACCGGGGCGTCCTCTTTGTACCGGATTTCCTCATAAATAAATATCCCCAAATACAAAAACGGAGAGCTTTGCAGTTTTTTGATGAGATCTACCTGTTTCCTTATCTGAAAATACCCCACGAAAGTGAACGCCAGGTATTTTCAGATACTGCCCGCTCATTTCACCAGATTTGTCCCCATGATATTACTGAGTTTTCAAAAATTTATGTTGCAGGCGCGCATTTTTACTTTTCCCTATACCTGACCGCAAACCGGATCCCTTTTATCTTTTTGGAAGATGCGGCCGGCATGCTCAGCCGATGGGAAGAATTGCCGCGGGCACTTCAAAAACAATATCCCCTGCACGCAGCACTTGCACAAAAATACGGGCTGTTTGACGGATCCAATCCCAATATCGAATCGATTATCTGTCTCAAACGGGCGCAGACATTTGATGTATCCGGGGAAAAATACCAGGACTTCTGTGTGGAGGACGTTTTGCAGAGTCTTCCTCCCTATCGGAGAAGGAAACTAATTCGGTTCTTTTTGAAGAGAAAAATCCGCACAAACGCACAGGCGATCCTGCTTACCCAACATTTTGCAAACCTCGGGATCATGAACAAAGCGCAGCAGGAGTCCCTCTACGATAGACTGGCAAAGGGGATCCTTTCCAATACTCTGCTTGCGGTCAAAAAACATCCCGACGACGCCCTGGACTACCATAAGATTTTTCCAAATGCTGAAATTTTGCCTGGAATATTTCCCTGTGAACTGCTCCCCTATGTCTTTAATAACCGGCCAGAATTGCTCTATACTTTTGACTCCACCGGATGTGAAAATTTAAGAAACCACTTTATTATTCGAACCATAAGAAGGGATTGCCATGTCGAATAACTGTGTACTGATTGTCGCCAATTCTGTGTATCAACTGTTAACAGCAGTCCATATGAAAACCTCCATTCTCAATGGACGAGAAACCGACCTGCTTGTCACCAATGTAACCCAAAGTCTCAGCGACTGCCTTCCACGGCTGAAAGAATCCGGGCTTTTCCGACGGGTCATCTTTGGTACGACAAAGGATCTGAGTAGGAAATATGGTGCCGCAGGAGGCGAAAAACTCACCGAGGTATTTGCAGATATTCCACGAATTTTCCGCTGGGTACTCAATGAGGAACTGGCGGATTATTCCCAGATTTATTTTTCTAATTTTGATATTTTTACCCGTATGCTCGCCTGTGAATACGATCACGGGGACTGTGCCTTTTTCTGTTATGAAGACGGCTTTTCCTCTTATGTCATTGATTTTCTGCGGGAAGACCGTGCCCCGGTAAACCGGCATGAACAGGCAAGTAAAATCAAAGAAAAAATAGAGGGATACTTGTTATATGAGCCGGGGCTTGCCATGCGGGGAGACTCCATTAAAAACAATGCCTTGCCCAAAATGGACCCCCATGATCACAGGCTCAAACAATTGCTCAACTTTATTTTTGATTACCACGGTACAAAAGAACCTGCAGATTTTATTTTTTTGGAGCAGTCTTTCCGTGCGGAAAACATTCCATGCAATGACCTGGATCTCATGCGCGAATGTCAACAGGCCGTAGGGACAAGCCGATTTTTAGTCAAGCCCCATCCCAGAAATGAAAATAATATTCCTCTCCAGCTGGGACTGACAAGAAAATACCCAAACAATGTCCCCTGGGAACTGTTTCTCCTCAATGAAGGGGCACAGGGAAAAACGGTCATCACGGTATGTTCCAATGCTGCTTTAAGCGGAAGAATCCTGTTTGGGATGGATATCCCGACCGTGATGCTCTACCATCTGTTTGACGGAAAGGTTTTGTGGAAGGAAAATGATATTTTACAAAAATTCTTAAGAAAGTTCCACCGACAGTTTGCAGGAAAAAATTACTATGTCCCCAATACCATTTATGAACTGCGGGCAATTTTAAACTATTTGGGAGGCAGTCATGAGTAACCCAATCAAAGTTTCTATTATTATTCCAGTTTACCAGGTGGAAAATTATTTGGAACGGGCGGTGGATTCCGTTCTGGCGCAGACACTGAAAGAAAAGGAAATTATCCTTGTCGACGATGGCAGCGAAGACAATTCCCCTCTCCTCTGTGACCGGTATGCCAGGGAATACCCTGAACTTATCCGTGTTATCCACAAGGAAAATGAAGGGCTTGGCTTGGCGCGCAACACCGGCGTTGAGGCGGCACGAGGGGAATACATTGCCTTTTTGGATTCTGATGATACTGTGGAACCTCAAATGTATGAGGCACTCTATGACAAGGCCATCGAAGGAAATTATGATCTGGTTATGTGCGACGTGAAGATTATTTATGTGGAAGAACAGCGCAGCACAGTCGTTTCTACCTATCCCAATGAGCAAATTGACCTTTCTGATTACCTTATCAGAGGCAATAACATTACCTACAGTGTCAACAAGCTGTACAAGCGGCGGATTTGGGAGGAAAACCACTACGAAAAAATGCTGTTTGAGGACATTTCTCTGATTCCGGCCCTCGTTACCAAATATCCGAATATTGGATATGTTAAGCAACCGTTTTACAACTATTTTCGTCGGGCTAATACCATCTCCACCTCCCTTGTCGGGAATATGGTTGATATTATCCGAGCTTACCGGAATTTTTTGACCACCAGCAACCCTGCCTATCATCAGGAAGTCGTTTACTGTGCGGCCAAACAGCTTTATTGGAATATGACCCAGTCCCGCACGCTGTTTCAGGCGGATTTTGTGGAACTGCTCCAGGAGTTCCAAAAGGATTTCCTGCTAAATCCCTATTTGAAAGAGGACAAAAACACTGGCAGGATTTTGGAATTCCTAAAAAAAGAAGTCATTCCTGACAACATTATCTGTGTGCATTTACGCAGGGAAATCCCAGCGCAATATCTGGAAGAACTACACAGGGATTTTCCCAATTCCACCCTTTTGGAGGCAGTGGAAAAGGATTTTCCGGCAAAATCACTGCCGGAAAAAATCCAGGCAGCGCTGCTGGCAGGAAAAACCGACTATGTAGAGGAATACTATGCGCTCAAACTGTTGTATGAGCACGGAGGAATCGTGCTTTTCCCTCAAATGTTGGCAAGTCTCAATCTGAAACGCCTTCGTCTCAACCGTATTTTTTTTGGATTTGAGGACGAAGAGCAACTTTCCTCCGGATGTTTTGGCGCCATAAAAGGGCACTTTTTCGTCCAGGCTCTGTTGGATAGTTATCAGGAGGATAACATTTTTAATAGGGCCTTTTTACCGCTAAAGGACCGCATTCGGGATTTACTGGTTCTCCATTTTAACCTGAAAGTAAACGGGAGAAACCAATTGCTTGCAAACGAGGTACAAGTTTATCTGCCGAGCATCCTCTGCTATGACATGCAAAATGGGGAAAACTGCTGCAAATGGGCGGAAATTCCTGTTCCAGATGGCTTTGAAGTCGTCAGTACAAAGGTCCTAAAATTATGGTCCGACCGGTTGCTGGAAAATTGGAACCTGTACAAACGAGAATTACAGGCAAACAACAAAGCGAACGGCAAAAAATCTGCTCCTCCTCCAAAATATGAGGAGGCACAAATCCGAGGGTTGTTTAACAGAGAATTGGAAGAAAGGATTCAGGAAGTCATTCATAACTATGAAAGTTCAACCAGTTGGAAACTGACAAAGCCCATCCGCGCACTTGGCCGGTTGTTCAAACACAGAGGAGGAATTTCATGAAAACAGTGGCAATTATCCCGGCAAGATACCATTCGAGCAGATTGAAAGGAAAACCTTTAGCGGATATCTGCGGAAAGCCAATGGTCTGGTGGGTTTATAGCCGGGTGCGGCAATCCAAAAAAATTGACGCCGTCTATGTAGCGACGGACAGCGAGGAAATCAAAACCGTATGCGAAGACAACCAAATCCCCTGCATCATGACTTCTACAGAGCACCATACCAGCACCGAGCGCCTTTATGAAGCGGCACAATCCATTCCTGCTGACGTCTACTTGTGCATCAATGGGGATGAACCGTTAATTGAATCCGCACTGGTGGAACAGGTGATCCCGGATCAAATGGAAGGCTTTTTTGCTGCTAACCTGATGACAAAAATTGAAAACCCCGTCGAGGCGGTGGATGAATCCAACATTAAAGTGGTGACGGACGCCAAAGGCAATGCCCTTTTGTTCTCCAGAAGCCCAATCCCTCATCCAAAAGCAAGCCTTCAGTTTGACTACTACAAGCATCTTGGCGTACTAGCCTATTCCCTGGAAGCCCTGCGGTTCTTTTCACAAACCCCCAAAGGGCCTGTGGAAAGAATTGAGGACATCAACGAGCTGAGATTTTTAGAACATGGCAAACCTCTTCGGATGATTCCTGTTTCAGCGCACACGCTGTCTGTTGACACACAAAAAGACTTGGAATACGTCCGGGACGTAATTGCAAGAAAACTGGAAAGGGGAGAAATCACGCAATGAGCATCCAGGTACTCGACTGTACCCTGCGGGACGGCGGATATATCAATGACTGGCGGTTTGGACGCAAAACAATTATCTCCATTTTGGAGAAACTCGAAAATGCAAACATCGATATTATTGAATGCGGTTTTCTAACCCGTATGGTAAAAGAACCGGAGTGTTCCCTATTTAGAAGCGTCAAAGAAATCGAACAGGTTCTTCCCAAACAAAATCGTCGTTGTATGTATGTTGCCATGATCGCTATTGGGGAAAAAGAGCTTCATCCGCTGGAACTGACTCCATGTGACGGAAACAGTATCACTGGAATCCGACTGACCTTTCATAAGCATGAAATCGAACAGGCTTTTGACTGGGCTCGCATCATTATGGAAAAAGGTTATGAGGTCTTCATGCAACCCGTGGGAACTGTTTTTTACAGTGATCGGGAATTGCTGGAACTGGTGGATAAAATCAATCAACTGAATCCATTTGCTTTTTATATTGTGGACACGCTTGGCAGCATGTACCGAAATGATGTATCTCACCGCTTTTATTTGATTGACAAAAACATGAACCCCCAGATCCGATTAGGGTTTCATGGACACAACAATTTACAGCTTGCCTTTTCCAATGCGCAGGTTTTAGGAAAAATTCAAACAAAGCGTACGCTCATTCTGGATTCTTCGGTCTATGGCATGGGCAGAGGGGCGGGAAATCTTCCAACAGAATTGATCACCCAGTATATCAACAAAAATATTGCTTCCCGGTATGATGTCTCCATGGTGATGGATATCTATGACGAGTATATCTCCGCCATTCGAAAACATCATGAATGGGGATACAGTGTCCCCTACCATATTGCGGCCAGTCATGTCTGCCACCCCAACTATGCAGCCTACCTTATCAACAAGCAGACCCTGACCATGAAGGACATTGAAAAAATAATCCGTTCCATTCCTTCGGACTATAAAATTCTCTATGATCGCTCCCTGATAGAACAACTCTATGCCCAATTCCAAAGTCGGAAAATTGACGACAGTCAGGCGGTGGACCAGATTGCAAAATGGATTTCCGGGAAAAAAGTACTGTTGCTTGCGCCTGGAAAAAGCCTGGTGACTGAATTTTCCTCTATTATGGATTTTGTCGAGCGAGAAACACCCTATGTCATTTCCGTCAACTTTATTGACCCTAAATACCGGATGGACGCCTGTTTTGTCAGCAACCACAAACGAATGGACATCCTCAGTGGAGAAATTCGGCCGCTGGAAAAAGTGCACACAATCCTGACTTCCAACATCCCCGGAGGAACCAACAAGACCTGCCTGTATGTGGATTATGACAGCTATACAAATTCAGATGAAATGATTTCGGACAACGCAGGGCTGATGCTTTTAAAATTGCTTAAAAAATGTGGTGCCAAAGAAATTTACCTTGCCGGGTTCGATGGATTCCATCACAAACACAATGGAAATTATTATAAAGAAGAACTTATTTTTTCCGTCAATCAGGAAGAAGTGGAGCAAAAACAGGAGCGCATTCGCACACAGCTCAAGGAGCTATCACAATCCATGAAAATTTCCTTCCTTACCCCTTCGGTCTACGAATTGGAGGGACGTTAATGTACCGTTGTATTCTGTTTGACATGGATGGGACGCTGGTCAATTCCTATGAGGGAATATTCCATTCCTATGAACACACATTGAACAAGCTGGGGACGCCTTTTGCCGGGGAATCCTTTGTGAAAAATGCAATTGGACGAACGCTTCCCTTTGTGTTTGAACAACTCTGCGGGATGGATCGGGAACAGGCACTGCACGCCATCCAAATTTACCGCGATTACTACGCAAAACAAGGACAATATGAGCTATCTGCCTATGAAGGGATAGAGAGGACGCTGCGGACACTCAAACAATCCGGAAAATTTTTAGGGGTGGCCACCTTAAAAAAAGAGGAATTTGCCAGGGCTATTTTAAAACGTCTCGGACTTTCCTCCCTGTTTGACTGTATCTGCGGCATGGACGAGGAGGATACCCTTTCCAAAACGGAGCTGATTCGCCGCTGCCGACAGATTTCCTCGATTCCAAAAGAGGAGACGATTCTGGTGGGAGATACCATATCTGACGCCGCAGGGGCGCACGAGGCCGGAATATCCTTTCTTGCAGTGACTTATGGATTCGGGTTTCAGCAAGAAGGCGAATTATCAAAAAACCAGGTTAAATGGATCGCACAAACCCCTTTTCAGGTTGCCGACTTTCTCTGTGAGAAAGTATCATCCAGAGAAAAACTTTCCCAGGAAAAACCAATGCCATCAGTCAATTTTGAAAACTAGAAAGCAAAAGAGCGGCGCTTTTTCGGTAAGCGCCGCTCTTTTGCTCCGGTTTGTCCCCGCAGGATTCCTGTATTACAACCGGGAATTAAAAATTTTCGTTATTCCATCCCCAATCCATGGACGCCAGATACCGGATATAAATATCCTTTGGATCCACCCCGAGTTCCTGCTCAAAGAGTGCACAGACCGCTTTGGTCATTTTCTTTGAGCCTTCGGAATCGATTTTATTTCCGAATACTTTAACCTCCACAATGGCCATTGGGCGGCCGGTTTCTCCATGGAACCAGATCCGACAATCATCCTGAAGAGTGACCATCAGCCAAGGCTCCGTCTTTTCCGGTAAAAAAGTGATGATTTTTCCAAGTTCGCTTTTAATTTTCTCCGCTTTTTCAGCGTTTACTGCTGTATTCGTCTTTATTTGTACACAAGGCATGACTCATATCTCCTTTATGATTGACGCTGTGTGTTTCCATTCTACAAACCGCTGAATATCCTGGAAATTTTCCCACAGCTATATTATAATACATACAAAACAACGATTGTCGACAGAAAAGAGTGCTTTTACATGAAAATCACCCAGACCAAGGATATCCGTACTGCAAACCGCTGGGAAATTATCCGGCAGGTTCTCCACAATTACCCTATCAGCAGGGTGGATATCTGTAATTTGACCGGGCTTAACAAGGCAACGGTCTCCACCATTGTCAAAGAATGGATTGACGCTGGACTCCTCAAAGAGACGGAGCACGGAACCTCTGCCACTGGCAGACGTCCCATTCTGCTTGAACCGCTTTTGAACGCTGGCTGCGTCATTGCACTGGACATTGATATCCGTAGTGTCCGGGCAATTTTGACGGATCTTTCCGGAGAAAATATCCTTTCCAGGAACCAGTTTTCCATCCAGGATCCGGCATTCCCCACTGTATACGGGCAAATCTGTCTCTGTCTGGATGAACTGCTCAAAGGACAACCGCATGCCCGCTACGGCCTGGTGGGAATTGGAGTATCTATACACGGCATTGTCGATTTGTCCGGACTTATCCGGTTTGTTCCAAGTCTTGGCTGGAGAAACATTGACATTTGTACCCTGCTCAAAGAACGCTACCATGTTCCAATCTGCATTGACAATGATGGAAACCTTGCTGCCATTGCTCAACAGAATATAGAAATGAATACTTTTGATTTTAAAAAAGAGGAACCATTGGCACAACCCCCCTATCAGAGCCTTGCTGTGGTTAACATCAGCGATTCCATCTCTGCGGGGTTAATCACTAACGGGGAGCTATTGCGAGGATATCACGGGTTTGCAAATGCCATAGGACACCACACCATCAATTTTGACGAGCCGGTGCAATGTCACTGCGGAAAATATGGCTGTTGGGAACAGTACTGTTCGGACAGCGCGGTCATTGCTCAAGCCAATGCCTTACTGGAAACGCCCATTCATAGTATCCACGAATTCACTGGACTCATTCAACACCAGAATCCCGAAGCAAAGAAGGTACTGGACCGGTTTCTAACCAATCTGGCGGTTGGGCTCACAAACATCATTTTTATTTTTGACTGTGAGGCCATCGCCATCAGTTCAGAACTTTTGAGTTCTTTGCCCTACTATCTTCCGGAAGTTTTGCGCAGAATGATACTCCCCATCACCCATTCCGAACAGGTGGTACTCTCACGTTTGGGAAAAAACGGTGCAATTTTGGGCGCTGCCAACCAGGCAATTGAGCATTTTTTTCAGGAACTTTCCAATTTGGAACCGTCTTTATCCCAATCCCTTTGAGAAAAAAGAGGAGCCTGATAGGGCTCCTCTTTTTTCATTCCCGAAAGGGGCAAAAACGCTTCAGAGCCAGCAGAAATTTTCCCCCTCAAAACGGGATTATTCATACATCAGTTTATGACGGAAATAGAAGAAGTGATCGCTGTGGCTGTGGATGGAGAGAACCCGGGTATGCGGATGGTCTTTGGAAGTAAATTCTTTTCCAAACTTCCCGATAGTCAGTGCTTGTCCACCAACATAGATACAGGAATAGTTGAAGAACAATTCATCCATCATTTTCTGGGAAACCAGGTAGTGCATGTAGGACGGGGTTTCCACCAGCAGGCGGTCAATGCCAAACCGTTTGAGGATATACAGTGCCACCTTGGAATCCGGCGCGGTATCCCCAGTACCGATGACCAGGACTTTGTCCGCATTCTCCTTCATGTTTGCAATCAGTTCTTCCGTGACTTCTTCCACGGATGACGCGGTGACTACAAAGTAATCGTTCTTGATCTTCTGTTTGACCAGTTCCACGCCTTTTTGGGAGGTGCTGATCATTACCGGAACTTCCGGGGTGTTGAACAGAACATGGTCAAAGGGAATGTCGGTTGCATCCAGGGAGGTGATAATATTCCATGGAACCGGATTTTTCCCAGCCTCGATCCTCATATCCTCCATATCCTGATCAAAGACATGGCAAGTATAGTCATGCTCTGCGTTCATTGTTCCCGCACCCAGCATGACGCCGTCGGAAACTGCGCGCAGCATATTGAGGATAAACCAGTCGGTGTCTGCACCCGCTGTATCAAACTTGTTGAGTTTTGCAATCAACGGACCCTGAGGAGCATCGGTAAACGCAATCCTACCGTCAATGGAAGTGACCAGGGAAGTGTAGGTGCAGGGACGATCCTCATGGAGTTCGGTAAACTTTAAATCCCCATAAATACTGCGAATTTTCTCACAGCTAAGGGTATCGACGGAACAGTTTTCCAGTTCCTTACTGGCATAGATGCGCTCAACTTTTAAGCGCTCTACATCAAAGGGCATTTTAAACAGAGATGTCGCCATTGTTTTCCCTCCGTTAGATCAGGCTTCCGCCGCACACGTTCATGATCTCGCCGGTGATGAAGCCACTGTCATCACTGGAGAGGAACTTAACGGCATTTGCCATATCGGAAACTTTTCCCATTTTGTGCAGAGGATACAGGGAAGCATAGGATTCTTCCAATGCCTTTGGATCCTCAGCTTCTTCAAAGCGCTGCTCAATCATCGGGGTGCGGACAAGACCTGGAAGGACACAGTTGACACGGATATCAGGAGCATACTCCAGTGCAATGCACTTGGTGAGCATGATCACACCCGCCTTGGATGGACAGTAACCGATTCTCTCGGGAATCGGACGGACGCCGAGGTCGGAGCCAATGGTTACAATGGAAGCCCCTTCCTGTTTCTTCAGTTCTGGAACTGCTGCCTTGCACATATTGAACACGCCGCCAAGGTTAATCGAAATCTCCCTCATAAATGTCTCATAGGAAGTATTTTCCAGGGAGCCAATGAAGGTAACGCCCGCACAGCAGACAAGTTTGTCCACCTTGCCAAATGCTTCCACAGCCTTTGCAACGACATTTTGAGCCTGTTCATAATTGGTGAGATCTGCCTGGACATAGACAGCGTTTGCATCCTCAATCTTCATAGCGGGTTCAATTCCGCAGCCGACAACTTTGGCGCCTTCGGACAAAAACATCTTTGCAACGCCTTCGCCGATCCCGGAGCTAGCCCCGGTGACAATGACAACTTTATTTTCAAAATTCATGTCTGTTTGCTTCCTTTCCCTGGATTTAGATACGCTCAAAGCGGCTGTAACGATGGATTCCGAAGTTCTCCTCGTTCTGAATGCAACGGGTCAGCTTGTACGGATGATTAAATTTGGATTCAAAGCGTGCAATCAAGGCAGCCTGAATATCCTTATCGTCTACCTTTCTCCAGCTCTCAAGGCTTTCCCAGACAAAGATGAAGTGCATTTCACCCGGTTTGTTGTCGTTGACCCAAACCTCTTTGTACAAAAACGGAATATGATCGAACAGGTCGCTTTCCGCTTCGCCCATAGTCCATACCTCATGATCAACATCCAAAAACTCCTGGACATGCTCCGGAGCTGTCTCAAAAATCAAGTGTTCAACCGGATAATGTTCGCCTTTTACATAAGTGTAACCCTGCATGATAAAGTCCTCCTTAAAAGTGTTATCGTGGAATGGTTTGCATTCCTTATTTTGTTTGATTTGCAGCTTTCATCTTCTGAGCAAGTTCAACAACCTGCTGTGCAATGTCCGGACGGGTTTCCAGAGAATCGTGGTCGCTGTTTGGCAGGCATACTTCGCCCAGACATTCTGTGCTCAGATCATTGAGCAGATTCTTGAGCACCAGCTCGCCGCCTAAAAACTGATTTGGGAAACTCGGTGCGCCGCCAACCATCAGGATAGCACCCTTGCGCAGAGGTTTTTCCGGCATATCCTTTCTCACATGGCCGGCCCAATACACCTGAAAACGGTCAATGAGAGTTTTCATTTTCCCGGTAACGGAGTGGAAATACATTGGGGAAGCTAAAACCACATTGTCCGCTTCTTCGAGTTTCTGATAGATTTCCTGCATACCGTCTTTAATTGCGCACTCTTTTTTCTTCCAGCAGTAGCGGCAGTCGACGCAGGGGCCGACATTTTTGACACGATATGCGTCAATAATCTCATATTCACCGCCAAGCGTGTCTAAAAACAGCTTGACCATCTGGTTGGTATGGCCCTTAAGACGGGCAGCACCGGTAATTACAAGAGTTTTCATATTCCTTGCCTCCAAAAATCAATGAAAGACTAATTCTTTTCCTGTGCAATTTCCGCATTGACCTTCTGTGCGGCTTCCAGAATCGCAGCACGCTCTGCTTCCTTTTCCGCCTCCAGATCCGCCTGATGTGCTTTGGAGTTAAACTTGATAAAGTGCAAAATGAGGAACGCCACAATCAAAACGGAATAAGCGGCAATGAAGCCCAAATCCGGCGCATAGGTACTGGTAAAAAGCAGTCCGGGGGAGTGAATCATACCAATGGCAGTCAGGCCAAGGCCTACTACATTCGTAATGGCAGCCTTTAACCAGCTGTTATCAATGATAAACACAAATACACATCCCACAATCAGGCCAACAAACGCCGAACCCGGATCAAAGGCCAGGAAGCCCTGGAGCTTTCCTTCCGCAATGTTATCCACGACAAAATCCATGACAACCGGAAGAGAGGCCATGATCACCGCCGGATAGTATTTCTTTTTGACCACCTCGAATGCCTGAGCATAGCTGGAAATACCAACAAATACGAGGATTGGCAGGACAACCGCCTCTGGGATAAAGGCAGTAATGATTGCGGAAAGACCCGTCAGGCCGACAATAGCATACAGAATGACAATTCCCAGGTGATATCCAGTTCCAGAGCCCATCTTTTTCCATCCCGGATAACCCCAGTACAGGCCAACAGCAAGCGGGTTTCCAAACAGGGCGCCAACCATGCTGGCAGCACCGGCCAATACCAGCGGTTTAATGGTGGTAAAGTGGGTATCGCCGCACTCTTTTGCCTGCTCAACCGCCTGGATACCCGTAATAACCTCATTGAGGGAAAATACAATGATAATCGGCAGGAACGGGATAGTATTGGAGATAACGTCAGAAGAAAAAATCCAGAAAGTGAATTTTGGGATGTAGAAGTTTAAGTTTGCAAGAGAATCCGTGACCGTAGAAAAGCTCATTGCACCCGTAATCCATGCAATTCCTGCGCCGACAACAATGGCAATCAGAGCTGCCGGAAGCTTGGTGTTAACTTTTCCAAGATAGATGACAAACAGGACAATCAGCGACAGCCAGCCGATCAGCGGCATTTTCAGAGTACCATCCATGGACTGCAAAATCAAAAATGCCATTGCGCCGCCTGCCAGAGATCCGAACAGTGCACCAGCCGGGACAATTTTCAGAATTTTCGGAACCAGGAAAGCACCGATAATGAAGACCGCGCCGCCTATAAAATGGGCAAGGACGCCGACTTTAAAGCCCATCATGGCGTCGCCGGTGGAATTGAATACCGGCAGCATAATGCTGTACAGCCAGATAAACATACGCCCCGCCTGTAATCCAGCAGGAATTGCGGTCATATTACCGTCGCCGCGCTGCTTTGCAATATGGCGGTAATAGAGCCAGAGGCCGCCGTTTAAAACAACGACTGTCATCAGAACACCCGGCATCATGGTGCCAAACACCGTACCGCCGTCCAGGCCAAAGGTTCCAACCAAAATAGCAATTGCTACAATGACTTTGGAAAAACCATCAAAAAACACGCCGATGGAAGCATCCAAGTCTGCTTTTTTGAACAAAGGGATTTTTACATTACCCATGTTTTGTTTCCTCCTCAATATAAAGCTTGTCTATTCAACAAAACCCACTTCTACCCTGTCTCCTTCTCACCCGCCTTACCAATCAAAATTTCTGAATCAGGAAAGATTGGGCGATCCTTCTTCTTTCCGGACTGTATTCCGGAACAAAAAGCCTTTGACCGCCAGTATTCCTGCGACAATCAAGTAAATAATGCCAAAAACCACACCAACTGTGGGGAACAACGCCACGGTATCCGCGTGAATCATACCAATAAAAGAACAGAAGGCCAACGCCATACCAAATGCTGCGGCAAAATAATATTTTTTATCCACCACATAGGCAAGTAACCCGGCAATTAAAAGACTGGACAAAAACGCCCCATTTCCCAAATATTGTATTCCCTGAATAGGAACAGAAAATTCTGCAAATTTTGCCGCACTGATTTCGGCCACAGTTGTCCCCGCGGCCTGTACCGCAGAACTGATAAGCGTCTGTATATATTGAAACAGAATGGGGATCAATGAGAGCAGCACCACATTGGTATATTTTCGATCCAATTCCTGAAAGGTACTGGTAGTGACAGAAAGTCCCACGAAAATCAAAAGCACCATTACCGCTTCTGTTGGCACCAATGCCATGAGCACACCAGTCAGCCCTGTCAGGCAGATAAGTAGATATGCAACAGCATTAACCAGGGAAAATCCCGCCCTTGCTCCCAGTTCTTTCCAACCAGGATGTCCGAAATAGACTGTCGTCGGAAATGGATTTCCAAACAACGAACCCAAGATGGTAGAGCAGCCATCCATTACCATGGAACGCCGTTCCGGATAAACATCTCCTACAGCCTTTGCAGACTCAATCCCCTGCAAAGTAGACAGGAAGTTATTGATTTGCAAGGGGATAATAATCGGCAAAAACGGAAATATTCCACTAAAACCTTTTGCAATATCCAACCCACAGAAAGTCGGGGGATAAAATCCAAGGTTTGAAAACGCAGAAGTAAAGTTCTCGGGGGTCAAATAACCCGTTGCCCACGCAATGGCAGCGCCAAGGATTATGGCAACTAAACCGGATGGAATTTTTTTAAACCGCTTATCTGCTTTTCCAAGATAATCAATGATGATGATAAATAGAGGAAGCAACGCATAAATCGGGCGGTCAAACACCATTGCAATCCCCACAAAGGACAGCCACACAATCGCAGAGGAAGCCATATTTCCCATAAGCGCGCTGTGTGGGACCACTTTAACGATCCAGCGTCCGATAAACCCGCCCAGTACTTCAATAAATCCTCCAATAAACGAGGCGGCTAGCCCTATTTGAAAAGCAAGCTCCGCATCGCCAGTCTGCCAATACACCGGCCCCATGATTAGGTAAAGCCATCCCGTCAGCTGGGAAGCGCCAATGCCAAACGGCTGTGCTGTAACATCCTGCCGGTTTTCCTTTTTCGCCAAGGTCCTGGCCTCATAAAAATACCACAGGTTTCCAGCAAAAATTGCAAGGCCAATCCCTGGTACAATTTTACTCAGCACAATATCCGCCGGCATTCCAAAGACAAACAGCATTATTCCGGTGGCCGACAGGATTTTGGAAAAACCGTCGAAGAAGATTCCGAAGGACGCATCGATATCTCCTTTTCCCCACCATTTATACTTGAATTTCATTTCCTTCACCCCAATATTTCCGATTCTTCTAACCTCCCGCGTCCGGGGAGAAATTCCAATTGTTTAAGTCTCAAACAATTGCCATGATTAGAATACTACCCCAATTTGCGATTGTCAATCTTTTATCACACTTTATGATTTTTTCGTTGTTAATACCTGTTTTGTAAACATATTATTTTATTTTTTGTTATTTTTATCCCAATATTCTTAAATGCTGTTTTGGGAAAAACGAGAACCAGGTTTAAATATAGTGATGTTTTCCGATGTGGTTAGTTACTTGTATAACGGGAATACTATGACATATTCTAATGGAAAGTATGTACGATTTAGATACTACTCCAGTATGGACACCCTGCCCGCAGAAAAGAAAAAGTCCAGACGCGAATTGCGTCTGGACTTTTTCTGATTTTATATGAGAGCGTATAGCAAAAATAGAAAGAGAAGAAAACAAATATTAAGGAGGGTAAAGCATCGAAAGTATCGTTTTCGCTGTTCCGGATACTCTTTTACAACCATTTTATAGGAAATCAAGCTCGCCATAGAAGCGATTAAAGTTCCCAAACCTCCAAAATTACAGCCGATGATTAAGCCCTGCCATTGGGAAGTAAACCCCGATAGCAATAAAGAGGCCGGTACATTACTGATAATCTGACTGGTCAAAACCGAGACCACCTCAATACGGCCTTCCAAAATCGAAGCCAGAAAATTTTGAATTCCTTCAATTTCCGCGACATTTCCAACAAAAATGAAAAAAGCGAAAAAAGTTCCCAGCAAAGAGTAGTCGATTGATATTAGCAGCTTTCGGTCATAAAACAGCAATGCAATAGCCACGGCGGCGGCTATAACTACAGGAGAGAACACTTTAAAAACTCCGAAAAGACACAACAAAAATCCCGCAGAATAACACAACAAGGCTTTCGTGCTTCCTAATTTTGCGGATAGGGAAATACCAGAAATGCGAACCGACTTTATTGAAACGATTATGAGCGCCAAACATGCAGCCGTAGCAAGGACATAGGGAAACATCAGCCCGCAAAATTCCCCAAACCCCATCCCGGATTTATTGTATAAGTAAAGATTTTGAGGATTTCCCATGGGAGTCAGCATACTGCCAAGATTCGCAGCGACTGTTTGCAGAACTACCTGTGGCACCATCAAATGTTCCTGACCTGCTATCTGCAATATAGTAAGACCAAACGGGACAAAAGCAATTAAAGCAACGTCATTTGTAATAACCATACTAAATATAAAAGGCAAAAAAACCAAAATAAACAACATGGCCCGCGTTGTCTTAATTTTTCTCAGTAAAAAATTCGCCATACAGACAAAAAAGCTAGCTTTCTGCATGCCTTTCATAACTACCATCAAACTGAATAAGAGCGCTAACGTGTCCCAGTCAATGTATGAAAAATATGTAACGCTGGGGGGAACCAATAAGCACGAAAATAAAGCTAAAATTACGGAAATACAAAAAACAGTTTCTTTTGCAAAAAATGAAAAACACTTTTTTACAAGTTTATCCATCATATAACAATACCCACTTTAAGTAAGTAATTTTAACACCGAAAAAATTGAGGAAATCAAGGCGTCCCTCGTGCGGTACAAACAGGAAACCCTGATGTGTTTTTCCCAGAAGAACGCCTCTAATGCTTCTGCAATAAAACAGATAAAAAATCCCACTCAAAAGAGTGGGATTTTTTACGAAATATCGCTTACCGCGATTGGTTGCGGGGATAGGATTTGAACCTACGACCTTCGGGTTATGAGCCCGACGAGCTACCGAGCTGCTCCACCCCGCGATATTTTGTTTGCAGTATTTCTGACTGCTTATCTATTATACAAAAAGAAATACAATCTGTCAACCCCTTTTTTATTTCAGGGGCTGACAGGCTTTTGAATTCCTTACTGTTTTTCTTCCGTATCCTCCGAAGAAAGAGATTGCTCTTGTTCGGATTCATCGGGTTCCTCGATATCCTGCTGTGGGATTTCCGCGCTTTCCGACTGGTATTCCTCTTCTGTTATTCCATAGTCATCTTCATCTTCAATGTCAATTTCAATATGATCCGGAGCATCCGCTATCGCATCGCCGTCGGTCCCCTGTTTCTTTCCGATTTTTTTCGTAATTGCAAAAATGGCCGCAACTGCACCCGCAACAGCTGCCAAAATAGAAATGATAGCAATCAATCCATTTTTTTTCATACTGATTTCCTCCTTATCCAGATTCTCTCTGTGTTATATTTATTATAATCCCCAGAAAACCCAAATACAACGAATTTTCTATGAATAATTTTATGTAGAATAGGAATCTCTTTTTACTGACAGAAAAAGGCACGGCAAGGGCGTACCCAGTTGGGAGGATACGCCCACTGCCATACAAATCACATCATATGGGACATGTTATTGACAAAAGCCTCTACTGCCTTGACTGCTTTTTGAGTATTTTTCTTCATCGTCTTTTTATTGGTATGTGCAAGTTTATTGCCTACCATATAAGCAGCTGCGCCGACTGCCACGCCAACCGCCATGCCTTTGACCAAATTTGAACTAGAACGCTGCATTTTCATCTTCCTTTCTCATAAGCTGTATTTCTAGTCTTGCCATAATCCTAGGTATTATGAATTTATTTTTTCTACGAAATATCCAATCATAAGCTTCTAATCATATTATTTTTTATGTATTTTTTCTTTTTTATGGTTTTCAAATAAAAACTTCCGTTTTTCCTATTAATAAAAATTGCTAAGATCCGCTGCTCAGAGTATAATGGAAGTTGTGCACTTCTTGACAGAAATAGAAAAAACAAAGCTATTTTTCCCTTTTTGTAAGATCAACTTCTTTCTCCCTATAATGGAGGAAATACAGAGGGAATTATGCTTTGTATGGAAGGAATTTAAAATGATGACCCTGCAAAGACCAA
Organism: Candidatus Pseudoruminococcus merdavium; assembly: GCA_904419745.1. Lineage (GTDB taxonomy): Bacteria > Bacillota > Clostridia > Oscillospirales > Ruminococcaceae > Pseudoruminococcus_B > Pseudoruminococcus_B merdavium. The sequence goes on along the minus strand of CAJFSS010000002.1, from coordinate 19,051 downwards.
ACCGTGTAGCTGCCATTCATGACCTGTCCGGATTTGGGCGGTGTTCACTAACTGTGATATTGCCCCTGCTCTCGGCAATGGGAGTACAGGCCTGCCCCATCCCCACAGCAGTGCTTTCCACCCATACAGGAGGATTGCTCGATCCTGTCTTCCGGGATCTGACAGATTATATGGAGCCGTGCCTCAAGCACTACCAACAATTGGGGATTGACTTTGAGTGCATATACAGCGGATTTTTAGGCTCTGAGGACCAAATTGAACACTGCCTTGATTTTTTCAATGCCTATCCGGATGCTTTGGCAGTTGTCGATCCAGTAATGGGTGATCACGGAAAAGCATACCGGACCTGCAACAGTAATATTCAGGCTGGCATGAAACGTCTGGTACAGGTTGCGGACATTATCACTCCAAATGTCACCGAGTGTTCCATCTTGCTCTCCCAGGACTATTCTGCACAGCCTCTAACCCATTCCCAGGCAAAGAGCATGCTGGTACGCCTGTCTGAATTTGGCCCCAAAATTGTAGTTATCACCGGGGCTCCTCTAGCAACCGGAAAAATTGCAAATCTTGGATATGACCGCGAAAAAAATGCGTTTTGGTCTATCGAATGTGAGTATGTCCCCGTATCTTATCCGGGAACCGGAGACGCTTTTGCAAGCATCCTGGTTGGCGGACTGTTGACCGGGGACAGCTTGCCTATGGCAATTGAGCGTGCTACCCGTTTTCTGGAGGTCGCAATCAAGACGACTTACAGCTATTCCAGCGATACCCGGTATGGAATCATGCTGGAAAAGGTGCTCCCTGAGCTGATGCGAAACGACATCCTGCATGGGTACAACGCCTTTTAACCTTCCATCGGTATTCTTCCCGTTTAGAAAGGGAGTTTTTCGTCCATGTCCACTTCATCCAGAAAATTTTCCGTCAGCGATCTTGTAGTTGTAGGACTGATGGCGGCAATCATTTTTGTTACCACCAGTTTTATCAAAATCCAAATCCCAACCCCCACCGGCCCAACCATGCTGAAAGTTGCCAATATCATCTGCCTGCTCTCTGGGATGCTCTTTGGCGGGGTACGCGGCGGGCTTGCGGCTGGCATTGGTTCTTTCCTGTTCGATCTGACAAACCCCGCATTTGTCTCCGGGGCGCCCTTTACCTTAATCAATTTCTTTTTGATGGCCTTTGTCTGCGGGGTAATTTCCACCCATGGCAAGCATATTGGAAAAGAAATCCTGTTTAACATTTTTGGCGCCGTCTGTGGATGTGCCACCTATTTTCTGCTGTATATCGGCAAAAGCGTCATAACCTTGATGCTTGCCGGAAGCGCTTTTTCCGCAGCGGTTATTGCCACGGCGCCTAAGATGATTACCTCCTCCATCAATTCCCTGATTGCCATTGTTGGCGCTTGCCTGCTTGCCCCTCTTTTTGCAAAGGCACTCAAATCCACCCGGCTTTATCAGAATATTTTCCGCAGACATTAAAGAGCCCACAAATATTGTGATCATAGAAATGGATCCTTTAAAGGGCACCGCTCCTTTCAGATGTGGCGCCGTTTTCATGGGGACCGGGATATTGACAAGGGTAAAACCGCATGCTATCATAAAAGACAATCCATAGTGGAAAAGGCGATGAAAGGGAGGAGTAAGCAGCGCACTCCATTTTCAGCGAACGGCGGAAAGGTGCAAGCGCCGTATCTGGAACCTGCTGAAGTAGCCCTGGAGCTTCGGATCGAACGGCGGTAAAAAGACCAAGTAGTACCCGGCGCGGATTCCCGGCGTTATCAGGGAAGCGGAGGACGATTTGCCTCCGGCAAAGGACGGAGTTTCCGTTAAAATCAGGTGGTACCGCGTGAATCCACGCCCTGGGACAGGGTGTGGATTTTTTGTTTTTCGCCAGTTTTCCACATGCGCTACACTGTTATGTGAATAGAAAAGGAGGAACCGAAATGCCAAAAGAACTTGCAAAAGTCTATGACCCCAAGCAGGTAGAAGATCGCACCTACCAGTTCTGGCTGGACGGGGGGTATTTCCATGCCACCGTTGACAAACGAAAAAGACCATATACCATTATGATTCCACCGCCAAATATCACCGGTCAACTCCACATGGGGCATGCCCTGGACAACACCCTACAGGACATTCTTATCCGTTTTCGCAGAATGCAGGGCTACAGCGCCCTGTGGATGCCGGGCACAGATCATGCTTCCATTGCAACCGAAGCGAAAATTGTTGAAGCCATGAAGAAAGAAGGGCTGACCAAAGAGGATCTGGGCCGGGAAAAATTCCTGGAACGTGCCTGGGAGTGGAAACGCCAATATGGAGGCCGTATTATTGAACAGCTGAAAAAACTGGGCTCCTCCTGCGATTGGGAACGGGAACGGTTTACTCTGGACGAGGGCTGTTCCAAGGCGGTCAACACGGTATTTACCCGCTTGTATGAAAAAGGACTTATCTACCGGGGAAACCGCATCATCAACTGGTGCCCGCACTGTAAAACCTCTATTTCGGACGCAGAAGTTGAGTATTCCGAGCAGGATGGGCATTTCTGGCATCTGCGCTATCCCCTTGCCGATGGCAGCGGATATGTCCAGCTTGCTACTACCCGCCCGGAAACCATGCTCGGCGATACCGCCGTTGCCGTCAACCCGGCGGATGAGCGGTATAAATCCCTTGTCGGAAAAACCGTTATCCTCCCACTGGTCGGCAGGGAAATCCCCATTGTGGCGGACGATTACGTGGACATGGAATTTGGAACCGGCGTAGTCAAAATTACCCCGGCACATGACCCGAATGACTTTGAGGTCGGACTGCGGCATAATCTTTCGGTCATTAATGTGATGAACGACGACGCGACAATGAATGACGGCTGTGGGAAATACGCGGGGCTTGGCCGTTATGAGGCGAGAAAACAGATTGTCTCCGATCTGGAAACAGGCGGCTTTCTTGTGAAAATTGAAAATCACAAACACAATGTCGGAACCTGCTACCGCTGTGGTACCACAGTCGAACCACGCGTTTCTCTCCAATGGTTTGTCAAAATGGAGCCGCTGGCCAAACCTGCCATTGAAGCGGTCAAAGAGGGCAAAACCCGGATGATTCCGGAACGGTTTAACAAGATTTACTTTAACTGGATGGAAAACATCCGCGACTGGTGCATTTCCCGTCAGCTCTGGTGGGGCCACCGGATTCCCGCTTATTACTGTGACGAATGCGGGGAAACCGTTATTTCCGCGCAGCATGTGGATACCTGTCCGAAATGCGGCGGGCACATGACGCAGGATCCGGACACGCTGGATACCTGGTTTTCCTCCGCGCTGTGGCCCTTCTCCACTCTCGGCTGGCCTGATGAAACAGAAGAACTGAAGTACTTCTACCCGACCAACACCCTGGTTACCGGATATGACCTTATCTTTTTCTGGGTTGCCCGTATGATTTTCTCCGGAATTGAGAACATGGGGGAAGTCCCGTTTGACACAGTATTCTTCCATGGCCTGGTACGGGATGCTCAGGGCCGTAAAATGTCCAAATCCCTTGGAAATGGAATTGATCCGCTGGAGATTATTGACAAATACGGTGCCGACGCCCTGCGCTTTTCTCTGGCTACCGGCAATAGTCCAGGTAATGATATGCGTTTTACCGATGAAAAGGTGCTGGCAAGCCGGAATTTTGCCAACAAGATCTGGAACGCCGCTCGTTTTATCCTGATGAACCTTAAGGAAGAAGATTTACAGGGGCTTCCAGAAGAGCTTGCAATTGAGGATCAATGGATTCTCACAAAACTCAACCGTTTAATCCGGGAAGTTACGGACAACCTGGAAAATTTTGAGCTGGGCATTGCGGTTTCCAAGCTGTACGATTTTATCTGGGATATCTTCTGCGACTGGTACATTGAACTGACCAAATCCCGTCTGTTTGAAGGCGGGGAGAGCGGAAAAACCGCCCAGCAGGTACTTTTATACGTCATGACCAATATGCTCAAGCTCTTGCACCCGTTCATGCCGTTTATTACCGAGGAAATCTGGCAGGTGCTCCCGCACGAAGGAGAGGCACTGATGGTTAGTGAGTGGCCGGTTTATCGCGATCAGCTGGTCTTCCCGGAAGAAGAGGCGGACTTTGAGCGCGTCATCCAGGCTATCCGCGGTATCCGTAACCGCCGTGCAGAGATGAACATTGCCCCGAGCAAAAAGGCAAGCCTGTTCATCGAAACCGAGTACGCAGATATCTTTGAACAATGCAAGCCTTTCTTTGAACGTTTGGCGTCCGCATCCGGGATCACAGTCTCCGATCATGTTGACATGCCGGACGCAGTCCAGGTCATCACGGATTCTGCCCGTATTTTCATCCCAATGGATGAGTTGATTGACAAAGAAAAGGAACTTGCCCGCCTGAACAAGGAGAAAAAGTTCTGTGAACGGGATATCCAGATAATCACAGGAAAACTCTCCAACGAAGGATTCCTTTCCAAAGCGCCGGAAAAAGTGGTTGCCCAGGAACGGGAAAAACTCGCAAGCGCAAAAGAGCGCATGGCAAAAATTGAACAGAGTCTGGCGGCCCTGCTCAAATAGACAACCAAATTTCCCGGATACTGTAAGTATCCGGGAAATTTTTGCTTATCCACGAAACGCAGAAAAAATCCAATGGACATCCTCTTTGGTCAGGGAACGGGAGAGGAGTAGAAAGGCAAGATAGAACAAAACTGTCAGGACAATTTCCAGGGTTAGAGAAAATGCAGAAAGTGGAAGCGCGGAGGAAATCAGACGTGAGGCCATACACCCGCCGAAGATGGCCAATACCGGCCCCAGAATACACGAACAGGGCTTGATAGGGACTTTTGTAACCTTGATTAATCGATTGGCGCTCAAAAAGGCATTGAGCATTTCTGTGACATAGATAGTCACCAGATACCCGGCAATTGCATAGCGCGGCAGTAAAAACCAGACAAGCAGAACACTGACTGACGCGTCAATAATGTTATACCGCATGGAACTCACCTGTTCTCCAAGACCCTTGAGCATCCCATCAACAGCAGTATCCAGGTACATGACGGGAACAAGGGGCGCCAAGATCTGGATAAACTGGACCGTGTCCGCATTATCATAGAGCAGCAATCCGAAATCCTCAGCAAAGAAAAAGAAAATTCCGGACACACATATGGCAAACATCAGGGTCAGCTGAAAAACTCGTCCCACAATCCGCTCAATTTGTACGGTTTTACCCTGTTCTTTCCGCTCAGCCAGTTCCGGTACGATCAGGCCGGCAAAGGATGTCAGTAACGCGGAAGGAAACAAAATCACTGGAAGCGCCATTCCCTGGATGATTCCATAGGCGGAAAGCGCCGTATCAGAGGAAATGCCGGATTTTTTCAGCCCTCTTGGAATCAACAGGTGTTCAATGGTCACAAGCCCGGAACGTGCATAGGCGGAAAATGCCACAGGAATGGAAATCCCAAGCATTTTTTTGGTAAGTCCCCGGTTATCCCTCTGCTTTCCTCCAGTGCGGTAACGCCTCGCATCAATTCTATAAAGCACATAGGTCATCAGGAAGGAACAGAGCTCTGCCGCCGTCCCGCCGCCAATAATGGCGGCGCAGGCATAGTCAATCCCGATGCGCAGCGTGAGTGTGAGACCCAAAACGGTAAGCACAATCCGGATCACCTGTTCGGCCACCTGGACGCAGGCATTTTTAAAGACCCGTCGTACTGCGGTAAAATATCCTGCCATGGCAGAGGACATGGACAAAAACGGCATGCTCAGGGAAAGCAGCCGCAGGGAAAGAATCGTTCTATTGTCGGCCAACCACACATTTCCTACATAATCCGCACCCAAAAACAGGGCCGTGGCGGTACACCCTCCAAAAAAAATACTGTAAGACAGGCAGCGGCGCATAATGGCATGGGACTGGTCTGCCCGCCGGCCGCCCAGCGCTTCCGCCACCATTCTGGTAGACGCCAGGTTAATTCCAGAAGTGGAAATTGTCACACACAGAGTATAAACGGACAAAATCAGTTGGTAAAGCCCCATACCCGCCGTCCCAATTTTTGCAGACAGATAGACGCTGAAAGACAACCCCACCGTACGCATGAGCAGGGCTGTTGCTGTCAGCAGTGCGGTATTTAACAAAAACGCCTTGGTCTTTTTCACAGTCTCACCACGCTTGCCCGATATAATCCCGGAAATTCTCCCAAGAAAGGAAACTCCATTTCCAAAACAATCATGGGGATAGCTTCCGTCCTTTTATCCCTATGCAGAAAAAAGGACAAATATGGCTGGAAGACAGGATATGGACAAAGAAAATCCCACACAGAGGCTTTCAGCCCACTGTGCGGGATTTTTCATAAATTCGATGCTGTTAGCTACATTTGGAATATCCACAGTTGCGGCAGATTACACATCCTCCCTCATGCTGGACTTCGGCGCCGCATTCCGGACAGGTATGCCCATCATCCTCAGCAATACGCGTTTTTTTCCCGACTGCCGCCTTTGTTCCAAAGCTCGGTTCGCCTCCAAGGTGGGGCATTCCCCGGCTGTTTTTCTGGTATTCGGAAACCTTCAGAATCACACGCGCAATGGCGTCCGGGCAGGAAGTGCAGTGCATCCCCTGCTGGCGAATCGTGGATGGACAGCGGATCCCTTTAAGCTGGGCGACAATTTCCTCCACGCTTAAGCCCGCACGCAGGGAGATGGAAATAAGCCTTGCCGTTGCCTCTGACTGGGAGGGACATCCTCCCGCTTTCCCGGTACTGGTAAAGACCTCGCAGATCCCATTTTCATCATAGTTGACCGTGACGTACAGGTTTCCGCATCCAATCTTCATCCTCTCGGTAAATCCGGTGGTCACTGCTGGACGGGGACGCGGTTTCAGAGAACCGGGTTGTGCATAACCCGTCTCCGGTTGCTCTTCCCCGCTGACTTTTCCAATATTAAGCACCTGGCTGTCCCTGCTCTTGTCGCGATAAATGGTTACCCCTTTGCATCCAAGCTGAAATGCGAGTTTATAAACCTTGGCAACATCTTCATGGGTGGCGTCCTGCGTGAAGTTGACGGTTTTTGAGACGGCGTTGTCGATATGCTGCTGGAAAGCCGCCTGCATCCGGATATGGTATTCGGGGCTGATATCATGCGCGCTGACAAAAACACGCCGAATATCCTCCGGGATCTCCTCAATATGGGCAAGAGTACCCTGTTCTGCAATTTTTTGCAGAAGTTCTTCCGTATACAGTCCTCGTTCTTTGAGAACTTCTGCCAAAATCGGACTGACCTCCGTCATATGGGTGGAATCCATAATATTACGGATATAAGCATAGGCAAACACCGGTTCCACACCAGAAGAACAGGAGGCAAGCAAGGACAGCGTTCCTGTCGGCGCAATGGTTGTGACAGTTGCATTTCTCAGGCATTCAAATCGGCCGGAATAGATACTGTCATCAAACATCGGGAAGCTTCCGCGTTCCTTGGCAAGCAGGCAGCTTTGTTGTTTGGCGGTATCGTCGATAAATTTCATCACTTTTCCCGCCAGTTCGACTGCCTCTTCAGAATTATATGGAATACCGAGCAGCAGGAGCATATCCGCAAACCCCATAACCCCCAAACCGATTTTTCTTGTCTGCTTGGTGGTAAAATCAATCTGTTTCAGTGGATATTTGTTGACATCTATGACATTGTCCAAAAAGTGAACGGCATTTTTGACTGTCTGTGCAAGTTTTTCATAGTCCACACTAAGAACGCCATCTTCCCCCCGCCGGAGCATATGGGAGAGGTTAATAGAGCCAAGGTTACAGGACTCATAGGGAAGCAGAGGCTGTTCTCCACAGGGGTTGGTGCTTTCTATTTCTCCCATGGAAGGGACAACATTATCCCGGTTGAGCCTGTCCAGGAATACAATTCCCGGCTCGCCATTTCTCCATGCACTGTCCACGATTTTTTCAAATACATCCCTAGCGCGCAGCTTCCCTACCACTTGTTTGTGTACAGGGTTTATCAGTTCATACTCCTCGTCCTCTTCCACTGCATGCATAAACGCCTCTGTAATGCCAACAGAGAGGTTGAAGTTGGTTATATCCGCATTGTCCCGCTTGCAGTCGATAAACTCCAAAATGTCCGGATGATCCACCCGAAGAATCCCCATATTGGCCCCTCTTCTGGTTCCACCCTGCTTGACTGCTTCGGTTGCCATATTAAAGACGCGCAAAAAGCTGACCGGGCCGCTTGCCACTCCTCCAGTGGAATTGACCGCGCTCCCATTTGGACGCAGGCGGGAAAAGGAAAATCCCGTACCGCCGCCGGACTTATGAATCAGAGCCGCCTGCTTGACCGCCTCAAAAATTGCCTCCATGCTGTCTTCGATTGGGAGCACAAAACAGGCCGAAAGCTGACCAAGCGGACGTCCCGCATTCATCAGGGTCGGGGAATTCGGTAGAAAATCCAGATTGGTCATCATTTCATAAAAAGTACGTTCCACTGGGGCAATGTCACAACTTTTATCGTACAAAAGATCGGCTTGTGCAATGGCGTGAGCCACTCTCTCAAAAAGTTGTTCTACGGTTTCTATCAGGTTTCCCTGCTCATCTCTTTTCAAATAACGGCGTTCCAGTACTGTCATGGCATTTTGTGATAACTGCATTTTTAAAATCCTCCCATCAGATATCCATTTTCTTTTCTCTGTATTTAAAACATCCATGAACACAAGATATGGTATGTTTCAAAATCCATTCTATTCTTTTTCCACTAGAAATTCAAGAGGAGAAAAAGCCATGGGAAACAAAACAAAAAGACAATTTTGTGTTTTTAGAATCAATTTAACAAAGATATTTCTTTAGAAGTAAAATAAAGCATTGAAAAGCCCTGATTTTCCGGTATAATGGATAATATGGAGGAATATTTTTAAGCAAAACGACAATTCTCTATCAAGAAGCACTCTACAGCATGGTACTTATTTTTCGGTACCAGCGCAGAAAAGAAGGGTTGAATTTTATATGAACAAGCTGACGATTAAGCGTGAATTCCTCAACATTTTGGGGAACGAATTCCTGACCTCTCCTGATCATGCAACGGACGAGCAGTTATATAAGTCCCTGTGCATGATGGTAAGGCGCCATTTGGAGGAAGAATATCGCCGGTTTACGGCAAATGCCAATTCCAATGGGCGCAAAAAAGTATACTACCTTTGTATGGAATTCCTAATTGGGCGCTCTTTGAAAAGCAGCCTGTACAATCTTGGGATTGTAGAGGATGTGGAGGAAATCCTAAAAGAAGAGGGAATTAAACTGGAAAACCTCTATGAACAGGAACCGGACGCCGGGCTTGGCAACGGCGGGTTGGGAAGACTAGCAGCCTGTTTCTTACACTCCCTGGCTTCGCTGGACTATCCGGCCACCGGTTATTCTATCTGTTATGAATTTGGCATTTTCAAACAAAAGATCATTGACGGTTGGCAGACGGAGCTCCCGGACGATTGGCTTCCGGGAGGAAGTGTCTGGCTGGAAGCTCGTCCGGAAGAGGCTGTTTCGGTCAAATTTGGCGGACATGTAGATGAGTTCTGGGATCAGGGCTACCACCACGTCAACTATAAAGAAGCAGAAACAGTGAAAGCAGTCCCCTATGATATGTATCTCTCTGGGTATGATTGCAAAGCTGTCAGCCTGTTGAGACTGTGGAAGGCCGAAAGCCCCGGCTTTGATATGGAGCTGTTCAACCGCGGCGATTATGTCTCTGCCATGAGCAAGAGCGCACAGGCAGAGGCGATCAGCAAGGTTTTGTATCCAAACGACAATCATATTGAAGGGAAAAAACTCAGGCTGCGCCAGCAGTATTTTATGGTGGCCGCTTCTATGGGGGATATTGTCGCAAAGCACCTTGCCACCTATGGCACCTTTGATAATCTGCATGAAAAAGTCGCCATCCACATCAATGATACCCACCCGACGCTCGCAATTCCAGAGCTAATGCGGATTTTACTCGACGACTGCGGATATACCTGGGAACGCGCATGGGATATTGTCAGCAAAACCTTTGCCTATACCAACCACACGGTCATGAGCGAGGCACTGGAGAAATGGAACGAAGATATCTTTGAAGAAATGCTTCCGAGAATCTATCAAATAATTAAAGAAATCGATCGTCGTTTCTGCGCAGAAGTCTTTGACAAGACACAGGATCTTGATAAGGTCTCCAGAATGTCCATTGTCGCCTATCATCAGGTTCGTATGGCAAATCTCTGTGTCGTCGGCAGCCACAAGGTCAACGGCGTTTCCAAACTGCATTCTGAAATTATTAAGGAAAGCGTTTTCAAGGATTTCTATGATGTTTATCCCGAAAAATTCACGAATGTCACCAACGGGATTGCTTATCGCCGTTGGCTGTGCCAGGCTAATCCAGCGCTCACTTCCATGATTAGCTCTTTGATTGGCGATGGGTTCAAGCGTGATGCCAATGAGCTCGCTAACCTGATGAAATATAAAGACGACGCCGGCGTACTGGAAGAACTGGCAAAAGTCAAACGCCATAACAAAGAGGAATTTGCAAAACACATTCTTGATATGACCGGCGTTGTCATCAACACGGATTCCATTTTTGATGTGCATGTCAAGCGTTTACATGAGTATAAACGCCAGCACATGAATGCGCTGCATATCCTCTCGTTGTACCGGAAACTTTTGGAAGACCCAGATGCGGATATCACGCCGCGCACCTTTATCTTTGGAGCAAAGGCCGCACCTGGATACTATATGGCAAAACAGATTATCAAGCTCATCTGTACCATTGGGAAGGAAATCGAGCGCAACCCTGTTTTAAAGGACAAAATACGTATTGTATACTTGGAAGATTACCGTGTCACACTTTCTGAGCTGCTGATGCCGGCAAGTGAAGTCAGCGAACAGATTTCCCTCGCCTCTACCGAGGCATCCGGCACCGGAAACATGAAATTGATGCTCTCCGGCGCGATTACGCTGGGCACTTTGGATGGGGCAAATGTGGAAATCCGGGAAGCAGTTGGGGACGACAACATTGTTATCTTTGGCATGACCACCCCTCAGGTACAGGAACTCCAACGCAGAGGGTATCACCCGGTTGAGATCTACAACAGCAATCCAGAAATCCATGCAATTGTGGATATGCTTGATCGCGGAATTGGCGGGGAAAATTTCAGCGACATCGCCAGTATGTTACGCAATACAGATACCTATATGGCTCTGGCAGATTTTGAATCTTACCAAAACGCCCACCAAAAGATCCAGCAACTGTATGCTGACCAGAAAAAATGGCAGCAAATGTCCCTCATCAACATCGCTCAGTCCGGACGTTTTTCTTCGGACAATGCCATTAAAAATTACGCAAATAATATTTGGAACTTGTAACAGGACGGGGAGCTTCTTTTCTCCCGACGCCTTGCTTCTCCCCATGTGGCTGTTCTGGCATGGGGAGAATTTTTTACAAATGGAAATGAGGAAAAAAGTATGTATTTTGACAGTCGGGATACTTTCTGCAAGCAGCCGTTTGGCGCGGTGGAGACCGGAAAGCGCGTAACCTTACGCCTGAAATTGGATAAGGAGCCGGCTCCCAAAAACGTGCGTCTATTCATGTACTGTGTACACACTGGCTCCGGCGAATACCGTAAAATGAAACTCTGTGGGGAAACACAGACTGAAAACATCTATTCGGTATCCTTTTTGGCGCCAAAACCAGCACTTTACCGTTACGGGTTTGAATACGAAAGCAATGGAGAAAAAAAATATATCCGACGCGGGAGAAAATCAAAAGCTGTTGTATATGAACAGACAAATCTTTGGCAATTAACCGTCTATGAAAATACCTTCCGCCCTGTTCAGCATTTTGCGGGCGGGGTTTTTTACCAAATCTTCCCAGATCGCTTTTTCTTTTCTGGAAAAGAAAAAGCACATGTCCCTGACGATAGGATCCTCCGGTGTGATTGGGGGGGGATTCCGGAATACCGTCCATTGCCCAATGGGGATATCCTGAACAACGACTATTTCTGCGGGGATTTGGAAGGAATTCGTTTGAAATTGCCCTATCTAAAAAACCTTGGCGTGACATGCCTGTACCTCAACCCCATATTTGAGGCGCATTCCAACCATCGCTATGATACTGCGGATTATCTTAAAATTGATCCTCTCCTGGGAACAGAGGAAGACTTTTCCAATCTCTGCGAAGAAGCCCACAAGCAGGGAATTCACGTTCTGCTCGATGGCGTATTCAATCATACCGGAAGCGACAGTATCTATTTCAATAAGAAAAATCGCTATCCAGGTAAGGGGGCCTATAATTCTAAAAAAAGCCGCTACTATGGATGGTATCAGTTTACAAACTATCCGGACGAATACGCCTGTTGGTGGGGTGTAAAGATTATGCCAACCCTGAACAAACAAAATCCGGCTGTTCAGCAGTTTTTTATGGGGAAAGAAGGCGTTGTGCATCATTGGCTTTCCCGCGGGGCGGATGGGTTCCGCTTGGATGTTGCGGATGAATTGGGCGATCTTTTCCTGGATGGAATCCATGCCCGTACCAAAGCAGAAAACCCGGGAAAACTGGTGCTTGGAGAAGTATGGGAGGATGCCAGCAACAAGGTGAGCTACAGCATCCAACGGCGGTATTTACAGGGCAAACAGCTCGATAGTGTGATGAACTATCCATTTAAAGACGCTATCCTTAATTTCTTCCAGGATCGCGACGGAGAAGAATTTTGTGAAAGAATTTTGACGATCGTTGAAAACTATCCTGCCCCTGTACTCCATCTTTTGATGAACTCCATTTCCACCCACGATACTCTGCGCGCCATCACATCCCTGGCCGGACCACCTCGTAACAGTCTTTCCAGAGATGCACAGGCGAGCTATCGCATGGATGACGGAACTTATCAACATGGGAAATATTTGTTGAAAATGGCGGCTGCACTGCAGTTCACCCTACCGGGAATTCCCTGCATTTATTATGGGGATGAAGTCGGCATGCAAGGATACGGGGACCCTTTTAATCGGGGTTGTTATCCCTGGGGACAGGAAGATGGGGAATTGCTCGCCTATTTTCAAAAGCTAGGGCAGATGCGAGCCCGGCACCCACTTTTTGCAACGGCCTCAATCTATTTTTGGGCATGCCGGAAGGACTTTATTTTGTATGAACGCTCTGACGGGGAGGAAAGCTGCATTGTTGCGATTAACTATAACAGCCAGGATGTGACGGAACATATTGACCTGAGTGAATACGAAGAACTCCGGGCTTATGTGGGAGAGATTTCCGATTCGCGTCTGGTCGTCCCCCCTTATCAGGCCGGAATCTGTATTGGAAAACGAAAACAGCAGCCCTCCTTATAAAAATAAAAGTCCCGTACGGAAAATCCGTACGGGACTTTATTATATCATCATGATCACCGACGTTTTTGGCCACGCACAATAATTCCCACCACAGTTGGGCCGGCATTAATAGATATTGCAGCCCCAATGCTGTAATCCCCTACCGGGCCATAGCCAAACTCTTTTTCTGCAAGTTTGCTCAGCTGCTCACCATAGATAGGGACGTCTCCATGGACAAGAAAATATGGAGTTTCCCCCTGTTTGCGTTGTTTTGCAATTTCCATCATTTTAGGGATAATGTTTTTATCCCCACGTACTTTGGTGACAATTTTAGTCTCCCCATCAATAATACTGATGATCGGGCGTAAGCCAAGCACTTCTCCTACAAAAGCGGCAGCACAGCTTACACGGCCGGATTTTTTCACATATTCCAGGGTATACGGTGCAAAATAGATTTCCACACAGGAAAAATAGTCCTCCAAATACTCCACTGCCTGTTTCGCACTGGCGCCTTTTTGCACCATCCGGGCAGCTTCGACAATCGGATACCCATAGGCCATGGTATATGCCTTGGAGTCCACAATGTATACTGGAAAATCCTCCTGTGTATGGCCATTTTCCTCGTAAAACATCTGCTTGCCAAGCTGGGCCGCATCATAAATTCCAGAACCACTGGAATTGATCGTGATAATGATCACTTCATCTGCGCCCTTTTGCTCATATTCCTTCAATTTCTGGCAATACTGCAGTGCGGTAATCTGGGCATGGGTTGGCATTGCCTGGGCATGTTTCAACATATCGTAGAATTCTTCATTGGTAAAGTCAATCGTTTCATGGTATTCTTTGCCATCCACCTGAATGGGGAGCGGGAGCACTTCAATCCCGTATTCCTGAGCCATCTCCTTTGGCAAATCACATGCAGAATCCACAACAAACTGAATCATAATAAAATCCTTTCTCATCCCTCTTTTCTATGTGTTGCATAATTAGAGGGGGCATTATTTGACGCCCTGTATTCAGGTCGCATCTTCCCATGAATATTTTGTCAACTGTCCCTGGTTTTGCAGAGCCGGAAAATCCCACTGCCTCAGTGTTTCGTAGACAGCAATTGCAACCGTATTCGAGAGGTTCAGGCTGCGTGCCTGCCCAATCATAGGCAACCTGACGCAGCGGCTTTTGTGCTCAAACAGCAGTTTTTCCGGAAGTCCGGCATCCTCCCTGCCAAATACCAGGTAAGTATTGTCCGGATAGGATACATCGGTATAGCGGCGCTGTCCCTTCGTTGTAAAAAAATACATTTCCCCATCAGAATGCTGCTGCAAAAAATCTGCCAGACCGGAATAATAGCAAATATCGAGCAGGTGCCAGTAATCCAGCCCTGCACGTTTTAGTTTTTTATCATCAATTTGAAATCCCATTGGGCCAACAAGATGAAGCTTTGCCCCAGTTGCCGCACAAGTACGGGCAATGTTCCCGGTATTTTGTGGAATTTGAGGTTCTACCAATACAATATTGAGGGAAGCCAATGAGATTCCTCCTTTGATTGAAAAAATACAGCCGGATTATCCCAAAAAAGCAATCACAGCGCATTGATTTTTATGATATCCAGCCCATGTTTTTGCGCCAAGCGCAACGTATATCCAGTTCCGGAACCATGTTCCTGTACACAGTAGGCAATTAACAAAGAGGACTGTTCCACAAGGTACCGATTGCGCGCAAGCAGGCAGCCGTCATAGTATTGCTCGCTGAGGACGGTTATCCTATCGGCATGTTCTAAAATTTCCCGGTATAACGATCCCCTGCCATGTCCCCGATAGGGGACAGCGCATTCGAGGAAAACCCGTGGGTATATTTCCCGAAAAGAAAGAACCGCCTGTGCCGCCCACAAATCAAAACCGGGAGCCATCCCGGTAATAAAACGAAGATAACCCTGTTCGATCGCTTTGTGAATGGCACGGCTCATATCGTATTTCAACCGCTTAACGGCAGGGGATGATTCTTCTCCATTGCAGGGGAGTAACCCCGGCCGGTGTCCGGTAAATGCGGCGGTTCGCCCCTTAAAAATAAAAGGATTCATTTTTCTGCTGCAATTTGTTTGACAACATCCGCCATCTTTTCAATATCAACCTTATTTTCCTTATTAAATCGATCTCTGTTCAGATACGAGGAAAACTTGCTGGTGCGTATTACTGGAAGGGAAGTGGAAACGCTTAAATCCCGCTTCCGATAGGGAAATACCGTAATTGCATCAATTTGTGTTCTGTAGATTTCCCGTTTACTCAGTCCCCGGCGAAGGATTTCCACAACAGCCTCGTTGGTCTTAACCCAGTTTGGGATATACCATCTTTTTTCTTTCTCGTCGTCGCATACCCAGTGCTTGTCATCCAAATTCCCATAAATATTGCCGTTGTCCTCAATGGTGGTAATGATAAGGATCCCAAAAATACCTACAACAACATAGGGGACAACCACCGGTTTACCATGAACCATAAAACGTACATCTTCTAAAATCCGGTATCTTCTCAATCCACAAAACCGGGAAAGAACGGGCCGAATTTTACACTTTGCAAGTTTGCGCTTTTTGATCCGGTGAAAATGAAGAAATACCGGAATCAATACTATCAGGAGAATTACAACAATCAGAATACCGGGAAGCAGATAAATCCATTTCATAAAATCAGTCCTTATTTTCAAAATCGCTAGTAGGATTATCATACCATAAAACATGCTGCATGAAAATAGGTTTTCACAATCCCGGAAAAATTGGTTTTCCATGGGAATACTGTTTACAGGGACTTTAAAAAGAAATATGATGAAAAACATCTTTTAAAACGGAGGAAATGCAATTGAAAGGAAAAAACAATTTTTATGGGGGGATCGTCCTGAGTTGCCTGATCCTGCTTGGAGTTTTCACTTTCACAGACTTGGAAATTTCCAAGTCCCTTTCCGGCATGCTACCCCAATTTGCCCGTTTATTTGAGATATACGGATATCTTCCCTCCTGTTTGTTAGCCTGTGGTATGTCCGCTATTGGCTTTTGCACACACAAAACAGTCACCCGCCCCATCCAAAAGGTCTTGGGATATGGACTGTTCCCTCTGGTTTCAGTAGCAGGGTTCTCCTTTGGACAAATCGTCCTTTATCGGGAAGTATGGAAAACAAAACCTCAGCCTTTCCTCTTGCTTACGATCTCCCTGCTTTTGACAGCAGTTTTGTTTTTCATAGTCAGTAAAATTCCTGCGAAACAGCTGTCTGTGTATCGAAAAGGGGCTCTCGCATCCCTTTTCTGTCTCATTCTGTTGTTGCTCAGTGTAGAAATACTAAAAAGTGTTTTTGGACGTGTCCGTTTCCGGGATATGACAGAACCGTTCAGCCAGTTTACTCAGTGGTATGTGATGAACGGCCCTTCCTCCCACAAATCGTTTCCCTCCGGGCATACTGCCAATGCTGCGGCGGTACTCTGCTTAACCTTGACTGCCCAGAAAAAACAGACCCGGCAAATCCTATGGGTGATAGGAATCCTGTATACGATTGCAATGGCGTTTAGCCGAATCCTTGCGGGAGCTCATTTTGCCTCCGATGTCCTTGTGGGGGGACTGCTTGGAATTGGCTGTGTCCTATTAAGCCGGAAGTTGTTCCATCTGCCCTCTTGAATTTTCCCGTATCTCCAATCGCCTGTGAACGGGGAGAGTTCCCCCTACAGGAAACAAGGCGCATGTAACTCTGCATTTGTGTATCAAAAACGCTTGGTTGTACCGGGAAGAATGTTTCAGGAATAAAATAATCTGGAAACGTTTATTTCTGAAATGGAGGATTTTTATGTATACGAATTTTTATCCCCGACCCCAACGGGGATCTTCTAATTCCTGTCCCGAATGGTGTACTATCCCTATCCCAATTATTCCCGGGCCGCAGGGTCCAGCAGGGCCTCAAGGAGAGCCGGGACCACAGGGGGAACCGGGACCAACTATAGCCGCCACTGCTTCCCTTTCCAGCCATGCCCAACAGGTATTTTCACCCCCAAACTATGGGACGGTCCAATTTGACCAGGCATTGGAACTGAACAATATCACTCTGTCATCCTCTGGCAGATTTGCCATTATACAAATTCCAGGGCTTTATCTCTTCGAATATGGCGTCCGATCCTCCACTGGTCTTCCGGGCACCTGTACCATTTCATTTTCACCAGGAGGAATTGACCAGGGCGGAACTATTGCCCTGTCTGCAAACACTCTTGTAACTGGATCAATTATCCGCCGCATAGCAATACAGTCTTTTGTCGGTTTGCATATTGATTCCACGGACAACAACTCATCCATTACCCTGCCCGCATCGGAGGATTACAGCAATGCCTTTCTCACCATTGCCAGAATCGGTCCCTACCCCGTCTAATCTTCCCTTTCTTCTGGATTGGGAAAGGGGCACAACATAATTTTTACAAGCTTTAAATTTTCAGCCAGTTATTGCGTAGGAAAGAAACATGTCCTATTAAAAAATCCCTGTAAAATAGCCAAAAAGCCATTTACAGGGATTTTGCTTGGCGGAGAGTCAGGGATTCGAACCCTGGGTCCCTTTCGGGACACAGCATTTCGAGTTTTATGAAGTGCGTGTCAGGATCAGTCAGTTTCGTGTTAGTTTCAGTCAGTCTTGTCCTCGGTACAAAGCCGCATAAACACTGGATTTTTCACACCCAACCCCCGAAAAAGCCAGGTTTTTCGAGCAAGTTCGAATAAACCGAAAAATGCGCCAAAATCCGTATTTTTGGAAAGAACTACGGAAAGAACTCAGACAGGAATGTATAGACATGGGCTTTTATGCCCCGGTTTTAGAAAACCGCAAAAAGTTGGTAGCGACAGCGAGCCGTCGTGAGGGCGCTTGCAACCGAACAGGCGAGCCGAGCGTGACTTTTTGCGGAGAGGAGGAACAGTGGAGCGGGCGACTGATTTTCACGAAGTGAAAATCAGAGCAAGCGGAACTTGTTCCGACGAGGCAGTACACGGACAGTCACACCGGCAAATAGACTTTGAAAGGTGTATTGCTATGAATGACACAGCCATCAACTGGGACGAGATTCCCAATATTATCACGAAGGATCAACTGTATCGGATTTGCCATATCAGCAAGTCCACTGCCCGGTATCTTCTGCAAAGCGGAAAGATACCCTGCTACTACACAGGCAAGCAGACACGCTGCTATCAAATCAAAAAGGAAGACGTGATTGCCTATTTGGAGGACCGCAAGGTTTTCCCGGAAGCCTATGCCGCACCGAAGGGGTGGTATAAGGGCTACTATGAGATCAAACTGGAAATCCACCTCCCGCCGGAAGTCTTGGAGGACATGCACGAGTATTATGCCGACCTGTTCTCCCAGTACAAAGATGTTCTGACTGCTTTGGAAGTTTGTAAGCTCACAGGCTACAGTAAGACCGCCATCAACAACTGGTGTGCTGGAGGACAACTGAAAGCATTTAAACGCCAAGGTGTCAACCACATCCCGAAAATATATCTCATTGAATTTTTCTGCTCTGCCTATTGCCGCTCGGTCACTCGGAAATCCGACTGGCATGTCCGGACGCTGAAACGCTTCCCGTCTTGGAGAAGTCAGAAACAGTCACAGGGAGGTGCGAAGTAATGGCAAATTTCTTGGAAGAGCTGTATTTTGGAAATCTTGACCCACAGGCGAGGGGATACCGAAAGGACAGCCATATACTGAAGGTCTCCGAGAACATCAATGAGATGGAAGAAAAACTCAC
>CAJFSS010000001.1 GCA_904419745.1 Candidatus Pseudoruminococcus merdavium | reverse complement strand
ACTACCAGGCCATTTCTTTTGGTGGGAACAACAGGGCTCGAACCTGTGACCCCCTGCTTGTAAGGCAGGTGCTCTCCCAGCTGAGCTATGCTCCCACACAGCGCTCATCCCTTCCAGCAAGCTGGTCGGTTTCAGCGACGTATGTTATTTTACTATACCCCACGCATAAAGTCAATAACTTTTTTCTTTTTTCTATCCAAAACTTTACTTTTGCTCATTTGCACAAATAAATTCCACAAACAGGAAAGTGAAAAGTACCGGCACAATCCTATCCTATTGCGCCGGTACCCGTTTTATGCATCAATATTCAATTTTATTTTTTTGACGGCGGATAATCAGGAAGACAACCCCTGCCACAACAACCACGCCAACGATAATCCATACCCATGGGATAGAAACACCCTGGGCTGAACCGGCGCCTTCTGTGCCGGAAGCAGCTACCTGCTGATTGTCACTGGAAATGATCTCTGTCCACAGCGCGTCAATTTTTTTATTCGTCTGCTCATCCAAATTCAAAAAGACCTCTGTATTTTCAAGGACTTCATCACTTGGATAAGCAATTTCGCTGTTTTTCATCTCGTCATCCAGCAGTTCATAAGCTGCTGTATTGGTAGTAGAATATCCGATAAACTCACAGTTGTCCTTTGCAATTTCCGGATCACACATAAAATTGATGTACATCTCTGCGGCCTGTTTGTTCTGAGAGCCTTTTGGAATGCACATGACATCGACAAAACGGTTGGTACCCTCTTTGGGGATGGCGAAGGCAAGATCTGGGTTTTCTGCAATCATGGTGATGGCGTCCCCAGCATAATACGGTGCTACTGCAGCCTCTCCGCCTTCCATTTTGTCAAAGATTTCATCCATAACATAGACCGTACCAAGAGATTTCTGTTTTTTCAGTTCCTCTGCCGCCTCTTCCAACTGGGACTCATCGGTTGTATTTAAAGAATACCCAAGCCGGGAGAGTGCAATGGCAAACGCATCGCGGGAATTGGAAAACATTAAAACATTGTTTTCATATTTTTCATCCCACAGCGCATCCCAGCTGTCAATGGTGCCGTCCACCATTGTGGTATTGTAAATAAGCCCTACAACCCCCCAAGTATATGGGACGGTATACTCATTAGTTGGGTCATATTCCAGGTTACGGAACTGCTCGTCCGTATATTCAAAATTCGGCACATTGGAAAAGTCAATCTTTTCCAGCATATCTTCTTCAATCAGGCGCCCTGCCATATAGTCCGAAGGGATAATGACATCGTAGTCCGCCCCGCCGCTTTTCAGCTTCGCATAGAGTTCTTCATTGGTGGCAAAGTTAGTATAATTGACTTTGATACCGGTCAGTTTTTCAAATTCCTCATTGACGTTTACACCGCCGTCAGAACCATCAGAAATATATTCTCCCCAGTTATAGACATTGATGGACACGTTTTGATCTTTGAGCGCCCCATAATCATAGTCTGTATTCTGCACCTCAGCAGCCGCTGCGGGCAAGCTCATCAGTGTAAGAAGACCTGCGAGCAGGCATACAATTCCTTTTCTTAATTTTTTCATCTTTCAATTCTCTCCTTCTTTCTATCCTTTTGCTCTTGCCGAGAACTTCTGATATTGATGATCATCAGCAATACAAAGACCGCAACAAACAACAATGTAGACAGGGCATTGATTTCTGGGCTAACTTTTTTCCTGGTCATAGCAAAAATCGCAATTGGCAGGGTCTGAGAAGTCGGTCCCGTGGTAAAATAACTGATAACAAAATCATCCAGAGAAAGGGTAAAGGCCATCAAAAGCCCGGAGACTACTCCCGGCATAATTTCAGGAAGCACCACTTTCCAATATGCCCTGAGAGGATTACATCCCAAATCCAGAGCCGCCTCATAGAGATGGGGATCCATCTGCCTCAGTTTTGGCATCACATTCAAAATGACATAGGGCAGACAAAATGTGATATGGGATATCAAAACGGTGGTCATCCCCAGCTTCATATTGAGAAAAACAAACAGGAGCATCAGGGAAACACCAGTAACAATCTCCGGATTCATAACCGGCAAATAAGTTGCGTTCATAACAAATGACCGGAGATATTTGTTCATATTGTTAATCCCAATTGCAGCAAGTGTGCCCAATACTGTTGAGACAACCGCTGCAAGTACGGCGATTACCAAAGTATTGATCAGGGCGCTGATAACCACGTCATTGGTAAAAAGCTTTTTATACCAATCAAAGGTGAACCCCGTCCACAGGGTACGACTTTTCGACTGGTTAAAGGAAAAAACAATCATCACCGCAATGGGAAGATACAAAAACAGATAAATAAGCCCCATATAGATTTTGGAAAAGGGTTTTGATTTCGCTCTCATATGATCATCCCCTTTGATTCTTCATCTCCAAAGCGGTTCATAATTCCCATACAAATGAGAATAATTACCATGAGTACCAGGGACATTGCCGCGCCCAAGTTCGGGTTATAGGCATTCCCAAGGAACTGGAGTTCAATCAAGTCACCAACGAGCAAGTTGGAACCGCCGCCAAGCATTTTGGAAATGATGAAAGTACTAATTGCCGGTACAAACACCATGGTAATTCCAGACATTACCCCCGGCAGGCTGAGCGGAAAAATCACTTTAGAAAAGACATGGAAAGAATTAGAACCCAAATCCTGTGCCGCTTCGATCACGCTTTTATCAATCTTGACCATGACGGAGTACAACGGCAAAATCATAAATGGAAGGTAATTGTATACCATTCCAAGGACAACCGCCCCCTCCGTATTGATCATCTCCAGAGGTCCAACCCCAAACAGACCTAAAAAGCGGTTGATAAGCCCATTTTTTTCAAGCAGGGTCATCCAGGCATAAGTGCGGAGTAAAAAATTCATCCACATGGGCAGCATCACAAGCATGAGCATCATTTTTTGGCTGCTTGCTTTGGAATTCATCAGGATCAGGGCAATCGGATAGGCGATAACCAGACAGATGACTGTGGAAATAGCCGCCAATTTTAAGGAACGGAGCAAAACCGGCGTATACTTCCCCAACCCGGCAAGGTTTTCCAGCGTAAACTGACCGGCCGTGTTGGTAAAAGCAAAGTAAACCACCATTGCCAGCGGTACAATGATAAAAATCGCCATCCATACAAGATAGGGATAGGAGGAAGCTTTTGATTTCATGATACATCCCCCGTCTTTCTCATGATATGGATATCGTCCGGACCGATGAGCATTCCCACCCGTTCCCCGGGTTGGCTTGCATCGGTCGATTGTACCATCCAGGTAAAACTGCCGTCGTCAATCATCATTTCATAATGGACGCCTTTGAAGGTTATAGTCTGTACAATTCCGGTAAGCTGTCCCTTTTCAGGAGTTGTAATATCAATGTCTTCCGGGCGAACAACCACCTGGATCTCTTCATTTTTGGAAAAGCCCTTGTCAACACAAGGAAACTGATGGCCCGCAAACTCGACTTTAAAATCTTCGTGCATAATGCCGTCGATAATGTTGCTTTCGCCAATAAAATCCGCCACAAAGGCGTTCACCGGTTCGTTGTAGATATCCTGCGGAGTTCCAATCTGTTGGATTGTCCCGTTATTCATGACCACCACGGTATCGGACATGGTCAATGCCTCTTCCTGATCATGCGTTACATAGATAAAGGTAATTTCCAGGCGTTGTTGAATTTTTTTAAGTTCTATCTGCATTTCCTTGCGCAGCTTCAAATCCAAAGCGCCCAAAGGTTCATCAAGCAGTAAAACCCTGGGATGATTGACCAGGGCACGGGCAATTGCCACACGCTGCTGCTGGCCTCCGGAGAGATTGGCAATATTCCTGCGTTCAAATCCACGCAGGTTCACCAAGGATAGCATTTCCAGTACGCGATCCTTAATTTCCTGTGGAGGCCGTTTTTGGATCCGCAAACCAAACGCTACGTTTTCAAACACGTTCAGATGCGGAAAAAGCGCGTACCGCTGAAAGACTGTATTGACCGGACGTTTATACGGGGCAAGGTCGTTGATGCGTTTGCCGTCAAACATCACATCCCCTTCATCGGGTGTGATAAAGCCGCCGATAATCCGAAGCGTTGTCGTCTTACCGCAGCCGGACGGGCCAAGCAGCGTTACGAATTCCTTGTCGCGTATAGTAAGGTCAATGCCTTTGAGTACACGCTCACCATCGAATGCCACACTGATGTTTTGAAGATTGATTAACTGATTGTCACCCACTCTACATCCCCCTTTGCGGATTTAAGCCGGCCGTGCTCACGTTTTCGCTTGCACCGGCGGGCTCCGTGGAGGCTTTTGATACCGCTTCCCGCAAAAGGATTTTTCATAGGCCATTTCCAGCAGTTGCAGGAACGCCCCGGGCGGTACATACGACTCCACGCGATTGATGTGTTATTTTTTGTATTTCCGTACATAACAAAAGCCCCCCAGCCCAAATCCCTATTAGGATTTCAGCCAGCAAAGGGCGGATGCAGCAAGCCGCATTTGGTTACATACAGGAAACAACAATACTTAATATAGAGGTTTTTTTGAAAATGTCAATGATTTTTCAGAAATTTCCCGAAAAAAATGCGATTTATTGTAATTTGCCCTGATTTTTTTCGGTTTTTTTCATGTTTTGCTCAAAAAAACTCGGTTTTCCTCTGAAATCCTCTTTGAAATTCAGTTCACGAATTTCGGGAGTTCCAATGCCCAACTGTATGTGACGCATTTTTTCTTGAGAACAGAAATCGATACCGGACAAACAGATGCGTAATATTAAAAACCCGATATACAAAAAACCGTATGGCCTGCAAGCCACACGGTTTTTAATTTGTTGAAAATTGTTTTAGATAAGAGCCTATTCAGCAGTAAATTGCTGCGAGAAAATTTCGTTTCCGTCGCTGTCAACATACTGAACAACAACGACCGGATTATCCACAGCCACTTCATCTTTCAAAGCGGATGCAAGCTCGACAAAAACACTGGACTGAGAACTCAAACCGGATTCCAACTGGGACGCAGTGGAATCAGTCACATAGGCACTGTCGATGGTATAGACATAAATCAACTGATTGCCTTCCCCTTTGAGTTCAATGGACATACCGGCGTTTTCCACTTCAGACTTTACAGAGGAAATCTGTTCCTGTACTTCAGAAGATTTTACATAATCTTCCATCGTCTTGTATTTGCTGGAGCAGGATACTAAAGAAACTGCCATCAACAATGCAAGCACGCCCACTAACAATCTTTCTGCATACTTTTTCATAAATTTTTCCCCTTCTAAGTTTTATTTTTTTATTGATATTATTATATAGTCTGATCCTGGGAATGTCAACAAATCGACAAAAAATGTATGTAAAGACTTCCTGTGACTAAATATTTCTCCTATGCCTCCCCACAAGAACCCTAATTAAGCTGATAGATATATCGATCGTAGTCATATTCCCTTACTGGTGTGAACCAAAATCCAACGAAATCGCCGTTAACTGTTTGACTGCCAAAAAATAGATTTGGATTCCGTTCTCAGATGACGACGGATAATTTTTCCGGAAGTTGTTTTTTCCAGATGATCTGTATATTCTACCACACGCGGATATTTATAAGGAGCTGTCATCTGTTTGACATAATCCTGAATTTCTTTGGTTAACCTGTCTGTCGCACGATAACCGTCGGATAAGACAATGGTCGCTTTGACCACCTGCCCACGGATCGGGTGCGGTGCTCCAGTAATGGCACATTCCTGTACCGCCGGATGCGTCATTAAAACGGATTCGATCTCAAAAGGCCCAATTCGGTACCCGGAACATTTGATGATATCATCATTGCGTCCAATAAACCAGAAATATCCCTCTTCATCCTGCCAGGCAATATCCCCTGTGTGGTAGACATAATTTTTATCATATACAGGAGTAAGTTTCCCGTCTTTCCAGTAACCCCTTAACAGGCCTTCCGGATAATATTGATCCAGGTTCCGGACAACGAGCTCCCCCTCCTCGCCAGGGGCACAGAGCGTCCCATCGTCCCTCACCAACGCAATATCATACAGAGGACTCGGTTTCCCCATGGAACCAGGTTTAGGTTCAAACCAGGGATAATTCGCCACAAGGACACTGGATTCTGACTGTCCGAACCCCTCATGGATGGTGAGGCCGGTTAACTTTTGAAATTCCCGGGTGATCTCTGGGGAAAGCGGTTCTCCGGCGGTACAACAATAGGAAATGGAAGAGAAATCCCCCTTGGTCACTCCTGCTTTCATAAAAAAGCGATAAACTGTTGCAGGAACACATAGGCTTGTTGGTTTCTTTTTCCGGATGACTTCCAACATTTTTTGGGGATTAAATTTACCATTGCAATCATAACCCAATACCGCACAGCCTGCCATCCACTGCCCATAAATACAGCCCCAACCGAATTTCGCCCATCCGGAATCCACCCCGGTCAGATGTAACCCATTTTCCTGGACATTCTGCCAATAGCAGGCGGTAGCAAGATGACCCAAAGGATATGAATAATCATGGACCACCATTTTGGGCATCCCAGAAGTGCCAGAAGTAAAATAGATGAGCATATTATCGCGGACAGTCAGAGTTTCATCGGCCAAAAATTTTCCAACGGGATTTTCCAGTACTGAAGAGAAATCCATCCAGCCCTTCCGCTTTCCCGCCACAAGCGCCAGATAACGCAGGGATTTGCAATCCGGTACTGCACGTTCTACCTGACTGACAATCCAGCCATCATGAAAAGCGATGATCATCTGTACCTGAGCTGCATTGACCCGGTAACGGATATCCTTTGCTGTCAGTTGGCAGGATGCAGGGATCAACACTGCGCCAATACGATGCAGGGCAACGGCAGTAACCCAATACTCCCAGCGGCGTCCCAACAGCACCAGCACCCGATCTCCTTTTCCAATCCCCAGACTCTTCAGATAAAAAGCCGCCCGTTTGGAGAGCTCTGAAATATCTGCAAAAGTAAACGAACGGTTTTCTCCATGGTCATTGCACCATTCCAGTGCCCGTTTTTCCGGCTCCAGCCTTGCCCACTCATCTACAACATGAATGGCAAAATTAAAATTTTGCGGATAATGAAGACGGTATTCCCTCTGAAATTCTTCATAAGATGCAAACTCTGTTTTTTCCAAAAATTGTTCTTTCATGGTACTGTTCCCCCAATGTATGGTTCTTTCCGGCAAAAAGAAAACGCCCTGCTGCGAATGCAACAGGACGTAAAATACAATACGCGGTACCACCTGGATTCGGATAAACCTATCCGCACTTAGCCAAAACGGAGACTGCCATACAGCTCGATTTTGCTTCCGTTATAACGTGTGGAATTCACGTCGGAGCCTACTTAGGGGAACTCCCCCTGTTCGGTCCGCGACTCCGAGGCTACTTTCAAACAGATTCCAATACGGCGTTTCCACCACCGGCCGCTCTCTTTGATTTGGAATTCTGTACTACTTCTCCTCTTCACCGTCTTTTGCCGTTTTCATTTTGTTTATCATAGCACTGCATCAAAGTAATGTCAATCATTTTGAGAAAAAGGGTTCCTATTCAAAATCCTCTTCCTCTTCTTCCAAATTGGCCAACGCCACCCTCACCGCTTCTATGACAAATGCAGAAAAGGTACAATCTTTTCCCGCAATGGATTCCTCGATTTTTTCTACCATTGGAATGGGAAAGCGGACTGTCTTTGTCATGGTTGGCGGTTGTGATGGGATTCTGAATTTTTCCATGAGCTTTTCCCCCTTTCTCTGTATTTTATTATGCCACTAATAAATGTATTATAATAGAACACAATTGACCTATATAAGATTTATTTTTATCAATACAAATATATTGCTATAGAATTAAAAATATGTTATGATAGAAATACCAATTTATACAAGTAACATTTTTTTAGTGATACTTGTATAAATTGGAACAGAATTTTCCAAAACCGTTGGTCTTTTGCATTTTTCCAACTGGTATTGGGAAATTCGGTAACCTGTCCGCTAGGGTTTATCAGATATAAATTCTAGCATCTTCCAAACTGGGGCATGCCGGCTCTCCCATATTTACCGGCATGTCCCCCTTCCTTTAAAAAAACTCCTCAGCAGAGTAACTCTGCTGAGGAGTTTTATCGTATAAAGAATTCGAATTCGTTTTCTAAAAAGCTCAATGATTCCCTTATAACTTCGATTTGTTGAGTAATGACTGATATTCCCCATGCTTTTCAAACCATTTTACTGCATAAGAACAAGTCGGAGAAATCTGTTTTCCCTGCGCTTTAGCATAGTCTACAACGGCCTGCATGAGTTTTCCCGCAACACCCTGGCCACGAAGAGATTCATCCACAAACGTGTGGTTGAGATTGAGGACGCCGGGGATTTCCTCCGGGAAGGTCACTTCTGCAACTGTTTTTCCCTTTTCATCCACCTGATAAATCCTTCCCGACTGAACCAGAAATTCCATGAAAACATCTCCTTTTATTTGAGTTCCACAATGGTCACGCCGCTTTCCCCTTCCCCGTAAGTTCCGAGGCGGAATGTCCGGACATGTTTATTCCTTCGCAAAAAGGTCTGCACTGCCGTACGGAGCACGCCGGTCCCCTTGCCATGAATGACTGTCACCACATTGATTCCGGTCATGACCGCATTATCTAAAAACTGATCGAGTTCCATGACCGCTTCTTCAGCGTTCATCCCACGGAGATCCAGTTCCGTACTGACTTTCCGGGTTGCCTTGGACTTAGTTGTCGTATAGCCGCCCCGCTTTTGTTTTGGTTTTTCCGATTGGCCCTCCACCAGCCTGAGATTGGACTGTTTAACTGTAGTACGGATAAGGCCCGCCTGCACCAGCACATTTCCACTGTTATCCGGGAGTTCCAAAACAGTCGCCTTTTTATTCAAATCCACAATCAGAACAGTATCGCCAATTTTGAGCGCACGGGGAAGCACGTATCCCTCGTTGCTGCGTTCGGCAACTGGATCGGCTTTGGAGGAGAGTTCCTTGAGCTTTTGCCGGGTTTTGCCCCTGGCCATTGCGGTGAGTTCCCCAAACTGTTCTTTGTTTTTCTGCTTACGGATTTCCTCCAGTTCTTCCAGCAGTTTCTGGGACTGGAGCTGGACATCCGCCACGATCTTCCTCGCCTGGGCGCGGGCACGCTCCATCTCCTGTTCTCGGATATTCTCCAAATTCTTTCTCAGTTTTGCGGCCTCCGCTTTTAACCGTGCGGTTTCCCGCTCCTGTTCGGCAACAGCGGCGCGCTCATTTTCCAGTTTTTGGCGGGTGGATTCCAGTCCTTCCACCACATCTTCAAAGCGGGCGCTGTCAGAAGAGACCAATTCCCTTGCACGATCAATGATATGTTCCGAGATACCCAGACGCTTGGAAATGGCAAAGGCATTGGAACGCCCAGGCACGCCGATAAGCAGGCGATAGGTCGGACGCAGGGTTGCCACATCAAATTCACAGCAGGCATTTTCTACACCCGGCGTTTGCAGGGCAAAAATCTTCAGCTCCGCATAGTGGGTGGTTGCTGCAATTTTGCAGCCAAAAGCGCGCAGCTGTTCGAGTATGGAAGTGGCAAGTGCCGCACCTTCCACTGGGTCGGTTCCGGCGCCGAGTTCATCGAGCAGGACAAAGCTCTCATTATCCGCGTATTCCAAAATGGAACGGATATTGGTCATATGGGCCGAGAAAGTGGAAAGGTTTTGTTCAATGCTCTGCTCATCCCCAATATCCACCAGCACATGGGAAAAATAGGAGAGACGGCTCCCCTCCGCCGCCGGAATCATCAAACCGCACATTGCCATCAAAGTGAGCAGGCCGAGCGTTTTGATAGAGACGGTTTTTCCGCCGGTGTTCGGTCCTGTAATGACCAGGGTGTCAAACTCCTCGCCTAGGCGGATATCCGTCGGGACGACCTGGTTATCCGGAATGAGCGGATGGCGCGCTTTACGCAGTTCGATTTTTCCCTCCTGGTTGAGCTGCGGGACAACGGCGCGCATTTCATCTGCCAGTTTTGCCTTGGCAAACAGCAAATCAATGTCCAAAATCGTGTCGTAATCCGCAAGAATGGTCTGCGCATACGCGCCGACTTCCTCCGAGAGCTGACGGAGGATCCGGTCAATCTCTTGCCGTTCCTTCTGTTCCAGGACGCGGATTTCGTTATTGGCCTCCACAACTGCCATCGGCTCGACGAACACGGTAGCGCCGCTCGCGGAAGTATCGTGGACAAGGCCCTTGATCTCCCCGCGGCACTCTGCGCGCACAGGCACTACAAAGCGTCCGTCACGGATGGTGACAATCTGATCCTGCAAAAACTTGGCATAGGTCGAGGAGTGAATAATCCGGTCGAGCTGATCACGGGCGCGCGACTGGGCGCGCTTAATCTTTTTCCGGATTTGGTACAACTCGTCCGAGGCGTCGTCGGCCATCTCCTCTTCGGACAAAATGCAGCTGGTCAGGTGGGTTTCCAGAGGTTTATTGGGCGTCAGGGAGGAAAACATCTCATCCAAAATGGAGTCCGTCGCTTCTTCCTTGCGGCGGTACTGGGTTAGGCCGCGCACCGTGCGCAGCACTTCGGCAATCCGCAGCAGTTCCAGCATGGTCAGCTGCGCCCCCGCTTCGGCCCGTTTGAGCGAATTGACCGGCGACTTGATGGCGAGCAGGGCTGGCGCAGAAAAGCGCTTGAGCATGCTGTATGCCTCGTTGGTCATAGCCATATCCCGGCAGGCCTGTGCATAGGAGCCCGCCGGTTCAATTTCTAAGGCCCGCTGCTGGGCGTCCGCACAGACCGCAAGATTTGCCAGGCGCTCCAGGATTTTTTCCAGTTCCAGCGCCCGGATGGTTCTTTTATTGTCATACATTTCCCGATTCCCCCTTATGGTCGGCCTTCTCCTGTTCGCCGCGGGGATATGTAGGTTGTTCTTGTGCAAGCGAATGGTAAAATTCCAGCGCCGGATAACTTCTTCCCGTCTGGGCAAGCAAAAAGCGCTCGCATACAAGGGAGAGGCCTTTTACCGATGGCTCCGGAATGGAAAAGGCAAATAGTTTCTGAAAATCACTGTAAATAATATGGCGCATCCCGGCGAGTACAGTCCTATCAACAGAAATCCGGTACCCTGCCTGCCGGGAAGAAGTATTCATATAGCAGGTATCACAGAGCATATCCCCCTGCACCGGGGAAAAATAAAAGCGTGCGCTGTCATAATTCCCACACTGAGTACAACCCACCAAATCCGGCATAAAGCCGGAGATCGCTAGCAGGCGCAGTTCAAACACCGCCTTGATGAGGGCGGGGGGACGCTTGTCCTTTTCCAGATAGTGCAGGGCGTTGAGCAGAAGGCGCAGCGGTTCTTCCGCAGGTTCCTCCCGCGGGATAATCAGATAGACAAGCTGTGCGAAATATCCGCCAAGCGCAATCTTTTCAATATCACTGCGCAGGCCAAAGAAAATCTCCTTTACTTCTGCGGAGTTGATGGAATACCGCTCCTTATGCTGGAACAATTCAAACTGGGAATAGCAGAGCAAATCCGTCGCTGTTCCAAATTTGGAACGCGTCCTTCTGGCGTTTTTTGCCCAAACCGAAATAACACCCCTGTCACGGGTAAGCAACGTGACAAGGATGTCGGATTCACCTATACTCTGTTGGTTGATGACAATCCCATCGGTGCGAAGCTGCATCTTGCCTCTCCTTTTGTACAGTGCCCATCTCCACCGGATGTTCCGCTTCCCGGTATGCAAGATAGGCGTTTACGCTACCGGTCCTCTCAAAGATTTTCCATGCTGTTTTCTCTTCCACAGCAAATCCTCCTCTCCGGTTCACAAGAAAAATACCTGTACAAAAATTGTGTGCAGATATTTTTATTATATGAACGGAAAAAGGAACCATTTCCTATAAACAGCGCCAAACAAATTTTAAAAAATTAGGTACTATGCCTGTCCTGAGGCATTACAGGTAGCCAAATGAGCGGATAATCCCCTCTTTATTGCGCCAATCGTCCTTGACTTTGACCCAGCATTGCAGATTTACACGGATTCCCAAAAAGCGCTCGATATCCGCCCTGGATTCACTTGCGATTTTTTTGAGCATTTTTCCGCCCTTGCCAATAATCATGCCCTTATGGCTGTCTTTTTCGCAAAAAATTGTCACATCAATATCCATCATATCGGCGTTTTCTCGCTCTCGCATTTGTTCCACGGAAACTGCAGTCCCATGCGGAATCTCATCGCGCAGGTTGCGCAGGAGTTTTTCCCGCACGATTTCTGACACAATGACCCGCTCCGGCTGATCGGTCAGGGTATCATCCGGGAAAAAATGCGGCCCTTCACACAGGTATCCTTTTACCTGAGTAAGCAGCTCGTCCACTCCTTCCCCTGTCTGCGCGGACACGGGAATCACCGCGTCAAAAGAATACAGGGCGCTGAGCTGGGCAATGCGTGCGAGAAGTTTTTCCTTTTCCGGCACGGTATCAATTTTATTGATGACCAACACCACCGGTACGCCCAGTTTCCCAAAAGTGTCCACAAGCTCGTGCTCAGATGCAGCAATCTCTCCCGCAGGTTCTGTGACAAAGAGGACGGCGTCCACATCCGCAACGGAGTCATTGACCTGTTCAACCATATACTCCCCGAGTTTTGTCTTTGGCTTATGCAGTCCAGGCGTATCAATAAAAACAACCTGGTCTCTGCCGTCTGTAAGCACTCCCGTAATACGGTTACGGGTGGTTTGCGGTTTCGAGGAGACAATGGCAAGTTTTTCCCCCAAAAACCGGTTTAAAAGCGAAGACTTTCCAACATTTGGCTTGCCGACTATCGCGACAAAACCGCTGCGCGTCTGTTCCATACTACACTCCTTTTTTTCTGCGTTCCCCCGAATAGATACGGTTTGGCAGGAAAACAAAGATTACTGCCGCTGCAAACACGGCCAAAAATACCGCCCACCGCAGAGGGGTCGCAATAAAATATTCCCAGATCCCAGCAATAACTGTCGGTTCCCAGAATAATAGAACCCCCACGGCTACTGCAAAAATTGCAGACAGCAAAACCGCGCCCGCAGCGGCATCTTTTGCGATGCGGGCGTTTTCTCGGTATTCCCGGGTATAGAGATTTACCGTCGCTTCCACAGAGGTGTTCACCGCCTCGCACACCATTACGAGGACAATGACCCCAAGCAAAAGCAGAAATTCTCCCCGGTCA
Organism: Candidatus Pseudoruminococcus merdavium; assembly: GCA_904419745.1. Lineage (GTDB taxonomy): Bacteria > Bacillota > Clostridia > Oscillospirales > Ruminococcaceae > Pseudoruminococcus_B > Pseudoruminococcus_B merdavium. The sequence goes on along the minus strand of CAJFSS010000001.1, from coordinate 226,648 downwards.
AAATCATAAAACCTGGAAAAATACAGCGTATACCCCGCCGCAACCAGATGAAAACGCATGTTTCTCTCATGGACAATGCAGTGCCCAATCCCGCGCAGGGCATAGACAAAACTTTTTAAAAAAGCAACAAATGATTGTCCCATAATTTAGTTCGGGTCAGAATAGCCCTCCAGCCGGGACAGGCCAAGGCTCTGCATCACGCACTCCTCTTTTTCCCGCATCTTCATGGCCTCAATATCGTTGCCTACATGGTCGTACCCCAGCAGATGCAACATGGAATGGGCAGTCAGATAGCCGATTTCCCTGCGGAAAGAATGCCCGTACAGTTTTGCCTGTGCATTGGCCTTTTCCAAAGAGATCACCACATCGCCGAGCATGTAAGCCCCCGTCTCATAGTTTTTATCATAGACGCCGTTTTCCCCCAAAGGGAAGGAGAGCACATCTGTTTCAGCGTCAACATTGCGATGGGTGCGGTTAAGATCCCGGATCTGTTCATTGTCCACAAAGGTCACGGTCACTTCTGCCGGTTTTCCGAATTCCTCCATCGTAAGCACCGCGTTGCAGCAGCGGCGGATGAGAAGCCTCGTCCCCGTCGGCACCTTAAACGCCTTTTGCTTGTTGATGATTGTTACTTTTAATCCGTCCATTCTGATCAATTTCCCCTATCTTGTTTATTCCTTTTTTCATAGGCTCTTTCATATGCCTTTACAATTTCCTGGACCAAATGATGGCGCACGACATCCTTGTCAGTGAAATAGACGATGGAAATGTCATTGATCCCCTTTAAAATCTTGGTTGCGTCGACAAGGCCGCTCCGTTTGGAATCAGGAAGGTCGATTTGAGTAATATCCCCCGTGACCACCGCTTTGGAATTGATCCCAAGGCGAGTTAAAAACATCTTCATCTGTTCCGGGGTTGTATTCTGTGCTTCGTCCAGAATAATAAAGGAATCATCCAGTGTGCGCCCTCTCATATAGGCGAGCGGCGCAACTTCAATATTCCCCTTTTCCAGATAACGCTGATAGTTTTCCGCGCCAAGCATGTCAAACAGCGCGTCATACAGCGGGCGCAGGTAAGGATCCACCTTGTTTTGCAGGTCTCCCGGCAAAAATCCAAGTTTTTCCCCCGCTTCCACTGCCGGACGGGTCAGCACAATCCGGTTGACTTCATGCGCACGGAAGGCGCGCACCGCCATTGCTACGGCAAGGTAGGTTTTCCCCGTACCGGCCGGCCCGACGCCGAATACAACCGTATTTTTTGCGATTGCGTCGACATAGCGTTTTTGCCCCAGGGTTTTCGGCTTGAGCGGGCGCCCTTTTGCGGTGATACAGATACAGTCGTCGGAGAGAACGGAAATTTTGTCCTCACTGCCTTCTTCCACCAGGCTCATCACATAGCGGACATTCTGCTCGTTAAGCTGTTCCCCTTTGTTGATCAGAGTCAGCAGGCCCTCAATACATTTGACAGCCTTGGAAATCTGTTCTTCCTCCCCGGTAATTTTGACGTCGCCTCCGCGTGCAACAATGCTTACTCCATATTTTTCTTCCAGCATTTTCACATTTTCGTCAAAACTCCCGAACAAATTGAGAGCATGTTCCATTCTGTCAATTGTAATGATGTGTTCGTGCATAGCAACACCGCCTTTTCCCTGAAATCTGATGGACACACCGGGTTGTCGACTGAACTATTCCGCAATTCTCGATATTACTCCATCGTATTGAGGATATTATACCATATTATTTCGGAAAAGTCCTTACTCTTTTGTAAAAATTTCTTGCTGGACAGCAATATTTTCTTCACAATTTATCTTCACAGTGAGCACATACTCCCCATTTTCCAGGTTTCCCTCCGTCTGTTCCGAAATTATGTCCACATCACTGAGCTCCTGCGCCTTTTTCTCTTCTAATTGCCGAAGCGCTTCCTGTTCCGCTTCCTGCTCAGTATAGCTTATCTGTTCTTCCGTATATTCCCTGTATGTCAGCGTATAGAGTTTCATTGGCAGGGAAAACCCGAACAGGGTAACTGGCTGTTCCGTATGTTCGATTTCATACTGTCCGCGCAGTGGGGTGGCAAGAAACAGAGGGAGTTGAGTCCCAAACACCCCAAGATAACGCCGGGTGATAACTTTTCCAGTGGATTCTCGCTTTGTCTGTTCCAAAGGCACCCTGATTTCATAGGTATTCTGGGTCAGGGCAATCACTTTTCCCCTTGCATGGCGCAGCATGTTTTGGCCAAGGGAATCCGTAACAATCCCGCTCACCAGCAAATCCCCTTTTTTTACCCCCTGATTGAGTTTGACCACAGTTTGCCCATCATATGCCTCTACTCTTTTTATCTGCCCTTCCTTGGACGCTATCAGATTGCAGGGGGTATCTTCCGGAATGATATCGGGAGGGACCACGCGTTCTTTTAGCTGAATTACCGCCTTTGTCCCATTCAGGTAAATGGAAATCCAGGAGACTTCCGGCAAATCCAGCATCGCCTGTTTTTGCAGTTTTCCCGGATCCACTTTGGAACGGAGAATCCCCGGTTTGATCCCATATCCTTCAAACAGATCCAGTACCTGCTGGGAACTCAGGGACTGGTTGCCCACCACTTCTACATCCCAGACAAAACAGGACATGGCCGCCATTACTCCAAATGCAAGCAAAACACCGACCAAAATTCCCTTCCTGCGTCGGTATTTATGCAGCAGCACAGGAGCCCCGTGTTTTCCAATCACATGTACAGTAACGCCGGATTTACGAACAAAAGGCCTGATTTTCTTGTAATCCCTGCGCGCCATACGCAAAAAAATACAGTTGCCCTCTTTACGCAAATCCCATACACCAATCCGGTTGCGGTTGAGAAGGTTTAAAAAGCGCTCCGGATATCCGCCGGAAACCTGCAATTCCACCGTGCCAGCAAAGGCGCGGAGCAATGTTGTCACAATCATAGCGCCACCTCACAGGGAAAATTCAATGGAAGTAAAAAAACCTTCAATCTCCGCATTGTCACAGTTCATACAGCAGAGGTTTAAATTCCTTCCAGTAAATTTAACCATCATCTTCCCCGTGCTAATACGGATATGATCCGTCTCATACTCCAAAATTCCCTTACAGCCTTCAATTAAAACGCGGGAATTGCCCGCGATCTCAATATGGGAGACATTCCCGATGGTATCGGTCGGGATATCCAGGACATGTGCAAGTTTTGCGGATAACGGGCGCTTTTCCTGAGGTTCCGGTTCCTGTCCGCGTTTAGAAGTTCTCGCCACAAGCACCAATCCCTTTCCAATCAGATTTTCCCTTTATCCTTATGCAGCAACGACCGTAATTAGTAGTACTGGCACGGGAGCTGTCCAGCATAAGTATGAAGGGAAAGGGTGTGAAAAACCATGGAAGCTGTCCAGCATAAGTATGAAGGGAAAGGGTGTGAAAAACCATGGAAGCTGTCCACAAAAACGGACGACACTTGCCCAAAATACTTGGACTGTGTTTTGTAGTCTGCCTGATTACCGTACTGTTCCTATTGTATCCGGATATTATCTCCTCCGGAGCATCTACCGGGCTTTCCCTGTGTTCAGGCGTACTGATTCCTTCCCTGTTCCCATTCATGGTGCTTTCATCTTTTGCACTGTATTCTGGGGCCGACTATCCGATCGTGCGCTTGTTTGGCAAGGGAACGGTAAAACTCCTGCGCCTGCCTGCACGCAGCGTAAGCATTTTTTTGTTCAGTTTGCTTGGGGGATATCCCATTGGGCCAAAGCTCATCGCTTCCGCAGTCGAGCGAGGGGAACTTAACGAGCATCAGGCGCAGCGGATGCTCTCCTTCTGTTCCAATGCAGGCCCGGCATTTGTGGTGAGCGCTGTCGGATTTGGGATTCTCGGCAACATCACCGCAGGACTTATTTTACTCGGAGCACAGGTTTCCTCCGCTTTGATAATTGCCCTGGGCTCCTCCCTGTTTGAAAAGAACCGGCCCGCCTACCGTCCGATGAAACCTTCCTCCACACCGGTAAGCCTGTCCTTTGTCAAAGCTGTCACAGACAGCGCCTCTGCCATGATGGCCCTGTGCGCTTTTGTAGTCGTATTCGCCGTTATTTTACGTATGATGGACGGGTTTGGGGTATTCTCTACCCTTGCCAGTATCCTGCATTTGAAACCGGAACTTGTGACAGCCGTGGTCTCCGGGTTTCTGGAAGTGACTTCCGGCTGTAAGGCGGCAGCTGCATGCGGTGGAATGGCATCCATCCTGCTCTGTTGCCTGTTTACAGCGTTTTCCGGGCTTTCCGTTCTGTTCCAGGTACGCTCCATCCTGCAAAATGTAGGCATCCGCTTCGGCCCCTATCTGCTCTCCAAATTCCTGCACTGTGCTCTTTCCACCGGGCTTGTCCTGTTGTTTTTTCAACTGTTTCCTCCAGTTGCCAATGTCTTTGGACCTTCCCAACTCCCTCTGACAAGTCAAGTGCGTCCCTTTTCCTTTTCTGCTCTGACAACCATTCTGTTTTTCCTTGCCTGTCTGGTATTGATTGCGGGAGCTGGAAGAAAAAAATCGCCTCGTTTTCTCACAAAAAAGCGCAGGAGAGGTTGATCCCTCTTCTTTTCCACTGGTTTTTTGCAGCCAGATTTGTTATGATAGGAAGAGGAAAGGAGCGATCCGCGTGTTTTCCAGACGCAAATTCTTCGGAAATCAGATAGAACCCGCTTGTGAATACTGTGCCAATGGGACAAAAAGCAAGGACGGAGAGAGTATCCTGTGTGAACGCCAGGGGATAGTCGCCCCCTATTATTCCTGCCGTAAATTTGTCTACGATCCGCTCAAACGGGTTCCCAAACGGGCGCCAAAACTCCCCGAATATGACGAGGAGATGTTTAAGCTGTAAAATTTGGGCGTTGAAAAAGGCTTTCCCATCGTAATGATGGGAAAGCCTTTTTACATAACGAAAACAGGACTACATGATTTTACGGAACAGTTCCTTGAGATCCTCAACGCTTGTATCTTTCGGGTTGCCCGGGCGGCAGGCGTCCGCATAAGCGGATTCTGCGAGGAACTGCAAGTCCTCCTCTTTGACGGCTTCCAGTTTCGCAGGGATGCCAACGTCGGCGGAGAGCTTCCGCACCGCTTCCACAGCGGCTTTACGGTATTCTTCCTGGGGCATTGCATCCACGCCTTCAACACCCATGGCGCGGGCGATTTCCCGGAATTTTTCGCCGGTGCATTCTGCATTGTACTCCATGACGATGGGGAGCATCATTGCGCAGGCGACGCCGTGCGGGGTATCATAGACAGCGCCCAGAGTGTGTGCCATGGAATGTGCAATTCCAAGGCCGACATTGGAAAATCCCATCCCGGCGATGTACTGGCCAAGCGCCATGCCCTCGCGCCCTTCTTTGGTGTTGGCAACCGCGCCGCGCAAGGACTTGGAGATGATTTCAATTGCCTTTAAATGGAACATATCCGTCATTTCCCATGCGGCCTTGGTGGTGTACCCTTCGATGGCATGGGTCAGGGCGTCCATCCCGGTGGAGGCAGTCAGACCCTTCGGCATGGTGGACATCATATCTGGGTCGACAATGGCGACAATCGGCATGTCATGCGGGTCTACACAGACAAATTTCCGCTTGTTCTGTACATCGGTGATGACGTAGTTAATGGTAACTTCTGCGGCAGTACCGGCAGTGGTGGGGACTGCAATGATCGGAGTGCAGGGGTTTTTGGTGGGCGCGGTTCCCTCCAGGCTGCGGACATCCGCAAATTCCGGGTTTGCCGCAATGATGCCTATGGCCTTTGCAGTATCCATGGAGGAACCGCCGCCAATGGCGATGATATAGTCCGCTTTGGAATTATGGAACGCCTGCACGCCATGCTGGACGTTTTCAATGGTCGGGTTTGCCTTGATATCGGAGTAGATTTCATAGGAAAGCCCCGCCTTGTCCAGGACGTCTGTCACCTTTGCGGTCACTTTGAACTGGATCAAATCCGGGTCGGAGCAGACAAACGCCTTGTGAAAGCCGCGTGCCTTTGCCTCGTTTGCAATTTCCTGGATCGCTCCTGCTCCATGATAAGAGGTTTCATTTAACATAATGCGATTTGCCATGGGAAAACACTCCTTTTTGTATTCCTTTGTCTCCATTACAGATCCCAAAAAAAGGAAAAGTCAACGGAGTATTGTCGGATATTTTGTGAAAGTTCCAAGAGAAATGGTATCTTTTGTCATGTTGATGCTTCCAGAAAATATCATAGTATCAGCGGGTTCTTTTTCCTGTCCCATTTCAGAGTGGAGGGAAGCCATGATGTTTAAATTCCATAAGGTATCTGTTTTCCCAAAGAGATGGTGGAGAGAGTAGAAACGGTTCTCTGTATGTCGGATTGTTCGTTTTCTTCTTTTGTAGTGGAGGCGGTTCGGGCTGCTTTAAAGGAATTGGAAAGTACTCATGAAGATTGAAAAATCCCCAGAGGTGATTTTCCTCCGGGGATTTTTGATCGAATCCGGGATTTCCTACCAGGGTTTGACGGTTCCGACAATTTCTGAAATGCTGCCAATCGAGCGGGAATCCAGGTACTTCTCGATCCCTTCCACCAGCTTACCGGGCAGAAACGGATCGGAGAACAGCGCCGCACCAACCTGTACCGCGTCTGCGCCGGCCATCATCATTTCAATGACATCCTGCCATTTTGCGACGCCGCCCATCCCGATGACTGGAATTTTCACTGCGTTTTTCACCTGCCATACCATCCGCACAGCAACCGGGAAGACCGCGGGGCCGGAAAGACCGCCCACATTGTTGCGCAGGATCGGGCGGCCAGTCTGGATGTCAATGCGCATGCCAAGTAGGGTGTTGATCAGGGAGACGGCGTCCGCACCCTCTGCTTCCACCGCCTTTGCAATCGAGGCAATGTCCGTCACATTCGGGGACAGCTTGATGACAAGCGGCTTTGTGGTGTATTTGCGTACCGCCTTGGTGACGGCGGCGGCGCTCTCACAGGAGGTGCCGAATGCAGCACCGCCCGCCTTGACATTTGGGCAGGAGATGTTAACTTCAATCATATCGACGTCCTCGCTGTCCAGACGTTCGACAATTTTGCAGTAGTCCTCCAAAGTGCTGCCCGCAATGTTGGAGATAATCACTGTGTCGGATTTTCTCAGATGCGGGATTTCATGTTTGATAAACGCCTCCACGCCGGGGTTTTGCAGCCCGACGCTGTTGAGCATTCCGGAAGGGGTTTCTGCAATGCGGGGCGGGGGATTACCGGCACGCTCTTCCAGAGTTGTTCCTTTGGTTGAGATCCCTCCCAAAGTGGAAAGCGGGTACATCTGTTCATATTCCCTGCCAAAGCCGAATGTCCCAGATGCGGCGATAATGGGGTTTTTCAAGGTCACTCCACAGAGCTTTACGGATAAATCTGCCATTAAAACACAACCTCCTCAGCCTCAAACACCGGGCCGTCCTTGCATACATGAGAATGGGTTTCGCTTCCGTCCGGGCGCTTTGTCTTGCATGCGCAGACAAGGCAGGCGCCGATTCCGCAGCCCATCCGCTCTTCCAGGGAAACCTGGCAGCGTATCCCATTGGCCGCAGCCATTTCCGCGACTGCTTTGAGCATGGGCTTCGGACCACAGGCGTAGATGATATCCGGCTTGCCTGCCTCCAGCTCCTGCTCCAGCAGGGTAGTGACAAACCCGTGCGTCCCCTTGGTACCGTCATCCGTGGCGAGCAGGGTTTTGGCGCCGGTGCGCCGGTAGTCCTCTTCCAGGATGACCGCATTTGCACTGCGGAACCCGATGATGGCCGTGGCGTTTTCTCCGTAGTATTTCGCCCCCTCCATCAGCGGAGGGGTGCCGATCCCGCCGCCGATGACAATGGCCCTGCTGTCTTTGGAAAGCGTGGTAAAGCCTTTTCCAAGCGGCCCCATGATGTCAATCAGATCTCCTTCATGGAGCTTGGAGAGTTCTTTGGTGCCCTCCCCACGCACTTCGTAGACCAAACGGATAGTACCTTTGTCCGGATCGGCCTCGCAGATGGAAATCGGGCGGCGCAGGAAAAAACCCTCCGCCTTAACATGGACAAACTGTCCCCACTGCGCCTGACGCGCAATTTCCGGGCAGAGCACGGTGATGTCATAGATTTCCTTCGCGCTTGCCGTTTTGCTCACGATTGGGTAAAGGCCCTGTGTGTAAGCCATAGTGATCCTCCCTTTTATTCGTCAATGGAAAACAAGCGGCCTTCCAGCATCAGAAGGCGCTGTTTTGTTTTCTTGCCGTCGTAAAATGAATATCCTCCGATACTGCCATCCGAGGAAATGACCCGGTGGCAGGGGATGATAATCGCAAGGTAATTGTGCTTGACCGCCGTTCCGACTGCACGGTATGCCCTGGTTCCTAGAGCCAACGCAATGTCCCGGTAGGACGCCACTTCCCCGTAGGGGATTTGGGCAACTTCCTCCAATGCGCGTTTGTAAAACGGGGCGGCGTAAATCGTATAGGGGATGGTGAATTTCCTGCGCTGCCCGGCAAAATACTCATCCAGCTGGCGTTTAACTTCCAGCGCCGGCGGATAGGCGCCGTCTCCCACAATGGTATACTCTTTTACAAAGCGGTCGAGCAGGGGTTTTGCGTCAAGAAGCGGGTTTTTGTGCCGAGACAGGCAGATCAAGCTCCCGTCCTCGAAAAAGGAGGTAAACGGCCCCCAGTCCGTTTCAAAATCCGTCACGCGAATTTCCTTCATACAGCCGTACCCCTTTTCTCGTAATTTGCTAGGACTATTTTACAATACCGATGACAAAATGTCCAACGCTTTTGCAGAAACCGCGTTTTTTTCTACGCCACGCCTAGAATCGTTTTTTGGGTTTGAAAAATATGATAGTCCGCTTGCGTATTGCATATTTCTTTTCAGGATTATTTTTTCAAAAGGCGCTGAAAATCGTGCGTTATGCCCATTTGTATGAAGGTGTAGCGTATCCCGCTAAAGCAGCACAAATAGAGATTTTTCTAGACTGCACGGCAAATGACAGCCCAGTAAACGGATTAGTCCGCGCAAAAAGAAAAAGCACAGGGTCAACCTGCGCTCTTATTTTCACAGCAGACGGCCGCCATTTTCCTCAATGGCATTTTGAATATCGTGGTATGCCTCCGTATCCGAAGTGACAAGCATAACGGAATCCGGGATACTAATTTCAATATTACTGACCCCGTTGACCATACTCACGCCTCGAACCAGCTGATCCGCCTGTTTTTGATTTTTTACTGTTCCTAATTTGAACCGATACAGCAAACCGCTTCACCTCCCGCATTTATTGTGCATAGGAGAAAAAGCTGTATCCATGGAAAAAAGCCCCGGGCAAAATGCTCGGGGCTTTCAAAAACTTCTTATTTAATAATTTCGCCGTATGTATTCGGAGTAACGCATGCTGCGTTGGACTCATCCGTATCAATATGCATGGCAAGCGCATAACTTGGAGAAACACGGACAACAACATCGCCAAAAATCAGGCTTCTGCCATCGGATTCCACCTTGACGCTGACAACCTGCTTATCGGTAAGTCCCATTGCCTCTGCATCCGCCGGGGTTGCGTGGATATGGCGTTTTGCAATAATAACGCCTTCGCTGATTTCGATTTCCCCGCACGGGCCGACAATTTTGCATGCACCGGAACCTGCCAGATCGCCGGATTCACGGATCGGAGCGGTAATCCCAATGCTTCTTGCATCTGTCATGGAGAGTTCTACCTGGGTCTGTCCTCTTTCCGGTCCAAGGATGGAAACGTTTGGAAGGGATTTTTTCGGACCGACAATGGTAACTCTCTCTTCACAGGCAAACTGTCCGGGCTGAGAAAGGTCTTTTTTCTTGGTGAGAACTGCGTTTTCCCCAAAGAGGATTTTCAGGTGCTCTTTTGTAACATGTACATGGCGTGCAGAAGTTTCTACTAAGACTTTATTGGACATAGGAATCAACCTCCAACTCTTTATTTCATCTTTATTTTACGCCAAAGGTCTACTGTTTTCAAGTCTCTTAACAGAAAAAGCGGAATTTTTGCAATAGCGTCTCATCAGCACAAAAGCCTCCCCTTCCTTTGTCGTGTGTTTTATGGTACAATAGTTCCAAATCCAATGCAGAAAAAATTTTTTCCAGACAGGCTGTACCCCCCTATCCAAGGGGACCGAGCCAGTTTTCAAAGAACTTTTCAGGAGGATAGCCCATGTATGATACTATGGAAGCACTGCGTAGGGAATGCTTGAATTGCCAAAAATGCCCGCTTGCCCAAACCCGTACCAATGTCGTTTTTGGCGTTGGGGTGGAAGACGCGGAGGTCCTCTTGATTGGAGAAGGCCCCGGGGAACAGGAGGATTTGCGTGGGGAACCTTTTGTTGGCCGCGGCGGACAGTTATTGGAAAAATATCTTGCCGCAATCGATCTTTCCAGAGAAAAAAACACCTATATCGCGAATATGGTAAAATGCAGGCCCCCCAAAAACCGCGATCCTTTGCCGGAAGAAATGGAAGCATGCCTGCCTTATCTGCGCAATCAGACTGCGATTTTGCGTCCCAAAATCATTGTATGCCTGGGTAGGATTGCCGCGCAAAAGCTGATTTCCCCCAATTTTCGGGTAACTAAAGAGCATGGGCAATGGTTTCAGCGAAACGGCGTGTGGATGATGGGGACTTTCCACCCGGCAGCCCTTTTGCGTAATCCGCGCAATAAACCGGATGCACTGGAGGATTTTCAATCCCTGCGGGAAAAAATTCACGAAGTCTGCACACATACCTATTGATTTTACAGTAGCAAACCTGTTTTTTCAGAATACTATGGAGTATAAACGCTTTTTTGGGCGCTTTATACTCCATTTTTATTGCCTTTTCCCCAAAAGTGAGAAAGAGCATCCCGAAAAAGCCCGGCAATTTACCAAAACCTTACCCTTTTCCTATTGTCGGATTGATTTTTATCGGAGGGATGAACGATGTCTGCTGTCAACAATGCCGCGCATTACTTTTTGACTGCTAATTCCCCACAGGGGTTTGTTTCCAGATTTTCAGAACTGTCCAATGTCCAGGATGGATGGCATATGTTAATCCTCAAAGGCAGCCCTGGATGTGGAAAATCCACTTTTATTGAAAACCTGTTCCTCCTGCTTTCCCACAGGGAACCGCATCCGGAACTGATCCATTGCACCGCCGACCCAACCAAATTGGACGCGGCGGTTTTTCCAACGCTTAAATTCTGCGTAGTGGATGGAACTCGCCCTCACTCTCTGGAGCCGCGTTATCCAGGCGTTTATGAACACACTTTGGATTTATCCATCTACCTGAACACCGATCGATTAGAGTCCTATCGGGACAAAATTATCGCCCTGACCAACGAGAGCGAAATGACCAGCAAGCGTGCCGTCCGTTTTGTCTCCGCCGCAGGATCCCTGATTAGCGATACATACCGCATGGCCTTGGAAGAAACCGATATCGGAAAAATCAGAAAATATGCCGCCAGACTGGCCGCCCGGGAAATGAAACCTCGTGCCAAAGGTTCTGGAAAAGAAATTCCCCGCCTGCTTAGCTGTGTAACGCAGGAAGGGATTATGATGTTCCTGGATACCCCTTCCGTTTTATGCGATCGTGTCTGCCTGATTGAAGATGAATATGGGAGTGTCAACCGGCTTTTGCTCCAAGCGCTCAAGGATCATGCACTGCGTGCCGGATATGATGTTGTCACCTGCTATTGCCCTATCTCACCGTTTGAGAAATTAGAGCACCTATTTATCCCCGCCCTGCGTATGGGATATATGACCTCAAACCACTGGCACCCCATCACTGTCAGTGACTGCCGTACCATTCATGCACGGCGGTTCTTAAATCTCGATGCGCTGAAAACCAAAAAAGCCCGTATTCGCTTTAATCGTAAAGCTTCCCTGGAACTGCTCGGAGAAGCAGGGAAGCTCATCCATGAGGCGAAACTCATTCACGACGACTTGGAAGCCTATTATGGAAACTGCATGGATTTTTCTGAACTGGATACTCTTGCGCAGGGAGTTGCCGCTAAAGTATTGGAGAAAAACCCGGAAATTTTATAGTTGCTTTTTAATCTGTCCTAACGCCCCTTTTTCCAAACGGGAGACTTGTGCCTGGGAAATTCCGATTTCCCGGGCAACTTCCATTTGCGTTTTTCCACTTAGAAACCGGAGACTCAAAATCCTTTTTTCCCGTTCGCCCAGGCCCTGGATGGCCTCTTTAATCGCCAGTTCTTCCAGCCAGTTGAGTTCTGCGTTTTTATCCCCAATCTGATCCATAACATAAATGGTATCCCCGCCGTCGGAATACACCGGTTCATACAGCGAAACCGGATCCACGATTGCCTCCAGCGCCAGAACAACTTCTTCTTTTGGCGTGCCAAGGTGTTTTGCAATTTCTTCGATAGTCGGCTCTTTGGCATTTTTTCCAATGAGCTCCTCTTTAGCCTGCATCGCCTTATAGGCCAAATCCCGCATCGATCGGCTGACTCGTACCGGGTTATTATCCCGCAGATAACGCCGCAGCTCCCCCAAAATCATAGGGACTGCATAGGTGCTGAACCGTACATTGATTTCCGTATTAAAATTATCAATCGCTTTCATCAGGCCGATACAACCAACCTGGAACAAATCGTCCATATTTTCTCCCCGCCCGACAAACCGCTGGACAACACTGAGTACCAGACGGAGGTTTCCGTTAATCAGTTCTTCTCTGGCCTGTTTATCCCCCTGTTTTACCCGTTTTAAAAGCGCTTCCTTTTCTTTTTCTTTGAGCACTTTCAGTTTTGAGGTATTTACTCCGGTAATTTCCACTTTATTTGCGTACATCGGTCTCATTCCCCCATCAATTTGTTCGATGAGAGTATGGGAAATGAATCTTCAGTACATGCAAAAATACGCACTTTCCAATTTTTTCATAACAGCAATGGAAAATGATTCCCAATAAAAATCCCTTCCAAGAAACCTGTTCTGGTTTCCCGGAAGGGGTAGCAATTATCCGGCAGCTTCCGCTGCCTTTTCATCTTTTGTCTTTTTAATCACTTTCAGGCGGCTGAATTCCTCGCGTTCTTTTTCTTCCAGCGCTTCCGTGATCATCTTAATCGTCTCCTCAAACTGGGGGATGATGATGTTGCTCAGGGCATTTGCCCGACGCTGGGTCTTTTTAATCTCATTGGCAAGGCGGTAGACGCTGTTTTCAATTGCCGCAAGCATGACGGTGAATTCCTTTGCTTTTTCAAAGGAGATATATGCAACATCAAACTGGGAGTTTGTCCCAGTAAAACCGTAAACGGTGCTGGGCTGGGTACTGTGCAGGGTCACACGTGGTATTTCCACCCCCATGACGCTGCGGTAGGTGATATGCACCCCGTTTTCCACTTCAATGCCGTTCGCGATGCTTTCAATAACGCCGAGAGTGATGTTGGCGCTTTGCAACGCCCGATATGCAGTTGCATAGGTCTCTTCAATCTGGCTTCGGACCTGCTTTGCCTCATCCATCAACGCAACCATTTCGCGCACAAGGATGTTTCTTTTGCGGTCCATCAAATCAAAACCAAGTTTTGCCAGACTGAGCGACTTTTTTGTATTGATCAGATTTCCCTTGGTTGGGAAAACGGCTTGTGCCATAGGCTGTCCCTCCTGTCAGGCCGCATTTTCTCCGAGGTAATTAAAACTTTTTCCGTTTGCGGAAACGGTCTGCACGGCTGGAATCGTAGAACTGGAAGAGCAGATCCGTATCGACACGGTCAAGCTCCTCTTTTGGAAGCAGGCAGAGCAAATCCCATCCGAGATCCAAGGTCTGTTCAATGGAACGATCCTCATTCTCCCCTTGGGAAAGGAAGTTTTCCTCAAATTGCTTTCCAAATTCCAGATAAGCCTTGTCAGTCGGAGAGAGCTCCTCCTCACCGATGACGGATGCCAGAGAACGTGCGTCGCTCACTTTTGCATAGCAGGCAAAGAGCTGGTTTGCCACATCCGTGTGATCTTCTCTGGTGTAACCTTTTCCGATACCGTCTTTCATCAGCCTGGAAAGGGATGGGAGCACCGACACCGGGGGATAAATCCCCTGCTGGGCAAGCTCCCTATCCAGAACAATCTGACCCTCTGTAATATATCCGGTCAAGTCCGGGATTGGATGGGTGATATCGCCGTTGGGCATGGTTAAGATTGGGATCTGGGTAACAGAACCCTTTGCGCCTTTAATAATTCCGGCGCGTTCATACAGGGACGCCAGATCGGAATACAGATAGCCAGGGTATCCCTTTCTGCCAGGAATCTCACCCTTGGAAGAGGAGAATTCACGGACTGCCTCTGCATAGGAAGTCATATCGGTCAAAATAACCAGAATGTGCATATCGTGCTCGTAAGCAAGATACTCCGCTGCCGTCAGGGCGCAGCGGGGAGTCAGGATACGCTCAATGATCGGGTCGTTGGAGAGGTTGACAAACATTGCCACACGCTCCAAAACGCCGCTCTGCTCAAATTGGGATTTGAAGTAATCCGCAACGTCGTTTTTGACGCCCATTGCGGCAAACACAACACCAAAACCCTGTCCCGCCTCGTCCGCAATCCTTGCCTGGCGGACAATCTGTGCGGCGAGTTTATCGTGAGAGAGTCCGGAATCCGAGAAAATCGGAAGCTTTTGACCCCGAATCAGGGTCATCAGTGCATCAATGGAAGAGATTCCGGTACGGATGTAGTTTCTCGGATACGTCCGGGAAACCGGGTTAATCGGTTTTCCGTTGATATCTGCGTAGGACTCCGGGAAGATCTCCCCTAAACCGTCAATCGGTTTGCCTGCCCCATTGAAAATACGTCCAAGAAGTTCCTTGGAAAGAGGCAGTTCCATCGGTTTGCCGGTAAATTTTGTTGTGGTATTGACAAGGGACAAATCGTTTGTCCCTTCAAAGACCTGGATGACAACGCGCTCGCCCTGAATCTCGACAACACGTCCCAGACGGGAAGTACCGTTTTGCAACCTGAGTTCTACTAGTTCATCAAAGCTTGCGTTCGGCACATGGTCAAGGACAATCAGGGAACCGTTGATTTCATCCAGCCCAAGATATTGAATTGCCATAGTTTTTCCCTCCGTTCCTATATCAGCCGGCTGTTATCGATCGCTCTGTGCAAGCTTTTCGTCAATATCCTTATAGTAATCTTCAAACATTTCCAGTTTATCATTCGGGATATCGTATTTAATACGGGTCAGTTTATCAAAAATACCGGTTGAGAGAATGTTGGAAATTGGGATATTACGGGAAACAAGTTCTGTAGACTTGTCATAGAGATACAAAATTACCTTCATCATTTCCCGCTGTTTTTCCATCGGGACATAGGTATCGTCCGCGTGGAATGCATTTTGCTGCAAAAATCCGACACGGATGACCTTTGCAATCTCAATGACCAGCTTCTGATCGTCCGGGAGGACGTCGGAGCCAATCAGCTTGACAATTTCCATCAGACGTGCTTCTTCTGCAAGCAGAGCGGTAATCCGGCGTTTGAGCGGAAGGAAATCCTTGCCCACGTTTTCATTATAATACTCAGTGAAATCATCATCATATTCACTGTAACTGGTCATCCAGTTAATGGCCGGATAATGGCGCGCATAGGCAAGGGATTTATCCAAGGCCCAGAAGCAACGCACGAAACGCTTGGTATTTTGAGTAACCGGTTCAGAGAAGTCAGAACCCTGCGGAGAAACCGCGCCGATAATGGTGACAGAACCCTCCGTCCCATTTAGGTTGGTCATATAACCTGCACGTTCATAAAAGCCGGACAGACGGGACGGCAGATAAGCCGGGAAGCCCTCTTCCGCAGGCATTTCCTCCAGACGTCCGGAGATCTCACGCAGCGCCTCCGCCCAACGGGACGTGGAGTCCGCCATAATGGCCACATGGTATCCCATATCGCGGTAATACTCCGCCAAAGTAATGCCGGTATAGATGGAAGCCTCACGCGCTGCCACCGGCATATTGGAAGTATTGGCAATCAGTACCGTACGGTCTGTCAGCGCCTTGCCTGTCCGCGGGTCAATCAGTTCCGAGAATTCCTCAAGCACCTGAGTCATCTCATTACCACGCTCTCCACAGCCGATATAGACAATAATATCCGCGTCGCACCATTTAGCCAGCTGGTGCTGGGTCATGGTCTTTCCGGTTCCAAACCCTCCTGGGATGGCAGCGGTTCCTCCCTTTGCCACCGGGAACATGGTATCAATGATTCTCTGTCCGGTAAGCAAGGGGCGGTTGGTCGGCATGCGGTTTGCCACCGGACGGGGAGTACGGATCGGCCATTTCTGGCACAGAGTAAGCTCATGTTCTGCGCCGTCCGCATCGCGGATGACAGCAACCACATCATTGACTTTGTACTTGCCATTTTCTTTTACCGAAACAACTTCCCCCTCCAACAGAGGAGAGAGCATGCATTTATGGACAATCTGGGAAGTCTCGGGGCAGGTAGCATATACCTCTCCGCCCTTCAGATGATCTCCTGCTTTCACTGTCAACGTGACGTCGTACTCCCTCTGCTGATCCAGCGACGGGATATCAGAACCAACGCCGATAAAAGCGCCTTCATCCTCCGCCATATCGCGCAAAGGACGTTCAATTCCATCAAAAATATTGGAAATAATCCCGGGGCCAAGCGTTGCACAAAGTGGAGAACCAGTGGTATAAACAGGCTCCCCCGGTTTCAGGCCAGTCGTTCCCTCATAAACCTGAATGGTCGTCTCTTTATCGGTAATGGAAATTACTTCGCCGATAATCTTATTTTTTCCAACATAGACCATTTCCAGCATGGAAAAGTCCTTAGTATTACGGACCTTAATGACAGGCCCGTTAATCGAATAGATGACATTCGCCATTGTCTTCACCTCCAAAGAAACCTGTTTAATCCGTGATTTTCAGAGTACAGCGCTCATAAAAAGCCTGGCGCTCATCCTCCAGCAGGCTTTCAAAGGTTTCGTCCTCCAAAACACGTTTTTCCAGGTTTACAATGGTAAAACCGCCAAGATGGTTTTTCGGATCTGCTTCCACCGTCACACCATGGACTGTTTTTTTGAGAACGTCTTCAAACTTCAAATCCTCTTTGGAAACCCGGATGACAGCCCCTTCGCACGGGAAATCCTTTGCCACTGCCAAAAGCCTGCGTACCAGGTAATTTTCATAGGAATCACTGTTTGTAAACTGTCTGAGTTGTTCTTTTGCGTCCGCAAATACCTGCTCTACCAGGGAATTGCGGTACTCCAGAAGTTCCCGTTTGCAGGCAAGGTCATGCTGGGTGACTTCCCGTTTGTGTTTTGCCTTGATTGCGCGCACCTGTTCCTGCATATAGGTGTACATCTTGTTATACTGCATTTCGCGCACTTTTTCGTATTCCTGTTTTTTATACGCCTCAATTTCAGCGTCGATTTCCTCAATCTTTTTGCCGGTTTCCTGCTCTACCGCTTTTTCAAACACCGACAATTTCTGAGCATCATATGCCATGCCTTTCCCTCCAATCCGGACAGGAACCCTGTCCACTTTTCTTATCTTGCCGCATTGCCGCTAGATTTTAATTCCAATTGCTTCCCGTACATACCGGGTGATATTGTCGCCGATATCGTCCGAACCATGGCGATCCGGAATTTCAACAATCAAGGGGGATTTGACATGCAGCTTTAAATCATAGATAAGCTGCGGGCACAGCTTGACAAGTTTTTCAGAGACAAGGATAATTCCAATTTCCTTGTCTTCCATCGCGGTGCGGATTGCCTGCTCCACCTCGTCCGGTTCATGGACGACAACGCCCTCAATCCCTGCAAGGCGCATTCCCATCTGGGTGTCAATATTATCGCTGACACAGAAAAACTTCATTCTCTACGCCCCATTCCTAAAGTTTTTTGAAAAGAAATCTGCGGCACTGTATCGACCGCACCGCAGATTTGCTTCTTACAGGTTCGTAATAATCATGAAGGAGATAAGCAGGCCATACACGCCGATACCTTCTCCAAGGCCAACGAACACGATGGATTTACCAAAGGACTTCGGATCCTCGCTGCATGCGCCGATTGCCGCAGGAGCTGCTGCTGCAACGGCAATGGCCGCGCCAATACAGGACATTCCAGTTACCAGGGCTGCCGCCAGATACCCAAGACCCTGTCCCATGCTGACAACTGCTTGAGCTGCTTCCGGAGCTGCCGCAGAGACAAAACCGCCGATTGGGAGAATCATCATCAGCAGGCAAAGTCCAAAGAATGCACACAAGTTACAGATAATGGAGCGTTTTGCCTTAACTCCAGTGGTAACGCCACGATAAACCGGGATGAGCGGAGCCATCAAAAGGCTAACAACAAGCAGCGGTGCAACAAACAAAAGTACAGTTTTCATAATCAATAACCTCCATAAATTTCATACATTTATCTAGAACCATGCATTGCACGGTTTCTATTCTTTTAATTTTCCTCTTCACCATATTCCACCTTTGCAGGGACATATGGTTTCCCGTCGCCTTCATAAAACCGGCTAAAGGTTTCATAAAAGACAAGCCTGAGTACCTGAATTCCCACCAAAAGCCCTTCGAGTACCATGACGAAAAGGTTTCCAATGACAACCACAATCGGATTTCCAACGGTTCCCACCATTTCGGCAAGCATCATTACAACCGCCATCATTCCCGCATGGCTGAGGACAAAACCTCCTACCCTCAAAAATGAGAGGGTATTGGTCACATAACTGAGAACCATTTCAAACAGTTCAAAAAATGTCTGCATAATGAATCCAGCAACGCCGCCCTCAGGCTTAAATCCGCGTTTGTGCTCACAAAGTCTGGCAAGCGGTTCTTTGAGTGCCATCAACAACAGCGGCAAAACAATGACTAGCAGGATAAATAGTGGATGAAACAGGTTAATCCCAGATACAAGCATCAGCACCGCGGCAAGAATTGTTCCAAGGTATAATACCAGTCCAGCAATTCCATTGTTAGAAAAGACCGCGCTTTCGTAGTTTTTCTTCCGCAGCCCCAGATAGATGTTCATGATAATGGAGCTTGCCACCACAATCACACCAATTCCCACCACGCTGATAAGCAGCATGTTTGTCGTCTGTGATTCAAAGACATCAATCGGTTTTTCAGCAAATCCAAGGGCATGGAACATCGGGTCAAGCAGGTTTTCAAACCCGAACACAGAACCATAAACAGTTCCAAATACCATGCTGGAAATTCCGCACCTGGAAACAATCGCGCCAAGCTGCATCTTTTTAAAACGCCAGAACAGGTATCCGCCAATGACCAAAATCAGGCCCTGTCCCAGATCCCCGAACATCACACCGAACAGCAGCACATAGATAAACCCAATAAAGCTTGTCGGATTGACGTCATAATAATCTGGAAGGCCGTACATGGTGACAAACATTTCAAAAGGCCGGAAAAACCAGTTGGTTTTCAGTTTCACCGGAGGTTTCAGCCTTGCATCCGCATCTTCCGGCTGTACTTCGCAGATGACGTCCTCCATGTTTTGGAACAAATCCATAAACTCGTCCACTCGATTTTTAGGCACAAAACCTTCCAAATGAAACTGCCGGTAAGCAGTCACCGCATATCTGCGGAAAGCAAACGTGTCGTTTTTCATTTTCAGGTAGGAATAGAGCTTCTGGAATTCCTCACGTTTGCCCTCTCCCAGTTCCCGTAACTGATCATGGACCGCCTCAAGTTCTCCGCGTTCTTTGTCCAATTGTTCCTCTATCTCGTGCGCGGCAATCTGCGGGGTTCCATGCGCATAATCCGGAAGTTTGATTTCCTCAAAGTAGAGGGAGGCAAACAACTCCTCAATTTCCTCTGCATTTTCTTCCGGGGCAAAGTAAACGCCCCAATAATAGTCCTCATCGTGGTCAAAGTCAAAGAAAAAGAAATTTTTCTTTTCAAAATAGGAAAGCTTCAGATAACTGTCCTTCGGCAGCTTCCCAAAGCGTGCGACTGAATACTTGGAACGTACAATATCGTCCAAACTGACATTGAGCCCCTGCAAATGATTGACCTGTGCAAGAACCTGTTCATGCATGGAAATACTGTTCTTCAGCTCTTCGCTGCGTTTACTCGCCTCAGTTACATCACACCAGATTTTTTGGACTGCTTCCCTCAAATCTGCCACATCCATGGATAGGTCCCCATAATCGCTGTACACGGCCGGGACACTCAACATACGAAAAGCATCCATCAGCCGCTGCAAAAGAGGAGAATACGGGTTTTCTTCCTGCATAGGACGGAACCCTTTCTCTCCGGAACTTCCTGCCGCCATCTCCGGATGAAAAATTTCTGTATTACAGCACAATTCCAACACCCGATCAAGGGAATTAATACTTCCCATGATATTGATAAGCGACATTCTTTCGATGGACATAGGCACACCACCTTTCTTCCCTTATTCCAAGCCCGCTATTTAAGCGGGGAGAATTTTCTGACAAACCCCATGTCCTTATAAAATCAAAAGTTTACGGATTTCTTCCGCTGCCACCTGGTAGCGGATTCCTTCAATTATGTTGATAATATTCCCCAGTTCCAATTCGCTGAGCGTAAAATACGCCAGAAATACCACTGCAGCATTGGTAGAAAAGTGAAGGTATTTCCGATTGATTTGATAACTGACTCGGTTTGTATAGTGCTCAATATAGGAATAATCTTTAAATGGTAGCTGACGGGCATAAGCCGTGGAGGCAATAATTCTCTCCAACGCTTCTTTATCTGGAGCCTCAATCATATTTTGGATCTGTTTTTCCTTGAGCTTATACCGATAAGGATATAGCCTGCGTGCCACTGTCGTAGATTTTGCTCCAAAAAAAACCTTGGTACGGTAAATGCTGGTCAGATTGAACAGCTCTATTCTTGTCAGCAGTAGCTCCTCCAGTTCCTTGCGGGTTTTTCCTTTATAAATTTTCTTAATCATTGCAAAATAACGCTTAAAAAAGTACTCATAAAAAGCGTGTTCACATGCAACATAATTGATAGTGGGGACCTTATCATTTGGATGGAAACGCTGTAAGATCTCCGCATAATCAGTCCCTTTTAAAACTTCGATTAGTTCGTCATAGGTTTTAACTTTTGCCACAGCCATCAGATCCACTGTTGCCTGGGAAATCAGATATGCCGGCAAATCAAGAATAAAGCTCTCTGCATTGTCCGCCTTCAGCAGAAGTACCATCCGCAAAATTTCCACGATTTCCTCTTCCATTATCACATAATGGAAAAGGTTCTCGCGTTTGGCATTCAGATACCGGTACATTTTGCTGTAATCTTCAAAAGCGTCCCGACGGAGCATATTTTCCAGTTGTCCACGGTGAATATTCGCAGGATTAATATTTTCCAGTGCATGCCGAAAATGTGTCTGCGTTTTCAGATAAGAAGCCACCTCACTAACACTACGGCAGCGAAGCAGCTCTTCATATTGTTCTGTTGTGATATGCTTGCCATACATGCCATGTGCTTTGGCAGCAATGACGTTATTGGAATAGGAGTCAAGCATGTTACCTCCCCCTTTCCCCATTTATTTTAAAAGATCAACGTGAAAGAATACCATCTGTCAGTTCTCTCACCCATTTTTCTCTTCCCTGTTCATAAAGACTCTCCATTGTCTTTTTATTTTCCTGTAGAGTTTTATCCAGCATTTGAATTTGTTTTTGGGCGGACGCGCTTTCTGTTTTTTCCAAATCCGTCAGATGGGTATCCCCATGCATCGTGATCTCTTTCATAATCTCCGCTTTACGCGCATCAATTTCCTTAAGAGCCTGGGCCTTACGCTGTTCAGCTTCCTTGAGCCGTTCATCCGCCGTATGGTCAATTTCGATGATTTTATCAATCAAATTCTTCATCGAACGTATCCTCCTTTTCCGCCGAATACAGACTTTTCCTGCACACCTGTGCATGGTTCCTTAAAAATTCAATTTGATTGTTATCATATACCTTTTAGCAAATGATTGCCATTGGTATTTTTCATAAAGAAATTATAAAAATTCAACTGTTTTTTCTATCATTTTAAAAGTAAAAAAGAACCCCAAGAAAACCCAGATTGCATTTTATATGAAAAAAATTTATATTTTTTGGCAATTTATTTTTTTGGTTTTCTGCAAAAACGGCCTGCCATGCGGGTTTGTTCGCATACTACAAAAAAATTCATTTTTCTTCCATATCAATTCATCCTGCAATCTTTAGGTTTATAACTGTCTTTATCGATGAAATAGTATCTATGAACAAATTGTTAATTTTTCAACACAGAAAATGGGCAACTCTTTTATACTTTAATTTCATTTTCAATCTTGATTTTTCAAAAAATAAATTTATTTTTTGTAGTTTTTGATATTAATATAACTAAAATGTATAAAAAGTAAAATAATTTTTTGTCGCATATATGATTTATTTTAATTGACTTTGATTGATTTTAGTGTTATTCTTTAGGCAGAGTAAAAAACAGGAAAGAGAGGAGGAACTTTCATGTTGACAGAAGAGCGTTTTTCCGAAATTTTACGACTTGTAGATAAACAAAAGGCAGTTACCGTTACCGAACTAACAAAATTGCTCGGCGCTTCCGAATCAACCATTCGGAGGGATTTAAATGTTTTGCACGAGCGTGGTCTTATTAATAAAGTACATGGAGGAGCTACTGCCTTACAGAGTGCCAACGATATTTACAATACGGCAGAAGACACTGTCTCACAAAAACGTTCACAAAACAGGCAGGAAAAAATTCGTATTGCCCAATACGCCGCTACCCTTGTCCATGCCGGCGACTTTGTTTATTTGGACGCGGGAACTTCTACAGATGCCCTGATTGATTACCTGCCAGATACAAGGGCCGTTTTTGTAACCAATGCGCTTGCTCATGCGCAGCGATTGGTCCAGCGAGGATTCACAACCTACATTTTGGGAGGGCAGTTCAAGCTAGCAACAGAGGCAATTGTAGGTTCCGAAGCACTCTCCAGTCTGCAAAAATACAACTTTACCAAAGGCTTTTTTGGGACAAACGGCATTAGCCCATTATCCGGATTCAGTACCCCGGATATCAATGAGGCCATGGTCAAGACAAAAGCGATGTCCCGCTGTAGGGAACGTTTTGTACTTTCAGATTCTTCAAAATTTAATAAGATATCTTCCATTACTTTTGAAGAATTTGAACATGCCACAGTGATTACCACGTTGCTCAATGATTCAAACTATAGAAACTGCAAGAATATTGTGGAGGTGGATAGGCTTTGATTTACACAGTAACCTTTAATCCTTCCCTTGATTATGTGATCCAAGTGGACTCCCTTCGTTTGGGTGAGGTCAACCGGACTACAAGCGAACAGATCTATCCGGGAGGAAAAGGCGTCAATGTCTCCATTGTTCTCAAAAACCTAGGATTTGATAACGTCGCTCTTGGATTCATTGCCGGATTTACTGGCGATGAAGTGGAACATCAAATCAAATCCTTTGGATGCAAAACGGATTTTATTCGAGTAGAGAAGGGAAACACCCGAATTAACGTCAAAATCCGATCGTCTGAGGAAAGCGAGATCAATGGACAAGGACCTGCAATTTCACAGGAAAATCTGAATACCCTGTTGGAAAAGCTTGAAAAGCTGCAGGAAGGGGATATCCTGGTCCTAGCCGGAAGTATCCCAAACACCTTGCCAAACGACACCTATGAAAAAATTATGGAGCGAATTGCTCCGAAACGGGTCCGTATTGTTGTGGATACCACCAGGGATTTGATGCTGAAAGTACTCAAATACCATCCCTTCCTGATAAAACCCAACAATCATGAACTCGGTGAGATGTTTGGAGTGACTTTGCATACGGATGCGGAGATTATTGCCTATGCTGGAAAATTGCAGAAAATGGGCGCCCAAAATGTACTTGTTTCTATGGCGGGCAAAGGAGCCATTTTCCTTGCCGACAACGGAAGGGTATCCCAATCTCTCCCCCCGAAAGGAGAACGGATCAATTCCGTAGGAGCAGGTGATTCCATGGTTGCCGGATTCCTTGCAGGATTCCTGGAAACTGGAGACTATTCCCACGCATTGAAAATGGGGCTGTGTACCGGGAGTGCCAGCGCTTTTTCCGAATGGCTTGCCACACGCAACCAGGTTGAACAATTAATGCAAACACTATAGATCGTTTTGAGGAGGAATACGAATGCGTATTACTGATCTGCTACAAAAACAGGCGATTGACCTGCATGTAGCGGCATCCAGCAAACAGGATGCCATTGACAAAATTGTGTCCTTGATGGTAAAAACAGGATGTATCAAGGACGAAGAAACTTATAAAAATGCTGTCATTGCTCGGGAGGAAGAAGGCACAACCGGTATTGGGGAAGGGGTTGCCATTCCTCATGCGAAAACGGATGCTGTGGAAAAACCCGCTCTCGCTGCAATGATCGTTCCAGATGGGGTGGACTATGAGGCGCTTGATGGGGAACCAACCAAACTTTTTTTCCTGATTGCAGCCCCAAATACGGAGGATAATGTCCATCTGGACGTTCTTGGAAAACTATCCGTGCTGTTGATGGACGAAGATTTCCGTTCTAATCTGCTCCATGCTCATACCCCGGAAGATTTTATTGCAGTAATTGACAAAGCGGAAAATGCGAAAGATGAAGAAGCCGCCCAACAGGAAGCGCAGCAGGAACAGACCGCAACTACAATGTCCCAGGGCTATCGTGTCCTCGGCGTCACTGCTTGTCCGACCGGTATTGCACACACTTATATGGCTGCAGAATCCCTGGAAAATACGGCAAAAGAGATGGGGATTTCCATTAAAGTGGAAACCGATGGTTCCGGCGGCGTCAAAAACAAGTTGACGGCAAAGGAAATTGCACAGGCGGAATGTATCATTGTGGCCGCAGATAAAAATGTTGAAATGGCTCGTTTTGACGGCAAGCGTGTAATCCAGACTAAGGTTGCCAATGGAATTAACAAAGCTAGGGAACTGCTTACAGAAGCAACCAGCGGCAATGCCCCAATTTATCATGCGGATCACAGAACTTCTGGTTCCGAAGAATTCTCAGGCGAAAAAGAGGGTGTATGGCATACTGTATACAAACACCTGATGAATGGTGTTTCCAATATGCTTCCGTTCGTCATTGGCGGCGGTATCCTGATTGCGCTTGCTTTCCTATTTGATACCATTCTAGCCCCTGGCGCCGATCCATCAAACTTCGGAAAAAACTCTGCTCCCGCTTACTTCCTGAAAACAGTTGGAGATGCGGCGTTTAGTTTCATGCTCCCCATCCTCTCCGGGTTTATCGCAATGAGTATCGGCGATCGCCCTGCCCTGATGGTCGGCTTTGTTGGCGGTTACCTTGCGAATATTGGGGATTCCAAATCCGGATTCCTGGGCGCCCTGATTGCCGGTTTTGTTGCCGGGTACCTGATGGTTGGCCTGCGCAAGCTCTTTGACAAGTTGCCAAAGTCCCTGGAAGGCATCAAGCCAATCCTGCTATACCCCGTCATCGGTCTGCTGCTCATTGGCGCAATAGTCATGTATATTATTAACCCGCCCGTTTCCCTGCTCAATACTGCAATGAATAATGGGCTTGCAAATCTTGGAACCGGCAGTGGAATCGTTCTGGGCGCAATTGTCGGCGGTATGATGTCCATTGATATGGGAGGCCCCTTCAACAAAGCCGCCTATGTCTTCGGTACCGCTTCCCTGGTCAGTGCATCCGGTGCAGCGGTCTCTTCCCCAGTCATGGCGGCCGTTATGGCAGGAGGTATGATTCCTCCCCTTGCAATCGCACTTTGCACGACCTTCTTTAAAAACCGTTTTACCAGAAAAGAACGTCAATCCGGGCTTACAAACTATATTATGGGACTTTCCTTTATCACAGAGGGTGTTATCCCGTTTGCCGCTGCCGACCCGCTGCGTGTCATCCCTTCCTGTGTCGTTGGTTCTGCAGTTGCAGGCGCCCTGTCCATGCTCTTTGGATGTGCCCTTCCCGCCCCGCACGGAGGAATCTTTGTTGTTCCGGTGGTAGAAAACTGGCCAATGTATTTGCTCGCTATCCTGATTGGATCTGTTATCAGCATGTTCCTGCTGGCTCTTCTCAAAAAACCAATCAAGGAAGAGATATAAAAACTCATGATCTCTTTTCAATATAAAATATTTTTTGTATAATATATATAAACAGGAGGAAACTGCTATGAAAACTTTTGATTATGTAATCACTGACCCAGAAGGAATCCATGCACGTCCGGCAGGGCTGCTCATCAAAGAGGCTGCAAAGTTTAAAAGCACGATTACCCTGGAAAAGGGCGGCAAAAAGGCAGATGCAAAACGTATTTTTGCTGTGATGGCTCTTACCGCCAAAAAAGGGGAGACCCTCCATGTTACCGTAGAAGGCGAAGATGAAGAGACCGCGGCAAGTGCAATGGAAACATTTTTAAAAAATAACCTGTAAATTTTAGCGCGCCCATCCGGTATTTTCCGGATGGGTATGCCTGCACAGGACAGAGCGGAGGAGTACCATGATTGTTTTTACTGGAAAAGGAGTATTCGGCGGGATTGCCATTGGGAAAATCGCTGTGTACGGAAAAAAAGAACAAAAGGTAAAACGCCAGCGAGTGGAAGACACGCAGGCAGAAATCGCACGGTTCGAGCAGGCAAAAAACCAAGCCATCGAACAGCTGGGCAAACTCTATGAAAAAGCCCTGCATGAAGTCGGAGAAGCCAATGCAATGATCTTCCAAATCCATCAGATGATGCTGGAAGATCCGGATTACTGTGACTCTATTACCAATATCATTGGTACACAGTCCGTAAATGCGGAATTTGCTGTAGCCACAACAGCGGATAATTTTGCTCAGATGTTCACCTCTATGGACGACGCATATATGAAAGAGCGTGCAGCCGATGTCCGTGACATCTCTGAACGGCTGATTTCTATCCTGAGCAATGGACAGGGACGCAGCTTTTCCTCAGATGAACCTGTCATTATCATGGCAGAGGATTTGGCGCCCAGCGAAACCGTCCAGCTTGATAAGGACAAAGTACTGGGATTTGTCACCGCAAAAGGCTCTACCAATTCCCACACGGCAATTTTGGCCAGGACCATGAATATCCCGGCAGTCATAAATATCGGGATAGAACTTAGTCCAGAATATGACGGTATGCTCGCCTGTGTGGATGGCTTTACCGGAACTGTTTACCTGGATCCCAACGAACAGACGCTCTCCCAGATGAAAGAAAAACAGGAACGGGATTTGCAGCAGCGTGCTTTGCTCCAACAGCTGAAAGGCCAGGAAAATGTGACCTTAGATGGGCAGAAAATCAAAATCTACTGTAATATTGGAAACCCATCCGATGTCGGCGGGGTGCTTAAAAACGACGCGGGCGGAATTGGGCTGTTCCGCAGTGAGTTCCTCTATTTGGAAAATAGCGACTACCCAACAGAAGAAGAACAATTCCTGGCCTACAAACAGGTCGCTGAAACACTGGCAGGAAAAGAAGTGGTCATCCGCACACTGGATATCGGCGCGGACAAACAGGTAGAGTATTTCAACATGCCTCCAGAAGAAAATCCCGCACTTGGTTATCGCGCTATCCGTATATGTCTTGACCGGATCGAAATTTTTAAAACTCAGTTGCGCGCTCTGCTGCGTGCTTCCGCATACGGAAAAATCGCCATTATGTTTCCAATGATTACCAGCGTGCAGGAAGTACAGGATATTAAACAGATTGTAGAGGAAGTACGGGCAGATCTGGATTCACAGGGGATTCCCTATGACAAATCAATCCAGCTTGGAATCATGATTGAAACCCCTGCTGCTGCAATCATCAGCGATGAACTTGCAAAAGAAGTAGATTTCTTCAGCGTTGGCACAAATGACCTGACCCAATATACCCTGGCAATCGACCGTCAGAACCAGAAGCTTGAACGCTTTTATAATCCCCACCACAAAGCGGTTCTTCGCCTTATTAAAATGGCTGCGGATAATGCACATAAGAATGGCATATGGATTGGTATTTGTGGGGAACTCGGTGCGGATCTCGCTTTAACAGAGACATTTCTTGCTATGGGAATTGATGAGCTCTCTGTCTCTGCCCCCTATGTCCTCCCTTTACGAAAAAAGGTCAGAGAAACCGATATTGGGAAAGTCAGAGATCGACTTCTTTCAGAGTTGTAATTTTCCTCAGAATAAACAATTACCCTGGATGGGATTCCATCCAGGGTAATTGTTTATTTTATTGGAGTAATTTTTCCCTGTCCATCG
Source organism: Candidatus Pseudoruminococcus merdavium (assembly GCA_904419745.1). Classification (GTDB taxonomy): domain Bacteria; phylum Bacillota; class Clostridia; order Oscillospirales; family Ruminococcaceae; genus Pseudoruminococcus_B; species Pseudoruminococcus_B merdavium. The sequence continues at coordinate 198,449 of CAJFSS010000001.1, read as the reverse complement.
ACAGTTACCGGAGTAACCTCTGATTTTGTATATTTAATGATATCCCGTAAGCGAAAACGCTCATCTTCCGAATAAAAAGTATAGGCAACTCCCTCATGTTTTGCACGTCCAGTACGCCCGATGCGGTGGGTATAATATTCATTCTCTTGCGGTAAATCAAAATTAAATACTGCTTCAATATTTTCCACGTCAATTCCGCGCGCTGCTACATCGGTAACAACCAGATAATCGACCGCACCTGCTCTGAATTTCTGCATCACCTGGTTACGTGCGGACTGCACCATATCGCCATGGATACAATCAGAAGGAAGTCCGTACTCATTCAGTTGACGGCAAAGGCTTGCCGTCTGGTATTTGGTATTGCAGAAAATCATCGCCTTTTTATACTGATAGTATCGGATAATATGGATTAAATCTGCAATTTTCTGCCTTCCACTGCTCATAATACTGTATTGAGTAATTTTGGGCTTATTCTCCTCCACTGGCAGCACAACAATTTCCTCTGGATCGCGCTGGTACAGCCAGCTAATATCCATTACTTCCCGGGACGTGGTGGCCGAAAACATGGATAGCTTGCTCTGCTTGGGGCAACGATCCAAAATCCATTTAACATCCTTATAAAAACCCATATCCAGCATTTTGTCCGCTTCATCCAAAACAATAGCTGAAACCCGGTTTACTCTTATCGTGTGATGCTTCATATGGTCAATCATCCGTCCCGGAGTAGCTACAACAATCTGCGCCCCTTTTTTCAGCTGTTCAACCTGTGTTTTCATAGACTGTCCGCCGTAGACCACACAGACACGTACGCCCGGAATAAACTGACAGAGCTGGCGCAGCTCATCCCGTATCTGGATAGCAAGCTCCCTTGTCGGAGCAAGAACCAATCCCTGGACTGCTTTTTCTTCCGCGTGGAGCTGTTCAATCATTGGAATACCGAACGCACAGGTCTTTCCCGTTCCCGTCGGTGCCTTGGCCATAACCTCTTTCCCCTCCAGCATGGGAGGAATTGCTTTTTGTTGGATCTCAGTTAACTGTGTAAATCCCATTTTTTCGACTGCCTGTATCATCTCTTTCGAGAGAGGCAACTCCTGATAATTCATGATATCCCTGTTCTTCCCTTCTATGGTTCGTAGGTACCCATTCAAATTTTTCGGGGGAAAAATAATTTCATAAAGAGCCTATTCCAAAAAGGCAATTGTCCCCTGCTTGATTTGTTTTTCTTTTATCATACCATAAACGGCCGTTGCGACACAATATTTTGCACAAAAATGCAGCACTGTTGAGATAGCCTCTCATCGAGACAGTTGAGAGACATACGATTTCCTGGATATTCCTCTTTTCTTTTTTGCTATGGTTCAAAAATCCCCTTTCTTTCCTAATCGATGTCCCGAAAACTGGAGAACAGTTGAGCCTTATTATTTACCCGATTCTATGTAATTTTTACATGGGAAGGACAACTGCAAATTGTCCAAAACCGTCCTTATCTCAATTCCTGTGGTAGTCATTTGCCCTTTCCCATTTTACTGCCTTTGCATAAAAAGTTCCCACCGGCATCTCACAAGCATCTGCCGCTTGTCGAAGAGTCAGTTTTTTGTTTCTCCATGCCCTGTGTATTTCAAAAAAATTATCAGGCAGGGGATGGGAAGGTCTTCCAAACTTAATTCCTCTTGCCTTTGCTGCGGCAATCCCCTCTGCCTGCCGTCGTTTAATGTTCTCCCGTTCGTGTTGGGCAACAAAAGACAGGATTTGCAGTACTAGATCGGCAATAAAAGTTCCCATAAGATCTTTACCATTACGGGTATCCAGCAGCGGCATATCTATCACGCAAATATCAATTCCCTTTTCTTTTGTTAAGACGCGCCACTGCTGTTGAATTTCCTCATAATTGCGCCCCAAACGATCAATACTCAAAATATAAAGCAAGTCCCCTTTTTGGAATCGTCTGACCATTTTTTTATATTGTGGGCGTTCAAAATCTTTTCCCGATTGTTTATCAATATAGAGGTTTTTTTTCGGTATTTTTTTTTCGCGCATGGCAATTAATTGTCTTTCTTCATTCTGATCCATACTGGATACTCGAATGTATCCGTATACTCCATTTTGCATTCTTTCAGCTCCCGACATTTTTCCTCCATTTTATCTCCTTTTAGTACTTATATTGAACCCTAAAAGAGAACTTTATTGTTGTTATTCCCAAAAATTTTTTTCCCATTCCAATGATAGAATAGGAAAATATTAATGAAAATGACAAATAGTTTGCTTGACAAAAAACTAATACAAGAATATAATTAGTATAAATTCAATGTCTGTTTCAGGGCGAGGTGTAATTCCTCACCGGCGGTGAGAAAGTAAAATTCTTTTAAGTCCGCGAACATGCAATACGCATGCTGATGTGGTGTGATTCCACAACCGACGGTATAGTCCGGATGGAAGAAACGGGATATGGGATTTTTTGTTCCATAAAACGCATAGCGCCCATGAACGGTAACTACCATTCATGGGCGTTTTCTGTTTCCCTTGGTACAGGCTCCAAATGGAGGAACAAGCATGAACACAACATTCACCACCCGCAAACTCACCACTATGGGACTGCTCGCAGCTATTTCCATTATCCTTGTCTGGATGATTCATTTTCCCATTTTCCCAGCAACCGCTTTTCTGGAATATGATCCGGCAGACATCCCCATCATTTTTGCCACTTTTCTCTATGGTCCGCTTAGCGGCTTTTTACTGACAGTGATTACTTCTGTAATCCAAGGCGTCACAGTCAGTGCCGGCAGTGGGATTTATGGTATTATCATGCACATTCTCGCAACAGGATGTTATGTTCTTGTGGCAGGCCTGATTTACAGCAAATGGAAAACCTTAAAAGGAATGATCTTTGCTCTTATTTGTGGGACATTATGCGCCACTGCTGTCATGGGCGTTGCCAATATCTTTATCACACCAATCTTTATGTCTGTCCCAACCGATGCTGTGATTGCACTCCTTTGGCCATTCATCATTCCTTTTAACCTGATTAAGATTTCTGTAAATTCCGTTTTTTCGGCAGTTCTTTTCAAGGCATTGGAAAGGATTCCCTTATTGAAGCATAATCACATATAAAGTCAAAAAATGTCGTTGACAGCATGCTATAATTTCGCTATAATAAGAAAAACTGAATACCTTATCAAGAGCGGTGGAGGGACTGGCCCTATGAAACCCGGCAACCTGTTGTGAAAACAAGGTGCCAATTCCAGCGGTAAAACGAGAGATGAGGGAACAAATTTGTTACAAAAGCGTCTCGTTTTCGAGACGCTTTTCTTTTTGTCATACACGAAAGTTTTTTAGAAAGGATGGATTTGATGAAACATTTTTTCACTTCTGAATCTGTAACCGAAGGACATCCGGATAAAATCTGTGATCAGATTTCCGATGCTGTCCTGGACGCCATCATTGCCCAGGATCCCTATGCACGCGTTGCCTGTGAAACCACCGTTACCACCGGCCTTGTCAATATTATGGGTGAAATTACGACCAAATGCTATGTAGATATCCCTAAAATTGCCCGTAATGTCATCCGCGAAATCGGATACGACCGTGCAAAATTTGGATTTGACTGCGATACCTGTGCGGTCATCACCTCGATTGACGAGCAGTCCCCGGATATTGCAATGGGCGTGGACAGAGCTTTGGAAGTAAAAGAAGGACTTGAGAATGATGAAAACGACCAGGGAGCCGGAGATCAGGGCATGATGTTCGGATATGCCTGTGATGAAACCCCGGAGCTTATGCCATTGCCGATTTCTTTGGCGCATAAACTGGCCAAAAGACTGACAGAGGTGCGCAAAAACGGCACATTGGATTATCTGCGTCCGGATGGAAAGAGTCAGGTCACTGTGGAATATGAGGACGACAGACCTATACGGATAGAAGCCGTCGTCATTTCCTCCCAGCACGGCGCAGAAGTATCCTTGGAGACAATTCGGAAGGATATTATTGAACATGTAATTAAGCCGGTCATTGACCCCGAGATGATGGATGAGAACACAAAAATTTATGTCAATCCAACAGGACGTTTTGTCATTGGCGGCCCGCAGGGAGACAGTGGACTGACCGGACGAAAAATTATTGTGGATACTTATGGCGGTACAGCCAGCCATGGGGGCGGTGCATTCTCCGGCAAAGATCCATCAAAAGTTGACCGCTCAGCCGCCTATGCGGCGCGATATGTCGCCAAGAACATTGTTGCTGCCGGTCTTGCCAAACGCTGTGAAATTCAGCTTGCCTATGCGATTGGTGTTGCACATCCAGTTTCCATATATGTCAACACCTACGGGACAGGAACGGTCTCTGATGATATTCTTGCCACGGCAGTCGAAAAAGTATTTGACCTTCGTCCTTCTGCAATCATCCGTGACTTAGATCTCCGCCGTCCTATTTACCAAAAACTTGCTGCTTATGGCCACATGGGCAGAGAAGAGCTTTTGGTAAAATGGGAACGTACAGACCGTACACAAGCTCTTTTGGATGCAATAAGATAATGCTATTATAGAAAAAACAGGGTTGCCATTGGCAACCCTGTTTTTTATTTTCGTACTTATAAAAAGGATCCAGAAGTTAAAAAAAGACCAAGGAGAAAACTCCTTGGTCTTTTAATTCTGTAAACAGAAATTACTCGTTGATCTTAGTAACAACGCCAGAACCAACGGTACGGCCGCCCTCACGAATAGCGAAACGGAGGCCTTCCTCGATAGCGATCGGGGTGATGAGCTCAACGTCCATCTCTACGTTATCGCCAGGCATGCACATCTCTGTGCCTTCTGGAAGAGTGATAACGCCAGTAACGTCAGTGGTTCTGAAATAGAACTGACGTCTGTAGTTGTTGAAGAACGGAGTATGACGACCGCCCTCTTCCTTCTTCAGTACGTAGACAGAGCCATGGAATTTGGTATGCGGATGAATGGAGCCTGGTTTGCAGAGAACCTGTCCACGCTCGATCTCTGTACGCTGGATACCACGGAGCAGAGCACCGATGTTATCGCCGGCCTCAGCATAGTCAAGGATTTTACGGAACATCTCGATACCAGTAACAACAGTCTTCTTCTTCTCTTCAGAAAGGCCGACAATTTCAACCTCATCAGAAGTGTTAAGCTGTCCACGCTCAACTCTACCAGTAGCAACGGTACCACGGCCAGTAATGGTGAAGACGTCCTCAACAGGCATCAGGAACGGCAGGTCAGCTTTACGCTCCGGAGTCGGAATGTAGCTGTCAACAGCGTCCATGAGCTCAAGGATTGGTTTGTAAGCCGGATCATTCAGATCGTCTGGAGCTTCCAGAGCCTGAAGAGCAGAACCTTTGATGATAGGAATGTCATCGCCAGGGAACTCATACTCAGTGAGGAGCTCACGGATTTCCATCTCAACGAGCTCAAGCAGCTCAGGATCGTCAACCTGGTCAGCTTTGTTCATGAAAACAACGATATACGGAACGCCTACCTGACGGGAGAGCAGGATGTGCTCACGAGTCTGCGGCATTGGGCCGTCAGCAGCAGAAACAACCAGAATAGCGCCGTCCATCTGAGCAGCACCAGTGATCATGTTCTTGACATAGTCAGCATGTCCCGGGCAGTCAACATGTGCATAGTGACGCTTGTCGGTCTCATACTCAACGTGAGCAGTGTTGATGGTGATTCCGCGCTCTCTCTCTTCCGGAGCCTTATCAATCATATCATATGCTTCGTACTTAGCCTGGCCTTTGAGAGCCAGAGTCTTGGTGATAGCTGCAGTCAGAGTGGTTTTGCCGTGGTCAACGTGACCGATAGTACCAATGTTAACATGTGGCTTGGTACGTTCGAATTTAGCCTTTGCCATTTTACTGTTCCTCCCTTAATCTAAGTAAGCTTAGGATTCGCTCACTTGGTATTGTAGCAAGTATTGTGATAAAATTCAAGGTTTTTACGCCTAAAATCAGTCATTTTTTGCCCTTGCAGACATAATAGATTCTGCAATGGACTTCGGTACCTCAATATAGTGGCTCGGTTCCATAGAATACTGGCCACGGCCCTGAGTCCTAGAACGAAGATCGGTTGCATAACCGAACATCTCAGACAGAGGAACCATTGCTGTAATTTCCTCGCTACCGTTTCTCGGCTCCATGCCCTGGATCTGGCCACGGCGGGAGTTGAGGTCACCGATAACATCACCCATATAATCTTCCGGAGTGATGACAACAACTTTCATAATCGGCTCAAGGATAATGGAGCCTGCTTTTCTGAGAGCCTCTTTGATTGCCATAGAACCGGCAATCTTGAATGCCATTTCAGAGGAGTCAACCTCATGATAGGAACCATCATAGAGTTCGACTTTGACATCCACAACCGGATACCCTGCAAGAATACCGGTTTGAAGTGCTCCCTGGATACCTGCATCAACCGCAGGAATATACTCTTTCGGGATGGCACCGCCAACGATTGCGTTTTTGAACTCATAGCCCTTACCGCTTTCGTTGGGTTCAACGCGGATTTTAACATGACCGTACTGACCACGTCCACCGGACTGTCTAGCATATTTCATGTCAACATCTGCATTGCCTTTGATGGTCTCTTTATAAGAAACCTGAGGTTTACCAACATTTGCCTCAACTTTAAACTCGCGAAGAAGTCTGTCGACAATAATTTCCAGATGGAGTTCACCCATGCCGGCAATGATAGTCTGGCCGGTTTCCTCATCGGTATAAGTTCTGAAAGTCGGATCTTCTTCCGCCAGTTTTGCAAGCGCAATGCCCATTTTCTCCTGGCCTGCCTTAGTCTTCGGCTCAATTGCAACACGGATAACCGGCTCTGGGAATTCCATGGACTCAAGAATAATCGGAGCCTTGGGATCACAGAGGGTGTCACCAGTTGTTGTATTTTTCAGGCCAACAGCTGCGGCGATATCTCCTGCGTAGCAGGTTTCAATATCCTGTCTATGGTTTGCGTGCATCTGAAGGATACGGCCAATTCTCTCATTGTTATCCTTGTTAGCATTGTAGACAGTGGTACCAGCATCTACAGAACCGGAATATACGCGGAAGAAGCAGAGTTTTCCAACGTATGGATCGGTAGCAATTTTGAATGCAAGCGCCGCAAACGGATGAGAATCATCGGACGGTCTGACTTCTTCTTCACCGGTTTCCGGATTGATTCCAGTGATATGGTCGACATCAACCGGGGATGGCATAAAGTCAACGATTGCATCAAGCAAAGGCTGAACACCCTTGTTACGATATGCAGTACCACACAGGACAGGGACAAATTCATTGGAAATGGTGCCTTTTCTGATTGCCTTTTTGATTTCGTCAGTTGTAATCTCTTCTCCATCGAGGTACTTCATCATCAGTTCCTCGTCGAGTTCTGCAACCGCTTCCATCAACTGGCTGTGGTATTCTTCTGCCTTCTCTTTCATATCAGCAGGGATCTCTTCTACGGTAAAGTCCGTACCGAGATCGTTGTGATAGATAATTGCATGCATCTCAACAAGATCGATGACGCCGACAAAAGTATCCTCTGCGCCGATTGGCAGCTGAATAGGAATAGCATTACATTTCAGTCTGTCGTGCATCATGGAAACGACGTTATAAAAATCAGCGCCCATAATATCCATCTTGTTGACAAAAGCCATACGCGGTACATGGTATTTATCAGCCTGGCGCCAAACAGTCTCAGACTGGGGCTCAACGCCGCCCTTTGCACAGAAAACTGTGACAGAGCCGTCCAGTACGCGCAGAGAACGCTCAACTTCTACAGTGAAGTCAACGTGTCCCGGTGTATCAATGATATTGATACGATGGCCTTTCCAGAATGCAGTAGTAGCAGCGGAGGTGATGGTAATACCTCTTTCCTGCTCCTGCTCCATCCAGTCCATTGTAGCCGTACCTTCGTGGGTATCACCAATCTTATGAGTACGACCTGTATAGTACAGGATACGCTCAGTTGCAGTGGTCTTACCGGCGTCAATGTGGGCCATAATGCCAATATTACGAGTAAGCTCGAGTGGGATTTCTCTTGGCATATTGTCCTCCTTGTTAATCGATAGCAAAAATTAGGGAGCAAGGCGCAATACAGCTTTTTCAAGCCGCAGGGCGCCCTGCACTTCTATTTAACAACATGTTTGTCCGTTATCCACAGACATATACACAACACGCGGGAAAAACTACCATCTGTAATGTGCAAAAGCCTTGTTTGCCTCTGCCATCTTGTGGGTATCTTCGCGTTTCTTCACCGCACCGCCATTGCCATTGACTGCATCCAGGATTTCTCCTGCCAGTCTTTCTTTCATGGTCTTTTCAGAACGGTTGCGGGAATAAGTTGTGATCCAACGCAGACCCAAAGTCTGTCTTCTTTCCGGACGGACTTCCATCGGGACCTGATAGGTGGCACCACCGACACGGCGGGCTTTGACCTCCAGGACCGGCATGATGTTTTCCATAGCTTCCTCAAAAACTTCAAGGGCTTCTTTACCGGTTTTTTCATGGACGATGTCGAATGCACCGTAGACAATCTTCTGTGCAACACCTTTCTTACCATCATACATAATGTTGTTGATAAGACGGGTCACGAGCTTGGAATTGTACAGCGGATCCGGCAGTACGTCTCTTTTTGCGATACGACCTCTTCTTGGCACTTCGCTTCCCTCCTTCACATAAATGATATCTCAGGTACTCGAAAGTTCCAAAACTCCCGTTTGCCAATGAAGAGTCTATCCAATTTCTATAGATAGCCACTCATCGGCAGCAAAAATGCTACTTGGGGCTTTGATTACTTTGATGCACCAGCCTTCGGACGTTTAGCACCGTATTTGGAACGGGCTTGCATTCTCTTGGCTACACCCTGTGCATCAAGAGTTCCACGGATAATATGGTAACGTGTACCAGGAAGGTCCTTAACACGTCCGCCACGGATCAGGACAACGCTATGCTCCTGAAGATTATGGCCGATACCCGGGATGTAAGCAGTGACCTCAATCCCGTTGGTGAGCTTAACTCTGGCAATCTTTCTGAGAGCGGAGTTCGGCTTTTTCGGGGTCATGGTACGGACTGCTGTGCAGACACCACGCTTTTGTGGAGAGTTATGGTCGGTGTACTCACGTTTCTTGGAGTTATATCCTCTCTGAAGCGCAGGTGCGCCGGATTTTTTCTCTACATCCTGTCTGCCCTTACGAACAAGCTGGTTAAAGGTTGGCATATTGCACCTCCTCACTAAAAAATTCTTTATGTGGAAGTGGGGCTTTGGTTAAAAAGCCCACTTTTCACATCACATTTTTGTGTTTTACACACAAGTACATATTTTAGCATTATTCCGCGCTATTTGTCAATACTTCTGCGGAGGAATTATTCTCTTCCAATACCCCTACATCGCGGTAACATGCCATACCAGTTCCAGCAGGAACCAGCTTACCAATGATAACATTTTCTTTCAAGCCGAGCAACGGATCAACTTTTCCTTTAATTGCCGCATCGGTGAGCACTCTTGTGGTCTCCTGGAAGGATGCTGCAGAGAGGAAAGAATCCGTTGCCAGGGAAGCTTTGGTAATACCAAGCAGAACCGGCACACAGGTAGCAGGACGAAGATCCGTTTCCCCTGCCGCAACTCTTGCCTCAATTTCCTCATTGGCAGTTTCAAATTCGCTCTTATCAATCATGGAACCAGCAAGCAGCGTCGTGTCGCCTGCATCGTCCACACGGACTTTACGCATCATCTGACGGACAATGACTTCAATGTGCTTGTCATTGACATCAACACCCTGCATCCGGTAGACTCTCTGTACTTCTTGAATCAGGTAATCCTGGACAGCTTCCTCTCCCTTAATCGCCAGGACATCATGCGGATTGACAGAGCCCTCTGTGATGAGGTCGCCCGCTTCAATAACATCCCCGTCATTTACTTTCAATCTGGAACCGTAAGGAATCAGATAGCTTGCCTCTTCCCCGGTTTCCTTATTAAAGACGATTGCGTGACGGTTTTTCTTAATTTCGTCAATCCGTACCTCACCGGCGATTTCGCTGATAATAGCGAGATGTTTTGGCTTTCTGCCCTCAAACAATTCTTCGACACGGGGGAGACCCTGTGTGATATCCTCGGCGTTTGCGATACCGCCCGTATGGAAGGTACGCATGGTCAGCTGGGTACCCGGCTCACCAATGGACTGCGCGGCAATAATACCAACAGCCTCGCCGATTGCGGCGGATTTTCCGTTTGCAAGGTTTGCGCCATAGCAGTGTGCGCAGATTCCCTGCTTAGAAGCACAGGTGAGAATGGAGCGGATCTTCACGCGCTTAATGCCTGCTTTGACAACTTTGGCGGCATCCACATCGGTCATCATCTTTTCCCGGCTGACCAGGACTTCCCCGGTCTGCGGATCAATGATGTCCTCTGCCGGATAACGTCCAACCAGACGTTCCTGCATATCCTCGATCATCTCATTGCCATCCTTGATGTCATACACATAGATACCATTATGGGTACCGCAGTCATCCTGACGGACGATGACATCCTGGGAGACGTCAACCAGACGACGAGTCAGGTAACCGGAGTCTGCCGTTCTCAGAGCAGTATCGGCAAGTCCTTTTCTCGCACCACGGGAAGAAATGAAGTATTCCAGGATATTCAACCCTTCACGGTAGTTGGAACGAATTGGAATTTCGATTGCATGACCGGAGGTATTTGCAATCAGTCCGCGCATTCCGGCAAGCTGACGAATCTGGTTCATGGAACCACGCGCACCGGAATCCGCCATCATAAAGATTGGGTTATACTGGCCCAAGTTGTCTTTCAGCGCGTCAGCAACCTTATCGGTTGTCTCATTCCAGGTTTTAATAACCGCATTGTACCGCTCTTCATCCGAGATAAGACCTCTGCGGTACTGCTTGGTAACCTTATCAATCTGCGCGTCTGCTTCCGCCAGAAGTTCTTTCTTCTGTGGTGGAATGACGGCATCCGCGACAGAAACCGTAATCGCACCTTTTGTGGAATACTTGTAGCCCTGGGCTTTAATCTCATCCAGGATTTCAGAAGTACGGGTGGTACCGTGGACTTTGATACAGCGGTCAATAATGTTTCCAAGTTGTTTTTTGCCAACCAGGAAAGCAACTTCAAGGTCAAGGACGCTGTCGGAGTTTTGACGATCCACATACCCTAAATCCTGTGGGATTGGAGTATTGAAAATCAAACGGCCGACGGTTGCATCGATGAGCTTGGTAATCTTATGTCCACCAATCTCTTTGGAAACACGCACGCGAATAGGAGCATGGAGTCCAACAACGCCAGCTTGATACGCCATCAGGGCCTCGTTGACGTCGCGGAAGACCTTACCTTCCCCTGGCTCTCCTTCTTTGACCAAGGTCAGGTAGTAGGAGCCGAGAATCATATCCTGCGTCGGGACTGCAACCGGGCGTCCGTCGGACGGCTTGAGCAGGTTGTTTGCAGCAAGCATAAGGAACCTTGCCTCTGCCTGTGCCTCTGCGGACAGAGGAACATGGACCGCCATCTGGTCGCCGTCGAAGTCCGCGTTGTATGCGGTACAGACGAGCGGGTGGAGCTTCAGCGCCCTGCCTTCTACCAGGACGGGTTCAAATGCCTGGATACCCAGTCTATGCAGGGTCGGCGCACGGTTGAGCAAAACCGGATGGTCTTTGATCACGATTTCCAAAGCGTCCCAGACGTCATCCTTTGCACGGTCAACCATCTTGCGGGCGCTCTTGATATTCCCAGCCTTGCCAGTCTCCACCAGGCGTTTCATGACAAAGGGCTTAAACAGCTCCAGAGCCATCTCTTTCGGAAGGCCACACTGATACATTTTCAGTTCCGGACCAACTACGATAACCGAACGTCCGGAGTAGTCGACACGTTTTCCGAGCAGGTTCTGGCGGAAACGTCCCTGTTTTCCCTTGAGCATATCGGAAAGGGATTTGAGTGGACGGTTGTTCGGGCCTGTCACCGGACGGCCGCGTCTGCCGTTGTCAATCAATGCGTCAACCGCTTCCTGAAGCATTCTCTTCTCATTGCGGACAATGATATCCGGAGCACCAAGTTCTAACAACCTTTTCAGGCGGTTGTTCCGGTTGATGACACGGCGGTACAAATCATTCAGATCGGAGGTGGCGAAACGGCCGCCATCCAGCTGTACCATCGGGCGGATATCGGGCGGGATAACCGGGATGACGTCGAGAATCATCCACTCCGGTTTGTTGCCGGAAGTGCGGAACGCCTCCACAACCTCCAGCCTCTTGAGGATTCTCGCACGTTTTTGGCCGGTAGAGGCATCGAGTTCCTCTTTGAGCTCCACTGCGAGTTTTTCCAAATCCAGCTTCTGGAGCAGTTCCTTAATAGCCTCTGCACCCATGCCGGCTTTGAATTCATCTTCGTATTTTTCCCGCATATCACGGTATTCTTTTTCTGTCAGCAGCTGATTCGTTTCCAGCGGGGTATTCCCCGGATCGGTGACAATATAAGCTGCAAAGTAGAGAACCTTCTCGAGCAGCCTCGGGGAAATATCCAGAATCAGGCCCATGCGTGAGGGGATTCCCTTGAAATACCAGATATGGGAGACAGGAGCGGCCAGCTCAATGTGGCCCATCCTCTCTCTTCTAACTTTTGCACGGGTCACTTCAACCCCGCAGCGGTCACAGATTTTACCCTTGTAGCGGATCCTCTTATATTTGCCGCAGTGGCATTCCCAGTCCTTTGTCGGCCCAAAAATGCGTTCGCAGAAAAGGCCGTCGCGCTCCGGTTTGAGCGTCCTGTAATTTATCGTCTCCGGTTTCTTGACCTCTCCATAAGACCACTCGCGGATCTGTTCCGGAGAAGCAAGGCCGATTTTCATGGATTCAAATGCGTTAAATTCCAAAATTACGACCCCTCTCTCTTAGAATTCTTCTTCGTCGCCAAATACATCTTTGCCGAGGTCAAAACTATCCACCTCATCAAAGAGAGTTTCCGGTTCTTCCTCCAAGGTGTCTTCCTCTGTCGGCTCACCAATATCTGTCATACCAGTATCCTCATCCTCCGCATCATGGACGGCATAGCCTTCCATATCACCTTCGACTGCAACATTTTCAAATGCGCCGTCATCCATATGATGCATACCGATATCGTCGTCATCATCAAAATCCTGCTTGAGGTCGATTTCATTTCCGTCTTTATCCAGCACACGGATATCGAGTGCAAGGGACTGAAGTTCCTTGATAAGGACTTTGCAAGCTTCCGGAATTCCTGGAGTTGGGACATTCTGTCCTTTGACGATGGCCTCATAGGTCTTGACACGGCCAACCACATCGTCGGATTTGACGGTCAAAATCTCCTGAAGGGTATAGGCTGCGCCATATGCCTCCAGAGCCCAAACCTCCATCTCACCGAAACGCTGTCCGCCGAACTGGGCTTTACCACCCAGAGGCTGCTGCGTAACCAGAGAGTACGGGCCAGTAGAACGTGCGTGGATTTTATCATCAACCAAATGATGAAGTTTGAGGTAATACATGTAGCCAACAGTGACACGGTTGTCAAACGGCTCGCCAGTACGTCCGTCATAAAGCTGGACTTTTCCGTCCTCCGCATAGCCCGCTTCACGCAAGGCGTCGCGGATGTCCTCCTCGTTTGCGCCATCGAAGACCGGGGTCATGATCTTCCACCCAAGTGCTTTGGCAGCATAACCCAGATGCACTTCCAATACCTGCCCGATATTCATACGGGACGGAACGCCCAGCGGGTTGAGCACGATATCAAGCGGAGTACCGTCCGGTAAAAACGGCATATCTTCCTGCGGGAGAATGCGGGAAACGACACCCTTGTTTCCATGGCGTCCCGCCATTTTGTCGCCGACAGAGATTTTTCTCTTCTGCGCTACATAGCAGCGGACAACCATATTGACGCCTGGGCTGAGCTCATCACTGTTTTCTCTTGTAAAGACTTTGACGTCGACGACAATTCCATATTCCCCATGTGGGACTTTTAGGGATGTATCGCGGACTTCCCTTGCCTTTTCACCAAAAATGGCGCGCAACAGGCGCTCTTCCGCCGTCAGTTCTGTCTCTCCCTTCGGAGTGACTTTGCCGACGAGGATATCGCCGGAACGAACTTCTGCACCGATGCGGATAATTCCGCGGTCGTCCAGATCTTTGAGCGCGTCCTCACCGACATTCGGGATGTCGCGAGTGATTTCCTCAGGCCCAAGTTTTGTGTCGCGCGCTTCCGTCTCGTATTCCTCAATATGGATAGAGGTATAAACATCGTCGCGGACAAGCTTCTCGTTTAAAAGGACTGCGTCCTCGTAGTTATAGCCTTCCCATGTCATAAATCCGACCAGGGCATTTTTACCAAGGCTGATTTCCCCATTGCTGGTTGCAGGGCCGTCAGCAATGACCTGCCCTTTAGTGACTTTTTCACCAAGCTCGACAATCGGGCGCTGGTTAATGCAGGTCCCCTGGTTGGAACGCATGAACTTAATCAGTTTATAGGTACGATTTGCGCCCTGCTCATTCCGGATGACAATTTCGTCCGCGCTTACGCGCTCGACAACGCCGTCCTCTTTTGCAAGGACGCAGACGCCGGAATCCACTGCCGCCTTGTACTCCATGCCGGTTCCAACAATCGGAGATTCCGTTTTGAGCAGAGGAACTGCCTGACGCTGCATGTTTGCACCCATCAGAGCACGGTTTGCGTCATCGTTTTCCAAAAACGGAATCATAGCCGTTGCCACGGAGACAACCATCTTCGGGGAAACATCCATATAATCAACGCGGGCTCTGTCCATGGATACAATCTGGTCACGGAAACGGACATTGACGCGCTGGTTTGCAAAACGGTGATTTTCATCCAACGGTTCGTTTGCCTGGGCGACAACATATTCATCTTCCATATCCGCAGTCATATAAGTGACTTCATCGGTGACTACGCCGGTTTCTTTATCCACACGGCGGTAGGGCGCTTCAATAAAGCCATATTCATTAATTCTTGCATAGGTCGCAAGGTAGGAGATAAGTCCGATGTTTGGGCCTTCTGGGGTCTCAATCGGACACATGCGTCCGTAATGAGTATAGTGGACGTCACGGACCTCAAATCCTGCACGGTCACGGGACAAACCACCTGGTCCCAATGCGGAAAGACGTCTCTTATGAGTCAGTTCTGCCAGAGGATTGTTCTGATCCATGAACTGGGACAGCGGGGAAGAACCGAAGAATTCCTTGATGGCAGCGACAACTGGACGAATATTGATCAACGCCTGCGGGGTCACAATATCCATGTCCTGTGCCTGAAGGGTCATTCTCTCGCGGATGACACGTTCCATTCTGGAAAAACCAATCCGGAACTGGTTTTGGAGCAGCTCCCCAACAGAACGGATTCTACGGTTGCCCAAGTGGTCGATATCATCAGTCGTACCAACCTCATAGCCAAGATTATTCAAATAGTTAATCGTGGAAAAGATATCATCAATAATGATATGCTTTGGAATCAGCTCGTCAATGCGTGCAGAAATAGCCTCCTTCAAAGCATCTTCATCCGCAGCACTTTCAAGGATTTCGCGAAGTACGCTGAAGCGGACTTTCTCCTTGATGCCGAGCTCTTCCAGAGGATCAAAGGAGACAAAATCAGCCAGGTTTACCATACCGTTGGAGATGACCTTTACCAGTTTGTCTTCCACATTCAGGTAAACGGTATCCACACCGCTGCGCTCAATATCATGAGCCATTTCCCGGGTAAGAGTCTGGCCTTCTTCCGCAATGATCTCACCGGTCAATGGGTTGACAACCGGCTGAGCCAGGGTCTTTCCAGTAATCCGGGTACCCAAAGCAAGTTTCTTATTGTATTTGTAGCGTCCCACTTTGGACATGTCGTATCTTCTCGGATCGAAGAAGAGCATGTCAAGATGAGATTGCGCGCTCTCAATCGTCGGAGGTTCGCCCGGACGGAGCTTCCGATATACTTCCAGTAGCGCTTCCTCGGTATTTTTGGTCGCATCCTTTTGAATGGTAGCAAGCATGCGGTCGTCTTCACCAAAGAAGTCAATAATCTGCTGATCAGTCGACAGACCAAGAGCACGGATAAATGTGGTTACCGGGAGCTTTCTGTTTTTATCGATACGGACGTAGAAAATATCGTTGGAATCCGTCTCGTATTCCAGCCAAGCGCCGCGGTTCGGGATTACTGTTGCATTAAACAGTTTTTTACCGGTTTTGTCAAAATTCATTCCATAGTAAACACCGGGAGAACGAACGAGCTGGGAAACAATCGCACGTTCCGCGCCGTTAATGACAAAGGTACCGCTTTCTGTCATGAGAGGAAAATCGCCCATAAAAATTTCCTGCTCTTTGACTTCGCCGGTTTCCTTGTTCAAAAGCCGTGCGCGCACACGAAGCGGAGCCGCGTAAGTGGCATCCCGTTCCTTGCACTCTTCCACCGAATATTTCGGCTGCTCGTCAAGGCGGTAGTCAATAAAATCGAGTACCAGGTTTCCGGTGTAGTCCGTAATCGCTGAGACGTCGTGGAAAACCTCTTTCAGGCCTTCCTCGAGGAACCATTGGTATGAGTTTTTCTGGATTTCAATCAGGTTTGGCATTTCCAAAACCTCATTAATCCGCGAAAAGCTCATTCGTACGTTCTTGCCCAGCTGTACTGGCTTGACATTCACCATAGGCTTTGCTCACTCCATTCAATCTATTTGCAGTCCGACACAATGTAAACACTAAAACAAAACCGTCGCCTTGTTTTAGTTTTTGCATTTTAGGTCTTGTGTTTTTGTGTACCCTGTGCTATAATACCATTATTCTTGAGGGCGTGATTGTCCATTTTGATACATTATAATAGTATACGGCAAATAAAGGGCAAAGTCAAGCATTTTTTGCTTGTACTCGCCCTTTTTCTTTCGGGAAATTTGTTAATGGACAAAATGCGTATCCACTACCCCACGCATCAAAAGAAAGGTGAAAATTACAGAAAATGCACCACAGCAGATAAGATATGTCTTTCTGGAACCTTTGGAGGAAATTGTATTGACAAAGACGCCATATAAAATGCAGGAAATGACAAGCCCCAGCAAATCCACACAGAGAATTATAAGGCCAACACGCGCCCCCAAAAGCTGTGCAAAATATTTTGCACACCAGCCTGCTATAACATGTACCACGGGAACTAATGCCAGTGGAAGCACAGCAACCGCATAATTTGTCCTTCCAGCACGCAGGAACGTAAACGCAATCAACAGGATAATTGCCGCTGTCGTGATGCACTCTACTACCATGTGGAATCCTCCTTTGTTCCATGATATCCATAGAGCCGTTAACACTCGGAAACCGAATCGCCCTAAAAATCTTTTAAAAGTGAAACCTCGGATTGCATCTTGGCTTCAAACGATTTTATTATACTATAAGGAAGTTGCGAAGTAAATCAATTTTTCTTGAAAACATCTTGACTATCCGCTTTTTCTTGTTATAATATTGGTTGTGACTTTCTTCGAGTATGACCAAAATTCCAATTTTTATGCTACTGTGGCTCAGTTGGTAGAGCAGCGCATTCGTAATGCGCAGGCCGTCGGTTCGAGTCCGACCAGTAGCTCCAGCGGCAAACTGCCGCTCCCAAGACGCGCACCCCACTTTTGTGGGGTGCGTTTTGTTTTGCGCCCGCGCTTATAGCCGGTATCTATTTTGTCAACGCTACTCACTGAGTCTGGATGCAATTCGCGTTCAGACTCTTTCTTTTACTCAAAGTGGGCACCTTCTCTTGTCCTCACATCCAAAAATTTCTTTTATCAACGCTTCTCATCATGTTGACCTAGACGCATATCGGGTTATG
This sequence comes from Candidatus Pseudoruminococcus merdavium, assembly GCA_904419745.1. Taxonomy (GTDB): domain Bacteria; phylum Bacillota; class Clostridia; order Oscillospirales; family Ruminococcaceae; genus Pseudoruminococcus_B; species Pseudoruminococcus_B merdavium. Next base: position 180,645 of record CAJFSS010000001.1, on the reverse strand, counting down.
CTTGTAATCCATACGGAATACCTAGCCGCATTATATTTCCTTAAAAAGTCACCGCGTCCTATACACACAGTATAGGACGCGGTGACTTTTTAAGGAAATCTTCAAATTCTATTTATTTTGCATTTTACTGCAACATCCAGTTTTGGCTCTGGGTCTGCAATTCCACCATGTGTGCAAAAATTCCATTGTGTCTCATCAGATGATCCGGGGTTCCCATCTCCGCGATTTTTCCTCCGGAAAGGACAACCACCTTATCCGCGCCCATCACAGTACGCATTCGGTGAGCAATGATTAGCACAGTCTTATCCCGTACCAAACGGGAGAGAGCAGCCTGAACCGCAGTTTCATTTTCTACATCCAGGCTTGCTGTCGCCTCATCCAGGAGGATAACAGGCGCATCCTTCAGGACTGCACGGGCAATGGAAATACGCTGGCGTTCCCCTCCCGAAAGCGTAGAACCATTTTCTCCGATTATGGTCTGATAACCATCCGGTAGTTTTTGTACAAATTCGTCGCACTGTGCAGCTTTGGCCGCAGCAAGCACCTCTTCGTCCGTTGCATCTCTGCGTCCCAGCCGGATATTTTCCATCACGGTATCATGGAATAAAACAACATCCTGGAAAACGATCGCATAGTTTTTCAGTAGCGCCTCCGGATCAATGGTGGAGATATCCACTCCTCCAATTGTAATTTTCCCGTTATTTACATCCCAAAACCTTGCGGCAAGTTTGGTTGCTGTACTCTTTCCTCCGCCAGAGGGGCCGACAAGCGCCGTCACCTCCCCTTGTTTTGCAGTAAAAGAGACGTCCTCCAATACTCCTTCGTTTTCATGGTATGCAAATTTTACACGGTCAAACGAAATATCATATCCGTTCGGAGTATAGTTTTCCGCTCCTGTCTGTACCGGCTGTTCCTCAATGGCACGCATTCGTTCAATTTTCAGTTTTGCACTAAAAGTCGCCGCCAGGTTCATATAGCACACATTCAGTGGATCATACAACCTGGATACAACAATGAGGAAAATTAAGAACAGTACCAAGTCAATCTGACCGGAGACCAGCAGCGTAATCCCAGCAAGAATCGTTGTTGCAATTCCGATGCGCAGAAATGCCTGGGCCGAAGTGACAAAAACGCCGGTTGCCAGTTCAGAGCGAATGGCAGCGCGCTCTTCCCCTTTCAGTTTTTCTTCCAAAGTGTCAAGATACTTTTCTTTTTGGTTACAGGCTTTGATATCCTTGATGGTTTCAAGCAATTCCTGCAAGGCGTCCGTAGTCGCCCGTTTTGCCAAAATATTTTTTGTGCCAAATTTGTCCTGAATCCACTTGGAACCCACAACCAGAACGGCGGACACAGGAACCACCCAAACTGCGGCCAGTGCCATTCTCCAATCCATACAGAATAGGCCGATTGCAATCAGAACCGTAGAAATCACTGTTCCGAATAACTGCGGAATATAATGCGAAAAGGCTTGTTCGAGTGAACTGCAATCCGCCATAATAGTCGCAGTCAAATCGGACAGATCCCGTTGCCCAAAAAAGGAAAGCGGGAGCTGGCGCAGTTTTTCTGCAAGACTGACCCGGCGGTTTGCACTTTCCTTGTATGTTGCAATATACAGGCTTTTATATTGAATCCAATGAATCAGATAAATAAGTACTGCAAGCAGGACGGCCAGTGCCGTGTAGCCCCAAACACCGGCGGCTGGATTCCCTCCGCTTTGCAGTGCATCCATGATATTGGAAAGGACTAAAATCAACAGGCCAACCGGAAACATCAGGCTCAAATTGGCGAGCACGGTGAGAAGGGTGGCTTTTACCAGATCCTTTGCGCCTTGTTTTGACAAAGCAAAGGTCTTTTGCAGTTTTCGAATCATACGCGCATCTCCTTTCCGACTTTCCACTGCGCAGAAGTCCGGTAATCCTTCCACATCTTGGCATAAGTCCCCTGTTTTTCAACAAGCTGCTGATGGGTTCCCTGCTCCGTAATCCGTCCATCTTCCAATACCAGAATCTGATCTGCATTTTGTACTGTAGAGAGGCGATGGGCAATCATTAGAACTGTTTTTCCCCTTGTCAGGGCTTCAAATGCTTTTTGGATCAGCGCCTCATTCTCGGGATCAGCAAATGCAGTTGCCTCGTCAAGGACAATGATTGGCGCGTCTTTCAAGATCGCTCTGGCCAGAGCAATCCTCTGGCATTCCCCTCCGGAGAGATATGTCCCCTTGCTTCCCACCATCGTATTCAAACCATTTGGAAATTTCTTAAGAATGTCATCGCATTGGGCCAGATGAGCCGCTTTCAGCACCTCCTGTTCGGTGGCACCGGGACGAGCTGCACGAATATTCTCCAAAAGGCTTGTTTTAAAAAGCCGGGTATCCTGGAAAACAAACGCAACTTGTTCCATCAATTGCTGAGAGGGCAGGCGTTTGACATCGACTCCACCTACCAATACCTGGCCCTCTTGCGGATCCCAAAATCTCGGTATCAGGCTTGCCGCAGTGGTCTTGCCCCCTCCGGAGGGGCCAACCAAGGCCACTGTAGAACCCTGTGGAATTACAAAGCTGACGTCCTTTAAAGCGGGGGAAACACTGCCCGGATAGGTAAAGGTGACATGTTTCAATTCTATCCCACTGTCCCTTAGAGAAATGGGTTTTCCATTTTCTTCCCCAAGCGGCTGTACTTCCATGATTTCATCCAGTTTGCGGACTGCCTCATCCGCCTCCATGTTGGCCTCACTTGCATACATAATGCGGGTCATCATCAATGCACACATGGGGGTAAAGAGAATATAAAACAGCAAGTCTACCAGAACTGCAAAGCCATCAGACGCACCCTGGCACAGTATCATGCCCATGGGAATCAGCAGGACGAATGTGCTGTTGAGAACGGTGGTAAATCCGGTCATCGGGTTTCGGCATGACATAGAATAATCTTCCGCCAATTTGCTGTAGCTGAGAATGGAAGAATAAAAGGATTTGAAGGAGTAAACTGTTTGCTGGAAAACCTTTACCACCGGAATTCCTCGCACATACTCCGTAGCTTCTGCGCTCAAATCTTCCAATGCCTTTTGATAACGGCTGAAAAACCTTGCATTTTTCCCGCCCATCATCCGTGTAAGCAAATAGACTGCCAGAATTATTGGAATTAGGCAGATAAGTCCCATCCGCCAGTCAAAGACGAATAGCAGGATAATTGCTGCAAACGGAGTCACAATGGCGCCAATCAGATCCGGGAGCTGATGCGCCAACAGCGATTCTGTCATTCCTGCATTGTCATCAATTGCCTTTCTGAGTTTACCGGATTGGCTCTGGCTGAAATATCCCAGAGGGACGTCTACCAGATGTTTTGCCGCAGTACTCCGCATGTTTCTTGCTGTCCGGAAAGCTGCCAAATGCGTACACATCAGCGCTCCAAAATACACCAGCATACTGGCAACTGCCAATCCAAGTGCAATCCATCCATATTGTATAAGGCCCTGGGCCGCGGATAGATTGGACAGCGATGCAAATACCCCGCGTGCGACATACCAGATGCAAATGTAAGGGGCCATTGCCAAAATAGCGGAGATGCCTGAGAGGGCGCACCCCAAAATGGTGAGCTTTTTATGCCCTCCGGCATATTCCATCAGCCGGGCAAGGCTGCTCCGTTTTTTCTTGTTTCCTTCCATCAAATCACTCCTTATTGTAAGTTAGTTAAAACTAACTATATGGTAAAAATTATAGGGCTAAAGCCCCATAATCTTTTGCCAACCTGCCGTATAAAATGTCCGAAGTTCTCTGACATACCGCACAGCTTTTTCCTGTGGCATTTCGTGGACAACAATTTCAAAGAAAGAGGAAAATAATCCGCTTACCAGAATATGTTCCAGCTGTTCATCAATATGTGGCACAACATGTCCCAATCCCTTGAGCACCTCCAAAAATCGGTGGGTACCTTCCACTTCAATTTCCGCCATCGTATGGACAAAATTTTCATACTTTGTCCCTTCTGAACAGCAGAGGATCAAACGAAATGCATCAAAATGTTGATAGATGTATTCCACCATCCATTCAATACAACTGCCGGAAATCCGTCCCATCTGATCGGGCTGTTCTTCCGGTGGAAGCCCCGCAAATTCTTCCTGTGCGCGTTCAAAAGCCCCCAAAAAAGTTTTGGCCGGTACTTCTACCAAGCTCTCAAACAGTTCTGATTTGCTTTTGAAATATCCATAAAACGCTCCCGTTGTCACACCAGCTCCCTTTGTAATATTTCTAAGGGAAGCCTGGCGGTATCCTTTTTCCAAAAACTCCTGCTTTCCAGCTTCTAAAATCTGTTCCAGCGTATTAATTGCCTGGGAACCCAAAGAACCACCTCTTATAACATTGTTATATAACGCTGTTATAGTATATCAATTCCTCTTCATTTTGTCAAGATTCGTTTTCCAATACCAACCGCTAATTACGGAAAATGGAATTATTCATGAAAATACTCATCAGAATTCGGGAAATTTATGGTATAATTATGATGAGAATAGCCTTTCTTTTTGATTGTTATGACAGCGGCGAAACACTGTCATTCGAAACCCATACTCGAGAATACGAAAAAACAAAAATTAGAATTCCAGAAAGGAGTTTTGTCATGAAACAGGATGTCTTTGAAACGATTGAAATGGAACCCGGATTCTTTCGGATTGAAAACGGTGGAGTGCGCTGCTTTTTCATCGAAGGGGATGACCGTGCCATGTTGGTGGATACCGGTTTTGGAAATGGGGACTTACGCTCCTTGGTACAGTCCTTGACAAAGCTCCCCATTTTTGTGGTCAATACCCATGCAGATGGCGATCATACTGGATGTAATCACCAATTTCAGGAAATCTGGATGCATCCCGCAGAATTCGATTATTATGCGCAAAAGGGGAATACATGCGATAATCTGCACCCTCTTTGGGAGGGGGATACCCTTTCTCTGGGAAAGTGGAACTTTGAAGTCCTTTTAATTCCCGGACACACCCCCGGCAGCATTGCGCTCCTTGATCGTGAACACGAAATCCTCATCAGTGGGGACAGTGTCCAAACTGGGACAATCTATCTATTTGGCCCGGGACGAAATCTTCCCTCTTATATCGCGAGCCTCCATAAACTCGAACAGATCAGAGATTCGGTCCGGGAAATCTTGCCCTCCCACGGGCAGATTCCTGTCTCTCCGAATACCATTTCTAAACTGTTGGAAGTCGCTCCCAAACTTCTTGCAGGGGAATATGCCGGACAGCCTGATCCCCGTGGACGGCCATGCCAAGAATATGACTGCGGTGTGGCAAAGTTCCTCTATTAGGCTTTGTATCCGTTTCAAACCCATGGATCTCCATCATATTTCCCAAAAAATTATCCGCAAAAAGTGCAAACCATGGAGGAATGATTATGAAAGTATTGTTAGTCAACGGAAGCCCGCGTGCACACGGCTGCACCTACACTGCATTATCAGAAGTGGAAAAACAGCTCCATAAACATGGGATCGAAACGAAGCTGTTCCAAATTGGAAACCAACCCATTCGCTCCTGTATTGCCTGCGGGAGATGTGCTGGAACAGGGCATTGTGTCTTTGAGGAGGACGGCGTCAATGAATGCATCGATCTGATTCACGAATCAGATGGGGTTGTCATCGGCGCACCCGTCCACTATGCAAGTGCGGCAGGCGCCTGTTCGGCTTTTTTTGATCGCGTGTTTTACGCCAAGGACTCTTTTGCTTCTAAGCCGGGCGCTGTGGTTGTCAGTTGCCGCAGAGGCGGAGCCAGCGCAACTTTCGACCAACTGAATAAGTATTTTACCATCTCCTCTATGCCGGTCGTATCCTCCCAATACTGGAACAGCGTTCATGGCAACACACCGGAGCAGGTAAAACAGGATTTGGAGGGTCTTCAAACCATGAGGACATTGGCCGACAATATGGCCTGGTTGCTCAACTGCATTGAAGCTGGAAAACAAGCTGGAATTGCTTACCCTACACCGGAACGCAGAATTAGTACCAGCTTTATCCGCTAATGTTTCTAAGACTTACCTCCGCTTTTTCAGATTGATTGGTATTTCAAACTCTTTAAAGACGGTTTCGGGTTTTAGAAGCTCGTTCGTTTCCGACACACGAAAAAAGAACCCGCCATGACAACCAACATGGCGGGTTCTTTTATTCTCCTAATTTCAATTGCATCTCCTGTGCATCTTTGGGGGTCACCCCGGTCGACGGCAGGGATTTTACACGGATGCGATCGGCATTTTGATAACGCGTTTCATCAAACGGTTCTGCACCAGCCACGGTCACTTTTCCCTTCAGGGAAGCAACAATCACACCCTGGGTGTCCTTAGCCTGTTTAGGCGCCAGCTGCGCAGTGGAAAATGCCAAAACCCGTCCATTGGATAAAGTGAGCATGATTTCCGTGTCCTCTGCAAGCGCTAAAATTTGGCACAATTCCAGTTTGGAGCAATAGGCGTTCATCAGTTTTTTGCGCCGTGTCTTTGTCTGGTAAGAGGCAAGCGGGACTTTTGCCACCCGTCCTCCGCGGAACACAAAGAGCATGTACCCGGAATAATCCTTTGTCAGTGCAATGGAGACTACCGTCTCCCCTTCTTCCATGGAAAGCTTGGCCGGCAGGTAATCCCCGAGAACGCTCGCTTTAGAGTCTTCAAAATCGCTTAGGCGCGCCTTATAAACCTGATGAAGATTGGTAAACACCAGAAGTTCCGTATTGTTGGTGGATTCCAGGGATAAAAAGAGTTCATCCCCCTGCTTGAGTTTGTGCTCCGAACTCATCCGCAAGGACTGAGGAGTGATCTTTTTAAAATACCCCTCTTTGGTCAGGAACACATGGACCGGGTAATCCGGAATTTCTTCCTCTTCCTCAAAAATCTCTTCCGCACTGACGTCCGCGATCAGGCTTTTTCGTGGTTGCCCGTATTTCTTGCCGACCTCCTTGAGTTCCGAGATCATGATAGCGCTGATTTTTTTATCGCTGCCAAGGATTTCTTCCATTTGGACAATTTCTTTTTCCAGGCTTTCCGTCTCCTGTGTCCGCTTGAGAATATACTCCCGATTAAGATGGCGCAGCTTGATTTCTGCGACATATTCTGCCTGGGTGGCATCAATCCCAAAGCCAATCATTAAATTGGAGACCACTTCAGTTTCCTCTTCTGTCTGGCGGATAATCGCAATTGCCTTGTCAATATCCAGCAGAATTTTTGCAAGCCCCTTGAGCAAGTGTAGTTTTTCTCGCTTCTTTTTCAAATCAAAACAGGTGCGGCGTACAACGCATTCTTTCCGAAAACGGATCCAATGTCCTAACAGTTTTCGGATTCCAAGCACCATTGGATATCCGTCAATCAGCACATTGAAATTACAGGAAAACGTATCCTCCAATGGGGTCAGCCTGTAGAGTTTTTGCATCAGCTTTTCCGGATCAATCCCGCGCTTCAAATCAATCGTCACTTTGAGTCCTGCAAGGTCGGTTTCGTCCCTCATGTCGGAGATTTCCCGTATCTTCCCCGCTTTCATCAAGTCGAGCACCTTGTCCATAATCGCCTCCACCGTTGTAGTCGGAGGGATCTCGGTAATCTCGATGCAGTTTTGGGACTTGTCATAATTATACCGGCAGCGCACTTTGATTCCGCCTCGCCCGGTCTCATAGATTTTATCCAGTTCTTTTGGATCATATAAAATCGTCCCGCCGCCCGGGAAGTCCGGCGCCTTCAGGGTATCTGCAATTACATGCTCCGGGTTTTTAAGCAGGGCAATCGTGGTTTCACAGACTTCGCTTAAATTAAACGGACAAATGGAACTGGCCATCCCAACTGCAATTCCCACATTGGAATTGACCAGGATGGACGGGAAAGTCGCCGGAAGTAACGCCGGCTCCTTCATGGTATTGTCATAGTTGTCGATAAAGTCCACTGTGTCCTTGTCAATATCTTTAAACAGTTCCGCGCTGATGGCCTCCAGCTTTGCCTCAGTATAACGGGACGCCGCATAGACCATATCGCGGGAATACGCTTTTCCAAAGTTTCCCTTGCTATCGACATAGGGATGGAGTAGTGCTTCATATCCTCGGGAAAGCCGTACCATTGTCTCATAGATGGTCTGGTCTCCATGGGGATTTAGCCGCATCGTTTGCCCGACAATATTTGCCGATTTTGTCCTTGTGGAACCGAGCAGTCCCATCTTGTACATGGTATACAGCAGTTTCCGATGGGAGGGTTTAAATCCATCAATTTCCGGGATGGCACGGGATAAAATCACACTCATGGCATAGGGCATATAGTTTTGTTCCAGCGTGTCGTCAATCGGCTGGCGCAGTATGCTGCCCGCCCCTGCAATATAGGCTTTAGTATTGACCCGCTTTGCGTTTGTCGGTTCTTTTTTTGGTCTTTTTGCTGCCATCAGACTGCCTCCGTAAAACTCTGGTTTTCCATTTTATCACAATCAGGACACATCAGTGAGTTCCAAATACTTATTTCCATTTTGTGCAATAAATTCTTTTCTGCCGGACAGGTTATCCCCCAGTAAAACATCGAACATAACAAACGCCTGCTCGGCGTCCTCCATCGTCACCTGGATGAGTCTTCTCGTTTCGGGATTCATAGTCGTAAGCCACATCATATCCGGTTCATTTTCACCCAGCCCTTTGGAACGCTGGATGGTGAATTTCGCCTTGCCGATTTTCTCCAAAATTTCGCCTTTTTCCTTTTCCGTATAGGCAAAATAGGTTTGATCCTTGGTAGTAATTTCAAAAAGCGGAGACTCTGCAATGTACACATACCCCTGTTCAATCAAAGTCGGCATCAGGCGATAAATCATTGTAAGAATCAGGGTGCGGATCTGGAAACCGTCGACGTCTGCATCCGTACAAATGACCACCTTGTTCCAACGAAGCCCGTTGATATCAAAAGTGGAGAGTTCTTTATTGGCTTTGGTTTTGACTTCCACTCCGCAGCCAAGCACCTTGACAAGATCCGTGATGATTTCATTTTTAAAAATTTTGTCGTACTCTGCTTTCAGGCAATTGAGAATTTTCCCACGTACTGGGATAATTGCCTGAAATTCGGAATCCCTGCCGAGTTTGCAGGCGCCAAGCGCGGAATCACCTTCCACAATATACACTTCCCTGCGGGAGACGTCCTTTGTCCGACAATCGACAAACTTCTGCACACGGTTTGCAAAGTCTACTGTCCCAGCCAGTTTCTTTTTCAAATTCAGTCTGGTTTTCTCTGCATTTTCACGGCTGCGCTTGTTGATGATCACCTGTTCCGCAATTTTGTTTGCTTCATCCGGGTTTTCGATAAAATACACTTCCAGGGAATGGCGGAGAAAGGAATTCATCGCCTCATAGATAAACTTGTTGGTAATTGCCTTTTTCGTCTGGTTCTCATAGGAAGTTTGCGTCGAAAAAGAGGAGGAAACCAGAATCAGGCAGTCTTCGACATCCTGAAAGGAAATTTTTCCCTCGTTTTTCAGGTATTTTCCCGCCTGTTTAAGGTACTGGTCAATGGAAAACACAAACGCAGCCCGTACCGCGCGTTCCGGGGAACCACCATGTTCCAGAAAACTGGAGTTGTGATAGTATTCCAGACGTTTTTCCCGGTTGGAAAAGCAAAAAGCCACATTCAACTTGACCTTGTATTCCGGTTTGTCTTCCCGATCCCGTCCTTTTTGTTCATCATGAAATGTCTGCACAGAAGTCAGGGCGTTTTCCCCGGCAATTTCCCGGACATAGTCGGAAATTCCGTTTTGGTAGACAAATTCCCTTGTCTCAAACCCGTTTTCCGTCTCATTACGGAATTCAAACACCAGCCCAGCATTGACAACTGCCTGGCGTTTGAGCATATCTTCATAGAATTCCACTGGAATCGCAATGTCCGTAAAAACTTCCAAATCCGGGCGCCAACGTTGTTTTGTCCCGGTCTGGCGGCGTTTCGTTGGTTCTTTTTTCAGTCCGCCAACATTTTTCCCCTTTTCAAAATGCAAGGTATACAGATACCCGTCCCGGCAGACTTGCACGTCAAAATACTCGGAAGCGTACTGAGTTGCACAGGCGCCCAAGCCATTGAGTCCAAGGGAATATTCATATCCTTCCCCTTCGTTGGTATTATACTTTCCGCCTGCATACAGCTCACAGAAAACAAGCTCCCAGTTGTACCGCTGTTCGCGTTCATTAAAGTCCACCGGAATCCCGCGCCCAAAGTCCTCTATTTCCACCGAATGATCCCGGTATCTTGTAATGATAATACGGTCACCTGCTCCCTCTCTCGCCTCGTCAATGGAGTTAGACAGAATTTCAAAGACCGCGTGTTCACATCCCTCAATCCCATCGGATCCAAAAATAACCGCCGGACGCCTGCGTACGCGCTCTTCATCCCGAAGCACCTGGATACTGTCATTATCGTATTCTTTTTTCACACGTTTGTCCGGCGTTTTTTTCTGTGAATCAATTTTTTGAGCCATAGTTTCCTCCCTATTCCTATGGGGTTTCAAAAGCAGAGAGAATACAATTCAGCCCATACAGTATTTTCCGTACAGACTGAATCCTATATAATTTGCATGTAATGATCCTGTTGATTGTTTTATGGTTTCAAACCATTACTTGTTTTTTGCCCATATTTTTATATTATACGCGCAAGCAAAAAGGACTGTCAAGTTTTGAAGGAAAGGGCGGGCAACAGAGTAAGAGCATAATCTCTTTTCCTAAATTCTTTTAACCAGAAAAAAACACTTCCCATGTATTCAAAAAGGAATACAGTCATAAAAAGTCCTTTCCCTGATAAAATCAGAGAAAGGACTTTTTCAGAATACTTAATGAGGAACTTCTCCTGATTCTTCTACAACCGGTTCTTCCGGCTGAGAAGCTACAGAAGTATTGGCAAAGGGATCTTCCACATATTCTCCACGCATCATCTTATCAAATACTTCTCCATCCATTTTTTCATGGTGGAATAGATATTGCGCGACTTTATGAAGCTGATCAATGTGTTCGGTCAGAATCTGCTGGCTTTTGGTATATGCAGAATCAATCAGGCGGCGGATTTCCGAGTCAATTTCTCCGGCAATCTCTTCCGAGTAATCGCGGGTATGCCCAAAATCACGTCCAAGGAAGACTCCTCCACCTTGATCGGAACCATACTGAATTGGCCCCAATTTTTCAGAAAATCCATACTGGGTCACCATATTGCGGGCCACCTGGGTTGCCCTCTGGATATCATTGGAAGCACCGGTAGAGATATCGTCCAGAATGATTTTCTCCGCGGCACGTCCACCGAGCAGAGTGACCAGGGAAGCGAACATATCCCGTTGAAGGACATAGTTTTTATCCTCAATGGGCAGGGACATGGTATATCCTCCTGCCATTCCGCGGGGGATGATGGAGATCTGGTGAACTGGATTTTCCGGATCTTCATAGAACGTTGTCACCGCATGGCCCGCTTCATGATAAGAAGTAAGTTTCTTCTCCTTATCGGAAACTACATGGGATTTTTTCTCCGGTCCAGCCACCACTTTGATTGTCGCCTCTTCCACTTCCTCCATGGTGATCGCTTTCTTGTTTTTCCGCGCTGCAAGTAGCGCGCTTTCATTCATCAGGTTTTCCAAATCAGCACCAGTGAAACCGGAAGTTGTTTTTGCAATGACAGCCAAATCCACATCCGGACCCAGTGGTTTGTTGCGGGAATGGACTTTCAAAATTGCCTCCCTGCCCTTGACATCCGGATACCCAACTAGAATTTCCCTGTCAAATCGCCCAGGACGGAGCAGTGCAGGGTCCAGGATATCCCGGCGGTTTGTCGCAGCAATAATGATAACGCTCTCATTTCCAGTAAAACCATCCATCTCAACAAGCAGCTGGTTGAGCGTCTGCTCGCGCTCATCGTGCCCGCCGCCAAGTCCAGCGCCACGCTGCCGTCCTACCGCGTCAATCTCATCGATAAAAATAATACTTGGTGCATTTTTCTTTGCTTGGTCAAACAAATCACGCACACGGGAAGCACCGACGCCTACAAACATCTCCACAAAATCAGAACCGGAAATGGAGAAAAACGGAACCCCTGCTTCCCCTGCAACTGCACGTGCAAGCAGGGTTTTACCGGTTCCCGGAGGGCCCATCAGCAAAACGCCTTTGGGGATACGGGCGCCGAGTTCTGTGAATTTGCGCGGGCTTCTCAGAAAATCAACAATCTCTTCGAGTTCTGCTTTTTCCTCGTCCGCGCCTGCAACATCCTTAAAAGTGGTTTTTGGCCGATCGGACTGTTGCTTCACCTTTGCCTTTCCAAACGACATGGCACTGCCTGCGCCTCCGTTTGCCTTGTTCATCATGTAGAACCAAAGCACCAGCATCAGGATAATCAGTCCCACGCTTGGTAGCATGCTCACCCACCATGGGATGTCCGCCGGACGCTCATAATCCACCAGGATCTTATCATTTGGATTCTCTTCGTTATACTGTTCCACAATCGGGCGTACATCCGAAAGGAACAGATCTACGCTTGGTACCCTATAAACAATCTGGCTTTTTTGGGAATCATTGAGAGTCATAACCAATTCCCCGGAACCAATACTCAGTTTGTACTCAGAGACCTCGCCTTTTTCAAAATACTCGATAATTTGATAGTATTTATAGGTGCTCCTGGGTTGAGCCGTTAGGAACATCATTGCGCCTATCATCAAAAATACGAGTATTGCGGCATAGATACCTATGCTCTTTGTTCGTTTACTCGCCAAACAGCTTCACTCCTTAACTCCTTTGTAGCATGTGCAAAAATTTAATTATTTTTCATATACTTCCGGTTTTAACACACCAATAAACGGAAGATTGCGGTATTTTTCGTCATAATCAAGCCCATATCCCACCACAAATTCATCCGGAACAGCAAATCCGACATAATCTGCCGCAATGTCTGCTGTACGACGTTCCGGTTTGTCAAGCAGAGTACAGATACGGATACTTTTAGGTCCACGGGATGAGAGAATTTCTTTCAAATAACTAAGCGTATTGCCACTGTCGAGAATATCCTCCACAATCAGCAGATCATAGCCTTCAAGTGGAATATCCAAATCCTTGACAATTTTAACGACCCCCCGGCTTTTGGTCCCGGAACCGTAACTTGATACGGACATAAAATCGATTCTGGCAGGAATCGTAATAGCCCTCATCAAATCCGCCATAAAGACCACAGAGCCTTTGAGTACACTGACAAGCAAAAGGGATTTTCCTTCATAATCATGGGAAATTTGCCTGCCCAGTTCTGTTACTTTTTCACGCAGTTCCTCCTCACTGACCAGTGTCTTGAGAATGTCCTGTTTCATTCGCTGTCTACCTGCTTTCCTGTATGGTATCCGTAAAACATAAAATCCGTTTTGTCTGTGGCGTCAACGCCACACGCTCATCACAGCCAAAGCCTTCTACCCAGATAACCCCTTGTTCATCGCTGAGTACGGCCAACTGTTCCCGTACTTGGGAAGGGATTTTCTTTTCAGAAAACAGCTTTTTGAGTGTTTTCGTCACGTTCCTGTTAACCAAACGGATCTTATCAGAAGGCTGCCGATGCCGAAGCACAGCATTTCCTATAATTCTATCATAGTCAAGCACACTTTTTAATAGGTTTTTATGAATTTTTTTAAAATTCTCCCAATTCTGAAGATCGATTATGACTGCCTGGAACCGAACCTGTACATCCCCTTCCAGCAATCGTTTTAATGGTGCCTGCAATACCTTTTGATTTTCCTCCATTTCCCCCTCAAATGTCAAGAGAAAATGAGAAACTTTTGCATAAAAATCCCCATTTAACCGAATTTTTCCCTGCCCGGTTCTCATTGCATGGCATAAAAGTTCTACCCGCTTTTCATCCATGGAGGCAATCCGCTGCGCCGCCAGGGAAAACGCTATTCTCCTTTGCAGCGCCGCATGTAGCCCAGAAAATTTTTGGCAATCATATCCCTGCGTTGTTTCCATCTGTTGAATCTGTTCCTGGCAGAGTTCCTCAAGAAAATTTTCTTCTAAATACAACTGTCTGCTCGTACGTACAATATTCCTCTGCGCCGCTTGGTTCAACTGTTCCAACGCGGGGATCACTTCCCGTCGTATCCGGTTACGGGCATACTCCATTTCAGAATTGCTGCTATCCATACAAAACGACAACCCCTTCTGTTCCAGATACCTTTCAATTTCCTGCCTGGAGCAATCGATCAGAGGCCGAATGATATTTCCACGCACTGGTGGAATCCCGCATAACCCTCTCATTGCGGTGCCGCGTGCTAAATGGAATAGAACGGTTTCCGCATTGTCACCAAGGGTATGGGCTGTTGCAATTTTCGCATGATACTTTTCCGCCACCTTTTCCAAAACCTCATAACGGATACGACGCCCGCAGGCCTCCAGTGATTCCCCGCTCTGTTCCGCCAGTTTTCGGATATCCCTTCTCTCCACAATACAGGGGATTCCTTTGGAAGCACAGCGCATACGGACAAATTCCTCATCCCGCATGGCTTCTTCCCCACGAAGAAGATGGTTGACATGAACGGCAACCACTTTGGTAAGGCCGAGTTTTCGGCGGTTTTGACAAAAAAACTCAAGCAGAGCAGAGGAATCCGCTCCGCCTGAGAAGGCGACAACCACAGCATCGCCTGGCTGCAGCATGGAGTATTTTTGAATTGTGGCATATACTTTATGGTTCATTGCGATATAACTCCAGATTTCCGAAATGGGTATATTCCCCTTCCCAAAGCATTTTTACTGTCCCTGTTTCTCCGTGGCGGTTTTTTGCAACAATGCATTCAGCCACATTGGGTTCTTCGGTATCCTCGTTATAATAGGAATCACGGTAAATGAACATGACAATATCGGCGTCTTGCTCAATGGAGCCCGATTCACGCAAATCCGAAAGCATTGGCCGGTGGTCTGTTCTGGAATCCGGGCTTCTGGAAAGTTGGGAAAGCGTAATCACAGGGACGTCCAAATCCTTTGCCATGATCTTCAGGTTTCTTGTCATCTCGGAGACTTCCTGCACACGGTTTCCATCCCCGCCCCTTCTTCCCCCGCTGGTCATCAACTGTAAATAGTCAATAACCACCAATCCGAGGTTTTTCATCCGTCTTAGCCTGGCCTTAATTTCCTGCACAGTAATACCGGAGGTATCGTCAATGTAAATATTGCTTCTGGAAAGCACATCTGCCGCAGAAGCAAGACGCACCCACTCCTCCGCCGTCAATTTCCCAGTGCGGAAAGCCGAGTTATCAATCCGCGCTTCAGAAGAAAGCATACGGGTGACAAGCTGCTCACCGGACATCTCCAGGGAAAAAATAGCGATATCCACTTCCGGGGCATATTTGAGCGCAATATTCTGCGCCATATTGATGGCAAGGGAGCTCTTGCCAGAGCCCGGGCGCCCGGCAATAATCAGTAAATCGGATTTATTGAGTCCAAAAATCATATTATCCAATAGTGGATACCCCGTTGGGAGCCCAGTATTCTGGTTGCGGTGATCGGAACTCATCATTTGCAACCGACTGTAGGATTCCACGATAATTTCATCAATTTTACGCAGGCCTCTGGAATCACGTCCCTGCCGGATATCATAAATACGCTGTTCCGCAGCGTCCAACAGGTGTCCGGCGTCTTCCCCGGAATCCGCTGCACTGTCCAAAATATCGTGAGCGGTCAGCATAAGATTCCGGACATAAAACTTTTCCTGCACTATCTGTGCATAGGTCTCCACATTGGCAACGGAAGGCACCATTTGCGCTAACTGGGTCAAATAGATTTTTGCACTGTCTTCTCCATCAAATTCCCGTTCATTTTTCACTGCTTCCAGCACGGTGACAAAATCCACCGGCAACCCTGCGGTAAAAAGCCGTACCATCGAGGCAAAAATGACCCGATGGGACGGCTTGTAAAAGCTGTCCGGTTTAAGGTACTCCATAACAGTGGGAAGGCAGGAAGAATCAATCAGGACGGCGCCCAAAACCGATTGCTCTGCTTCCAGATTAAAGGGCAGCTTTTCTGCCAAATCCTGCATGGATGCAAGCTTTTCGATACTCTGTTCCGGCATCCCTGTTCCCCTTTCCATTTCTCCCGTTCAAACTGATTTTATACTTCTGTCACCATCACAGTTGCCTTTGCCACTACGCCGGGGTGCAGTTTGATTTCGATAGGATAACTTCCAAACGCCTTAATATCCATACTCAATACAATTTTGCGTTTATCAACCGGAATGGAAAGCTGCTTGGTTATTTCCTGTGCAATCTCTTTTGCAGTGATAGAACCAAACAGGCGTCCGTTTTTTCCCGCTTTTCCAATAATTTTAAAGGATTTTCCATCAATTCTGGCCGCAGCCTGTTGTGCAGCTGCCAATTCCACTTCCGCTTTATGCTGCTTTGCCTGCTCTTTGTTTTTCAGTTCATTGAGCGCCTGCGCATTTGCCTCCACAGCAAGTCCTTTTGGGAAAAGGAAGTTTCTTGCATATCCATCCGATACATTGATGAGTTCCCCAGCCTTACCGGTTCCTTTCAAATCCGCTTTGAGTATCACTTTCATTTCTCAACTCTCCTTTGACTGTTCTTTTTCTATTTCTTCATAATAATCGTCAATCGCAAGCAACAATTTTTGGCGTGCATTTTCCATCGTAATCCCTTTAATCTGCGCACCTGCCATGGTCAGATGGCCGCCGCCCCCAAGCTTTTCCATGATAAGCTGGACATTGATTCTGCCCATAGAACGTGCATTGATGTTGACAGTATCCCCTGTTTCAAATAGAACAAAGGAGGCATCCACTGCATTGATGCCGAGCAGTTCGTCCGCCGCCTGAGGAGCAACCACGCGCATGTCTTCCGTATGTCCGGTCGAAGTTGCAATGGCACATTCCCGATAAACTTCCGCAGAAGAAACCAGTCTTGTCTTACGCTGATAGGATTCCATATCGCTTGCAAACAGCTTGCGGACTTCCACCGTATCTGCGCCGAGCTTTTTTAAGTAAGCAGCCGCTTCAAAGGTGCGCACTCCTGTTTTAAGTACAAAATTCTTTGTATCCAGCATAATCCCGGAAAGAAGCGCTTCCGCTTCTACCTGATTGAGTACCGGCTTATCTGAGAAATACTGAAGAAGTTCCGTTACCATTTCTGAAGCGGAAGAAGCAAATGGTTCATGATAAAAAATCACTGCGTTTGCAATATGATTAACCATTTTCCGGTGATGATCAATGACGACAACCGATTTACAAGCCTGGTAAATCTCCGCAGATTCGAGCAGGGTTGGAATATGCGTATCCACCACGATCAAAAGAGTCTTTTTGGTAATATAAAACATTGCTTCATCCGGCTCGATAAAGAGATCCTCCAGGCCATTTGCAATCATCCGATCATATAGCGGCTTTGCAAGGTTTTTCTCTTTATTTATGGCGACCACTGCGTCCTTGCCAAGCGCCCGAATCCCGCTTGCCATACCAATTGCCGAACCCAATGCATCCAAATCAGCAAAACGGTGACCCATTACAATGACATTGTCGCTCGCCTCAATCATTTCCAGAAGGGCGGCGGCAATAATTCTTGTTTTGACCTTTGTCCGTTTCTCCACGCCTTTGGACATACCGCCAAAAAATTCAAACCCAGTCGGTGTTTTTACAGCTGCCTGATCTCCGCCGCGTCCAAGCGCCATATCCAGTGCCTGCCCAGCGAGTTCATCCGCTTCATGCATATTGGCGGCCCCTCGCCCGACTCCAATCGAAAGAGTGGCTGAAAGGCGTTCCCCAGAAACGACTTTCCGGACTTTATCAAGAATCTGAAACCTGCTTTCCACAATTTCACGCATATGGCGTTCTTCTACCACCGCTATAAAGCGGTCACGGTCGAGCTTCCTCATAAAACCATTAGTTTTGCTGATAAAATCCTCAAGCAGGGATTCAATCCCCCCAATAATCTGGGCCTTTTCGCTTTCTTTCGTATTTTGGAGCAATTCATCATAATTGTCTACCAACATCAGCATGACGCAGGGCCTTGTCTCATGATACTCCACTGCATCGCTGAATGTCTCGGTTTCATCCACAAAAACGAAAATATACAGGCTTGCTTCGCTGGAACGGGAGTTGTACGCATATGCTTTGTACTGGTGATCGTTGTATTCAATATAACTCCCCGGCTCCTGCAGTACATCTTCTACAGTCTTGTCTCCCAAAATAGTGGAGACGTCGTTTCCGTATGCTTCCGTGCCGCCAAGTACCGTACTCTTGAAGTGATCGTTATACCATACTATCTCTCTCGAAGCGTTTGCCACAAATACCGGGAGCGGAAAACTGTTGAGGGATTCTTTCCGGGCAAGATCGAGGTTACTCCCCATTTTTTCAACAAGTCTTGCAATCGCCCTTTGGATATTCTGGGATTCAAAGACAAAAAAGGCTGCTGCAGCTAAAAACAGCCCCAGTGCAATATAAAAGTAAGTTTTGTTGAGCGCAAACAACATGCCAAGCATTATAACACAAAGTGCTGCCAGCACATATACTATCGGCCCAAAAATCCACAGTCTTTTCTTCATTGCCATCCCAGCTTTCTGACATCCCGATGTTTTTACGGGCTTTGATTATACTTCCATAATAATGGGGAGAATCATTGGCTTTCTCTTTGTCTTTCCATACAGGTAATCACTCAGGGAATCGCGTACTTTTACTTTAATGTTGCCCCATTCCCGGATGCCCTTGGTATGACAGTCCTCCAAAACCAGTTTCACCACATGCTTGGCCTCATTCATCAAATCCTCTGCCTCCCGTACATAGACAAACCCACGGGATACAATATCCGGTCCGGCGACTACCTGGCCAGTCTGTCCATTGATCGTGGCGACTACCACAATCAAACCGTCCTCAGCAAGATGTTTTCTGTCTCTCAGGACAATGCTGCCGACGTCGCCTACTCCATAGCCGTCCACCAGGACTTTTCCCGCTGGAACCGTATTGGTAGTGTCCACACTGATTCCGTTGAATTCCACAACGCGGCCGATGTCTGCAATAATAATATTTTCATTGGGAATTCCCATGCTGCGCGCCAATCCAGCATGTTTGCACAGGTGCTTGTATTCCCCATGTACTGGCATAAAATATTTGGGTTTAGTCAAACCAATCATGAGCTTTTGCTCATCCTGGCAGGCATGCCCGGAGACATGCACTTCATACATTCTTTCGTAAATAACTTCTGCGCCCAGTTTCATCAATTCGTTGACAACCCGGCCAACAAATTTTTCATTCCCCGGAATCGGAGTAGCAGAAATGATAATGAAATCATTTTGGGTAACTTCCACTTTCCGGTGATCACTCATTGCCATGCGGAACAGGGCGGACATTGGTTCTCCCTGGCTTCCGGTTGTGATAATGACCATTTTTTCATCGGGATACCGTCCAATGGAATCGATATCCACCAGAATTCCCGCTGGTGCATGAAGATAACCAAGCTCCGTTGCTTTTGCAACCACATTGACCATACTGCGTCCCGAAACAGCTACTTTGCGTCCGCTTCTGGCTGCGCAGTCAATAATCTGCTGGATGCGGTGGACATTGGACGCAAAAGTGGCGACAATAATCCTGCGGCTGCCAGCATTTTTGAACAGCCCTTCAAAGGACTCCCCTACTTTGCGCTCGCTCATGGTACTTCCCGGCTTTTCCGCGTTGGTAGAATCCGCAAGCAGGGCGAGCACGCCCTTGCTTCCAAGTTCCCCAAACCGAGCAAGATCGATCATCTCGCCTTCGATCGGGGTGTAATCGATTTTGAAGTCTCCAGTTTGGATAATTACGCCAGCCGGTGTGTGGATGGCAAGCGCTACAGCATCGGGAATCGAGTGGTTGACCCGGATAAATTCCACCGCCATGCAACCGAGTTTTACGGTATCCCTTGGACGGACAACATTCAGCTGGACACTGCCAAGCAGCCCATGCTCTTTGAGTTTTCCCTCAACAAGTCCCAAAGTCAGACGGGTTCCATAGACGGGGACGTTGACCACTTTGAGCAAAAACGGAAGCCCTCCAATGTGATCCTCATGTCCATGGGTCAGCACAACGCCACGGACACGATCTTTGTTGCGCTCCACATAGGAAAAATCCGGGATAACCAGATCAACGCCAAGCATCTCCGTATCCGGGAAGGCAATGCCGCAGTCCACAATAAAAATATCGTTGCCACATTCATAGGCGGTCATGTTTTTTCCGATCTCATTGAGACCGCCCAGTGGAATGATTTTTACCGGAGTTTTTGCGCGTTCCCTTGTGCTTCTGCGGCCAGTTCTTTTTTCCGTTCCCCTGGCCAAAGCCGTTTCCCGCACAGCCTTTGTCATCGCTGCAGGTTTGTCCACAGTCCTTGCAGCTTTCTGCATTGGTTTTGCAGCGCTTCTCACCATCCTTTTTCTAGTTGTCTTTTGGGACGGTGCAGCCGCATTCTCCGGCGTTTTCTTATTCTCTTTTCCTGCCAAAATCAATACCTCCAAATAAAATTAGGCGAAACAAAACGCAATTTCCGTTCACTTTTCTCCGCGTTTTTCCGCATTGATTATCATACTTTTCCGATTTATTACAATCCAATGAAAAAACGAAATCCGTACAGCCACCTTTCCTCAATTGTAAACATTCGCCACCCTTCTGTCAAGCAGTCCCCACGGATAGCAAAAGGAAACAGGGAGTTTCCAGCAGAATTCCCATGTTTGCTTTCAGAGTTCTGTCTTATAAGTCCATAAACCTGTATGCGGGGAGTCCGTACTTTCCAGAAGTCCATTGCTCTTATCCTGATGTTTCCCGCTTTTTTCTGCCTTCATTCATAAAACTTTCTCCAGTTTCGTGTTTCCCCACTTTCAGGTCAAAACCAAAACGCAACACATCAACGCAATTCCGCAGGCAGTTGATAAAATAGATGCCTTTCTGCTGCCATAAGTCCATGCGGACGGCAGCAGCTTATCCAGGGAAATAAAAAGCATAATCCCTGCAATGAGTGCATAGAGCATGCCAAGAATAAATTCATCTACAAAATTTTTCAGCAGGAAAAAGGCAATCACAGCTCCAAGCGGTTCGCTCAGTCCGGACAAAAGGGAATAAGAAAACGCTTTCATTCGTTTCCCTGTGGAGTAAAACAGGGGGACAGAAATCGCAATTCCTTCTGGAATATTATGCAACGCAATTGCCGCGGCAATCGGGATCCCAATACTGAGATCTTTATAAGAGCTTAAAAATGTAGCAACTCCCTCCGGCATATTATGAAGCACCACAACCAAAACTGATAGTATTCCAATCCGATACACACTTCCGCGTTCTTCGGAACCAAGAAAATTAGGCCGTTCTGGAACAAAAGTCTCGATCAAAGCCGCAAGCAACATCCCAATCGCCATTACGACAATGGCATAAAACCCGCCGACAACCTTTCCCATGGGTACCATACAGGCAGAAAAAGCCTCCGGCAGCAGATCCATCAGGGACACGGCAACCATTACCCCACCGGAAAATCCCAACCCAATACTCAAAAGCCTTCTGGTGGGTACCTTTAAAAAACAAACCACCAATCCGCCAATTCCCGTTGCAAGTCCTGCGGCAAGGGAAAGCGCCATTGCGATCATTGCCTGTTGTTCCATGAAAAGTCCCCCTTCTTTCATTGCCAATCCCTATGTAATAGTAAATCTCTGAAAACGGCTTGTGAAACCACTAGCTTTATACTATAATATCTCAATAAAGATTTGCCGCTGAAAACAAGCGGCTCCAACCTCTTTGTTATTACAGTATTGGAGGAACAATCGGAATATGACGAACCCTCAAAAGTTTGTGGAACTATATACGGATGGCTCTTGCCTGTCCAATCCCGGCCCCGGAGGATGGGGCGCAATTCTTCGTTACCGCGGCCATGAAAAAGAATTGTGCGGGGGAGAACCGGATACCACTAACAACAGGATGGAATTGACCGCCGCCATTGAAGGATTAAGCGCCCTCAAAGAACCTTGCCGCGTCACCCTGTACAGCGATTCTCAGTACCTTGTCAATGGGATGCAAAAGGGATGGGCAAAAAAATGGAAGGCAAACGGCTGGATGCGTAATAAAAAAGAACCCGCCGTCAACCCGGATTTATGGGACAAGCTACTTTCTCTGTTTGAATACCACCAGGTAACGCTGGTCTGGGTGAAAGGACATGCGGGGCACCCTGAAAATGAACGGTGCGACCAACTTGCGGTTTCCCAGTCAAAACGGATTCAGGCGCAAAAAAATTAAAATTTTCGGGCTTGTAATTCATACTGTTTTGGTATATATTATTATCAAGACATTGGGTTTCCTTTGGGAAACCTTTTGCAAAAAAATGAAAACCAGAAAGAACGGTGAAAGAAATGGGACGTTTTGTATATGCTGATAATTCGGCAACCACACAGGTTTCTGACCGTGTATTCGAATCCATGCTTCCCTATTTAAAAGAGGAGTATGGCAACGCATCCAGCCTGTATAAAATCGGGCGGGATTCCAGTATTGCCATTGAAGCGGCCAGGGAGCGCGTTGCAAAGGCCCTGGGCTGTGAACCGCGCGAAGTCTATTTTACTTCCTGCGGTTCTGAATCTGATAACTGGGCGCTGAAAAGCACCATGGAGCGCCTTGGAAAAAAAGGCAAAAAGCATCTGATTACTTCTGCTTTTGAACACCACGCCATCCTGCATACTGCACAGCATCTAGAACGCCTCGGATATGAGGTCACCTATCTGCCGGTGGATAAGGATGGGCTGATTGACCCTCAGCAGGTCAAAGAAGCAATTCGCGAAGATACGGCATTGGTTTCCATCATGTATGCTAACAACGAAATTGGAACCATTCAACCCATTGCAGAAATTGGCGCTATCTGCAAAACTGCCGGCGTATTATTCCACACCGACGCAGTTCAGGCCATTGGTAACGTACCGATCGATGTCCGGGATCAGAATATTGACATGCTCTCTCTGTCAGCGCATAAAATTCACGGACCAAAGGGAATCGGCGCTCTATATGTACGCAAGGGCGTTGTTTTGCCAAACCTGATTGACGGCGGAGCCCAGGAGCGCGGACATCGTGCCGGAACAGAAAATGTCGCCTATATTGTCGGGCTGGGGCAGGCGATAGAAGACGCCGTCGCAGGAATGGGGGCTAAAGTTGAAAAACTGACCAGGTTCCGCGACCAAATCATCGCCGAACTGACCAAAATCCCCTATACGAAACTCAACGGGCACCCGACAAAGCGCCTGTGTACGAACGTTAATATCTCCTTTGAGGGCGTGGAAGGGGAAGCGCTCCTTCTGCTTCTGGACAGCATGGGAATTGCAGCTTCATCCGGTTCTGCATGCACCTCCGGTTCCCTAGATCCAAGCCATGTGCTGCTTTCTATCGGACTTCGCCATGAGGTTGCCCATGGTTCCCTGCGCCTATCCCTCTCCGATTTTAATACGCAGGAGGACGTCGACTATATCATTGAATGTGTGCCTAAAGTCATTGAACGCCTGCGTGCCATGTCCCCTGTCTGGGAGGACATGATGGAAGCAGAGAAAAACAAATAAGGAATGACATTGAGAAAGGAAGGACAAATCCATGATTTATAGCGAAAAAGTAATGGATCATTTTATGAACCCGCGTAATGTCGGGGAAATTGAAGATGCAAACGGCATTGGAGAAGTTGGCAACGCCCAATGCGGCGACATCATGAAGATGTATTTGAAAATTAACGGGAATACGATTGAGGACGTCAAATTTAAAACTTTTGGCTGTGGGGCCGCCATTGCGACCAGCTCCATGGCAACCGAACTCATTAAGGGAAAAACCATTGACGATGCGTTGAAGCTGACCAACAAAGCCGTTATGGAAGCCCTGGATGGTTTGCCCCCAGTAAAAGTACACTGCTCCGTTCTGGCGGAACAGGCAATCAAATCCGCCCTGTCCGATTATTACCGCCGCCAGGGAATTGACCCTGTCCCCATTGTCGGGGAAATTGTGGACTCCGATGTGCACCACTAAGGAGCGGGCAAGGGTTCTCGTCGCGCTCAGCGGCGGCGTGGATTCCTCTGTCTGTACCTATCTTTTGCAGCAACAGGGATATTCTGTGGAAGGAGTTGTCCTGAGAATGTCCCCCGCTCATGATCCAGTTGTCCGTGCGGCACAGGAAACTGCTGATACTCTTGGTATACCTTTACATGTTATCAACGCAGAGGAGGAATTTTCCCAAACGGTCATCAAGCATTTCTGCCGGGAATACCAAAACGGACGTACCCCAAACCCCTGTATCCTCTGCAACCCGTTGATTAAATTCCGCCTGATTGTGGAAAAAGCGGATGAACTCGGTTTTTCTTATATTGCCACCGGGCATTATGCAGACTTGAAAACTCTGGAGAACGGACGGATTGCTATCTGTAAGGCTTCCTGCCTGAAACGGGATCAATCTTACATGCTCTATCGTCTGACCCAGTACCAGTTGAGCAAATTGCTTCTCCCGCTCTCCCATCTGGAAAAAACAGAGGTACGGGAAATCGCAGAGCAGGCCGGTCTTCCCTCTGCTCAGACTGCAGATAGCCAAGAAAACTGTTTTATTCCAGATAATGACTATGCAGCCTATATTGAAGCCCATGACGGCCCTGGAAAGCAGGGTTATTTTCTCTCCCCAGAAGGAGAAATCGTGGCTCCACACAAAGGGATTCCCCATTATACAGTGGGACAGCGAAAACGTCTGGGCATTGCACTTGGAAAACCTGTTTTTATCAAATCCATTGATGCACAATCCGGGAATATCCAGCTTGCCTGGAGCGGGGATGAATATGCTTCGGGCATACTGCTCTCAGAAATGGTATATCAGCCGTTTGAGACACTCACGCGCCCCATTTCTTGCCAGGTCAAAATCCGTTCCATGGCCAAGGATGCTCCCGCGACGCTCATTCCATTGGAGGATGGCCGCGCAAAGATACTCTTTGAACAGCCTCAGCGCGCACCCGCTCCAGGACAGTCCTGCGTATGCTATGACAGGACTGGAATGATTTTGGGCGGAGGTTTCATTGATCAACAAATAGAAGTGTAAAAGCACTCCTTCTCTAAAAAAGAGAAGGAGTGCTTTTCTCACATCCGGCTTTTCTGTTTGCAAAACCACACATAAAATCCCGCCAACAAAATTGTAATCAGAGAAAGAAATCTGTGCTTTTTGGGAATTGGTAATAAGTAAAAAAACACATGAATCTCCTGATTGGAGATTCATGTGTCAGCAGGCATAAAAAACATGACTAAGCATCAGGTATTTCCACGGAAGCCTTTTCCAATAATTTCACTGGTATTGGTAATCATCATAAATGCCTTTTCATCCACAGAACGCACAAACTTTTGCAATAAAATTGCCTGTCCACGGCGGACAACCGTCACAATCACGGTTTTGTTCTCATGGGTATAGGCGCCGGAACCAGACATCATTGTAGCACTATGATGCAAATCCTTAACTATGAACTCATTGATTTCATTGGGCTTTGTAGTAATAATAGTAAAGTATTTGCACAGATTAATACTCTCAATTACCTGGTCAACCACCAATGCCTTTGCCGCAAGGCCAAGCATGGAGCAAAGCCCAGTCATTGGGCCAAAGACAATCAGCGCGCCAAGTGTAATGATAAAATCACTGATAAGCAGGGCACGACCGATATTGAGGTTTGTATACTTCTTTAAAATCATAGCGATGACGTCCGTTCCGCCAGAAGAGGCGTCCGCATTAAAGATAATTGCCGCACCAAAACCCGGAAGCATGATGGCAAAGACCAGTTCCAATATTGGCTGATCAGTCAGTGGATGGCTCATTGGAAACAGGAACTCCAAAGCGGAAACCTCCACTGACAGCATGGTACTTGCATAGGCGGTTTTGATCCCAAACCCTCTGCCAAAAATCAAAAAGCCTACCACCATCAAAGCCATATTGATAATAAACTGAAAAGTTCCTGGAGAAAGCTTTGGTGCCACTGCTCCAAGGATAACGGAAATACCGCTGACCCCTCCCATAGAAAAATTGTTGGGGAATTTGAAAAAATAAATTCCAACTGCTGTCAGCAAAACTCCCAGGTTAATCATCCAGAAATCCTGCCATTTTGAACGCTGCGCCATCTGTGATACTCCCTTTCCATCTTTACAGAAGGATTTTACATTGACGTTCATAAAAATATCACAATTATTTCATATTTACAAGGATAATTCCCCGAAAATGAGCACTTTTCTACATTTTCTGCACTTTGTTGCTTTTCCTCGCTTTCCGGCGTTATCCTTTGGCAAAAGTGCGCCACTCATGTATACAGCCATACGGTTATTTCTGTATGTTTTTCCAGGAAAGAGGAAAAGGCCGTTCTTCGTCAATTTTCGAAGAACGGCCTTTTCCTATAAAATGAATTGAGAATAATACAATGTGGAGTTCCTGTCCACCATACGGACTTTCATGAAAACCGAAACGCAAAACAACACGATACCCTGTTACTTCGCCGCATTGCGCACAGTCGCATCCAATCATACCCCTTCATCCTGCTGAAAAAGACGAATGGTAGTGGTTTTTTTCGGTTGAGTAAAATCTTTTCACAGCTGTCCTCAGTACTGTGAATACTTACACCGTCTCTCCCCGTTTTCCACCACGGATCTCAGATAATTCAGCACATCCCGCTACTTTTTCTCTTCCAAAGATTCCACCAGTTCTCTATCCGGAGTGACATAGGCAGTTTGATATGTCTCATAAATGACCATTCCCGGTTTTGCCCCATGGGGTTTTTTGACATTGCGAATCAGGGTGTAATCCACCGGAACCTGGGCGGAATCCTGTGCACGGCTGTTGTATGCCGCAATAATAGCCGCCTGTTCCAGAGCCTGATTGGAAATTTCCCGTCCTTCACTGAGGACAACCGTATGGGAACCAGGGATTTTCTGTGTATGCAGCCACATGTCATTCCCTTTTGCTGTTCGGAGAGTCAGCTCATCGTTCTGTACATTATTGCGTCCAACCAAAATGGTAAATCCATCGCTGGAGCGGTAACGTTTTGGCTTGAGTTTTTCCGGTTTCTGTTTTTTTGCACGGATATTCTTGATATATCCCTCCGCAGCCAATTCTGATTTAATTGCCGCAAGTTCTGATTCTGAGTTTGTCCTGGTAATGGCGTCAAAAATGGAATCCACATAGACAAGCTCTTCTTCCCCTTTGGCAATCAATTCCCGGAGTTTTTTCTCTGCTGTATCCGCCTTGCGATATTCCGCATAGTATTTCTGGGAATTCTGTACCGGCGTCAATGCGGGATCCAGCTTGATTTCGACAAGAGGGGAACCCTCCTCATAAAAATTTTCCACCTTTGCCAACGTCATACCCTTTTGTAGCTGATAGAGATTTGCACTGAGCAGATCGCCGCAGATTTTAAGATGTTCCCGATTTTTGGACTGAGCCAATTCCTGCCTTTGCAAATCCAGTTTTCGGACAATCCGATCATTTAAATTGACAATCAATTTGAGCAGATCATGGGAGCGCTGTTTCATCCGTTCCATCCGATCCCGTTCACTGTAAAAGCCATCAAGCAGACTGCTGAGCGTATCATATTTTTTTGTGAGCATCATATGCCCATACTGCCGGATTTCCACAAAGCTGAAATCCTTTGGTTTTCCCTCCAAATCCAATACCATCGTGGGTACCGGCTGTTTTTGCTCCAGTACCAAGCGAAGCTGTCCAAGGGCAAAGGACAGCCTGTCATACTGACTTTCTCCCAGCTCGCTTTTGAATTTATGTTCCCCTCGGGTGACATAGTGCGCCACTTCCCTGGTTAGGAGTGGGGAAACGCCTTCCACTGTGCCAAGGATACACTTGGAAATCTCCCCATCCTTCCCGTTGCGGATACGCTTTACAATTTCTTCAATATCATCCTCCAGCAGGGAAAGCTTATCCTGCGCTGGAGGCAGAGAATAGGAAAGTCCTGGTAAAATCATACGGACGCTGGACATCTCCTCATTCACCCGTTTGATTGCGTCAATGATTTTTCCGTTTTGGTCCACTACAATAAGGTTGCTGTGCCTTCCCATAATCTCCAGTGCGAGGGTTATAATGACGCGATCTCCAAATTCATTGTAGGTTTCAAAGTCCAAAAACAGAATCCGATCCATCCCCTGCTGACGAACTGCCACCAGTCTGCCGCTGCCCAGGTGTTTCCTGAGCAACATGCAGAACATCGGCGGGGTTTTGGGGTTTTCCACTGTTTCATTTGTAAAGTGCACCCGCGCGCCGGAGGCATTTGCCGACAAAAGCAGGCGGCGCACTCCTTCTCTTCCGCGCAGGAGCAGGATAATTTCTTCTTTCGAAGGTTGGTATATTTTATCAATTCTGGCATCCAGCACGCCACGCTCAATTTCATCGCGTAGCAGGCTCAAAAACGCCCCATCCAGTGCCATAATTTATTCTCCTTTCACACAGGCGGAGGAAATCCCAAGAATTTCCCTGGGCACTCGTACAAAGTGTACGGACGGAAATTTTTCTTGTAAATAGGACAGCAACTTGTCCACAACAGGGTCTTCCGTTTCCAAATGGCCTGCATCCACAAGGGTCAAGCCCATCGCCCTTGCATCAATCATCTGGTCGTGTTTGACCTCCGCAGTGACAAATGCATCGGCCCCTCTGCGAAAGGCTTCCCAGGCAAAGGAAGCCCCGTGCCCGGTACAGAGCCCTACTGTCCGAATTTCTTTTCCTCCGTTACTGTAACGGACAATCGTCCCACCAAGTTTTTCAGATACATAGGCGGCAAACTCTTCCGGCTGCATCGGCCTGGGCAGCTTGCCAATACGTCCACAGAATTCCTCTCCCTGTTCTCCGGTAAGCTGTGTTGTTCCGGTCAATTCCAGCATTTCACACAGCACATCGTTCGTACCTCCCCAGGCAAGATCCAAATTTGTATGCGCACAGATTGCATGCATTCCGCTGCGGGCAAGACGATAGACTGCACTACCCGCTCGAACATGTTTGATCGGATGGAAGATAATCGGGTGATGGCTAACCATCAAATCCGCCCCTTCTTTCTGTGCGTAACGTATGGTATCTTCTGTCAAATCCAACGCCACGGCGCAGGTATGTACCTGGGACTGAAAATCTCCGACCAAAAGCCCTGCGTTATCATAGCTTTCTGCGGTTTCAAACGGCGCAAGGGAATCCAACGCCTGATAAAAATCCTTTACCAGCGGCATCAACGGTTCCTCCATTTCCTAAACGTCTCATCTTCCCCTGTTAAGGCGTCCATTTCATCAGCAAGTGCAATCAGACGTTTTCCTTCTTCTTCCCCCGACAGGGTCAGAGAGAGACCTTGCCCTTTTTTACGCAGCTTTTCAGCCTGAACACGGATATATTCCGAAGCTGCTGCACTTGAACGCCGGGGAAGCAGTCCAACCAGTGCGGTGATTTCGTCAATTTCCCGCTGTTCCCCAGTATAACGTACGCACAGTACGGTATAAACATGGCCTCCATCACGCGCGGCATTTTCATCAATAATGGCAAACCCATGCCCATAGAGATATCGTCTTAATTTATCGGCCATAGTCATGGGCTGCAAAATCAGCCGCTTGGTTCCATCTTTGAGCCGAGGTTCCCGGTCAATAATTGAGGAGATCAATTCTCCTCCCATACCGGCAATAATGATATCGTCCACTTCCTCGACCGGGACTTTTTCAAGCCCGTCCGACAAAATGGTTTCAATATAAGGCTGCATTTTAAAACGCGCTACCGTATCCCTTGCACTGGCAAGGGGACCTTCATTGACGTCACAGGCGTAAACCTTGGAGGCCTGTCCATCAACCACCAGGTGCAGCGGCAAATAGGCATGATCCGTCCCGATATCTGCTGCACAGACTCCGCTGCGCACCATGGACATCACCAAGCTGAGCCGTTCATCTAATTGAGGTAATCTGGATAACATGGTTTCCCTCTCCTTTTTCAAACCTTTCTTTTCTCTTCTCAGGGAGATTTTCCTCTTGACCAATCATAACAAAAATCTGTTTCCAGTTTATGAAAACGCCGGCAGTTCCTCCGTATCTGGGTATTTCTTTAAACTGAGAGCCTTCCCTGAACAAAGATATCCCAACGCCAAATAGAACGAGTGTATTTTTGCAGGGTTCGGATAGCATTCCCACAGGGATAAAATGTATTTTGGTTATCTGTACCACGCAAAAACAGCGGGCAGGGCTCCTGTCCGCTGTTTCCGGCACATTCAGACACTGCAACCGTGTAGATTTCCTTTTCCTTTAGGACAATTTCTTTATCATCAGTTTAGCCGCCTTATAGATATCCCCACAGCCAAGTGTAATCACCAGATCTCCAGGCTGGGCATGTTCGACAACATAGTCGGCAATCTCTTCAAACGTATTAAACCACACGCTGCCGTCGATTTTTTCCGCCAAATCTCTGGTGTAGATATCATAGGTATTGACTTCCCTTGCCCCCATAATCTCCGACATTACCACATGGTCGGCAATGGACAGGGCTTTTGCAAAATCATCAAGCAAAATTGCTGTCCGAGAATAGGTAAAAGGCTGGAATACCGCCCACACTTTGCGGAAGGGGAGCTCTTTTGCCGTTTTCAAGGTAGCGGCGAGTTCTGTCGGATGATGAGCATAATCGTCCGCAATTGTGATACCGTTGATTTTTGCAAGCACTTCAAACCGGCGGCCCGCTCCGTGGAATTCCGACAGGCCTAATTTAATCAGTTCCACATCGGCGCCAGCGCTTAGCGCACTGATAATCGCAGCCGCTGCGTTGAGTACATTGTGCTTTCCTGGAATCCCGAGCATAAAGGTCCCAAGGGGCGTACCATGTTCGGACAGATCAAATAAAGTTGTCACCCCGTCTTTTGGACGGACGTTGGAGATCACATAGTCGTTATCTTCCCCATATCCAAAGGTCGTGACAGGCTTTTCTATTCCCTGTACTGCTTTCATGGAATTGGCATCATCCCCGTTTACAATCACGGACAGAGTTGCCATTTTGCAGAAAGTATGAAAAGAGCGGATAATATTTTCCAGATTTTTAAAGTATTCCAGATGGTCTTCATCAATGTTGAGCACCACCACTGTATCTGGATAGAGCTGTAGGAAATGATCGCAGAACTCACAGGCCTCACATACCATGATTTCCGACTTTCCTACCCTTCCATTGCCTCCAATTGCAGGGAGTTTTCCACCAATGACCGCGGAAGGATCCATATCAGCACGCATCAGGATTTGGGTGAGCATGGCTGTAGTCGTGGTCTTTCCGTGAGTTCCACAGACGCAGATGGCGTTTTCGTAGTGGCGCGTGACAAGGCCAAGCATGGTCGCACGCTCCACTACAGGGATTCCATGCTCTTTAGCATAAACAAGTTCCGGATTATCCTGGCGGATTGCCGCAGTATAAATAACCAGATCTGCATCTCCCAAATTTTTTGCATCGTGACCAAGCGTAATGGGAATGCCCATTTTCCGCTCCGCATTCAGCGTATCCCCTTCATTATTATCCGACCCGGTAATATAAAAACCACGCGCATGTAGAATCTGTACCAGTGGGTACATACCAGAGCCACCAATTCCAATAAAATGCAGGTGCTTTTTCCCCTGAAGGATATTGACGTAGTTTGCATCAATCATCGCTAACACTCCTGTCCGGTTAGGAGATCCTTCTGGTTTTGAGTTTTTCTGCCTATTACAGGAAAACAAGAATTCACTCCATATTTCTATTTCCAAAAATGCGAAAATTTTAATTGTCCCATTCTTATTATATTGGTTTGGAAGGATAAAATAAACAGTTTTGTGTAATTTTGTTTTTCCTTTCCAGATTTTTTCCCGTAGATATGCATATTTCCCACAGCCGCGAAAATACTAAGGATAAAATATCTGGGAGGACAGACATGGAAGTTTCAGACATCAAAATTCGCAGAACCTATGACCATGGACGGCTTCGCGCAATTGTCTCCATTACCGTTGGAGGGGATCTCGCTGTCCACGACATTAAAATTATTGAGGGGGACGACCGCATGTTTGTCGCCATGCCAAGCCGCAGGGAAAATGGACGATTTTGTGACATTGTCCATCCAATTACCGCAGTTGCACGGCATGAACTGGAGAGAAAAATTCTAGACTCCTATCTCCAGTATCAGCAACAACAAGTTATGGGAAAATCATTGCAGCCTGCGGAAAAGGAGAACCTCTAACAACGAAAATAGAGAGCCGGCAATTGCCGGCTCTCTTTATGTCTATTTTACCTCATATGTCCAACCAAATTTATCTTCGCCATGTCCCCATTGGATTGCAGTCAGCTCATCATAAATACGCTGAGAGAGTTCTCCAATTTTTCCTCCGCCGATTTCCATCAGCTTATCTCCCCATTTAAGGAGCCCGATTGGGGAAATGACAGCCGCGGTTCCAGTGCCAAAAGCCTCTTCCAGTTTACCCTCGTCATGCGCCCTGGCGACTTCTTCAATGGAAAGCTTACGTTCGGATACCGGATATCCCCAGGAACGAACCAGTTCAATTGCCGATTTGCGGGTGACGCCCGGGAGAATGCTCCCATTCAACTCCGGCGTAATAACTTCCCCATCAATCTTAAAAAACACATTCATGGTGCCGACTTCTTCGATATATTTCTTTTCTACACCATCCAGCCAAAGTACCTGTGTATACTGCTGCTCTTCCGCTTCTTCCTGTGCTTTCAGAGAAGACGCATAGTTTCCGGAAGTCTTGGCATAACCGGTTCCTCCGCGGACGGCCCGGACATAATTCTGTTCTACATAAATTTTTACCGGGTTAAGTCCCTCTTGGTAGTAAGCTCCGACAGGGGAAAGGATGATAATAAAGAGATAATGTTCCGCCGGATGGACGCCGAGTTTTGGATCGGTTGCGATAATGAACGGCCGAATATACAGGGAAGTCCCTTCCTGATGGGGAACCCAATCTTTTTCTACATTGAGCAGAGTGGTCAGGGCATGAAGAAGAAATTCTTCGTCCATTTTTGGAATACAAAGACGTTGGTTGGAATTATTCAGGCGTTTAAAATTTTCCTGCGGACGGAACAGCAAAATGCGGTTGTCCCGAGTCCGGTATGCTTTTAACCCCTCAAACACCTCTTGGCCATAGTGCAGAATCATTGCCGCCGGATCCAGGGACAATGGGCCATAAGGGACAATACGGGCATCATGCCAGCCCTCTCCCACATCATAATTCATAATGAACATGTGGTCAGTAAAAATCGACCCAAAACCCAGTTCATTTTCATTTTGTGGTTTTTCTTTGAGCGTTTTTGCAAGTTCGATTTTAATATTGCTCATTCCAATGCCCCCAATATTTCTACTTTTCTGTATCAAAGAATAATGTATTTATTATAGCAATCGGTTAAAGTGTTTTCAATGTCTAGTATAAAACAATCTGCACAATCTTTTGATAATATATGTTATTTTATTGGGTTGTTTTTATGAAGCTCTTCCCAAGATTCCATAAGTAGAGTATAAATGTGTTTTCACAAAAAACAGTTTCGCAAAATTGTTTTTTATAGACTACCCATCCATAATCGTCCCCTATCCCGCAAATTCTTGATAGCTAAGGGAAATTATGCTATGATAATCAGAATTCCATACACAATAAGAGGGGCAAAAAATATGAATGACTTTCTGTTAAAGAGGCTTATCAAAAACTATGATGACGTACAAAACCCGGCTGTACGCACTCGTTATGGCACAGTCAGCGGAATTGTCGGCATTATTGTAAACATCCTACTCTTTACAGGGAAAGGAATGGTAGGTCTGCTTAGTAACAGTGTCTCCATTCTGGCCGATGCAATCAACAATCTCTCGGACGCAGGCAGTTCCATCATTACCCTTCTGGGCTTTAAAATTGCCTCCAAACCAGCGGATAAAGACCATCCTTTTGGCCATGGACGTTCTGAATATGTTGCCGGGCTAATCATCGCCTTTTTTATTTTACTGCTTGGATTTGAGCTTGGAAAATCATCGATAGAGAAAATCCTGCACCCCCAAGCAGTTGATGCAACCGCTGTCACCATTGCTATTTTGGTTGCCAGCATCCTCTGTAAAATCTGGCTATGCCTATTCAACCGAAAACTTGGCAAACGGATTGGTTCTTCCACCATCCTTGCCACTTCCCAGGACAGTTTGAATGATGTTGTCGCTACCTCTGCGGTCTTGTTTTCAACTGTTGTATCCATACTCACGCCGTTGGAACTGGATGGATATATAGGAGTATTGGTGGCGTTGTTCATTCTCAAGTCTGGAATCGACGTTGTCCGCGATACCCTCAATCCCCTGCTGGGAGAGGCGCCGGATTCTTCTCTGGTCACTCAGATTTCCAAACAACTCCTTTCTTATGAAGGAGTCATTGGCATCCACGATTTAGTTGTTCACAATTATGGGCCTGGCCGGATTTTTGCGACAGTTCACATTGAAGTGGACTCTTCTGTGGATATTCTGATAAGCCACGATATTGTGGACAATATTGAACGGGATTTTGCCACCAAATACGGTATCCAGCTTGTTGGTCACTTGGATCCGATTGTTACGGATGACGAAAAAGTCAATTCTCTGCACAAACTCACAATGGAATGCGTAAAAGAGATCAGTCCTTCTTTAAGCATTCACGACTTCCGTGTCGTCATTGGGGAAACGCACACAAATCTGATTTTTGACATTATGGTTCCAATTGATTTTCCCACTTCCAACCGGGATTTGTGTCAGCAAATTGAACAGCGTGTAAAAACAAGGGATGAAAAACTTTTCACAGTAATTACTGTGGACCGTGGATACACTGTGGATTACAATGAATAAGAACCACAATAAGGAGTTTTGTTTCCGTGCGACTCCAAAAGGGATATTTATGAAAAAATTATACCAAAAGTTTATCAAATACCCGATAACAGGTTCCCTATTGCTTTCCGTTTTCCTCAGTATATTTATAGAAATCCTATGGCAGGCGAAAAATCATCTTTTCTTTGACGAAATTTCTTCCCAGGTACTTTTTGCCCTGATTCTAACTCTTTTTCTTGTCTATCCCCTTGTTTTAACTTTGTTCAATTTCCTATTCCTGTTTTCCTGTAAAGGAAACCAGGAAGTTCGCCAGGCAGGACATCGCATGGAATATACTACTTTACTTTTAGGACTGGTTCTTACTCCCCTGCTTGCTTCATTTTCTGAAATCCGGTTTGTTGACTGGGAAGTGACCCTATACAATTCCGAACTGCACACGCCGATCGCTACCTGGTCTCTTCCCACTCTACTCACACTGGCATTCCTCGCAATCGCAGGATATCTGATTTTAACACTTATCCCCCTCATAAAGTTGCCCCCGCTCATTACCGTCTTTTCTATTTCCGCCATGTATCTGGGCTGCATCCTGTGTATAGTTTGGATCATACAGCTCATTCAATGGGGTCTGATTGCCCTATATCTGTGCCTACTCCCCTTTAACTGTACCCTGATCGTGGGGAAAAGAATTTTAGAATTGGTATTCCAGTGGAATCAGGACGGCATGGGGCAGACCCACCAGAAAAAAGGACACGGATTTTTGACTGCACTGCTAAACCGGTTACTAAACCGCTCCATACACTGGCCCTGGCTTGCCCTAATTGGGGTATTCCCCCTTCTCGGTGTTGCTATCGCCATCCTGACACTGTTTGGCCAGCAACCGGACGCCATCATCAGGGCATGGACACAGACCAGCGACTGGAATCTTTCCACACAGGTCTCTCCCCAAAATATCTATGTAGACGAGCACTACTTATGTACAGTTGCAGCAGGAGGGCACCGTAAAATTGTTAAACCGCTTAGAATGGGGATCCGGCACGGACGCCGGGTGATTGTAAACCGACAGCTTTGCATTGCAAATGCCTTTGAGCAGATCCTGGAAGAACGGACGCCCAGATTTCACCATGCAATACGCAGGTTATACGATAGACATGGATATCCTATCGCAAAGCACATCCATTCCCCCTATGCCGCCGATATCGTGTATTTTGTGATGAAACCCCTGGAATGGTTGTTTCTGGTCATACTCTACTGTTGTGACTGCCAGCCGGAAAATCGGATTGCCGTACAGTATTTTCCAAAAATTCCGGGAATTCAAAGCAATGGAAAGCGCAGTAAAAAAGCAGGCTTGTAATTACAAGCCTGCTTTTTGATTCTGAGCAAATCTGTAAGCCGAGTTCTGTATTCGATGAC
Source organism: Candidatus Pseudoruminococcus merdavium (assembly GCA_904419745.1). GTDB lineage: Bacteria > Bacillota > Clostridia > Oscillospirales > Ruminococcaceae > Pseudoruminococcus_B > Pseudoruminococcus_B merdavium. Next base: position 144,471 of record CAJFSS010000001.1, on the reverse strand, counting down.
AATCTTTCTTGGCTGCCTGTTGCCAGTACAGCTCCAGCCACCTTGTCGAAAACGCGCCGAGCAGACGCAAAACTGTTTTCTTAATACGGTGTTGCACCGGGTAGGGTTTACATGGCCGCATGGTCTCCCATGCGCCGGTGAGCTCTTACCTCGCCTTTCCACCCTTACCGCCCCAAAGGGCGGCGGTATCTCTCTGTTGCACTTGCCCTGAAGTCGCCTTCGGCGGCCGTTAGCCGCTGCCCTGCTCTGTGGTGCTCGGACTTTCCTCAGACGCCGGCCTTTCGGCAGTGGCGTCCGCTGCCATCTGATTTACTCAGAAAAAGGCGAAAACGCCTTTTTTCCACTTTGGTTTTACTTACCGCATGAGCAGATATCCATGCCCATCACGGTTAATGCTGCCTGTCAAAAGGAGAATCCCTTCAATCAATCCCCAGATTGCCGATACAAAGGACAAAATCCCACACGACAACAGGGTAATCAGCAGCTGTGCTACCGCCTTGCCCGTATAGCCCAGGTAGAAATTGTGGACTCCCAGGCTCCCAAGAAAAATCCCCAAGATTCCTGCGGCAACCGCGGATTTACTGGAATAAATCCAAGGAGCCTGTCCCCAGTTGAGATTATATCCACATTTGACGCAAATGCCCATATTAGGCCCTGTCGGAGTGGCGCAATTGGGGCAAAAATTCCTTCCAGCGCCCACTGGGACGCCACAGTTGGTGCATACATTGGCACCGGGGAGGAGCATTGCTCCGCAATTTCTGCAATACATGTTGATAATCCGCTTCCTTTCCTGTTTGCAAAACATCCTGTATCTTGGAAAGTATCTCTATGATAGCATAAGTGCCCGTAAAACACAAACTGTTCCAGGTGAATTTATTGAAAACTTTAATCTTTCTGATTTCTTTAAAGTTTTGGGAACCTTTTCCGATTTGGCAGATGGGACAATTCGCAAAATATAGCAAAAGACCATCCCGAAAACGGGATGGTCTTTTGCTATACAATAGATTTTTTCATCATAATATGTGGACAGCCTTCATCCAAAAAAGGCTCTCCGAATTCCTGGTATCCTAAATGTTTATAAAATTCCTTGGCGCGAATCTGGGCGCCGAGCTGTGCTTCGCATCCCCCTAGGGATTTAATTTTCCGTTCCAGTGCTTCCATCACAGCACGGCCTGCCCCTGTACCGCGCGCACATCTTCTGACACAGACGCGGCCGATTTTATATATGCCGTCCTCCTGTTCCTGTGCAGGAAAAGCCCGCCCGGTTGCCAATGGAGTTCCCGCCTCATCATAGAATACGACATGGTGGGCAACAGCATCAATATCATCCAGTTCGTTTTCAAACCCCTGCTCTTTGACAAAGACTTCATCTCGTATCAGGGCAGCATCCTGAAAATCCTGTTGGCTTTGGACCCATTTCTCCCGAAACATTCCGACATCCCCTCTTTTATGGATAACCACTGCTTTTGGCTGTTATTATACCATCAGCGCGAAACCACAATGGGATTTATCAAGCTGTAAACATCCGGTATAATAACTGTTTTCCGTTATTATACCATGGCTAGAACGGATCGTCCACCCTGTTACAATCCTAAAATCAGATTGGCAGCAAGTAAGGAAATTACTCCTGGGATGCCATAGAGCGCGGAAAAAGCTGCCGTATATCCATTTGTTGCAAGCGTTACACCTGTGTATTGGGAGGTGAGCCCCACAACTAACAGGGAAAGACATCCGGAAGCCATTACGGAAAAAGCCGTACGGACAGGGTGCTCCGTCGCACTCAAAAGCCGGATAGCCGCAAGCGCGGAAATTACCAGGAACAGAATAATCCAAAGGTTCATGAAAACAGCCCCTTTAATCTTTTTCAAAATCGATGCTGTACAAAACGCTTCCAGTAATGTTCTCCTTTCTGGCGCGTTCAATCAAATGCCGCATCCGTGCCTGAAGGGCTTTCATATCATAAATATTTGCCTCCACAAGATCGCTGTCATTTTCCATGTTAAAGCGCGCTTCTGCGTTTTTAATCTGCTGCATGACCTCGGTCAGTTCATCAAGGACATCGCTGCGCCTTGGCTTTTGCGTTAAGCCAATCTGCGTAAGCGCCATACGGCATTTCATTTTGAGTGACTTTAACAGTACCGCATTCTCCATGCTGAATCCTTCCTTTCCCACAGCAGATTTTCTGTTTTGCATCCATTTTCTGCTGTTTCATCTTTATGATACAAGCATGGGGCATTATACCCGTTTTTATACAAGTTCATCTGGAAAAAATCCCCTTTTCCCGTTTATTTTGCTGGAAAGCAGAATAGATATGAAATATCAAACCGGAACGGAGAAAAGAGGTGCTGCAATGTTAAAACCTTTTTATTGTTTGAACGAGCGGTATTGCCCAGTCCTTAAAAGAAACGTTGCTGTGGAAACCCGTTTTTATGAGACGGGCAAAACTGATACCTGTTTATACCGCAATCAGTGCAAAGAAGATCGCAGGCACTGTCTGGTACACCGTGAAAGTGCACAGAAATCCCCGTCATAGGCAGTAAAAAACAGGGAGAGAATCTCTCCCTGTTTTTTCTTATTGTTGAAAGTGTTCCACCAAGGCAAAATCAATGTGGCCTGCGGAGACATCCGCCGACAGGACTTTGATTTTTACCCGGTCTCCAATGCGAAAATGTTCCCCAGTAACGACATTGACATATTCAATCTGAGAATCCGTATCATAGGAGCCTTCCGGCAGGTTTTCAATCCGGATAAGCCCTTCGACCGTATTATCCATCTCCGCATACAGGCCATGCGGGGCAACTGAGGAAATATTGGCTTCAAATTCTTCCCCCAAATGAGAGAGAATATATTCCGCTTTGTAACAGTCTTCACAACCGCGTTCCGTATCCATTGCGGCGAGTTCCCGTTCACTGGAATGCTGAGCGGAGGCCACTGCAAAATTCTGATACCGTTTCTTGATTTTTTCTACTGGGACGCCTGCCACCATATCGCTCAAAATCCGATGAATTGTCAAGTCTGGATATCTCCGGATAGGGGAGGTAAAGTGCGCGTAGTTATCCAGCACCAGTCCAAAATGTCCAATATTGACATCACTGTACTTGGCCTTTGCCATGGAGCGCAAAAGTTGATGGTTAACAATCCGGGCATAGGGGGTTTCCTTTGCCTTGGCAAGAATGGCGGCAAGTTCCGTATTACTGCACTCGCCGGCACGCAAGCGATAAACGGGAAGTCCAAGGGCCGTGAGCGTTTCCGCAAGTGCCTTTGCTTTATCCATGCTGGGTTTTTCATGGACGCGGTATACAAACGGAACCCCTTGTTCCATCGCATATGTTGCCGCCGCCTCATTGGCGCAGAGCATAAACTCCTCAATAATTTTTTCGGAGCGGCCCCGGTCGCGGGGTAGAACGTTGGCCGCCTTTCCCTCCTCATCCACAATAATTTTGGATTCCACACTCTCCAAATTTAGGCTTCCACGGGCAAAGCGGCTTGTCTCCAGTTTCGCAGCGAGTTCCTCCATCAGGGCAATTTCCTCAAACAGGCCGTCGTATTTCTCTTTCAGTACTTCGTCGGCCTGCCCATCCAAAATACGGTTTACCTCTGAATACACACCCTTGACTCTGGAGCAAATCACGGATTTGCAGAAACGGTATCCCTGCATTCTGCCTTCCGTGTCCAATTCCACAAAACAGGAAAAAGTCAGCCTGTCTTCTTGTGGATTCAGTGAACAAATCCCATTGGAAAGTGCGACTGGCAGCATTGGGACAACTGATTGCGCATAATACACAGAAGTCCCCCTTTCAAATGCCTCATTGTCCAGTGGACTTTTTGCTGTAACATAGTGTGAGACATCAGCAATATGCACCCCTAACAGGTACCCTGTCTTTGTCCGGGAAATAGAGATGGCGTCATCCAAGTCCTTACTGTCACTGGAATCAATGGTAAAAATGGGGAGCCCTCGTAAGTCTTCCCTGCCTGCATATTCGCTTTGTGGAATACCGGCAGATTCAATCAACTGCGCCTGTGCCAGAACCTCTGAAGGAAATTCCTCTTCCACCTGGTTCGCCGCCAAAATGGACTTACAACATACTTTGGCAAGATTAGAATTCCCGAACACCTCAACAATCTCCGCCCGATGATCGCTGTGGTGTTCTCCCCGCTTGACAATACGAGCCATGACCTTATCGCCTTCCCGGGCGTCCATGGTATGTTTTTTTCCAACCCTGACCGGGAACCGGATTGACCGATCCGGTTCCACTGTGCAAATATCTCCATCCCGGTGGAACACTCCGGTGAAACTCGTATCGTTTTGACTGATAATAGAAACTACTCGTCCCGCATCGGAAGAACGCTGAGTCGGCTCCAACTTAACCAATACAGTATCTCCCGGCATTGCGCCAAGCAGGTATTTTCCGGGAAGGAATACCTCCCCTTCTTTTTCCAATAAAGTTGCAAACCCAAATGTCCCATTCACCCGGCTGATCACTGCCTTTTCAAATGGCGTATACTCTGTTAGGCGATATTTTCCCTGGTAACAGACCACCTCTCCTGTAGAAACCAAGGCGTTGAGGTTTTTTAAAAGCTGGGCCTGAGAAATCCGTTTTCCACCCAGTTTTTTCCGCAGTTCTTTGAATGTAAGGGGAATTTTTTTGCTGCGCCGCAAAATCTGTAATAATTTTTCTTTCATCCATAACCCTTCTTTCTGTTCCATATTGGTATTTTATCCATTCCAAGTCATACAATTGCGAATAAAGCAAAAAATCATTATAAACTTTCTTGTTATAAATACAAAAAGCCCTGCGTAATACGCAGGGCCTGCCAGCAACACAGGACGTTCTGAAATCTTATTTAAAAAATACAGAAACAATGTTAATTGCAATGGTGAGGACAAACAAAACCACAGCAAAAATTTTGGTCCACCGAGCTAAAATTGCATCAATGGTTCTTCCAGAGTTTCTGCTAAAATAAGAATCGGAGCTGTCCCCTCCGGTAATTGCGTTCATACCCTGTTCACTGCGGTTGGACTGCATAGCCACGATGATAATCAGCAACACGCAGGTAATAATCAGCAAAATGCCGCTCACAATTTCCCAAACGTTCAAAATTGGCACCTCCATCAATTTGCGTAAAACACTTTCATCAGTGTATCACAACGTCGGATGTTTTGCAACTAAAATTGTGTAAAATATTGGACAACTGTCCAGTGCGTATAATTTCCCTACAAAAAGGCGATACTATGCTTGACATTACGAACCTTTTATTCGATGTTTGGCTGCGTTTGCCAGGTTTTTGTAATGTCCGCACCGAACCGGAAATTCCGGTTCGGTGTTTTTTTACACAACGAGATGTAAGATAATGCTCACCGTTTCGTTTTAAAATAGCAAATACCAGAACGCCATGACAGATTTTAGCAACTTTTGAAAACATAGTTACCATACAGCATGGATAACAGCTGCAGTACTATGAATAGATGAATATCTTTCCATTTTCACACTTCATTACTACTCTGGAAATTCGTGTATATTTGCAAAAAATCTTCTAGAGTAAACCACGAAACAAGGAGATATTTTGTTTCAACTCGGATTGTGCTCCTATATACCACATTCCCTATCTCTTCTGGTAACTACAAGACAAAAAAGCGCCGCAGATTGATGCGGCGCTTTTAAAAAACAGGCTATTTCTTGATAACTTCGCTTGCTGCAAAGTATTTGTTGATTTCGTTGACAAGCTCGTCACAGTTGACGCCATGGACCATGCAGGCCTGTTCCAAAGTTTCCCCTCTGGAAGCCGGGCAGCCAAGGCAATGCATCCCCATTTCCAGGAAATAAGCCGCAGTCTGCATATCCATATCAAGAACTTCACCAATTAAAGTATCTTTTGTTACTCTGTTAGCCATGAAAAGAGTTCCTCCTTTTATTTGCCGCCGGGCAAACTATCCCGGCTTTGTCCACTTTGATAGTTTCTATTATAAGGATTAACTTATACAATTTCAATATACATTTGTGCCAGAAATCCTGGAGTGGCGCTGTATATTTTATGTGCTGGTCCAAAATTTACCTAACATTCCTGCCTGTCCATAAAAAGAGGACAGCCTGAGCTGTCCTCTTTGATAAAACAAGACTAATTATTTTCTTCTTTCATCTTTGCAAAACATTCACTGCAGTAAACCGGGCGATCCTCACGCGGCTTAAAAGGAACCTTTGCTTCTTTTCCACAGCTTGCGCAGACAGCGGTAAACATCTCTCTTTCCGGTCTGGAAGCATTCTTACGGGCGTCACGGCACGCCTTACATCTCTGCGGCTCATTGACGAAACCCTTGGATTCATAGAATTCCTGCTCGCCCGCTGTGAAGACGAATTCGGCTCCGCATTCTTTGCATACTAATGTTTTGTCCTGGAACATGTTTCATACCTCGCTTTGAAAATTTGCGCCCATGGACGGAATTAAACCGACACCTTTGATGCTTTTTGGATCAACGCTCTGTCTTTAAGCTACCGAGGGCATATGATAACCGGCCGTCCGGTTTGTGGGAAAAGTCTGTCAGCCGCCAATGCTAAGAAACGGCCTTGAGTTTACGCCTTACACGTTGCAGGGCATTGTCCACACTTTTTGGGGAACAGCCAAGCTTTTTTGCCATCTCGCCATAGGAACAACCGCTTAAATACAGGGTGAGCGTGCGCTTTTCAAAAGCGGAAAGTACACCGGAGTTTTTGCTCAGTGCTTCGTCCAGGAGTTCCCGGCGAATCACTGTTTGTTCAGGATCGACAAAAATGGAACTTTGCAACGTATCGGGAAGATTTCCGATACTATCGTCACTCAGTGACAGATAATTGCTCAGCGGAATGTTTTTATCTTCCAACGCCCTTGCCGCTGCGGATTTAATGCTGTTACGAAAACAGACCCCCGCAAATGCAGAAAAACCGGAAATATTTTCATCCCGATAAGCAGAAATTGCTTTGATAAAGCCAATCAGCCCTTCTTGCACCAGGTCGTCCCGTTCCATGCCAGAAAAACGGAACCGGGACGCATAGGCGCGGATTTTGGGAAGATACCGACGGATCAGTTCTACTTCTGCCTCATCACAGCCGTTGCGCCACAACTGCACAAGTTCTTCATCCGTCGCACTGCAATATGGCATGTTCTTCTCCTCATATGGCCGGCATACCGTCGGCTCCTCTGCTGATTTTCGGCTTCTTGTCAGCATTGTACTACAGCTACCAGGGTTTGTCAATTGATTCTTTTGTCAATTTTTGTAAATTCGAGATGGATTTGTCAAATCACATCGGTATTTCTGCCAGTCTGTAAACAATATAAAATCCCTCCCGAGATTATGGGAGGGATTCTAATCACTTCATCTGTTCAATTTTATCAGCAGCGCTGTCCAGCCAATCTCCTTCAAACAGCTCAATTGCACCGGCATCGCACGCCTTTGCAAGTTTTGGATCAACCGGGAGACGACCAAGCACCTCCACTCCATGTTCCTTTGCAACTTCATCCAGATGTCCTTCTCCGAACAGGCTGATCTTTTTCCCGCAGTCCGGGCACTGGACATAGCTCATATTCTCCACAAGGCCAAGGATGGGAATGTTCATCATCTTCGCCATATTGACCGCTTTTGTAACAATCATGGAAACCAGATCCTGCGGAGACGCCACAACGATGATACCATCCAACGGGATGGACTGGAACACGGTCAATGGGACATCTCCAGTTCCCGGAGGCATATCGACAAACATAAAGTCCACATTATCCCAGAGGACATCCGTCCAGAACTGTTTGACCGTGCCCGCAATAATGGGGCCACGCCAAATAACGGGATCTGTAGTATTTTCCAGCAAAAGGTTGACGCTCATCACATCAATTCCTGTTTTGGTTTTTTCCGGATAAATCACATATTTATCGCCCAATTGGCCGCCCTTTGCACGTTCATGAATCCCAAATACTTTTGGGATGGATGGACCGGTAATATCTGCATCAAGCACCGCAGTATGGTAGCCTTTTCGATTCATTAGAACTGCCATCAGGGAGGTAACTAGGGATTTTCCTACTCCGCCCTTGCCGCTGACAACACCGATAACCTTATTGACATGGCTAAGCTCATTGAGCTTTTCCACAAAATCAGACGGGTTCTGGCGTTCACTGCAACTGACAGAACAATTGGAGCAATCATGGTTACAACTTTCACTCATGGATGCCATCTCCTTTATGAGAAACACTTTTTCATTTTCCTGGACCCATTTTTGGGCTTTCTTGTTTATTATAATGGGCATATGCAAGTTATGTCAAGAGCATGTCGAATCCTTTGCCTTTTCCAGTGTTTGCTTTTCTTTGCAAAGAAATACTTTTTCTTGTCAACAGGAGGTATTCACAAATAATAATTCATCCATCCATGAGTTTGCATTGCTGCAGTGTGAGTGATGCCGTTATTTATACAAATTGCCTGGCAGAGATTCTTCTATCTCTGGACGCACAGAGGGAGTCCATCCCTTCAGCAAGCTCGCCCTTTGAATGACTTGTTTTCCAAAGCGCTCCCGCAGTGCATCAATTTTCCGATCGATCCGCTCCTCTTTCTCTCTCATCTGCGCATCCAGGTACAGGGAAGTCTGCGCATATTCCTCTTCCCGTACCAAAGTACTTGCACGGATTCCTACCATTCGAATAGGGCGTGCAAACCGGTAGGATTGGAATAAAAGCCTATCCGCCGCCTGCATCATTTCCCGTACTCCCCGTGTAGGTTCCTCTAAACGGCACTGGTGTTCCATGGTGGACAAAGAGGTATCTTTTAATATCAGACAAATAGAAAATGCATAGAGATGTTCTCTTCGGAGTTTCCGGGATACCTCCTCGCTCAGCGCCAACAACACTCGATGGATTTCCTCAGCGGATTTCAGATCCTGTGGACAGGTAGAACTATGTCCAACTGATTTTGGCGGTATCCGTTCATATTCAAATCGAACGCGGGAATGTTCCATCCCGCAGGCATATTCATGAAGAGTATCCCCCAGTTTTCCCAGCATGGATTTGAGCAGCGTTCGGTCTGCATGGGCAATATCCCCAATTGTATGGATTCCCATACGTCCAAGTTTTTCCCGTGTTGCTTTTCCCACTCCCAGCATCTCCCCAGCATCCAAAGGCCAAATTTGTTCCTCCATTCGGCCACGTGGAAATTCTGTTACGGCGTCTGGTTTTTTATAATCGCTGCCAAGTTTTGCAAAAATCTTATTAAAACTGACTCCTACAGAAATGCAGACCCCTTCTTCTCTGCGTACCCTTTCCCGGATAGTATCGGCAATCTGCCTTCCGGTTCCAAATAAACGGAAGCTACCGGTCACATCCAGCCAGCACTCATCAATTCCAAAAGGCTCTACCATATCCGTATAATCACAATATATTTTCCTCACCCGTCGGGAAACCTTTAAATATTCTTCCATCCTTGGAGGAACGACCACCAGAGAACGGCATTTCTGGTAAGCCTGCCATAGGGTTTCCGCTGTACGGATTCCATAACTCTTAGCAATCTCATTTTTGGCCAAGACAATCCCATGGCGCGTCCTCATATCCCCTCCCACAACAACTGGGACATGGGACAATTCCGGACGATCCCTGCATTCCACTGATGCATAAAAATTATTGAGATCACAATGTAAAATTGTCCGCTCCATATTTCTTCCCCTTTCCGAGTTCATTATATATCAAACATATGTTCTTAGTCAATCCCACAAAATGTGTTATTTTGCAATTTTTCTTCTACCTCTTTAGACAAAAATATGGATTGCTCTTTTTCGTCTTTACTTTTTATAATATCCAAACTTTTTTCCTGGAAACCCATGTCCCCGGACACATAAAATGTCCGGGGGCACTGCCATTTTTTAAAAGTTTTTTACACTCATGTTTAATCGGGAGGACCAAAACTCCCAAAACCGAATACTGGAACGGTCAAATCCAATTCCAAAGGTGCAAGTGGGCCATGTTCTTGTTCATACTGTCGGCGTTCCTGTTCAAGCTGTGACAAAATTTCTTCAGAATCCTGACTTGGAACAGGAGTATATTCTCTTCTTTTCGGTGTAGGATAATCCCGGGGACATTCCGGTGCTAAATACCCTTTGGCAATTTCCGCATTTTGTTCTTCAGTTAACAAACCAGAATCAATCAAGTTTTGTCCCCAGCGATGGGAAGCTCTCATAGTAGCGTCACTTTTCATAAAGTACAAATAACTGATAGAATGATTTCTGGAAATTTCATCTTGCAACTGGCTGTCCAGATGGTACCAGACGCCATCGATTTTTGCAATAGTCCAAGCATGATCCACATAAGCCCCTTCTGCTGAATATGTCAATCCAGGAACATATACTGCTTCCATCCCCATGCCGCGCAAGAGCAAAACCAGGGCGGAAGCATAGTCCATGCAGTAACCCTTTCCATAAAGCAGGACGCTCAGTGCCCTATTTTCCAAAAAGGTATAAGTTGGGTTTTCCGTCTTATCCCGAATACGCCAGACATCCATGCCAATGGGATCCTCATAGTATGTGGTCTCAATCAGGTAATCAAAAGCAGCCTTTGCTTTTTCATACTCACTCATATCCGGCATCGTTATTTTTTCAATCGTCTGGTGCACCACCTGGTCAATATAAGGGGTTGTTTCCACAACTGTTTTGGATTCTTCCCATACCTGTGTACCGGTACCTTCCCCATTTTCTGTAGAAACCGCAGCAGACGAAAGATCTGGTTCATTCGGTACAGAAACTGGATTTGCCTGGCAACTATTCAATAACAGTGCAATACACAACAGCAAAAAGAAAAACCGTTTGATAAAAATTCCTCCTTCCATATCCAGAGATGATTTGTGTTTGCAATTCAAAAACTTCCTTTGGGATAAATGCGGACCATTCTAAAAAACATATTCAAGGGTTCTCTGTATCACTGATCCATGCAGTCCCTCCTTTTGGACCTCATTTTAAAACTTAAACTAAACTTTAAGTCAATAATAAAAGCTTGTTTTAAAATGAAAATTAGGTGAACATGTTACAAAACCATTTGGGACTCACTTCTGCATGACGTGGGGGGAAGAGGAAACCCCCTGGGAATGGAATTCCATTCCCAGGGGGTTTTCTCATTTTTATAAAACAATATCAAGATACCCAGAATATACAGGGCTGCATTTGCCCTATTTCAATTCTTCCCCTAAACGGATGACATGCCGGTATATGCAGGTATACTGAGGTGGAATCACCTTGTCCCGCATCAAACTGGAGCAAAACCAGTGCCGGTAATGGATATGTGCCTCCAATTGATCAAAATAAAACTGAAGGACATTTTTATCACTCTCATCCAAGTCCAAAAATCGTTTGATATTCCACGGCGCCTCATGGGTGAGAATATAATCAACCTGATTATGTTCCGCTTCCAGATTGTCCAACCCAAAATTGAGTTCGTCCGCCGTGGGAAGCTCATGTTCATACCAGGTTCCCGCTTCCACGCGATCTTCCCGGTCCGGGCTTTCCCCACCGCCGAATGTGAAAATACTGTGTCCTTCGATATGATAGACATTTCCACGCATCAGCTGCATTAGGTTTCCCGATATCAGCCGGGCTTTTCCACCGGCAAAGTCAACAACTTCATGCTGCTCCAGTTCATCGTAGTTCTCATACCAGCCTTCCACAAAAAGGACCTGGTACTTCCGCTTACCAATCCATTTGAGCGTGGACTGTTCTTTTTTGCCGCCATTCCACAAAAAGCCGAAATTTCCAACTGCAATCAGGGTATCGCCTTTTTTCAGGTGCTTCAGCCTTCCGTCATGGAAGCATTCTATATCACCGTGCATGCTGCCTGTGATATAAACCAAACAAAGTCCCCCTTTCTTTTCCTTTCATGGGTGCTTTATTTGCCCACGGCAATTCGGATGGCCTGATCCAGATCCGCGATAATGTCTTTGACATCCTCAATTCCAATGGAAAGGCGGATCGTCTGCGGGGTAATTCCCGACATTTCCAGTTGTTCATCACTGAGCTGGCTGTGAGTTGTTGTCGCAGGATGGATGACCAGAGAACGGACATCCCCAACATTTGCCACATGTAAAATCATTTTCAGGCTATCAATAAACTTTGCCCCGGTTTCTCTGGAACCTTTGATGCCAAAAGTAAATACAGAACCCGCACCTTTTGGCAGATATTTTTGCTGCAAAGCATGGTATTTGTTGGAGGCAAGACCCGGATAGTTGACAAAACTGATATTTTCATTGCTTTCCAAATACTCGGCAACTTTTTGGGCATTCTCGCACATTTTCTGCATCCTGAGGGAGAGCGTTTCAATCCCCTGGACAATCAAATAGGAGTTAAACGGAGAAGGGCAAGCACCCAAATCACGCATCATCAGCGTGCGCAGGCGGGTAATAAACCCTGCATTTCCAAAATCCTTGGCAAATACAGCCCCATGATAGCTGACATCCGGCTCATTATAGTGTGGAAAACGGGGGTTGCCCTCCCACTGGAAATTCCCACTGTCCACAACCAATCCCATCATTGCATTGGCATGACCGCCCAGGTGCTTGGTAGCAGAATGGATGACAATATCCGCCCCAAATTCAAAGGGTTTAATTAAATACGGAGTAGTAAATGTGGAATCTACAATAAAGGGAACGCCATGTTTATGAGAAATGGCTGCAATTGCTTCCAGATCTGACACATTGGCGTTCGGATTACCGACAACCTCTGTAAACAGGGCCTTTGTTTTGTCCGTAATCGCGTTTTCCCAAGCTTCTAAATCATCCGGGTCAACAAATTTTACTTTAATGCCCAGACGATCCAAGGTGACGCCAAGCAGGTTGATTGCCCCGCCATAGATACAGATAGAGGAGACGATTTCATCCCCTGCATCTGCCAGGTTTAACAGGGTATTGACAATTGCCGCATGTCCAGAGGAAAAACCAAGAGCCCCCACGCCATCTTCCAAAGCGGTAATCCGCGCTTCCAGCACATCATTGGTTGGGTTTTGCAGACGGCTGTAGATATTGCCGCCCTCCTTGAGTTCAAAAAGGTTTTGCGCATGCTGGGTACTGTCAAATTGATAGGCGGTTGTCGGATAAATCGGCAAGGTACTGGAATGGGTCTGAACATCCCCGGAGTACCCTGCATGTGTCATCAAGGTGTCAAAGCCATAGGGCTGGCTCATAAAAATCCCTCCGTCCGGTAAATAGTTTTTTCAATTTGTTTGTGTTTTCGCATTTTTCTGTTATAATGAAACATAATGAAAATTGGCCGTATAAACGACTATTAACTTTATTATCATACAACAAATCCATACCCCAGACAAGAGGAGAATCCCCATATGCGAAAAATATCACTTTTTTTATCCATGTTGTTGATTTTTGTGTTTATCAGTACCGGCACACTGGGCGCCGCCGCTGCTTCCGACCAGCCGGACGAGGAGATCCTGGCCCATTCTGCGCTGCTGATCAATACGGATACGGGAAAAGTCGTATATTCTAAAAATACGCAGGATAAAATGTATCCCGCTTCCATTACCAAAATCATGACCGCAGTCTTGCTGCTGGAATCTGTACAGGATCTCGATAATACCACGGCAACAGCCACTTCAGAAGACATGGAAGATCTCTATGGTACAGGCGCGTCTACTGCGGATATCCGAATTGGGGAAACTCTTACTATGAGAGATTATCTCCATGCCATGCTGATCCCCTCCGGCAACGAAGCCGCTAACATTGTGGCCAATGCCCTGGGGCCTGGAATCCCGGCATTTGTGGAAAAAATGAATGCAAAAGCACAGGAACTTGGGATGAAAAACACTCACTATGTAAATCCGCATGGCATGTTTGACGAACAGCAATATACCACGGCTGAGGACATTGCTATCCTTGCCCAATATGCCATGAAAATCGACACTTTCCGGGAAGCCGTCTCTCAAATCCGATATACCTTGCCAGCAACGGACTATGCCGATGAACGCCTGCTTGTGACCACAAACATGATGATGGAACCGGGAACGGTTTATTATCGGGATTATATTACCGGAATTAAGACAGGAAGTCTTCCAGAAGCTGGAAAATGTGTGGTATCCACTGCTTCCCAAGATGGATACAACTATCTCTGTGTCATTTTAGGCGCCCCAACCGAAGACGCAAACGGGGAATCTTATGATTACAACATGGCCTTTTATGATACCGTACATCTGTACGACTGGGCATTCGAAAACTTTGCAAACCTAACCATGCTGGATCCGGATACCCCTATCAACGAAGCAAAAGTCAAGTATGGAAAAGATCAGGATTTTGTCCACGTTGCTCCACAGGAAAAATTCACCGCGCTTTTGCCCTCCTATGTGACTGAGGACGATGTCCAAAAAATCATCCATCTCCCGGAGGAACCACTGGCAGCTCCCATCCAAGCGGGAGATGTCGTAGGATCGGTTGAACTCAAACTCAAGGATGAGACGATTGGAGAAGTTTCATTAGTGGCCAAAGAAACTGTAGAACGCAGTAAATGGCTGTATTACACAGATATGTTCCAGCAAGCTCTGGGATCCATTTGGGCAAAAATTATCTTGATAATTATTGTTTTGTTGATTGCCATTTATATTATCTATGCAGTTTTAGTGAACCAGAAAAACAAAAAATACAAAAAGATACGTAGGAGAAAGAAATTATAAAAAAAGCACCGTCTAAGAAGACGGTGCTTTTTTACGCTTTTACTTCCATGAAATTGGCCCTCTTCATGATTTCCAATTGAATAGACATTTCCTTATAAGCTTTTTCCTGTAAAAACTGCGCCCGTTCCCTTTCCCCCATCCCTTCTGGAGCAATCAGTGGTGCCCCAATTTGTAGGGTAAGGAATGGTTTTCGATGAAAAAATTTTCGATACCACTGCACTGGGCGCTGAGTAATTGTCATAGGCACGACCGGTACCTCTGTTTTTGCTGCCAGCAAAAATGCGCCTCTTTGGAATTTCTGTAGAGAAGAATGGTATTCTTGCAGGTTTCCTTCTGGAAAAATCCCTACCAGCTTTTCCTCCCTCAGCAATTGTTCAGATTGTTCTAAAAACAGTTTTGTTCCCTTCAGAGACGTCCCCACTGGAATACAACCAAATTGTTTTAGCAGCCATCCAACTATGGGCAACTTAAAATTTTGATCCAATGTGGCAAATGTAACATGACGTCCCCAAGCAGCCACCGCTACCATGGCACTGTCCAGATAATGTACATGGTTGCAAATCAGTACTGCCCCCTTTAGCGAAGAAAGATGTTCTCTGCCTCGAATTTCAAGACCAAATACCACCCGGCAAAGGATTGCGAGAATTGGAACAGCAACTACATAATAAAAAAAGCACCGAAAACCTTGTAAAATCAGCTTTTGCCCTTTTCTCATCCCTTTTTCCCCGTATCCTTTAAAACTTCTGCAAACATTTGCTCCGCCTTTTCTACGCTATGTTCAATACGGTATGGCTCAGTAGATTTAACATATTCTTCTGCCATCCGGTGTTTTTCCTCAGGATGTTCAATCCAGTAGTCGATTTTTCGTGCGAGATCGCTTGCATCCCCCGCTAAGAAGGTGCTGCGGGAATCCAAAGCAAACTGTGAAGTTGCCGATTTGCGGGAATTGGAAATGACAGGAACAAGGCCGCAGGCGACTGCTTCCAGGCAGGCAATGGCTTCAATTTCTGCATCTGATGTATGGACATATAAATCACTTGAGTGAATCAGTTGAAGCAATTTTTCTTTTTGATAATAGCCAAAAATTGGAGGATGAGAAAGAGAAGCTCCTTGTTTTTTCAAAGACTGCTCACTTGGTCCCGTTCCTGCAAAATGAAGCTGAAGCCTGTCAGAATATTTGGATTGTTTTGCCGCCTTTATCAACAGATCTTGCCGTTTTTCCGGCGAGAGACGGCCAATCATCAGAATGTGGAATAGAGCATCTGTTTTTGGCCTGTGTTCAAATTGAAATTCTTCTGTAACCCCGTTGGAAATCACATGTAGTTTCGCCCGGTAATGGTGTTTTCGAAGCTGTTCAGCAATAAATTCTGATGGGCAGTGGATATGGCCGAATTTACCATAAAAACTTTTCCGCATCCAGAAGTAAATAAAACTGGAAAGCCACTGTATCCTTCCCATCCGGATATTATAAGTAATGTTTTCCGGTTGCAGATGAAACGCCGCACTACAGGGAATTTGAAGCTCTGTTGCAAGTTTTAGCGCTCTTTTTTCCAGTTTCATCGGCAAAAACAGATGGACAAGATCCGCTCCTTCCATGGCCTTACGGAGTACTGAGTCATCCGGCTGTGCAAAAACAAAACTCTGTTTTTTGGAAAAGTAATCTACAACCGGAATATGACGTTCAGGTACCAAATATTTCCCGGGTTCCTGTTTTCCAGTAGAGACAACCCGCACATCATGGCCATGTTTTCTCAATTCTTCTGCAAAACGTCTAGCAGTCATGGTCGTCCCGTTTTTCTTGACATCATACATGTCAATTACAAAAACAATCCTCATTTTCTATTCCCCACATTTTCCCTTTTTTGGCGCAAACGAAATCTTCCAAAAACCGTTCTTTCAGTATCTTACCTTCCCCGAAAAGCCTTGTCAACCCTTGTCAACAAATGTTGGCCGATTCTCAGTGCCAATTACAAATCCTTCCATATGTTCTTCGTAGGCGTACACAAATTAGTACTAAAATTTTATGGAAAAGCACAGAATTTCTTGAAAAAACTGTTAATACTATTTACTTATTTTTTTCGATTTTCTATAATAGATAATGCCGCTTTTCGAATCGATATGGTTTCTAACTATTCAGGTAATGGAGCCAATGATCACGTTTATTTCGAAAACTGGGTTTCTAAATTCGGAGGTAATGTTAAAATGAAAGCACAATCCCTGTATTTTTCCAAGTCCGGAAATCTTGAAAAAATTGCCGAGGTCATTGCAAGAGATATGCAATGCAAATGCGATAAAATCCCCCCGGCATACCCCTGTGACAGCGAGAATATCGCATTCATTGGTGTTGAAAGTTATAGCTCCAATCCTGATCCAAAACTAATGGACTTTATCAAAACCATGAATCCGCAGAGAGCAAGACATGTCGCTATCTACGCTGTTTCTTCCGATGGTACTGGCGGTGCGGAAAAGGTTATCGAAACACTCAAAGCAAACAAAGTGGATGTTTGCAGTAATGTTCTCAAACTCGCTGCGCCGAAGGCAATGTTCGGACTTGGCGGCCCGAAAATTACTGATGAACACGTAAATACTGCAAAAAAATGGGCAAAAGAGATTGTGAATTCCCTTTAATCCCAACACAAATCCATAAAAAGGCCTGCTGTTACGCAGGCCTTTTTCTTTTACAAGTTTTATATAGGAATTGGATCATCAATTTTCTGTCATAAACAGTACGCCAAGGGTTCCGGGGCCGCAATGAGATGAAATGGTACAGCTCGCCTGTGTAATATGGATTTCATGAAACAACTTCATTTCCTCGATCACTTTGTAAACCCCATCAATCCATGGTTCGGGAACCCCCGAGTGAGTAATAAAGACATGATCCGCCCAGAGACTTCCCTTTCCATCCAACTGATCGTGGGTATAGGTGCGGAGAACCTTTTCCATTTGGCCGCGATATTTTTTCCCAACAGACATTGCTCCATTTTTCTCCGTTGAGACGTGGATGCAGGGCTTTAAACTGAGCAGGTTGGCCCCAAATGCCGCCACTGCACTGCATCGTCCGCCAGCTCTCATAAATTCCAAAGTATCAAGTACAAAGCTGGCATGACTGTGCGGAACAAGGCCAATGAGCGAGCGCTGAATTGCCTCCGCTTCCATCCCCTGCTGAATCATCTCACCCGCGCGTAGTACCAGTAGTCCGATCCCAGTAGAAAGGTTACAAGAATCTACCGGGTAAACATGACCCAGTTCTCTGGCAGCCGCAACACAATTTTGATAGGCGCTGGAAAGGGCCGAGCCAATGTTGATATGTACCACATCATATCCAGCATTGACCCAATCCTGAAAGTATTCCATATATTCCAGAGGGGTAATCGCAGAGGTTTTGGGCAGTAGCTTTTTCTCTCTCCACGCCTGGTACAGATCTTCGGGATGGATATCCACACTATCCGTATAGGACTGTTCTCCCAATAAAATGTGAAAAGGGAAAAAATAGACATCATAACGCGCGCGCAACTGTTCTCCCAAATCACAGGGGCTGTCGGCACTCAGGATCACTTTTCGCTGCATACAAATTCAGGCTCCTTTTTTATAAAATTACCCCCTCTGCACAGAAATCCTGCGAGAGGGGAAACATGCTTGGAACTATTTCTCCATTTTTTCATCGCTACCGGTATTTTTCAGGCGGAAAAACACTGGAATATAATTGATAAAAGAAAATGCCAAGAAGAGCGTAGAAATAAAAATTAATACGGTCCGAGTGGTCTCCCCCATCATTGGCAGGCCGACAATCAGGATCATGACAACATAAAATACCGCAGTGGAAAGCTTTCCAAACCATTTTGCCCCAACCAGCCGCACGCCATCATGCATCAGCTTCAGGCCTCCAAATGCTGTCGTCAGCTCTTTAATCAGGAAAACACAGAGCAAAAGCGGCATCCATTTCACCCGGATGGCAAGACAGACCGCAACGGTCGCCTGCGTCAGTTTGTCCGCAACCGGATCCAGGATTTTTCCAAGATAGGTAATCATACCAAATTTTCTGGCAATCATCCCATCCGCCATATCCGTAAGGCCGGAAAGAAGCAAAATAATCGCTGCAAAATAATAATCCCAATTTGTTTTTGCTGTTAAGTAACAATATGCAAACACCGGTATCAGCAAAATCCTGATATAGGAAAGGATATTGGGGATACTGAACAAATCCTTTTTTTTCACTGTCTTGTCCTTTCAGCCCAAACTGCACCCCGCAGCAAAGGCTCCCTTTCAGTCTGATATCTTAACTCTAGTATACAATAGCACCATACCGCTTGGCAAGTCGGTACAACTCATCATTCTCCAGCCCACACTGGCTGTCAACCAATGCCCTGCCCTGGAATTCAAACAGGGACTGTTCCATCAGTTCAAAACTATGCGAAGCAATCAGCACCGGAAGGCGAAACATATGGCAATTGAGACCCAGATGATATGCATCATCTTCCGTTTCTACCTGAACTGGAAGGATATCAAATCCACTGTCCTCATATTCCAAGATATCATCCGCCATATCCAGCTCACAGGAAAGAGGTTCTCCCATTGTCATATCCTCTCTCAGGAAAAACGCTTCGTGTCCGCTTGCCGCCAAAACCTCGTCTTCATCCGGATGGTGCTGAAGTGGCCGGGAAGAGCGGTTCCTAATCAGGTTTGCCAGCGCATGTACATGTTCCGGGGAAGTCCCACAGCATCCTCCCACAATAGAAACACCGACATCTATCAGTCTGCCCACTTCTTTTGCAAAAATTTCAGGTCCAAGATCGTATTGTCCCAAATTGACCGGATTTGGGTTCCCGGGATTTGGCTTTGCAAGCAGAGGGATCTGTGCATAAGGGGCTATTTTTTCAAACCAAGGGAGTATCTGTCCTGGACTTCCAGAACAATTGATTCCAAAAGCATCCGCTCCCATGGACTGCAGTACCGCCAATGCACAGAGAAGTTTTGTTCCATCCGGCATTTCCTCTTCTTCCTCTGTTACAACCACGCTTACAAAAACGGGAAGCCCTGTCTCTTTTGCAGCCAGCAGAGCAGCCCTGGCGTCGGAAAGGGAGGTCATTGTCTCGCATACAATCAAATCCACACCCGCTTTCCGCATGGCCTGTACCTGCCGGCGGTAAGTGTCTACAATTTGCTGAAAGCGCAGCTTACCAAACGGCTCGATTCCCTGGCCGGTGGGACCGATACTGCCCGCAACCAGAGTGTTTCCCCCCGACGCCTGTTTTGTCAAAAAGACCAGTCGCTCCGTCAAGTTGATATCCTCTGCTGCAAGGCCATATTTTTCCAACGCCAATGCATTTGCCTGAAAAGTCGGTGCTAACAGTACCTGGCTGCCGGCTTTAACAAAATCGTGCTGCAAAGAGAGCAGTGCCTGTGGATGCTGTAATATCCACTGTTCCGGGCATTGTTCCAATGGCATATGCTCTCGGTGAATGAGATTGGTACCTGTCGCCCCATCAAGCAGGAGCGGTAAGTGGTATGGAACATCCATTTCTACGTTCAAAACCTCCATAAAATGGCATTGGGTTAAGCATAAGCTTTCCCATCTGATACTATCATAAACGAAACCTATAAAGAAACTATGAAGAAAAGAGGTCCGGCAAAGGAAATTTTTACCGAACCCCTTCATAGTGTTTACATCGTCTCCGGAGCCTGGATTTTGAGCAGGGTCAGGACGTTTTTAAGCGCCACACGCACCGCCAAGCAGAGATTCAGCCTTGCCTGCATCAAAGGCTCTTCCTCTCCCTTGACTTTGCAAGCATTATAAAACTTGTGGAACAGAGTTGCAAGTTCAATTGCATACCTGGTAATCCGGGCTGGATCATAGCCCTTTGCTGCATCAATGATTTCATTGGGCAGGCTGGCAAGGTGGCGAATCAACTCAATTTCCTCGGGCTTTGACAATGCAGAGAGTTCTTCGACAGTACAGGTGCGAGGAGAAACCCCTTCTCCCGCCAAATTTTTGACGATACTGCAAATTCTCGCATGCGCATATTGTACATAATATACCGGATTCTGGCTGGACTGCTCAACGGCAAGGTCAAGATCAAAATCAAAATGGGAGTTTGCCTCTCTCAAATTAAAAAAGAAACGCGCCGCGTCAATGGGCACTTCATCAAGGAGAGTAACCAGAGTAATCGCCTTGCCGGAACGCTTACTTGCCTTGATTACCTGGCCGTCACGTACCAGGCGCACCATCTGCATCAAAACCGCGTCCAGCTTGTCCGCGTCCACGCCGAGCGCCTGCATGGATGCTTTCAGACGCGGGATATAACCATGGTGATCCGCTCCCAGGACATCAATGGCCTTATCAAACCCGCGGGTAACCAGTTTATTGTAATGGTAGGCAATATCCGGTACCACATATGTTGGGATTCCATTAGAACGTACCAGGACAAAATCCTCACTTCCAAAATCAGTTGCTTTAAACCAGAGTGCGCCCTCTTTTTCGTAGGTATGCCCTTTTTCTTTGAGCAGTTCAATAATCTGTTCGACAGCCCCGTTTTTGTGAAGAGTGGACTCCCGGAACCAGGTGTCATAAGTAATCCGGTATTTTTCCAGATCCCGTTTTAGCCCTTCAATGTTCAGTGGAAGCGCATAGTCCACAAGGGCCTGTTGACGCTCTTCCTCCGAAACATTCATATACTTGTCCCCATGAAGAGCAGCAAAATTCTTCGCATGGTCCATGATGTCCTGTCCAAGGTAGGTTCCCTCCGGCATCTCAATCCCTTCTTGGTAGAGCTGCTGATAACGCAGGGAGAGGGACAGGCCGAATTTCTTAATCTGATTGCCCGCGTCATTGACATAAAATTCGCGCTCCACAGAGTAGCCCGCCCAGTCCAATACCGAAGCAAGGCTGTCCCCGATAGCGCCGCCGCGCGCATTACCAATGTGCATTGGACCGGTCGGGTTTGCGGAGACAAATTCCACCAGAACCCGTTTCCCCGCCCCAAACTCTGAGCGGCCGTACTGCTCTCCCTGGGAGAGAACCTCTTCGACCGCATTCGCAAACCAGCTTGGGGACAAAAAGAAATTGATAAACCCTGGACCTGCAATTTCACAGGAAGCAAAATAGGTCCCTTGTAAATCCATATGGGATTTTACAAGTTCTGCAATCTGACGCGGGGCCTTATGGAACACACGGGCGCAGACCATTGCAATATTGGTTGCAAAATCTCCATGGCTCTTGTCCGCCGGAATTTCTACCAAAAACGAGGGGATCGGCTGCGCGTCCAGGCTACCGTCCGCTACACAGGCGCCGAGGGCGTTCATAACCGTTTCCCTAACTTCATCCATTGCCTTTAACACAAGATTATTCATGCTCTCTGTCACACTCCTTGACATTAATTCGTACTGTATTTTCACTGGCAAGCGCGCCGTCGATATCCAGCGTGTAGTTGAAATCAACCCGCCCTCCATCTTCCTTCAGAGAAGAGACGATATTGTCCGTCAACACTCCGATGATGATATTGCCATATTCCGTTCCATAATGGCACAGGTGGCGTTTTCCCCGTTCCATAATCAGCTGAGAACGCTGCATTCCGTTGCGGATCATTGTCACCCTGCTTTCCCCTTCCACTTTTACCGTGGTCGTTGTGTCCTCCTCAAACCCTGTGGCTTCGGATTCCTGGTAGACAATGTAATATTTCCCGTTTTTCTCATAGTAGCTTCCAAAGGTTGTCAGTTCCATTTCATCATAGTCCCCGTCAACCTGCTGCGTACTCTGGATAGAAATTAGGACATCTTTTCTCAAGTAATTTCACTCCATTTAAACTTCATAAGAATCAATTGCTATCTGTTCAACCTGGCCGGAGAGGTTTTCTCCCAAGAAACGCCCTGCATTTTCCTCAAAATCCTGTGCACTGCTTGCGTAAAAGCGACAGTTCCCCCTTTTTAACTGAGGGTTTAACAGACCCTGTCCGGCAAGCAGGGATTTGGCAAACCGTGCCCCTTCTTTCCCAGAATCCACCAGTATAACCGCATCGCCCATAATATCGGTAATAACATCCTGTAGCAGAGGATAGTGGGTACATCCCAAGATTAAGGTGTCCACTCCCGCTTCTTTTAGCGGGGAAAGATATTCTTCTGCTACCAGCCGTGCAACTCGGTTACAGGTCCCAAAATATCCATTTTCCACTAAAGGGACAAACAAAGGGCACGCCTGCACAGTCACCTTGATTTTGCTGTCAATGGTTTTCAGCGCCTGTTCATAGGCGCCACTGGAGATAGTCGCATTGGTTCCAATCACTCCGATTTTTCCGTTTTTCGTCTGCCGGACAGCAGCGCGGGATGCGTGTTCGACTACCCCGACGAAAGGAATCCCGAGGGACTCCCGATATTCTTCCGGCAAAGCGGAACTGACTGTATTGCAGGCACAGATAATCATTTTCACATTCTGTCCAAGCAAAAAACGGATATCCTGTTTGGAATAGCGGAGGATGGTCTCGCGATCCCGCGTGCCATAGGGAACACGGGCGGTATCCCCAAAATAGACAAGGTTCTCCCCGGGAAGCAGCCTTCTCAGTTCCTTGAGCGCAGTCAGTCCGCCCAAACCGGAATCAAACACCCCAATGGGGCGATCTTCCCGCTTTTGTTCCATTTCCGTTCCCCCTTATCGATTGAGTGCAAGCTGAATGAGCGCATCAACCATCTGGGCATTATCCTTTCCGCTATGCTCAATCAGCATGGGGTACATGCTGATACTGGTAAAACCAGGAAGCGTATTGACTTCGTTTAGGATTACCCTGCCCTCCTTACGGGTGACAAAGGAATCAATCCGGGACAGGCCATAACATCCCAGTACAGAAAAAGCACGTTTTGCATAGGCGCGGGCCGTCTGTGCGGCGGCTTCGCTGATACGGGCCGGAATATGAACTTTGGAAGCTTCGTTAAGGTATTTTGCCTCATAATCATAAAACTCATTGGCAGATTCAATCTCCCCTACACAGGAGATAAAAGCGTCGTCCGTGGTGCCAAGCGCCGCACATTCAATTTCTATCCCATCAATAGCCTCTTCAATCAATACCTTATCGTCTTCTTTCAAGGCAACCAGAATCCCTTCTTTGAGGGATTGTTTGTCCGTAGCTTTTGTCACGCCAACAGAAGAACCCGCATTGGCAGGCTTGACAAACATCGGATATCCCAATTTTTTGGAAAGGCGCATTTCAATTTCGTCAAACATCCCTAAATCCGGTGCCTTGACATAATCCCATTTTGCCATTGGGATTCCTGCATTTTCCAAGATAATATGGGTGTAAATCTTATCCATGGTCAACGCAGAAGCGCGCGCGTCAGAACCGACAAAAGGGAGCCCTGCCAGCATTAACATTCCTTGTAAGGTGCCGTCCTCCCCATTTTTTCCGTGCAACACCGGAAAGACTACATCAATTTCCAGAGAAGTGAGCGTGCTGTCTTTTTCAAGAACGGAAAAGCCCTTTTTCCCATTCAAAGAAAACAGAACCGGGCGGTTATTTATATCGGATTCCCATTCCCCTCCCGGGATCTTTGCGGAATCCCCCTGATAATAGAAAAAATCCCCTCCCTTGGTGATACCAATGGGATACACATCGTATTTTTCTCGGTCAATATGGTCAAGTACCAGGCAGCAAGAACGCCTAGATACCTCATGCTCACTGGATACTCCGCCGAATAAAACGGCAACTCTAATTTTATTCATGTCAGCGCCTCCCAATTAGGATATGGTTATCGTTTTTTTCCGGATAATGTCTCAAAATTTTTTGCTGGACAATCAGCAGGCGCAATAGCAAATCCGCTCTGATAGAACCAGCCGTCTTCCCGTTATTTTAACACAACCCTTGCACGCATGCAATTCTATCCATACTATATCGAAAAAGTTTCGGAGAAATGCTCAAAAGTCCTGTTTTTCCAGTCCTCTGCCTGTCGGATTTTTCCGCTCCACCAATTTCTCATGTAATTTGTTACCAACCCAGAAGAAAATTTTAAAATTGGGTTTCCATACCCTTTCCTCTGTTTGTCACAAAAATCACAGGGTAAGTTCTCCGCCATGCCCATTTACATTTTCTTTGAAAAGGATTAAAGTGGGATTAAATGAAACAGCGGGGATTTCCCGACAGAGAAAATAAAGGAGGGACCATTTTGTTCTATCTCATTCAAAATGCGGATGTCTATGCGCCGGAGCACCTGGGGATGCGCGACATCCTTTTGTGCAACGACAAAATCATTCAGGTTGCAGAGCATATCGACTTTTCTTTCGACGGGCTGGTAACCATTGACGCACAGGGAAAAAAGGCCATCCCCGGTCTGATTGACCAGCATGTCCATATTACCGGAGGAGGCGGGGAATCCAGTTTCAAGAGCCGTGCTCCGGAACTGACCCTGACCGACTGCATTGAAAGTGGCGTTACAACCCTGGTCGGGCTGCTCGGCACGGATTCCATGACCCGCTCCGTGGCAAACCTTGTGGCAAAGACAAAGGCGCTCAATTCAGAAGGAATTACCGCTTACTGCCTGACAGGCGCTTATGAGTACCCTTCCCCGACTTTGACCGGAGCGGTAGACAACGATATCATCTTTATCGAGGAAGTGATCGGCGTCAAAATCGCCATTACAGACCACCGTTCTTCCAACATCAGTGCAGCAGAGTTGTCCAGGCTTGCCACCCAAGTCCGCCTGGCAAGCCTGGTCGGAGGAAAAGTCGGAGAAGTCCACATGCACACCGGCCATGGAAAAAAAGGACTGTCCGATGTCTTTCAAGTCTTAGAGGAAAGCGATATTCCTATCAAACACTTCCGTCCGACTCATATCCAGAATGTCCTGGAGGACGGCGTCCGATTTGCCAACATGGGAGGATATATTGATTTTACCAGCACCGATCCTGTCAGTGTGGCAAAGCTGATTGCCGAAACGCTGCCGAAAGTGCCGTTTGACCGGGTTACTCTGAGTTCGGATTCTAACGGAAGCATGCCCCAGTGGAATGAAAAAAATGAGGTCGTGGGGATTACGGTTGCCAAAATGACTTCCCTGTTCTCATGTGTACGGGAACTTGTCCAGCACAATGGAGTGCGGTTGGAAGACGCTCTGCGTCTGGTCACGCAAAATGTCGCGACTGCTCTGGAAATTTATCCGCAAAAGGGCTGCCTTGCCCCGAATAGTGACGCTGATTTGATTTTGCTCGACGATTCGATGCGGTTTGACACCCTGTTTGCCAAAGGGCGCCTAATGATGCAAAACGGGGAAATCCTTGTCCACGGCTATTACGGGAAATGAAAAGGAGGAACAGATGAAAAGAACCCTGATTGGATGCTGCCTGGTACTGGCTGGCGCAATGGGCATAAGCGCCTTTTCCATCTGCGCCGCCCTGACCCCTCTCAGCGGGTGGTCAACCCCACCGGGACGATTCTGGACGGCCATTATGGAAGGGGATCTGGTATTCCCTTTTAGCGTCAGCCTTCTGCTTCTCATTCTTGGGCTGATCCTTTTGATAATTGAAATCATCACCGGATTTATGAAAAAACAATAACAACATCCTAGGAGGAATTTATCATGAGACTGGACTCTATCTCCTGGAAAAAAGCACAGGAGTATTTCAGCAAAAAAGATATTGCTGTTATTCCCATTGGAAGTACAGAAAACCATGGCTCGCATCTCGCCCTTGGAACAGATTTTTTGGTTCCGTGTGAAATTGCCAAGAGCATTGATAAAAAATGCGAGGCCATCATTGTTCCCGGAATTCCATACGGTGTTGCAGACCAGCATGTCGGATTTCCCGGAAGTCTCACCATCGGGTATGACGGACTGCATATGATTGTTTCCAAAATTGTCTGGCAGCTCTATGGATACGGCGTTCGCAAGTTCATCTTCCTCAATGGGCATGGGGGAAATAATCCGGTTTTACAAAATATTGGGATTGAGCTCAACGCCAAAGGAGCCATTTCCGCGATGGTCAATTGGTGGACCATCGCAGGAGAACTGAACCCTGCATGGAAAGGCGGACATGGTGCCGGTGAAGAAACAGCAGCAATGATGGCTATCAATCCCGACTATGTCCATATGGAGGACTATATGCCGCTTACCCCCGGAGATCTCTCTGACACCATGCCTTGCGATGGAATGACCGGGGTAAAATACAAGGGTATCAGCGTACTGATTCCCAGAACATTCAAAAATATTTCCCCAAGTGGATGGTTTGGCAATGACGATGCGGCAACGGCTACTGTCGAATGGGGGAAGGAAATGCTTGCTGCCACTGCAGATTTTATCTGTGATTTTATCAACGAATTTGATAAGCTGAACATTGAAAAATAGCTGTTTTATTAAAATGCACAGCCTGCAAAATACAGGCTGTGCATTTTGTTTTCCTTAATATAAAACAAATACTTTACAGGTTCTGCCCCATAGCCCTTGCTTGTTCCAAGTACCCGGTCTGCTCGATTTTTCTAGGCCCCCCGGAACCACCGCAGCCCCCTGCAAGTAGCATTCCCTTCTCTGTCCAACCAAGGTATCGGATCAAAGAAAACCGGAAATAGGAAACCGCCTGTTCAAATGTCCAAAAGAAGTCATCTGCCGCAGTCATCATCAGGACACAGTCTTTATGGGGATATTTTTCATACCTGCCAAGCGGAGGATTCGGATCCGGTTGCGAAACGGCATACAGCCTTTCTAAAAACGCCTTGAGTCTGGCAGAAATTGTCCAGTAATATAGAGGAGAGGCCAGTACAATCGTATCACATTCCTGGAAAAGAGGATAGATCTCCTCCATACCATCCCTTTGTACACAGGGCTTTCCATAGCGGCAGGCGTTACAGCCAAGGCAGCCGTTTACCTGTGTTTCGCCCAAAAAAACTTTGTGAACCGTATGCCCTGCTTCCCGTGCTCCTTCTATAAAGGCATCCGCCAACCTGTCTGTATTTCCCCGTTTTCTTGCACTTCCCACTACCACTAAAATGTTTCTCATTTTTCTGCCCTCCTACCTATCACAACGAATTCCCTGAAATATTGGTGGTTTTAAGAATACCACAACTTTGTTTATCTGTGCAAGCACATTCCCCCCCTGGAGAATAATTTCCAAGGGGAATGTCTTATCCCACATATGAAAGGAATTCATTTAAATGGTTTAATCCCCAAAACGCTTTTTCAAAAATGGCGGATATGGATGCTCCGTATGCCATAACATCCACAGGGACGTCTGCTTCCAGAACACTTTGGTGGACTTGTGCCATCACACTGGGAGAAGGCCTGTGGCGGGCCATCACCCCATCCAGAAGTTTATCCACATTATGCGTCATTGCACATCACTCCATATTCTTTTAAGATTCTTTGGAAATGCGCGCGTGCCACTGAAAGCCTGGAACGTACAGCAGAAGGGGAAATTTCATAGATCCTCCCCAGTTCTTCAGAAGTAAGCCCAGCATGTTTGAAAAGCAATATCTCCCGCTCTCCTGGGTGTAAGCGGGAGAGCGCCTGTTCTACGGAAATGGATTCCACTGTTTGGGGCTCCATCTCCAGGCTCTGTCCCTGCCGCGCCTCCTCATATTCCATCTGCTGAGGAGTTCGCTAAAATTCATAAATCATCCCTCATCTTGTTTGATTTGTAAAGCCTTACACTAAGAAAGACGATGGGTAGAAAAAATTGTCCAGTGAAATGTGAATTTTACTTTTCTATTTGTTTGATTACCCGCGCAGGATTTCCTCCCACTACAGTAAAAGGAGGGACGTCCTTTGTCACAATGCTTCCAGAAGCAATTACCGCCCCTTCTCCGATAGTAACTCCCCCATTGATGACAGCGCTGCCCCCAATCCAGACATTGTCTCCTATTATGACAGGCTTACCGTATTCCAGCATCTGATTGCGCCGTATCACATCCAGAGGATGGTTTACGGTATAAATACATACCCTTGGACCCACAAAACAATTATTTCCAATTTGAATGGGGGCAATATCCAAAAAAATGCAGTCAAAATTCAAGTACAGGTTATCCCCCGCAGTGATATTGTACCCATAATCACACCGGAAGGTGGGCTCAATATAACAGTTCTCCCCGACTTTTCCAAATAATTCGCGAATAATCTGTTCACGTTCTTCCGTACTGCCTTCCAAAGTCCGGTTAAACTTCTGAGTAAGAGCGTGCGCACGATTCCTTTCTTCGACAAGTTGTGGATCCGTACTATTATAGAGCTCCCCGGCAAGCATTTTTTCTTTTTCAGTCATGGTCAAATTCCCCTTTCCTTTGATTACTACTCGATCAGATTATAACAAAAAACATTCCAATCGCATAGGGATTCCAAGTGGAAAGATTTTTGTATCAAACAGGCTCAAATAGAAAACATCAAAATCCTCAGTCATTCTGACTGAGGATTTTGATGTTGGTTCCACAAACTGGTTTTTTATTTATACGATTACTGCAATATAATTTTCCAAAACAATGGTCAAAGGGAGAAAAAAGAGAGACTCTTACCACAATCATATTGACAAACGACCGGACTGCCGCTAAACTACTATTTGGGGTTAGTTTATTCTAACTTTATGTGCATGCTGTTGTGTTCCAAGCCATAGCGGACCAAGATGGTCCGTTTTTTGCGGGGCTGTAGTTAGCTTTAGATAACTTTTATAAAAAGGAGTTTTTGCACATGATGATAAACAAGCGGCTGATTGGGGTTGTCCCGGACAGCAAAAAGTACATTGCAGCAAATGTGGTATTCCAATGGTTGAGTATGATAAGCAATGTGGCAATGATATTTTCCTTCGCATGGATTTTGCAGGGACTGGCCGCCCGCGAGCTCACAGCAAAGTCCCTGCTTTTTCCTATTGGTGTAGGCATCGTCTCCATAATTATTCGATGGCTGTGTGCTGTCGGGGCCGGGAAAATGAGTTTTCATGCTTCCAGCCTGATCAAAAAGGCATTACGCAGCAAAATTTATCAGAAGCTGCTTCGTTTGGGACCAAATTACTCCCAGCGCGTCACCACTTCTGAGGTGGTACAGGTCTCCACAGAGGGAATCGAACAGCTTGAGACCTATTTCGGCGCCTATCTTCCCCAGTTCTTTTACAGTATGCTGGCCCCTGTGACCCTGTTCGCCATCCTTGCTCCTATCAGCATGAAAGCGGCGGTGGCACTGCTTGTCTGTGTTCCCTTAATCCCCATTGCCATTGCAGCTGTACAGACCTTTGCAAAAAAGCTGCTTTCCCGCTATTGGGGGCAATATACCACCCTGGGAGATACCTTTTTAGAAAATCTCCAGGGGCTGACTACCCTGAAAATTTACCAAGCCGATGAATTCAAAAACGAGGAAATGAACCGGGAATCTGAAAAATTCCGCAAAATTACCATGAAAGTATTGACCATGCAGCTCAATTCTATCACCATCATGGATCTCGTCGCATTTGGCGGCGCCGCGCTCGGTCTGATTCTCGCCGTACTGGAATTTCAGGCCGGCGCCATTTCCTTTGGCGGCTGTTTTGCCATTATTCTCCTCTCTGCAGATTTCTTCCTCCCCATGCGCCAACTCGGTTCTTTTTTCCATATTGCCATGAATGGAATGGCGGCAAGTGATAAGATTTTCGCTCTCCTGGACCTGGAAGAAGATGCTCCGCGCACACAGGCCGCAGACTCGCAGAACTGTAGTCTGCACTGTGAAAACCTTCGCTTTTCCTATGAAGAAGGCCGGGAAATTCTACACGGAGTTACTCTGGAAATGAAGCAGGGACAGTTCACCGCCATTGTGGGCGAAAGCGGGTGCGGGAAAAGTACAATTGCCGCTATTCTGACGGGAAAACGGCGCGGCTATCAGGGGACTGTGACCATTGGAAACCTCGATCTCGCAGGTATTTCCAATGAAAGTTTAATGCAGACGATTACCTATGTCGGATTTGCAAGTTACCTATTCAAAGGAACCGTACGGGAAAATCTTCTAATGGGTCGTCCCAGCGCAGATGATGAGATGCTATGGGCTGTTCTCAGGCGTACCAAACTGGAGGGATTCCTGAAATCCGAACAGGGACTTGATACGACGCTTGAAGAGCAGGGACTAAACTTTTCCGGCGGACAGAGACAACGGCTTGCCCTTGCCCGCGCCCTGCTGCATGACAGCCCGGTCTATATTTTTGACGAGGCGACTTCCAATATTGATGCGGAAAGTGAAAATGATATTATGGAGGAAATCCGTTCCCTAGCGAAAGAAAAAACCGTAATCCTGATTACCCACCGGCTGATAAACGTTGTGGACGCGGACGTTATCTATGTGATGGATCATGGCGATATTGTCGGAAGCGGTACCCATGAGCAGCTACTTACACAACGGGGGCTATATCACACACTGTGGGAAAACCAACAGGCCCTGGAACAGATTTCCCAGAAAGGAGTGAGAGCATGAAACGGAGAAGTGCATGGACTGTGATGGGGCAATTGATTGGACTGGTACGCCCGCTCGCACCTTTTATGATACTCGCCATTTTCCTTGGCACAGTTGGGTTTATATGCTCCACCTTTTTGACCATTCTCGGCGGATATGCCATGCTCGACGTACTTGGGTATAGAGTCTCCTTTTCCCTAACGACTCTTTTTACTCTTGCTGCGGTTTTTGCCATTGCCCGTGGTTTTCTTCGGTATGGAGAACAGGCATGTAACCATTTTATTGCCTTTAAACTGCTTGCCCTTATCCGCGACAAAGTATTTCGCGCCCTGCGCCGTCTCTGTCCTGCAAAATTGGAGGGCAGGGACAAAGGGGATCTGATCGCCGTCATTACCTCCGACATTGAACTGCTGGAAGTGTTCTATGCACATACCATTTCCCCAGCTGCTATCGCACTGTGTATGTCCATTATAATGGTACTTTTCATCGGAAACTTCCATCCTCTGCTCGGTTTACTCGCAGCTGTCTCCTACTTAGTTGTGGGGATTGTTCTGCCAGTATTCATTTCCAAGAAAAACGGGACTTCTGGAAACCGTTTTCGCCAACACTCCGGTCTGCTCAGCGGTTATGTCCTTGACAGCCTGCGCGGGCTTGGAGAAATTATTCAATATGGGCAGGGACAGCAACGTCTGAAAAAACTGGAAGAGCAGACAGAGGATCTGCTTTCCATTGAAGAAGGGATGAAAACCCGTACGGCACAGGGAACCGCCCTGACCAATACTGTCATCCTTTGCTTTGATCTTGCCATGCTCGCCGTGACCTGTGGGCTATACCTTTCCGGCAACATTGACTTTGCAGGGATCGTCATCCCTCAGATTGCGCTGATGAGTTCCTTTGGTCCGGTTATTGCGCTTGCGAATCTTGGAAGTACACTGCAAAATACCCTTGCTGCCGGAAACCGCGTCCTCGATATCCTGGAGGAAACCCCACAGGTCGCCGAAGTGAACGGAAAAGCACCGGTCAGCTTTGAAGGGGCCTGCTGCGAAGATATCTCTTTCTCCTATGGTGCGCAGACCATCCTCTCCCATTTGAGCCTTCCAATTCAAAAGGGGAAAATTTTGGGGATTACCGGAAAAAGTGGAAGCGGGAAATCCACTCTTTTACGGCTTCTGATGCGGTTTTGGGACGTCAACGACGGCCATGTGCGCATTTCCGGGACGGACGTGCGGGATATCAACACAACAAATCTCCGGGAAATGGAAGGGTTTGTCACCCAGGAAACACAACTGTTCCATGACAGTATTGCCAATAACTTGAGAATCGCAAAGCTCGGCGCTACCCAGGAGGAAATTGAAATTGCTTGTAAGAAAGCCTCCGTCCACGATTTCATTATGACTCTTCCAAATGGTTATGATACCCCGGTTGGGGAGCTCGGCGATACCCTTTCCGGAGGGGAACGCCAGCGTTTGGGGCTTGCCAGAGCCTTTTTACACGACGCCCCACTGATGCTTTTGGATGAACCCACCAGTAATCTGGATAGCCTCAATGAAGCCGTCATCCTCAAATCTCTTCAGGAAGAACGAGGGGACAAGACAATTCTTCTGGTTTCCCATCGGGAATCCACGATGGGCATTGTCGATACCGTGGTATCCGCAGAACAGGGGAGGCTCAGCTGATGACAAAAAAGAACGTTCAAAACAAGCGGGAAAGGGAAAAAAGAATGGTCAAGGAGATGATTTCGCTCTATTGCAGGAGAAACCATCACACCAAAGGGACCCTTTGCCCTGAATGCGCCGCTTTGGCGGAATATGCTTCCCAGCGTAGTGATCATTGCCCATTTATGGAGACGAAAACCTTTTGTTCTAACTGTAAAGTCCACTGTTACCAACCAAAAATGCGGGAAAAAATCAGAAAAGTCATGAGGTATGCTGGCCCAAGAATGGTTTTCCATCATCCGGTTATGGCTGTCCGGCATGTGATAGAGTCCAAACGAGAACAACGACGAATGGAGGATCCCAATTGAAAATAGTTTATATTATTCTTGGCTGTATTGGCCTTGGTCTTGGAGCTCTTGGCGCTGTACTTCCCCTTTTGCCGGCTTTTCCTTTCTTAATGCTGGCTGCTTTCTGTTTTGCCAAAAGCTCCAAACGTCTCCATAACTGGTTTATCGGGACGAAACTGTATAAAAATAATCTGGAGAGTTTTGTCCGTGGCAGAGGTATGACCATAAAAACAAAACTGCGGATTATCCTGATTGTCACCCTGACCATGAGTATTGGTTTTTTCATGATGGGCAAGGTTCCTATTGGAAGAATTATCTTGGTTGCGGTGTGGGTCATGCATCTGTTCATCTTTGCCTTTGCCATTAAGACACTGCATCCTGAACAGGAACCGGTACTCCCCTCGTCCTCTACAGAGGAAACTGAGCGGGACGCCGCCTGACTTGTTCTACCTGCTGACTCCTTTTTGGATTTCTGATATCTTTTAAACATCCGGAGGGACGCGGAATATTCCGCGTCCCTCCGGATGTCTTCACAGCGTATTTAAAAAATTTTCTAATTCCTGATAATCGGCAAATTCTCGGATGGGAACCCCTTTTTTATGGAGAATTTCCAATAGCTTCCGATGATGCCGTTGTACTGCTTCCAAAAAAGAATCAATATGCTGTTCATCAAAAACCTCTACAATATCAGGCAATTCCTTTGAAGAGACTTCCGTCCCGCAAAAGGCTTCATCAAATTCATTGGTCAACTCTACGGCGGCAAACAATGCTCCGGAATACTCCCCTGTCTGACAGTAATGTTCAATTTTATTATAGAAGTTTATCATCTCCTCATAAAGCCCTGCCAATTTCTGATGAAATGGAACAGGAGGACGCAGCATTTCCTCCTGTGATGCGATCAATTTGTCCATATTGGCGACGAGCTGGGTATAAGCATCCTGTAACGTTCGGATATCCCTTGTTTGAAAAACCACATCGTACAGTGCCGAAAAATTCTCCGGAAGCAGGGGCATTTTTAACAACTCCCCTTTGAGTTTCGCGCGCCCTCTACGCACCATATCTCGATTCAGCAAAGCAATAGACCAAGTCAGAGGATAAAGCACGCCAAAAGCATTCATACGCGCTTCATGGAGGTTTTTTGCCTGTATCAGTTGAAAATAGGGCCCATATACCATTTGGAACTGCTTTCTCGCCTTGCAGACAAATCCCCAGT
Organism: Candidatus Pseudoruminococcus merdavium; assembly: GCA_904419745.1. Classification (GTDB taxonomy): domain Bacteria; phylum Bacillota; class Clostridia; order Oscillospirales; family Ruminococcaceae; genus Pseudoruminococcus_B; species Pseudoruminococcus_B merdavium. The sequence continues at coordinate 110,242 of CAJFSS010000001.1, read as the reverse complement.
GATCTGAGGTATTCAAAGCTTTTTTGCGTAGCTGCTCAAATTTTTTTCGATCCTCTTCACTTCCCACATACACAAGCTGGCCTTCCGCAATGATGGAAGTCTTATTTTCCTCATACTCCGCCATTCGTTCCAGTCTTTCCCAAGGGATACACCAAAAATCAAAGCCAATGCCGTCAATGATAAACACCTGGGCAAGGTTTTCTCCTCGTTTGGTCTTGGCGACAAAAAACATGTCCACATCCGACTTAGGATGGGTATCCTGATAGATCCTGGAACCCATCATCACAACAAATGCAATATCCTGCACATAATCCCGTTTTATTTTTTCAATCAGCAGTTCGACCGCCTTCATTGCGTCCATGTAAATCCCTCCTTTTCCGTTGCTATCAGTTTATCAGATTCCAGAATAAAAAAATAGGGAGAGTTCCTCTATAATTTTTTCCATCAGAAAAGGGAGTATCCTGTTAAGGATACTCCCTTTTTCACCGTGATTTTTTATACGGGATGAACCTTGTTCTCCATGTCCACATGGTCTGCATCGATGCCGTATTTCTTCGCTTTTCTCTTCTCAAAGAATTTGACAGCGACCTGGCCAAACTGAGCATAGCTGAGAACATCTTCTTCCTGCTCCGTCCACTCGGCACATTCTGCACGCAGCTTGTCGAGCTCCGGCTCCAGAAGATCTGCCGGGCGGCATTCAATCGGCTCCTCATCGCCGATAATCTTTTTGCGGAATTCCGGATCAATGGGGACAGGAGTCCGTCCATACTCGCCTCTTACGATGCCTTTAAACTCTTTGGTAACCATCTTGTATCTCTCGCCCATGATGACGTTGAACACAGCCTGGGTACCGACGATCTGAGAAGACGGGGTAACCAGCGGCGGGAAACCTGCGTCTTCGCGGACTCTTGGCACTTCGCGGAGAACTTCTTCGAGCTGATCCTCTTTTCCAGCCTGTTTGAGCTGGGAAACCAGGTTGGAAAGCATTCCGCCAGGTACCTGATACAGCAGGGTGTTTGCGTCAACACCAAGCAGTTTCGGAACCAACAGACCGCTTTCAAGGTATTTGTCCCTGAGTTTTGCAGCATGCTCTCTGACAACATTGAGTTTCGCCTGGTCAAGGCCAGTGTCATACTCGGTACCAGCAAGAGCGGCAACCATCGATTCGGTAGCAGGATGGGAAGTACCCAGAGCCAGTGGAGACATTGCAGTATCGATAATATCAACGCCCGCCTCAATGGCCTTGAGCTGTGCCATGGAAGCAAGACCGGAAGTGTAATGAGAATGCAACTGGATAGGAACCTTGATCTCCTCTTTGAGTGCTTTGACAAGGTCATATGCAGTATACGGGGTAAGCAGAGCCGCCATATCTTTAATGCAAATAGAATCCGCACCGGCGTCCTCAAGCTGATGAGCGTATTTTACAAAATAGTCAATCGTGTGTACTTTACTGGTGGTATAGGAAATCGCACCCTGGACATGTGCGCCCTCTTTCTTTGCTGCTTTAATTGAAGTTTCCAGGTTTCTGATATCGTTGAGCGCGTCAAAAATTCTCAGGATATCGATTCCGTTTGCAGCGGATTTTTGGACAAAATACTCGACAACATCGTCCGCATAGTGGCGATAGCCCAGCATATTCTGTCCACGGAAGAGCATCTGCAATTTGGAATTCGGCATTTTCCTTCTGAGAATACGCAGTCTCTCCCACGGGTCCTCATCCAAGAATCTCAGGCAGGCATCAAAGGTTGCACCGCCCCAACACTCTACAGAATAAAATCCGCAATTGTCAATTGCTTCGAGCATCGGAAGCATATCGTCCATGGACATTCTCGTCGCAATGAGAGACTGATGAGCGTCACGCAGGACGGTTTCCGTAATTTTTATTTTTGCCATTTTTTCGGTACCTCTCTCCCTGTTCAGCTTTCACGAGGGGAACACAGAAAACAAGAATCTGCATTCCCCGGAATTCATTCTTACTTTTAGTTAAGGGAAACAAGCAGGTCGTTAGAGTTGACCGTATCACCCTTCTTGACATTTACAGTTGCAACCGTTCCGTCAGAAGGAGCAAGGATTTCATTTTCCATCTTCATTGCTTCCAAGATAACCAGGATATCACCGGATTTTACGGTGTCGCCCGGATTGACCTTGACATCTAGGATATTGCCTGGCATCGGGGCGTTGATTTTTGTAGCGCCCTCTGCGCCGGCCGGAGCAGCCGGAGCGGGTGCGGCAGCCGGAGCGGCCGATGCAGGTGCTGGGGCAGCAGGTGCAGGAGCAGCTGGAGCGGGTGCAGCTGGAGCGGGTGCAGCAGCCGGAGCGGCCGGTGCAGGAGCGGCAACGCCTGCGGCGGAAGTCTCTTCGACGACGACGTCGTAGCTTGTACCATTTACGCTGATATTGAATCTCTTCACAACGAGTTCCTCCTTAAATTAAGTACTGTGAAACCGGATAAGGTTACATCGGCATATTGCTGTGTTTCTTTGGCAGACGGGATTCCCGTTTTGCACTGAGCAGTTCCACAGCGCTAATCAGGGCCGCACGGGTATTTGCCGGGTCGATGACATTGTCAATATGGCCGCCGGCAGCCGCCTCAAACGGGGAAGCCTGATTTTTCTTATAATCCTCAATCATCTGGGCACGGTCAGCAGTTGGATTCTTGCTATCCTTCAGCTTGCCGTCTTCAAAAATATTGGCAGCAGTTTCCGGAGCAAGCGCGGAAATCACCGCGCTCGGCCAAGCATAGACAATGTCCGCATTTGCGTTTTTGCCTGCAAGCGCAATATAAGCGGGGCCATAAGCATCTCCCAAGACAACGGAGATCTTGGCACAAGTTGCTTCTGCGTAGACATGCGCCAGTTTTGCAGCCTCACGGATACCGCCGGCAAGTTCCTCGGCAGCTCTGCCGGAAAAGCCTTTGGTGTCCACAAAAGTAATGACAGGCAGGGCAAAGGAATCGCATACACTTACAAAGCGCGCGATTTTTGAAACAGCGTCCTTATCGAGCTTGCCGTTATTTTCTTTCTTTCTGGTAGCAACAACACCACAGCTGATCCCGGAAATTGTGACAAGTGCAGTCAATGCAGATTTGCCGAACTCTTTGTCCAATTCGATCATACTGTTGGCGTCTACAACATCTGCAACAATTGTATCAATCTCTGCATTTTCGATGTTTTCACATGCAGCCTGAAGGGCAGCAGCGGCATCTGTTTCCACGAAATCGGAAATTGGAGCAGTGCTCAGGTTGTTGAGCGGAAGTCTTGCGATTAAGCCGCGGGTGGATGCAATTGCAGAAGCTTCATCTGCACATACTACATGGGCAACGCCCGCTTTTGCAGCGTTTTCCGCAGTACCGACGCCTTCCACAGTCTCTCCATTTGCCTTCGCGGTGAAGGGGGCCGTCATAAACAGCTCTGCTTCTTTGGACATAATGACAAAATCAGCGCTGCATGCGATCATTGCCGCAGTCCCTGCACAGGTTCCAAGAACCAGAGAAATCTGAGGAACCACACCGGACAGGTTATTTAAGCTGAGGAGCATCTGTCCGTAAGCGGCAAGGGCGTCGTTTCCTTCACTCAATCTTGCCCCATTGGAATCATAAATTCCCACCACAGGAGCACCGGTTTTAAGTGCAAGGTCATAAACCTTTTTAATTTTTGCTGCATGTACCCTGCCAACAGCCCCGGAAAGAACACCCTTGTCCTGAGCGAAAGCAAAGACCGGGCTGCCGTCGACTGCGCCATAGCCCGTTACAACGCCTGTCTCTTCTCCATCGACTTTTGCAAAGGTATCAAGCTCTACAAAAGTATCCTTATCGAACAGCAGGGCCAATCTCTCGCGAGCCTTAGACGCCGCATTCACAGATTCCTGTGCATGCGCAAGGGCTGAAAGCCTGTTTTCTGGACTCATCTTGTTTCCTCCATTTCTTTAACCTCTAACTTGAAATGCGCCCGGGAAAACCGGACGACAGATACCCCGATAAAGGTACCGGCGTTGGGGCAACCCCTCTGCCATTTTGTAAAACCGCATCCTGCCAATAAAAGCAGGCATATGAAAACAGGATCTGCTTTCCATGTTTCTCCTTTCAACCGCTGAAAGTCGTTTGAAAGATAAAAAATGCGTAATCATACATATTATACACTTGGAAATAAAAAACCACAAGTATTTGGCTTTATCTCGCACAATTTTTATATTTTGCAAAAAACTCCTCAATGTTTCTTGGCGAATCTGTTAAATGAATGTCAAGGCCCAGTTGTTTTGCCATTTTCCATTCAATTCCCGAAGAAAGCAGAAACTCTGACGTCCCATTCTGGGAGCAGTAGCTGAGTACCGCCCGAATCAGTCCATCTTCAAGAAAGTAGTCTTCCCCGCAGAGGACACAGCGAATGGTGACTACCCTGTCTTGTATGGAAAACAGGCAAAACCCTGTTTCCTTCCCGCGTTCTTCACTGATGAAAGCACCTATATTTCCATCAAAAGAAAGCCCCTGCCTGTCACAGAGTTCCCTGACATGCCGTACATCTGTACACAGCTTCATTGTCAGCACTAACAGCACCTCCTAACGGCGTGCGCGGGAAGCTCGGCCTTTTCTGGATGGTTGTCCCGCTTCTGCTTTCAGTGCATCAATTTCCTCTTTACTCAGATATCGCCAAGTACCCACCTTGAGCATCCCTAGCTTAATAGGGCCAATCGCTACCCTTTTCAGACGGGCTACTTCCAGCCCAACCATCTCACACATTCGGCGAATCTGGCGGTTTTTCCCCTCATACAGCGTGATATCAACGACCACTCGGCCATCCTGCTTGTCAATAATACGGACATCTGCCGGCAGGGTTTTTGTTCCGTCGTCCAGTTCCACTCCCTCTCCCAAGGCCACCAGCTGTTCATCCGAAATATCTGGGCGCACAGTGACGCGGTAGCGTTTCGGGACATGATGTCTAGGGTGCATCATAATATTGGCAAATTCCCCGTCGTTTGTCAGTAGGAGCAGTCCTTCGGAATTGCGATCCAGTCGCCCTACCGGATAAACCCTGGTTCCGACATTTTGAGTAAATGCTGTGATATCGCGCCTGCCAAGCTCATCGCTCATAGTGGTGACATATCCTCTTGGCTTATTGAGCATGAGATAAACATGCTTTTTGGCAGCAGCGGAGGTATCCACTTTCACCCCATCTACTGCAATCAGATCCTTCGGACCCACCTTCTGTCCAATGCCGGCCGGGCGGCCGTTTACCGTCACTCTGCCCTCTTCTATCATCTGCTCCGCCTTGCGGCGAGAGGTGAATCCGCATTCAGACAGCACCTTTTGCAGGCGCGAAAGCCTTTTTTCCAATGAAATTTCCTCCAGTCCATCTATTCACAGCGCCCAAATCACCTTGTGCGCGCGTCTTTTTCTTTTCATTTCAAGATTTTTTAAAAAATCCTCGTATCGTTTCCCAAAGCCCCAGGAAAAATCCCTTGTGCTCGTTTTGTGGGACTTGAGGCGCCACACCGCAATCCTCATCAACAAGGATTTCATAGGAAGCCATCTCTTTTCCATCGGCATAATACACCACGGTACCTATTATATCATCTTTTTGCACTGGTGCATATAAAAATTTTGGCACATGTAATTCATAGGTAAGCGTATAGGCTTGCCCTTCAATTTCCGGAAATACCGCTTTCTGTGCCGGAACAATCCGTACTTCCTCTCGTTCCCCTCCTGCTACCGGAAGCATTGTGGAAGAAAAAACCTCTTCTCGCTGTTGTGTTGTAACCTTGGAAAAACCATAGTCAAACAGGGCGCAGTGATCGTCCCAGTCATCCGGAGCCTTCAGCGTGACACAGATAAGAGTAACCCCATTTCTCTGTGCTGCAGATACCAGACATCTACCTGCTTTTTTGGTAAATCCGGTTTTCACTCCAATTGCCCCTTCATACAAAGAAAGCAGACGGTTATGGTTGGACAGTGTCCGCTTATATGGGGGATTGCCGTATTCTGCCGTCACTTTTGTCTGAGAGCAGATCGCAAGGAAATCTTCATTGTGGATTGCTTCCCTGGCAAGCATAGCCATATCATAAGCAGTGGAATAATGGCCTTCTGCATCCAGCCCGGAAGGAGTGACAAAATGGGTCTGTTCCATTCCAATCTGTTTGGCCCTCTCATTCATCTTCTGTGCAAAAGAGGCGATATCCCCCGCAATGCGTACTGCTGCGGCATTTGCGGCGTCGTTTCCAGATGCCATCAGCATCCCACAGGCAAGTGCGCGCAGTGTTACAGTATCTCCGGCCTTTAACCCCATGGACGTTCCCTCCACCTGGATTGCGGCTTCATCTACCACAAAAGACTCGTCCAGTCCGGGTTGTTCCAGGGCAAGCAGCGCTGTCATAATTTTTGTTGTACTCGCCATGGGGCGCTGTTCATCCGCATTTTTCTCATATAGTATTTTCCCTGTCTGTGCTTCGATGACAACCGCGCTCTGTGCGGAAACCGACGGCTCCTGCGCCCGGATCGGGATTCTAATTCCCATCAAAACAAAAACTACGGTAAAAAGCCCGCAAAGCCATCTTTTCTGTTTGTGAGTACACTTCATATTACATCACCTGCCCCCTACAAGGAATATGCAGGCGGTTTGTCCCGCTATTCTGGGCATTTTTCGCTTTTCCATGTCCATTCTGGGGGATGGATTCCAGATAAAAGAGGAAAACAGGATTTTTTTGTTTGATAAATCCACTTTGCCCCGCAAAGAAAGGCTTCCAAAAAGAGTTGTCCGAACTGGAAAAAAGCAGTAGAATGAAAAAAACAAAACCCACAGGACAGGAGGTTTTTTTATGGCAAAACTCTATTATCAGGGACATGGCAGTTTCCGATTGACATCCCAAAACGGAACCGTTCTCTATGTCGATCCCTATGCCGGGGATGGATATCTGCTCCCGGCAGATTATATTCTGGTTACCCATGAACACGGAGATCATAACCAGATTTCCCTGGTTACGGCAAAACCGGACTGCCAGGTGATTCGTGCAGCGAACGCCATGCAAAACGGGAATTATCAAACCTTTTCCCTAGAGGATGGGATTACCGTCCAGGCAGTACCCGCATGCAACCAGAATCATAAGCGTGAAGAATGCGTGGGCTATGTCATCACGATAGACGGAACGGCCGTTTACGCAGCGGGGGATACTTCCGCCACACCGGAGATGTCCTCATTACTCGCCCCAATGCATCTTGACTATGCGCTGCTCCCGACAGATGGCCATTACAATATGGGTCCGGAGGAAGCTGCTGCATGTGCACAGACGATTGGCGCCAGACACACGATTCCCATCCATACAAAACCCGGCGAACTCTTTGATGAGTCCGTTGCCCTGCGCATGGAACATCCATCCCGTTTGATTGTCCGTCCCGGGGAGGAAATTGAGCTGTAGTTGAACACTGCAAAGTGGATATTTTTGCAAAAGGAAAAACAAAAAATCATGGATGGAATGGATATTCCCGTGAAAAAAGAGCAGTCCCATTGGGACTGCTCTCCTTAATTTCGGTGTATTTCGTCACTTAGATGGCACGGGTCACTTTATTCGAACGCAGGCAGCGTGTGCATGCGTGGATGTAGCGAGGTGAACCATTGACGATCGCTTTGACGCGTTTTACATTCGGTTTCCAAGCTCTGTTGGAACGTCTATGAGAGTGGGAGACTTTAATTCCGAAAGTGACACCTTTTCCGCAGATATCGCATTTTGCCATGAGTCGGCACCTCCTTTGAATGCTTTCAGATAGTCAACAGGAATATATTATCAGGTTTCCTGTCAAAAAGCAAGCTTTTTTTCCTGTCATACTGCGGTTTTTCCGTTTTTTCCCTTCTGGTGATTGTATACAGCAGGAAGTGGACCATACTCTTTAACAGATTCCCATGAGATCCCAGTCCCGCTTGTTCCCTTTCCAGGGCATAAAAACAGAAATCCTTACGATCCCTTCTGTGGAGGAAGCCCCTTTTCATTGGGCAAAAGGATCCACTTTACGGGAAAATATAATGACGTTCATATTTGCGCGCTTGTTTTTTATACCCGCATTGCTTATAATATTGGCATATCTTGAAGGAGTTGATTGATTTGTCGGACTTGATGTTCCAGATATTTGTCAAGGCAATTGTCCTGTTTACCGCGCTCCCCTTCCATGAATTTGCCCATGCATGGGTTGCCAATAAACTGGGGGATCATACTGCCGCCATTAACGGAAGGCTTACGCTCAATCCCCTGGCCCATCTTGATCCCATTGGCGCTATCTGCATGTTGCTCACTGGCTTTGGATGGGCACGTGCAGTCCCCATCAATCCCCGTAATTTTAAAAACCCCAAAAAAGGAATGGCGCTCTCCGCATGTGCAGGACCGCTTGCCAATTTGCTGCTGGCGCTTGTCTGCCTGATTTTATACAAAATCGCCTATTATTCCCCACTTTCCAGTTCTTCGATCGGAGCCGCCTTTTGCGGTGTCCTGCTGTTGATGGTGCATCTCAATATTGGACTTGGTATTTTCAATCTCCTGCCCATCCCCCCGCTTGACGGTTCCCGCCTTGCAACACTCTTTTTACCTTCAAAATGGTATTTCAAAATCATGCAGTACGAGCAGGTTATTTTCCTAGCCGTTTTTGTCCTGCTTTTTACCGGCGTACTTTCCACCCCGCTTTCCTTCCTGAGCAACCTGGTACTCAGAGGATTGGATTTTTCCACGGGATTTCTCGATATCCTTTGCCGGATGATTTTTTAGCCTATGGAAAAGCTGACGTTTAAAGTCCGCCAATTTGAAGGGCCTTTGGACTTGCTACTGCATCTGATATCCAAAAACAAAATTGATATCCGGGATATCCCAATTGCCGAGCTGTTGGAACAATATCTCAGCACAATTGAGGAGATGAAGCGCCAGGATTTAGAGGTTGCCAGCGAATTTTTGGAAATGGCAGCTCGCCTGGTATATATCAAGACAGCCATGCTTCTCCCCAAACAGGAGGAGGCACAGGTCTTAAAACAGGAACTGGCCGGACAATTGATAGAATATGCCGCGTGTAGGCAGGCCGCCGCAAAGCTTCGGGAACAATATGTCGGGGGGGATATCTTTGTCCGCCAGCCAATGAAAAATCTGATGGATTACACCTATACCCGCATTCACGAACCAGAACTGTTGAAACGGGCTTATCTTGCTGCAATCGGACGTGCAGCAATGAAACTTCCTCCTCCCAGGACAGCATTTGACGGGATTATCCAGCGCGAGTTTGTCCCTGTGGAGGTAAAAGAACAGGAAATTTTGCACCTGTTGCATAGCCGTAAAGCGGTACCCTTACATCAAATCTACAAAGTTCAAACAGAACGCTCTGGGGCAGTTGCCGTATTTCTTGCCGTACTGGAGTTGATAAAATCCGGTAAAATTACTTTGGACAGCCTGGAACAAATCCGGATAACGGAACATTCCCAAAAGGAGGCATAAGCATGGGACCATACGACGCCGTTCTCTTTGATTTTGATTTTACCCTTGCGGATGCATCTGCGGGAATTCTTGCCTCCATCTCCTACGCCCTTGCCAAAATGGGGCTTCCCCCTGCGCGGGAACAGGATATGTTACATACCATTGGCCTATCTCTCAAAGAGACGTATTTTTCCCTGTCTGGCACCCGAGAGGACGAACAGGCACAGAGGTTTTCCAAACTCTTTGTGGAAAAATCCGATGAGGTCATGGTACAACATACTGCTCTCTATGAAGACGCCCTCCCCTGTCTGCAGCTGCTCAAACAGCTTGGTTATCAGCTAGGAATTGTGACTACCAAATACCATCGCAGAATCGATGCAGTGTTCAGCCGGGCTCATGCTCTCGAATGGTTTGATGTCATATTTGGGGGAGATGATGTGCAGGAACCCAAACCCTCCCCTGAAGGGATCTGTTCCGCGCTCAACGCCCTGAAGTGCTCCCCGTCCCAGGCGCTTTATGTCGGCGACAGTACTGTGGACGCGCAGACCGCTCAGGCCGCGGGAATTGACTTTGCCGGTGTTTTGACAGGGACAACCCCAAAAATAGAATTGGAACAATACCCCCATATTGGGGTTTATCAGTCGCTTTCTTCCCTTTGTATTGGTACTGGGCTGGTAAAAGACTGTGAGGTGAACTGGAATGTATGAACAGGAAAAAGCCATTTTGGAGGCCGTTCTTTTTTCCTGTGGGGATCCTGTGGAGTCCGAACGTCTGTGCGAGGTGACCGGATTGGAACCGATGTTCCTGCAACGTGCAGTGGAACAGCTGGAAGAAAGCTACCAACAAAGACACAGCGGCTTATCCATTGTCCACCTGGGCGATTCATATCAGATGGTGACCCGTGCCGAATATGGGAGCGCTGTGCGGCAGGCGCTCACTATCAAAAAAAATACGCCGCTCTCCCCCGCCGCTTCGGAAGTGCTTGCTATTATTGCCTACAACCAGCCTGTCACCAAAAGTTTTGTCGAACAGGTGCGCGGTGTGGATAGTTCTTCCATCGTCAATTCCCTTGTTGCTAAAGGGTTAATCGAGGAAGACGGAAGGCTTAATCTTCCAGGCAGGCCAATTGCCTACCGCACAACAGACAATTTTCTGAGAAGCTTTTCCCTGCAATCCCTGGAAGATTTGCCGGAAATCCACCCATCGCAGGCGGAGCAGGAGGCTTCGTTGGAAGGCCAGGCGAAAACATCATGACAGGATGGATCATCTTTTTAGGGATTTTCGCGGTGCTCTTGTTTTTGCTTCTGTGCCGGATTCGGGTGGAATTTTCCTATAGTGAAACCTTTCAGCTGGAAATTCGTTACCTGTTTCTCCGTTTTCCCCTGTTGCCAGGCAAACAGAAAGGACTGGGAAAAGCAAGCCCCAAACCCGGAAAATCCGGTCGAAAAAAGCGAAAAAACTCCAGCCAGACTGAGAAAAAAACAGCAGGACGCAGGATAGAAAAAACTGTGGATGTGGCATTTGACGAATTCATGGAAAAAATTTCCAACATTATGAGTATTCTCCGCAGCATCCTGTACGGGGTCGATCTCCTGCTTCGGCATATCACTATTGATCGGGTGCATTTGAACCTACGCGTTGGCGGAGAAGATCCTGCACAGGCGGGAATTTCTTATGGAAAAACCTGTATTTTGGTGTATACTGGGCTTGCAGCCCTCCAAAACTATTTGAAAATAAAAGTGGAAGAACTGAACCTGGTTCCAGAAATGATGGAAGAGGTGTTTTCTGTAAAGGCTTCCCTACGGGTCTGTATTCCGGTATATGTTGCCCTTTGGGCGGCAGCAGGGGCGCTTTGGAAACTGCTGGTACGCATGGTAAAAATGCAGATGGCTGCCGCAAAGGACGAATCCAGGCAGACGGAAGGGGTGTAAATTATGCGTTATTTTGAAAAAATCAGTGGAGAAAAGCTTTACTTGTCCCCTATAAACCAGGACGACGTAGAGAACTATGTCCGTTGGCTCTCCGATCGTTCAGTAACAGATGGGCTTGGAAATACTGCCAGTCTGATTTCCCTGCAAACGGAACGGGAATGGCTTCAAAAAGCATCCGAAACCTATCAGTTTGCCATTGTCAAACGGGAAAACAATACCTTGATCGGCAACTGTGGCATAGAATCTATCAGCCATGTTCATCGTACAGCAGAAGTTGGGCTTTTTATTGGGGAAGAAGAAAACCGTGGAAAGGGTTATGGGACGCAGGCGCTGGAGCTTCTGGTGGACTATGGATTCCAGGTGCTTAATCTGCACAGCCTCATGCTCAGGGTCTATTCTTTTAATGAACGCGCGATTGCCTGCTACCAAAAAGTTGGCTTCCGGGAATTTGGAAGAAGACGGCAGTGTTACTACTTGAATGGAACTTATTATGACAGTATCCACATGGATCTTTTAAAACAGGAAAGAAACAACATCCTGCACCTGCAGGGAAAGGGGATTCAACGATGAGTGAACATCCAATCAACAATTTAATGGAAACTTCCATGCAGAAACTTCGGGAAATGGTGGACGTCAATACCATTGTCGGCCAGCCTATCCGTACTGATGACGGAACAACGATTATCCCGGTTTCCAAGGTAACTTTCGGATTCGGCTCCGCCGGTTCTGATTTTCCCTCCGCAAAGCCCAAGGATATGTTTGGCGGAGGAAGCGGAGGCGGCGTATCCATCTCTCCAATAGCTTTTCTAGTCATCAGCGGGGGAAACGTCCGCTTGCTTCAGCTTGCCGGATCGGACAAAAACGGCACCGCAGACCGTATTATCAATATGGTTCCCGATGTGGTGGATAAAGTATCCGATTTATTTCAGGCAAAGAAAACTGACAGGCCAAAAGAGGCAAACAAGGAACCGGAAGCAAAATAAAAGGCAAGCCCCTCCCATTTGGGGAGAGGCTTGCTCTATTTCTATAGCAGGGTCGTCCCATCAAAATGGGATACTTTTATCATCCGGTGCAATTCCAACCGGATATATTTTTTCATAAATAGAATAGGGGAAAATGCATGATGGAATGGAATACTGTGGTTCAAAATAGAAGGAGTATTCGAAAATTCACTGAAAAAGCAGTAGAAAGGGAAAAGATCACGGCTCTTTTAGAAAGTGCGCGCCTGTGCCAATCCGCAAAAAACCGGCAGCCATGGCGATTCCTGATATTGGAAGACGGGAACAAAGATGCTGTAGCAGACATGATGCTGACTTTGTTTGAACAGAGGGACTACCCGCTTCCCGGCTATGCTAACAGCTCCAGACATACGGCGAAAGTGATAAAAAATGCGCCGGTGCTGATCCTCGTGTTCCGATATCCCAATGAGGATTGGCTTATCAGCGATACCCTTTCCATCGGCGCCGCCGTAGAACATATCTGCCTGCAAGCAGTTGAGCTCGGCCTTGGCGCCCTGTGGATTCGGGATACTGAATACACCAAAGAGGAAATCTGCGCCTTGGTGGGATATCCCCAATTGGAGCTGGTTTGCGCTGTCGCAATAGGATATCCTGATGAGTTCCCCGCACCAAGGCCGAGAAAGCCCCTACAGGAATTCGTGTTGGAAGAAATATCTCAGAAAGGGAAAACACAGTTATCCTAAACCTTATCCATGTTTCTGAAACCAGTTTTCGGTGGAAAAAGTTCGCATTGAGAGGTATTCTATCAACAGGGATTCATGAAGAAAGGGGATATCCTATGATCATTCGCAAGAACATTGACCAGCATATGAAGCAACTCAAAGAATGGTTGCATGAGACCCGGGACATTGGACTGGAAGAAATGTCTTCCTTTTTTTCTTCCAGAATTGACGGGTATGAGGAACATATGTCGCTTTGGAAAGACGCTTACCGGCGGTTTGCCGAACTTTTACCACAGGAGTGTATTCAGATCCTGGATCTGGGATGCGGGACGGGTCTGGAACTTGATGAATGTTTTCGGCGGTTCCCCAATTTGCAAGTAACGGGCGTCGATCTCTGCCAGGAAATGCTGGAAAAGCTGTGCGAAAAACACGGGGAAAAACACCTACGGACCTTTTGCGCAGACTATCTTTCCTTTGACATGGGAAAAAACCGCTGGGACGCTGTGATTTCTTTTGAAAGTCTTCACCATTTTTTTCCAGAACAAAAACTCGGACTCTATCAGAAAATTTACCACAGCCTGAAAGAGAAAGGGATTTTTTTATTAGGGGATTATATTGCCTGCTGCGAGGAGGAGGAATCTCTCCTGCAAAAAAGATACCTCCAAAAGAGGGAGCACTTTGCCATTCCGGATGGACAGCTTGTTCACTTTGACATTCCCCTCACTCTGGAACACGAAACTTCCTTGCTTCAACAGGCGGGTTTTTCTAAAGTAGATGCTATGGACAGTATCGAAGGGGCCACCATACTCACTGCCGCAAAATAATGTGGCGCAATTAACAAAAATGTGCAAAAAACTCCGCTGAAAAATTCCAGCGGAGTTTTCATTTTCAGATCTATTTTTGCTGATTTTTTAACAAAGCACGCGCATTCCTGATTTCTTTCAGGCTTTCTGTCAGGCATTCGTCCGCCTTAGACATGATAGAATCTGCATATTCATTGGCAGCCTGTTTCATTTCACGGGATTTATGCTGTGCATCGGAGAGCATCTCATTGGCATGGGCCTGCGCCTGTTTGGTGATGACGTCCTCTTTTATCAGGGCCTGCGCCTTCTTTTCTGCTTTGCGCATCAGAGCAGCTGCTTCGGAGCGCGCACCTTCAATGATTTCATTGCGATCGGCAACAATCGCCTTAGCCTGTTTGAGTTCGATCGGGAGATTTGCACGGATATCATCAATCAGATCGCGTACTTTTGCCGCATCCAGTACACAGCGCCCGCCGGATAATGGAAGGCTCCATGCATCGTCTATCATCTCATCCAAAAGATCCAATACTTCTTCAATTCGCATGCAAAATCCTCACTTTCATTTGGAAAATGGTTTCTCTATTTCATCAGGCCTAAACCTGCCTTGACATCTTCAAGAATTTCCCCGGGTACTAAGTCAGAAATCTCCCCTCCAAAGTAGGCAATCTGTTTGACCGCACTGGAGCTTAATCCCATATATTCCGCACGCGCTGTCAAAAAGACCGTATCCACACCCGGATCAAATTTATGGTTAAAGGTTGCCTGTTGCAATTCATACTCAAAATCGCTTACCGCCCGTAGACCTTTGACAATGGCAGTGACCTCATGTGACTTTGTATATTCCGCAAGCAATCCGCAGTGAGAATCCACAGAGACATTCGGAACTGATTTTGTAATCCGGCGGATAAAATCTATCCGTTGCTCCACAGAAAATGCCGGGTGCTTCATCGGGTTTTCTGTGACTACCACAGTGACTTTTTCAAACAGGGAAGCCGCCCTGCGAATAATATCCAAATGCCCGTTGGTCACTGGGTCAAAACTGCCGGGGCAAATTGCATGACTACCCATGCTATTCCTCCCTCCTGCGGTATTGCGTCACTTTGATTTTTCCATAGTGGTAGACTTTCTTCACTTGGAATTCCCCCACCTGTTCCGGGAGCTGTTCATGTTTGCGTGTTTCACAGAAAATCACACAGGTTTCACTTGCCGCCTGTACAGCTAACGGTAAAACCAACTCACAAATCCCCTGTTCATAAGGAGGATCGATGAAGATAAAATCAAACCGTTCCTGTGTGGATTTCAGAAATGCCAGGGAATCCATCAACAGGACTTTGGCCTTGTCATCAAGCTGCGTATGCTTTAAATTTTCTTTCACCGCGGCAATAGCATCCCGGCTCTTGTCCAAGAAAACCGCACCCTTTGCCCCGCGGCTGAGCGCTTCGATCCCAATTTGGCCGGAACCGGCGAACAGATCCAGTACAAAAGCACCTTCTATTTCAAACTGCACCGCACTGAATACCGCCTCTTTGACCATATCCGTTGTTGGGCGGACATCCAACCCTTTGGGAGTTACCAATTTTTTAGAACGGGCAGTGCCTGTAATTACTCGCATAGTGTATTCCTTCCTGATGGGCAATCCCTGTCATTTTTCGGAGCGAACCGGCAATCTTCGGGAAATTCTCCGAAAAAATATACTTTTACCAGCTTGTAGTCTATTATCCCCTGCCAAACCCTGCTTGTCAAGGGTTGTCGGTATGGAAATAATCGAAAATCCTCTGGGCAAGCTCCAAACTGATCCCGGAAACATTACTCAAGGCTTCCGGCTGTGCTTCCTTGATGGCGCCGATCGTTTTGAAATGCTTTAGCAGGGCTTTCGCCTTGGCTTCCCCGATTCCCTCAATCTGAGTCAGAGTAGAAGAAAAGGCTCGGCCGCGGTGCTTTGTCCTCTGATAGGAAATGGCAAAACGGTGGACCTCATCCTGAATTTTGGAGACCAGGGTGAACGCACTACGATTGGAATTGATCGCAATTTCCCCACCATCTTCTGCAATCGCACGGGTACGGTGCCGATCATCCTTTACCATGCCATAAACCGGAATATTCAGCCCAGCCTGCTCAATCAGGGGACGAATGGCGGAAACATGGCCTTTTCCCCCATCAAGCAAAATCAAATCTGGCAGGCGCCCAAACCCCTCCCCACTATCCTTTTCTTCAAAATAGCGGGCAATCCGACGGGAAATCACCTCCCGCATGGAAGCATAGTCATCCGGACCGCTTAAAGTCTTTATTGAAAACCGTTTATAGGCGCTTTTGAGAGGACGGGCATTTTCAAAGACCACCATCCCGGCAACCATCGCCTCACTTCCCCAGTTAGAGATATCGTAGGATTCAATGTAACGCGGGGGATGCGGGAGTCCAAGCAAACGTGCAAGTTCGTCCAGCGCCGCCACTTCCCTACCTGTTATCGGGGTTTCCTTGGATAAGCGCTCCGCGGCATTTTCCCTTGCCATGGTGACCAGTTTCTGCTGATCGCCAATTTTCGGGATACTGACCATTACTTTATTACCCCTTTTATCCGATAAAAATTGTGCTAACAGTTCCTCTTCTCCGGTCTCTTCATCTAAAGTCAGTTGCTTTGGGACATAATCCTTTATCGAGTAATACCGGTGTAAAAACTCTGCCCTTGCTTCCTGTAAAGATTCAATATCTGGAAGAATAAAATCCTCCTTGTCCACCAATTTCCCTCCGCGAAACTTGAGAACCGCCGCACAAGCCATTTTTATGCCCTGCGCAAATGCGATGACATCCTGATCCTCCACCTTGGACATCACTACTTTTTGCTTTTCACTGAGCTTATTGAGCGCATGGATGCGATCGCGCAGACGGGCAGCTTTTTCAAACTCCAGATTTTCTGCTGCCTGCTCCATTTTTTCGGTCAGGATACGCACGGTTGAGGTACTTGATCCTTTGAGAAAACCGATGGCTTCCTGTAAAACCTCATTGTATTCCTCTTCGCTGATTTTTCCAGTACATACGCCCATGCACTGCTTAATGTGGTAATTTAAACAAGGACGTCCCTTCCGAAAATCTTCAGGAAATTTGCGGTTACAAGTCGGGAGCATAAAGGCCTTGTTTGCCTCGTCCACAGATTCCCGTACCGTATAGGAACTGGTATAGGGGCCAAGATACGTCGCTCCTTCCTCATCCAGTTTCTGTTTTTGTGCGGTAATGCGTCCAAAACGCTCAGGGGCAATTTTAATGTAGTGGTACCCTTTATCATCTTTGAGTAAAATATTGTATTTGGGCGTATACTGCTTAATCAGGCTGCATTCCAAAACCAGCGCTTCGAATTCGCTGTCTGTGATGATATAATCAAAATCATAGACATGCTCTACCATTTGGTAAACTTTTTCCTGGTGTTTTTCCACACTGCGAAAATAAGAGGAAACCCGGTTTTTCAGCGCCTTTGCTTTGCCAATATAGATAATTTTCCCGGAAGAATCTTTCATAATATACACTCCGGGCAAAAGCGGAAGCCCGTGTGATTTTTCATATAAAAATGGAAGCCTGCTGTTATTCATTGCAATAGGGTCTCCTTTGTGGGAAGATAAAAGAAAAACCTATCTTAGGGATGTCCTAAAATAGGTTTGCATTGGCACTTTGGTGTACAGTTGTGAAACAGAAATTACTCTGCAAAACCGGATTCTACGAGTTTGATCAAAGCTTCAACCGCTTCCTGCTCATCCGTTCCATCAGCAATAATGCGAATGGTCTTGCCGCCTACAATGCCCAGAGAAAGGACACCAAGCAAGCTTTTGGCATTGACTCTGCGTTCGTCCTTTTCGACCCAAATAGAGGATTTGAACTCATTAGCTTTCTGAATAAAAAATGTAGCCGGACGTGCGTGCAAACCAACCTGGTTTTGAACCGTAACATCTTTTACAAACATAGTAATCCAACGCTCCTAAATTTCAATATTTTTATTTTTCTCTACATCCACTATCCTATGCAGGATGTGCCCGCCCCGTTCCTACCTAACGGTGGCGACGACAATCTTATTATAGCATAAATGGAACCATCGTCAATCAAAAATCCCCAAATGCGGCGCCAATTCTGCTTTTTTTCTGATATCCTACAGTTACGCCCATCGCTGTTTGGATAAAATCACTATAAAGTTTTCAACATACTCATGATATTGCCCAGTATCGATGTTAGAAATCTGTTTTTTGTGGTGGAAAGCTGTTCGCCAGGTTGTCTCCAATCAATTACACACTGTATCCTGAACTTCAGGAGACTTCGAGAAAGAAGCTGCATTTTCCATATCCCATTCCTATGAAAAGTCCTCCGTTACTCTTCTTTCTGTTGCAGCAGACGGAGGAATTTCCGATCCTCTTTGTCAAGCGGGGCGTCCTTGAGCATATCCGGGCGTTTGTGCAGCGTGCGGACAATCTGCTGCTCGCGGCGCCATTTTCTAATATTTGCATGGTGTCCGGTAAAAAGGACGGAAGGAACTTCCCTGTCATGCCAGACAGGAGGGCGGGTATACTGAGGGTATTCCAGCAATCCTGCATAGTGACTTTCCTCCGTAAAACTCTCCTCATCGGAAAGCACTCCCGGTATTAGGCGGCAAACCGTGTCCGCCAGTACCAGGGCAGGAAGTTCCCCCCCGGTGAGCACATAGTCTCCAATCGAAATTTCCTCGTCTACAATTTCCTCAATCACGCGTTCATCCACGCCCTCATAGTGCCCACAGATCAGCATCAAGCCATCCATTTTGGATAATTCCACAGCCTTCGCCTGGGTAAGCGATTTCCCTTGCGGCGATAAATAGATCACATGCGGGCGTTTTCCAAGTTTTTCCCTTACATCTTCAAAACAGCGATAGATGGGATCGGCCTGCATCACCATGCCCATCCCGCCGCCATAGGGGGCGTCGTCCACCCTGCGATGTTTATCCAGCGTATAGTCCCGAATATTATGGCAAAAAAACTGTAAAATCCCCTTCCGGCGGGCGCGGCCGATAATGCTTTCACTGAGTACCGTTTCACACATCTCCGGGAAAAGGGTCGCAATATCAATCCTCATCTTACTCAAACAGTCCTTCCAGCGGATGAATCAGGAGCTTTCCCCCGGCAATATCCGTTTTTTCAATGACCTGCTCAATCGCCGGGATCAGATACTCCTTCCCTTGTGGCGTACGGATATGATAGACGTCGTTTGCGCCGGTCTGTGTCACATCGGAAAGCGTGCCATATTCTTCCCCAGTATCTGCGTCCACAACTGCAAGGCCGATCAAATCCTGGATAAAATAGGTGCCCGGCGCCAATTCGACATCCTCCCTGTCCATGTAGAGCACCTTTCCCCGGTAGGTATTCGCCGCGTCCATAGTTTCAACGCCGTCCAGTTTCAGGATGGCCATGCCCTTATGCACTCTGGCGTTTTCAATATGTACAGGGGTTTTCCCCTCATCAAAATAGAGTTCCTCAAATTCAGTCAGGAACTCCGCACTGTCGCACCAGGGAAGTACTTTGACTTCCCCGCGGACACCATGGGTACTGACAATTTTCCCAATTTCCAAAAACCGTTTTTTCATAATTCCTCCTGTAGAAAATCTGTCTGCTTTTATGGATTTGGTAACGCCCTGTGCTTTTTTAGACAGCATTTGCCTTTTCAATTCCGCTTTCCACAGAGGATCTCCCTGTTTTAGGAAAGCAGGTCCGGTAATCCAGTATACCAAAAGATACCGCCTCTATCCCTTGCACTGCCCGCTCAGAAAGCCTGATCAGCTCCTCCGTTTCGAAAAGAGCTTTCCAGCGTACAGACGGTACCGAATTCGGGGATAACGGAATCGGCGGCGAATTCGGGGAAGCTGGAGGCAAAAACACCAAATTCCGCCGCCGGACAGCAACAGCAGGCCATATACCAAAAAGAACAGGGAATACCGCCGGTAGGAATCCAAGCTTAAAAGGAGCTGCGGGCTGCTTTCTTTAAAATAGCCGACAATTTCTTTGCCCGGAAAGGCGTTTGCCACATCTCCTTCATAGTAATACCGCACCAATTTCGGCTGGACTGCACGATCTTCCGGGCCGTAGATTTTCTCTTCCCAGCGGGTACCCTGTACCAGAAGCATCCTTTGTTCTTCCTCACCATAGGGAACGACGTCCAGCACAGTGGCTTCCACTGGTTCTGTTCCGCGAATATGGTATTTCCCCAAGAGAAGCGCTCCCATCGCCGCTGCCAGAAGAAGAATTCCTACAGCTGCAATCCCTATGGACAGGCGGGTAAGAAAATTCCGTCTTTCACCCAAAACAGACATCTCCCCTCAAGTGATAGATATCCCAAAAAGACAAATTTATCATAGCACAATCACGCTAGGATGAAAAGTATCCTAGTTGCCCTGGAATTCCTGATAGGAGATCCGGTACAAGATGTGTAGCATATCCCCATGATAATATCGAGCGGTAAACGTTTTTACCGGTTTCATCCCGATGGACTGTGCCACACGTTTGGACGGTTCGTTATCCGCTTTGATGATCGAGCAGACTTGCTGTGCATGCAGCTGTGTAAAGGCATACTCTTTGCATGCCTGCGCCGCCTCCCTAGCATAACCCCGGTGCCAATGCCTTTCCTTGAAAAGATATCCAATTTCCAGCACCTGTTCCCCTTCACAGGGCTGCAGGGTCAGACCGGCCTGTCCTATCATCTCCCCGGTCTGTTTGAGTACCGCCACCCACAGGCCAAAGCCATCTTCTCGATATCGTCTCCTCTGGCGTTCCAGCCATTCCCATACATCCGCATCGGAAAAGGTATGCTCATAGGCGTAAACCACCTTGGGGTCCTGTAAAATCTCTGCCAGATCGGCAAAGTCGGACGGCTCCATCTCCCGCAGGAACAGCCGTTTTGTCCGTAAAACCAATCGATACGCCTCCTTTTTGATCCCCCTCTCCTTACTCGCTCCTGAAAACAGGGGAAGGGGTCGTTCCTGTGCATGGATGAGATCCCCTTTGGGTGCAGAGGCCAAGGATTTTTTACATAAAACAAATGTGGGATGCGGCTTTCGCCCCACCCCACAACCGTTTTTTGTTCTGTTGCCTGCAAAATCGCCCGGTATCCTTAGTCGATTTCGACCATGATTTTTTCCCCGGAACGGTTTGCAGCGGCACGCATCAAAGTACGGACTGCCTTTGCAATACGGCCCTGTTTGCCGATAACCCTGCCCATATCCTCTGCGGCTACATGCAGGTGGTATACGATGACGCCTTCCTCATTCGGCTCGTCCACAGTGACGCTGACTGCGTCCTTGTCCTCCACCAGGCCCTTTGCGATTGTGATAAGAAGCTTGTCCATTGACTTCGCCCTCCGTCCTTAGATCACGCCGTTTGCTTTGAGCATAGCCTTGACGGTATCCGTCGGCTGTGCGCCATTTGCAATCCATTTCTTTGCCTTTTCCTCGTCGATTTTTACAACGACAGGATCTTTGGTCGGATCATAGTATCCGACTTCCTCAATGAATCTGCCATCGCGCGGATATCTGCTGTCAGCAACGACAATACGATAGAAAGGAGCTTTCTTTGCACCCATGCGGCGCAGTCTGATTTTCACTGCCATTTCAAGTCACCTCCTGATAGGTTTGAGTTATATTAACCGAAACAGTTCGGTAATACACAAAATCAATTTTTAAAAGGGCATCCCGGGCAAGCCGCGCATCATGCGGCGTTTCCCCTTTTTGCCGCCCCCAAACATTTTGAACATCTTCTGCATCTGTTCAAACTGCCGGAGCACCCGGTTGACGTCCTCCACTCTCGTCCCGCTGCCCGCCGCAATCCGGCGTTTCCTTGACGGGTTGATGATGGATGGTTTTGCGCGCTCCGCCTTGGTCATGGAGAGGATGACGGATTCCATCTGCTTCATCTGATCCTGCCCGCGGTCGAGGTCTTCCTCCTTGACCTTGTTGGAGAGGCCGGGAAGCATATTGACAATGGAGCCGAACGACCCCATTTTATGGATCTGCTGCATCTGGTCGAGCAGATCGTTTAAGTCAAAGGAGTTCTTTTTGAGCTTTTCCGCCACTTCCGCGGCCTTTTTCGCATCAAAATCCTCCTGTGCCTTTTCAATCAGGGTGAGCACATCGCCCATGCCGAGGATACGGGAGGCCATCCTGTCCGGATGGAACGGTTCGATATCCTCCACCTTTTCGCCGATACCGGCAAATTTAATCGGTTTTCCGGTGACCGCGCGGATGGAAATCGCCGCGCCGCCCCTGGTATCGCCGTCGAGCTTTGTGAGCATGACGCTGTCAATTCCAAGCGCCTCGTCAAAGGACTGCGCGACGTTGACGGCGTCCTGTCCGGTCATGGCGTCCACCACGAGCATGATCTCGTTGGGCTGAATTTCCGCCTTGAGCTCCTTGAGCTCCTCCATCATCTGCTCGTCAATGTGCAGACGGCCGGCGGTATCGATAATCACCAGGTCGTTGCCGTGGTCTTTGGCGTGTTTGACCGCCTCTTTTGCAATTTTGACCGGCTTTTCCGTCCCCATTTCAAACACTGGGACACCGGCGCGCTCCCCCACGATTTGCAGCTGGTTGATAGCCGCCGGGCGGTAGATATCGCACGCGACGAGAAGCGGGCGCTTACCCATCTGTTTTTTCAGGTAAAGGGCGAGCTTGGCGCAGTGGGTCGTTTTACCGGCGCCCTGCAAGCCGCACATCATCACGATGGTGGGCGGATGGGCCGCCGCATTCAGCCGGGCCGTCCCCTCGCCCATCAGGGCGGTGAGTTCCTCGTTGACAATCTTGATGACCTGCTGGGACGGGGTCAGGCTTTCGAGCACATCCGAACCGACGCAGCGCTCAGTCACGGATTTGACAAAATCCTTGGTGACCTTGTAGTTGACGTCCGCTTCCAGCAGGGCGAAACGGACTTCCCGCATGGCTTCCTTGACGTCGTTTTCCGAGAGTTTCCCCTTGGAACGCAGTTTTTTAAACGCAGCGGACAGTTTATCCGCCAGACTTTCAAACGCCATCGAAAAATCCCCCTTTTGCGGCTGTTATCCTCTGAGCTTTGCGGTGATTTCCTTGAGCTTTGCCACATCCTCGCTAATCGGGCGTGCAAAACAATACCGCTGGTTATACAATTCGATTTTATCGAGATATTCGTCTATCTGTTCCAGGCTTTCCTGCATGGCGCCCAGTTTTTTCGCCATATCCAGTTTTTCATCGAGTTCCCTCAGCGTCATCTCCCCGCGCTTGATGCTGTCGCGCACCCCCTGCCGGGTAATGCCCGCGATCTCCGCAATTTCCGCAAGGGAGAGATCCTCATTATAATAGAGGTCGACGACTTCCCGCTGTTTCTCGGTGAGCATGGCGCCGTAGTAGTCGAGAAGCACAGAGACATGAAGATCTTTTGGCATGCGCGCTCCCCTCCTTCTTAGAACCGGTGTTGTAAAGCAAACCTGTTTACAGGACTGGCTGCCTGATTATTATACCGGTTCCCCGGTACTCTGTCAAGCTTTTTTTCTTTACAGCTTTGGAAAGAAACATTCTCTGTAATATTCCCACAAATTTAAATACTATTTGTATATTTAAAAATAGAAATTACATTTTTTAACTTTTTCCAGATTCCCCTTTTCCCTATTGACTGCGGCCTGCTCCAAGATTATAATGCCTATATGACAACTTGGTTGTCCATTTGACATCTATCGGTAAAATTTCTAGAAAAAGCGGTGCACAGCTTTTTCTGGAACGGATTCCCGCATGCCCGTCCTGCGCGGGAACCGTTGAAAGTCCCCCTGTTTTCTGTTATGATAGTGACAGGGAAACCTATCCGTTTGGCGCCGGTATGTGAGCCGGCAGAATTACATTTAAAACCACAGCGCATGGAGAAAGGGGAGCCCTATGGAAGAACAAAAACTTTTACAGGCCATCAGCCAAATGATGGATGAGAAACTCGCCATACAAAAGGCGGATATGATCCAGATCATGGACAGGAAATTTGCCGCTATGAACCGTAAGATGGACGAAAAGCTTGCCGCGCAGAAAGCGGCTATCGGCCACGAGATGGACGGGAAACTTGCCGTGATCAGCCGGGAAATGGACGAAAAGCTCGCCGCACAGACGCAGCGGATAGAGGAATTGATCAAGCAGAACAATGTCGCCATCGGGGACATGTTTACGAAAATTGTGGAAGACACTCGGCAAGAAATTGAAACAGTAAAAGAGATTACCAAGAATAACACGTATGCCATTGTCGAAATGAAAGCAAGGCAGAAGATTGCGGAATAACGGCGGAATCACAGTGGATGCAAAGAGGGGGCGTTTTGAAAACGCCCCCTCTTTTTTCTTTCCCTGGATCCCACTGTACCGGCAAAACAAGCCATATGAAACAGTTCATAAAAACGTGGGTGTAATTTTCTGAATTTTAGTTTCTCTGATCTGTTAGACCGAGCAGATAATCCACACTGACTTCATAGAATTGCGCCAATTTCACCAGACATTCACTTGGAATATCCAACTGCCCGTTTTCATATCTGGAATAAGTGGATTGAGTAATACATAATATATCTGCAATTTCTTTCTGTTTTAAATCCCTATCTTCTCTTAACTCTTTTATCCTTTTGTACATGGTCTGCACACCTCAAGGTGTATTATAAATTATGCGTTTATTGCATATTGACTTTTATGCAATAAACGCATATAATATTTAGTATCTTATCCCGAGTTTCTTTTTAATCGCTTAAGCCAAGCAAATAGTCCACGCTTTTTCCATAAAATTTTGCAAGCTTGATTAAACATAAACTTGGAATATCCAACTGTCCATTTTCATATCTGGAATAGGTTGCTTGACTGACATGTAAAAAATTAGCAACTTCTCCCTGTGTTAAGTCTCTATCTTCTCTTAGTTCCCGTATCCTTTTATACATTGCCTCTACACCTCAAATGGCATTGTAAATTATACGGAAATTGCATATCATATTTTATGCAATAAACGCATAAAATATTTTAATAATTCTCTTTTATACCGATATTCGCTATACACAACTGTAAAACTGAGTGTTAAAAGTCTGCTTTCACAATACCCCATCATAATTTTGGGACGGCTGATTTCCGCCAGCCGTTCCATGTCCTAATACAAACCGCAACCGAAAAAGAATTCCTACTGTTTGTCATACTTTTTGAGCAGATCTTCCACCGCTTCATCCAACAGCCTGGTTTTGGCGATGCGTGTTTCCTTTGCCAGTTCATCCAGCTTTTTGGAAAGTTCCTTTTTCAGCGATGAGGTGAAACGAATCCGGTTTACAAGATGTGGTACTGCCATTGGCGTCCTCTCCTTTTTCTAAGAATAAGATATCATACCACAAATTTACGTCAACTAGTTGCAAATAGCGCTATGTTATGCTATTATGTGCTATGTAAAACAGTATCCTGGTTTATTTGCTTTCCCCGTCAAGCCACTCCGAATGTTTTTTCAGCAGATCTTCCACTGCTTCATCCAGTAATCTGGTTTTTGAAATCCGGGAATTTGCGGACATCCTGTCCAATGCGGCTGCCAGATCCGTCCGCAGGGAAGTGGTCAAACGGGAACGAGTCTTTAAATGCGGCAATGCCATTTCAATCCCCTCCTTTATCTGTTTTATTTTAACAGATAACCGGAGCATTTTCAATTTTTTTGATAAAAAGGGTTTGACAAACCGGACGCCGCTGATTTTAAAAATAGGAGGTATTGGCGGTGTCCATTTATGAAATATCCTATGACGACTTTTTAACGGCGGACGTCTACCGGACTGCGCTGGAATACTGCCGGCAGCATTCCGGGGACTACCAGAAATGCAGGACGGCATACCTTGCCAAACGGGACGCCCTGTTGGACCTGTTGACCGAAAGGCAGGCCGGGTTCCTCTATGACTTTTACGATATCCGGGAACACATCCATTTCAGCCGGTGCTTTCTCGCGGTTGTCTGCGGATGGCAGGATGTGGAATTTGTCCTCGCCGGTATGGAAGGGCTCTGCCTTCCCATGCCGGAGGATATCCGGCAGGCGGAGGATCTGCTGGCCTCCCTGTATTCCCGCAGGAAAACGCCTTTTGTCCGTTCGCTCAATCTGGAATGTACGTCCGCGGCTATCAACATGCAGCGCAGAATGAAGGATATCCCGCTTCCGCTGATCACGCAGAACCTCTCGCTGCTGTATGAGGGGCAGAAAATCCTGCTGCCCTATCTGTACCTGGGGGCTTTTGCGTCCGAAGTACAGCGCAGGAACCCCTCGCCCGATGGCAAAAAGCAGCTGAACGCCTTCCTGCGCGCCCGCTATCGGTCGCTTGGGCTGTCCTACCATCCCTCTTTTCTATGGGATTTGTAATCCCCTGCGTGAAATGCCGTTCACAGACGCTGCCGAAACCGGGGACCGGCTCTCTATCTCAATCCCCTTTTTGACAGCAGAACCGGCGGGATCATCCGGGCGGGGCGGCCCGTCCGGGAAATCGTCCGGCAAAGGGATGTTCCCCTTCCGGAACAGATCCCGCTTTTTCTGAAAATACCACTCCCTCCAGTACGGAGAGGCGCTCCTGTCGATACCATTCGGTTGGGCGCTTCTCCGTTATTTTATGGGAAAGAAAGATTGCGCAGCAAGGCAATACTACTTTTCATCCGGTACAGAAAATGGTATACTATATGGTAATTGCCACTTTAAGAAAGAAACAGGGGATTTTTTGCCCGGCCCGCTGTGCCGGCGCTTTCCCCGCTGGGAGGAAACCACCATGTGTGAAAAGAAAAAATTCTATATCACCACGCCGATCTACTACCCGTCGGACAAGCTCCATATCGGGCACAGCTACTGTACCACGGCAACGGACGCCATGGCCCGTTACAAGAGGATGCAGGGATATGACGTCATGTTCCTGACCGGCACGGACGAGCACGGCCAGAAAATTGAGGACAAGGCCAAGGCCGCTGGCGTAACCCCGAAGCAATATGTCGACAACGTGGTCGCCGGGATCAAAGACCTCTGGAAACTGATGAACATCTCCAACGACCGCTTTATCCGCACCACGGACGACTACCACGAGCAGGCCGTCCAGAAAATTTTCAAACAGCTCTATGACCAGGGTGATATCTACAAGGGCACCTATAAGGGCCTATACTGCACCCCATGCGAATCCTTCTGGACGGAGAGTCAGCTTGTCGACGGCAAATGCCCGGACTGCGGGCGTGAAGTCCAGCCCGCAGAGGAGGAAGCCTATTTCTTCCGGCTGTCCGCCTACTCCGACCGCCTGGTAAAATACTATGAGGAACATCCGGACTTCATGGAGCCCCAGACCCGCTTTAATGAAATGGTCAACAACTTCATCCGCCCGGGCCTGGAAGATCTCTGTGTCTCCCGTACCTCCTTCAGCTGGGGCGTGCCGGTGGACTTTGACCCAAAACATGTCGTCTATGTCTGGATCGACGCGCTCTCCAACTATATCACCGCACTCGGTTACGGCAACGACAAATACCATGATTTTGAAAAATTCTGGCCTGCGGACGTCCACTTTGTGGGCAAGGAGATCATGCGGTTCCATGCGATCATCTGGCCGGCCATGCTGATGGCGCTCAACCTTCCGCTGCCGAAAAAAGTATACGGGCACGGCTGGCTGCTGCTGGAAGGCGGCAAGATGTCCAAATCCAAGGGAAACGTGGTCGATCCGGTCATCCTGTGCGACCGCTACGGCACGGACGCGATCCGCTATTTCCTGCTGCGGGAATTCCCGTTCGGATCGGACGGCATTTTCTCCAACGAGGGCCTGATTACCCGGATCAACTCCGATCTGGCAAACGACCTGGGCAACCTGGTTTCCCGTACCGTTTCCATGATTGAAAAATACTTCGGCGGCACCCTGCCCGCAGAACAGCAAGCCGCAGAACTCGACGGGGAAATTGTCTCCATGTCCTCCCATCTGCGGGATCTCTATGAAGAGCAGATGGAGCACTATGCGTTCCAAAACGCTCTGGTGGAGATTTTCAAAGTCATCTCCCGCTGCAACAAATATATTGACGAGACCGCTCCCTGGGTGCTCGCCAAAGAGGAGGCGAACAAGCCGCGCCTTGCCCGCGTGCTGTATAATCTCTGCGAAGCCCTGCGCATCTGTGCGATCCTGCTGACCCCGTTCATGCCGTCCACCTCCCCGAAAATCTATGAGCAGATTGGGGCGGACGCATCCGTCACCACCTGGGAAAGCGCCGCAACCTGGGGACTGCTCCCGGCCTGCGCGAGCGTGAAGAAGGGCGAAACCCTGTTCCCGCGAATCGACCTGGCAAAAGAGCTCGAAGCCCTGGAGGGCGGGAAAAAACAGGAAACCCCGGCAAAGCCGAAAAAAGAGGCGCAGAACAAAAAAGATTCCGGCAAGGACGGCAAAGAAAACGTCCCCGGTATCATCACGATTGACGACTTCGCCAAAGTCTCCCTGACTGTCGCGGAGATCAAATCCTGCGAGAAAGTGGAGAAATCCGATAAGCTGTACAAACTCATGCTCGACGACGGGAGCGAAGAACTGCGCCAGGTTGTCTCCGGGATTGCAAAATGGTATACCCCGGAGGAACTGGTCGGCAAAAAAGTCGTTGTGGTGGCAAACTTAAAGCCCGTGAAACTGCGCGGCGTGCTCTCAAACGGCATGATCCTGGCCGCAGACTGCACAAAGGACGACGTCAAAGTCCTGTTCCTGGATTCCGCCATTCCAAACGGCGCGAGCATCCACTGAGGGACGCACCATGCTCAAAGGTATTTTTGATTCCCACGCCCACTATGACGACGAACGCTTTGCGGGCGAAACGGATGCGGTGCTCCGTTCTTTAAAAGGACGAGGCGTCGAGCGCGTCGTCAATATTGGATGCGACCGCCAATCCTCCAGGAACAGCGTGCTGCTTGCAGAGCAGTTCGGCTTCGTCTGGGCGGCGGTAGGGATCCATCCCCACTCCGCAACCGAGCTGGACGGGGACGCGCTGGAGGAGCTGCGCCGGCTGGCGGCCCATCCCCGCGTTGTCGCCATTGGGGAAATCGGGCTGGATTACCACTATGATTTTTCTCCGCGTGAGATCCAGATACAGGCGTTTGAGCGCCAGTTAACTTTAGCAAACGAATTGGATCTGCCAGTCGTGATCCATACCCGCGAGGCCACGGAGCCCACGCTGGAACTGCTGCGCAGATACCGCCCGCGCGGGGTGGTGCATTGCTTTACCGGGAGCCGGGAAGTCGCGCAGGAGATCCTCTCGCTGGGGATGTACCTCGGCTATACCGGGGCGGTGACCTTCAAAGGAGCCAAGCGGGTCGTCGGTTCGGTGGAAGCGACTCCGCTGGATCGTCTGCTGTTGGAAACCGACTGCCCCTACATGGCGCCGGTACCCTACCGTGGGCAGCGCTGTGAATCCTGGATGATCGCCCAGACCGCCCAGAAAATCGCGGAGATCAAGGGTATGCAACCCCAGGATGTAATTGACCGGGCATACCGCAACACCTGCGAGTTATTCCAAATCCCGGATCAGATCGACTAAAAACAAACGATCCAAAAATCCCGGCGCCTATTTTTTAGCGCCGGGATTTTATCAGAGAAAGGAAGCACTGTGATGACCATCCTCTATACCCTTGGGGACAAACTCTATATCAATGTAACCAACCGCTGCCCCTGTTCGTGCAAGTTCTGTATCCGCTACAACGGCAGCGGCGTGGGGGACGCGGAAAACCTCTGGCTTACGCAGGAACCGACGGCACAGGAGGTGATCGAGGCGCTTTCCAAAGAGGATCTCAGCCGCTACCGCCAGATTGTCTACTGCGGATACGGCGAACCGTTATGCGCCCTGGACACAGTATTGCAGAGCGCGCATTATCTCAAGGAACACACCAGCACCCCTGTGCGCATCAATACCAACGGCATGGGGGATCTCATCAACGGCAGGCCGGTCGTCCCCCTGCTCAAAGGGCTGGTGGATTCCATTTCCATCAGCTTAAACGCACCGGACGCGGACTCCTTCTATGAGCTGTGCCGCCCCTCGTTTGGCAGGCGCGCCTATGAGGCGATGCTCGACTTCACCCGCGCCTGCAAGCCTGTCATTCCACAGGTGATTGTGAGTGTGGTGGATTATATTGACGCACAAAGCATCGCGCGCTGCCGGGAAATTGCAGAGGATCTCGGCGTAGAATTCCGCGTGCGCGAGTGGGAACACTGAGCGTTCCCGGTTTCGCAGAAAGCCCTTTTATTCGGGAATATTGTCCTCTTTGGGCGCACTTTTGACAAAATTCTCATGGTTTTTTGGACAGCTGTATCTGATAGAAGGACAGAGCGCCCATAGATGGTTCTGGGCAGAGAAATTTATGAATAATATAAGAAAAAGCGGGCGGAAAACTTCCCTTCCGCCCGCTGAAATGCTATGATAGGAATATTAAGAATCAATCAGGTTTATTTTTTCTTCTGTACCTTGATTTTGGATTCCGAATTCTGAATCAGGTTGAGCAGAGAGGAACAGAACAATGGATAGTTCTGGGACAGGGACTGTGTGGTCATGGCAAACTCCGCCGTGGATTCCACCGGGTCGACTCCATCAACTTCCTCCCCCAGCGCACATGCTCTTGCTCTGGCGCCACTGCGTTCCATTTCCGCTTGGGCATAGGAATCCGCCAGGGTTGCCGGCACGGTAAACATCCCCTGCTGGTTGGCGGCGTTGACCGAATGTACGACGCGGAACATCCGGTATACGGCAAGCATTAAAAACGAGGAGACTTCATTAATCATGGTCTTGTTCCCGGACTTGCCGAGCACATCGTAGAGGATATTGAGCGAATTTGCAATCAGTTTTTTATTGAGCGTGGGCAAAATACTTCCCCGGTTTTCCTTGCCAGCTGCATCCGGTTCGGGGATATCTTCCACCGTGAGAGTTGCGCCATTACGATCTGGAGAGCGCCCAAGCAGATAATCACAGGACACGCTGTAAAAGTCCGCGGCACGCACCAAAAAATCAAGACCGCATTCCCGGATTCCCTTTTCATAATGCGACAGCAGCGCCTGGGATACTCCCAGTTCTGCAGCAGCCTGTTTCTGGCTGATGCCCCGCTCCTTTCGCAGCAATGTCAAAACCCGTGGAAAATCTGCGTTCATGTCTGTTCCCCCAACTCTTCAAGTAAAATAACCCTTCTATACAGTGTGTCCTTACGGCCAAAGCTTTATGGTTTTAAAAACAATAAAGCAAACAACACGATTTTACAATATCAAACTGGATAGTTTACGTATTGTAAATTATATTATATCACATACGTTTTGTAAATATCATTTTGTCGAAAAAATGCCCAAAATGACAATGAAAATTGAAGAAAAAAACAGGTGAATGTCATGCAGACCTATAAAATCCATTTTATCCGACACGGAATGACCGAAGCAAACCAATCTGGAAGATATATCGGCCGCACCGATCTCCCCCTCTCTGGGCAGGGTGTGGCAGAACTCAGGGAATTCCAAAAACACTTTTTATACCCGTCCGTGCAAAAGGTCTACGTCAGCCCGCTTGCACGCTGCATCCAGACTGCAAACCTTCTGTTTCCAAATTCCTGGCAGCAGGAAGTCGACGACCTGAGGGAATACGATTTCGGGGAATTTGAAGGGAAAACTCTGGCAGAACTGAAACACAACCCAAAATTCCTCCTCTTTATGGAGGGGAATATCAACCCTGTCGATTTCGGAGGGGAAGATAATGGAGAATTCCTTGTCCGCTGCGATCGTGCGCTTGCCGAAATCTTTGACGACATGATGAAAAACGGCTTGACGGAATGCGCCGCTGTGACCCACGGAGGGATCATCTCCACCCTTTTGGCCGCTCACGGAATTCCCAAACGTTCTGCCCAGGACTGGGGCTGTGGCTGTGGCTGTGGGTTTACCGTCTATTTGACCCCTCAGATGTGGATGCGAGACGGCAGCATGGAAGTCGCAAGCTACGTCCCCGTTGCTTATGACCCAATGGAATACCACCGCACCTATGAGGTGGTCGATGTGGAGGAACCGGACAATGAGCAGTAACGCATCAAAGGAAGCCCTTGGCCTTCTCCAATTGTATATTGGTAACGGAAAAGGAAAAACCACCGCGGCCGTGGGTCAGGCGGTGCGTGCCCATGGTCATGGGCTGCGTGTCCTATTTGTCCAGTTTCTCAAAGGGCGCCAAAGCGGAGAGAGCGGCGCGCTCTCTCTTCTCGGCATCGAGATACGTCAAGTCCAAGATTCTGAGAAATTCCTATTTTCCATGAGCGAAGAGGAAAAAGAGCACCAAAAGCAGCGCACGCAACATGCGCTGGAAACGCTTGCTGGAGAGATTTCCACTGGGCAGTATGATCTCGTTGTACTCGATGAGATACTCGACGCCTGTTCCCTCTCCCTTGCGGGTTATGAAACACTGTATGACCTTGTTGCCCGTGCAAAGGAAAACCACTGTGAGCTTATTTTCACTGGGCGCGGGGTGCCAATGAAACTCTATGAACTTGCCGATTATATCAGTGAAATCCTCCCCATCAAGCATCCCTATGACAAAGGGATCACTGCCAGAGAGGGAATCGAATACTAATACTCCTATTTTCACCATGATAGGAATACAAACCGGAGGAAGATCATTATGGAAAAAATCAACCTAGCCGTATTGCCCGGGGACAATCCCGGACGGGAGATGACCTGTTATGCTGCGCAGATTCTGGAATATATCCTGCAAAGCTGCCAGCTGGAATATGAAATTCGGTATGGGGAAATCGGCGTATCCGCCTTTGAAAACACAGGCTCCCCACTTCCCGGTAAAACAGTAGAAATTTGCCGGACTTCTCGCGCTGTCCTGGTTGGATTTGTCGGTTCCCATCAAAACTATGCCGACTTGCCCTTTAACATGCGTCCGGAGGCGGGACTGCTCAACCTTCGTAAAAAACTTGGAATTTTCGCCAATATTAAACGAGTTAAAGTGGAACCCCAGGTGTTTGATCTTTCCCCGCTGAAAATGGAAATCCTGGAACGCGGTATTGATATTGCTGTTGTCAGGGAGCTGACTGGCGGTATCTACTACGGAAAAAAAGGACGCTGTGAAGTAGAAGGGGAAACGGCGGCCTATGACCAGGAAATCTATACGGAAAATGAGATTGAACGTGTCGTCCGCAGGGCATTTACTTTGGCCCAAACCAGGAAAAAATCCGTAGTGTGCGCAGATAAGGCCAATCTGCTGGAAACTTCGCAGCTATGGAGAAAAATCGGCGCAAAAGTTGCCGCAGAATATCCGGATGTCATGTTTTCCTGCATGTATATTGACGACCTGTCTGCGGATATTATCCGCCATCCATACCGGTACGATGTGGTTGTGGCAAATAATATGTTTGGGGATATCCTTTCAGACGAGATTTCCGTGTTTTCCGGTGCAAAATCGTTGATTCCAACAGCAAGCTTTGGTCAGGGAAATTTTGGTATGTATTCCCCGGTTGCCGCTTCCTTTATTGATGGCACCACTAAGACCAGTGCAACCATGGCTTCTTCCATCCTGGCCGTAGCACTGATGTTGCGTTTTTCTCTTTCCATGCCGCAACAGGCCGGGATGCTTGAACAGGCGGTCTACCAGGTACTGGATACCATGCGGACACAGGACATTGCATCGCCGGGGAAAGAAATCGTCAGCGATGAAACCCTGTTCCATGCAATTTTTGAAAAGCTCAAAGCGACTATGGATCGGAATAATTTTTAAATTACTTTGACGGCGGGAGGGTATCCTCCCGTCCGCTTTCAAATCCCTTATTGGACAAGCTACTGGAAAGTCGTGGGAAGGAGGAACTCCCCATACATGCATATCCTTCATCGTAAAATTAAAGCAGATGCCCTGCGTGCGCTTAGCGGAAACTGGGGGAAAGCTATAGCCTCCACCCTGCTGTTTGGTAGTATCTGTGCTTTCTTTTTTCTTCTTGGCAAGTTTTTTGCCAAGCTTTTGGATCTCTCTTCTACTATGGATTTGCTCCACATAACAACAGAACTGCGATCGGAAAACTTTTTATCCGAATTTCTGGCCGTTTTTCTGGTACTGTTTGAAATTATCGCCATATTTGTCATTGCAGTCCCTATTTTCATGGGAATCCTGCGGTGGTATTCCCATACCGTTCTCTGTGGCTGTGAGGAGATCACTACAATTTTCTATTATTTTTCCAAGCCAAAACTTTTTTTTAAAAGCCTGCTGTTGGTTCTGAATATCGTATGCCGGAAAGTATTCTGGGGTCTAATCTGCTTAACCCCAGGAGGTCTTGTGGCAGGAATCTCCCTTTATATCATATCGCTGAACTCAGATGGGCAGAATCTTTTCTTTGCGAAATTGTGCATTTTTGTGGGGACAGTGCTGTTTTTGGCAGGGATGATCGTGTTCTGGCTGATTGGGCTTCGCTACAGTCTTGCCTGTTATTTAATGATTAAAGAGGAGACTCTCTCCGTTACCCGTTGTATTCGTCTATCCAGGCAGTATACGTTAAAGTCCCGTGGTGATCTTTTCCGTTTTTCTCTTTCCTTCCTGCCCTTTTTTATTGTCAGCTGTTTCCTATTTCCCATCCTATTTGTCCTGCCCTATTATCTGATGTCCTTTTCCATTTACGCTCAGTATTTAATAGAACAAAATCAAAGATACCCGGATTCCCTAATGGAATCCACTGGAACAGCCAAGCAGGAAAAAAGGGAGAAACCGACAGACTTTTCTTTCTAGCAATCAAAAAGCCACCGGAAAAGCACTGCTTTTCGGGTGGCTTTTTGGTTGTCTTTCATCTTACTGTCCAAGCCGAATCATTTCATCAATAGCATTCTTTGCTTTCAGGCGGGTTTGCTCTTCTATCTGGATTTCGCATCCACTAAGTCCCTGCATTGCCCGGTAGACATCTACCAGGTTTGTAATCCTCATATCCTGACACATCAGACGTTTACTCAATGGGACAAACTGACGCTGCGGGAATTCCAGCGCCAACGTATCGGCAATAGCTTTTTCTGTTCCAACAAGGATGTTGGCGTCCGTATTCCTTGCATAGGAGAGGATCCCCGCCGTGGAACCAGCGTAATCGGCATGTTTTACCACTTCTGGTTTACACTCCGGATGAACCAGGAGTTTGTATCCTGGATACCTTTTTTTCATCTCCAAAACGTCTTTCTCCGTAACTTTGTCATGAACCGGACAACAGCCGTTCCAGGTAATAATATTTTTGTCCGGACAGTTTTTCCTCACAAAAGAACCGAGGTTTTGATCCGGGATAAAGAGAATATCCCTTGCTTCCATCCTGCTGACAATTTGAACCGCACTGGAAGAAGTGACACAGACGTCACTGACTGCCTTGAGTTCGGTAGTCGTATTGACATAGGCCACCACTTTGCATTCCGGATGATCGCGCTTATATGCAGCGACTTCCTTCGGATCAATCATCTCTGCCATTGGACAGGTTGCGTTTTCTACAGGAAGAATAACCGTTTTCTCGGGGGAAAGAGTCTTGACCGTCTCTGCCATGAAACGGACACCGCATAACAGCAGAATTTTTTGCGGGAGACTCTGCGCATCTGCACTCAATTTAAAGGAATCCCCCTTTAAATCTGCAATTTCCAGAATATCCGGACTCTGGTAACTGTGCGCCAGAATTGCAATATCCTTTTCTTTTTTCAGCTGCATAATTTTTGCCTGGATGTCCGATATCATGATAAAACCTCACATTCCATGGGATGTTTCAAGCTTGTACTTTTATTATATCGTGTATGAAACAAAACCTCAACTGTATTCCGCAAATTTCACCCAAACCGCCATGGTTTTTCCATATGTCCCCAAAATACAAGGAAAGGAATTCTGTTTTTTCAAACCTGCGCGATCTCCTCACTCTGAAAAACTCATGCGGTTGAGGTTTGTGCAGACATATCCGATATTCTTGATTGGCTTCAGGTAGATTGCCCGGATCCTGAATAAGATTTCGAAAACAGGAAAATACCGCTGAAGACATTGCGATTGATTTCCTGTTATGTTATACTATTTCTATATGAATTGATGATAGAGGAGGATTTTTGATGAAAATATCAACCAAAAGCCGCTATGGCCTGCGTCTGCTGATTGATCTTGGCCTCCATAAGGACGATGGATATATCCCGCTGAAAACTATTGCTACCCGCCAGCAAATCAGCGACAAATACTTGGAACAAATTATCAGTGCTTTGAGCAAGGCCTCCATTGTCAAGAGTACACGCGGCGCCCAGGGCGGCTATATGCTCGCCAAAGACGCAAAAGATATTTCCGTTGGGGATATTCTGCGTACTTTGGAAGGCTCCTTCACTCTTGTGGAATGCGCTCAGTCCTATGAATTATGTTCCCGCTCTGCAGAATGTGCGGCTCACTCTGTGTGGTATCGGATGCAGCGCGCTTTGGAACAGGTTGCTGATGAAACTTCTTTGGAAGAACTGATTGAGGAGTCCATGCAAAATGGCGGAGAACCCATTGTGTGTGAAAAAAATAGTCAAAAATCCTTTTCCAACAAAAGTGGAAAGGGATTTTTTCTATTATTCCAGTAGCCTATCCGGTTCTCCCCGTTACTGCTATCGAAGGGAAATCAGATGGATATTCTAAAAAAGGAAACGGACCATTTCCTTTTTATCTCTTATGTTTTATATTGCATAAGTGTATATGATTTTTCTAATTATCGGAGCTCATGCCCATGCCATCCCGGTATCTGTAAAATCCATTTCTAAACTTTCACCAAAAGATTTTCCAACATAATTGTTTCATGCCTGAAATTCCTCTATAAAAATTCCCAAAAAAGCGCCTAAAAAAGTCGAATTCTTTCACTGGGTGCCGGTTGTTTTATGAACTACCTTATGATAGAATATAAATAATTTATGAAATCATGCCGTTTTTTGTCATGAAAAGGAGATTTGCGATGTATAACGAGGATAACAGCAAGCAGTATGTAGGAGACCTTGGGATTATCTGCATGCCCGGATGTGAACCGTTCGTAGAAAGCGTGCAAAACTACATTCAGGGATGGAGAAAATGCGATAAAAAACTCGTGTTGGATGCATCCGTTATCCGTTTTGCAACCGGCGAAGCAAAAGGATTTATCCGGGAATCCGTGCGTGGAAAAGATGTTTTTATTATCACAGATATTTTCAATTATAGTGTCACTTACAAAATGTATGGACAGGACGTCCCCATGAGTCCAGACAACCATTACCAGGATTTGATCCGGATTATCTCTGCCATTGCCGGCAAGGCCAAGAGAATCACTGTGATTATGCCCATGCTCTATGAAGGCAGACAACATAAGCGTTCTTCCAGAGAATCTTTGGACTGCGCAATTATGTTGCAGGAACTGGTACACATGGGTGTGTCCAACATTATCACTTTTGATGCGCATGATCCCCGTGTTGTCAACGCCATTCCTCTGAGTGGGTTTGATAATATCCACCCCACCTACCAGATGATCAAAGCCTTGGTGAAAAATATCCCGGATATCAGCATCGAGGACAAAGACCTCGCGATCATTTCTCCAGACGAGGGAGGCGTCGGTCGATGCCTGTATTATTCCTCTGTTTTAGGTGTCAACGTCGGGATGTTCTACAAGAGAAGAAACTATGCAGTCGTCATTGACGGCAGAAATCCGATTGAAGCGCATGAATATCTCGGTGCAAGCATTGTCGGGAAGGATATTATTGTGGTAGACGATATGATTTCTTCCGGAGAATCTCTGTTGGACATCTGTGCTTCTTTGAAAAAACAGGGTGCCAGAAGGATTTTCGCTTTCATCTCCTTTGGTCTGTTTTGCAATGGACTTGAGGTGTTCGACAAAGCCTTTGAGGAAGGCTCCTTTGATAAAATCTTTACGACCAACCTCATTTACCGTTCTCCAGAACTTCTTTCCAGAAAATGGTACTGCGAAGTCGATATGTCCAAATATGTGGCTTACATTATCGAAGAGCTCAACCGCGACCAATCCATCAGCAGTTTAATCGACCCTTTTACGAAGATTAAAACCCTGTTGGAAAACTTCAGGGAAGCAAAGAAAAAATAAGTTATCGTCAGTTCCCGGCAAAAGTTTTGCCGGGAACTTTTTTACGAACTATTCCGCAAAAGGATTCTACGGGTCCCATTTCATTTGTTTTTCTCAACCATTACAGCGGCAACTGTCTTTCCAGCTCCATCCAATGGTAAATGGTAACGGGGCAGAAGAAATCCCCTCTGAAAGCCGTCAGAGGGGATTGTTCTATTTATTTTACTGTAATTAACTCATATTGGTCTGTACCAAGCCCAATTTTCACTCCATGTTCAATCGCGGATTTCCAGTTGGTATCCGGATGGGTATCTGTGAAATGATCATGATGGGTATGGGGTTGCTCGCCAAGTCTGCTGTTGGCAATAACCTCTTGTTGATTACAGAGATCAACACAGGCCTTATCCAAGGCAACCGGGTCAAAGGAGGCGAGCATCCCGACGTCCGGGATAATCGGGGCGTCATTTTCCGCATGGCAATCACAGAACGGAGAAACGTCCACAATCAGGCTGATATGGAACTGTGGGCGATCCTTTACAACGGCAAGGGTGTATTCGGCAATTTTGCGGTTAAGGACGTCATTCGCCTCATCCCATCCCGCTTCCACTGCATCCACAGGGCATGCACCGATGCAGCGTCCACATCCGACGCATTTGTTATGATCAATCCCCGCTTTGCGGTTCTCATCAAAAGAAATTGCATCATGTGCGCAATTTTTCCGGCAGGAGCCGCATCCAATGCATTTATCCTGCTCGACAATCGGTTTCCCTGCACTGTGCATCTCCATTTTCCCGGCACGGGAACCACAGCCCATACCAATGTTTTTCAAAGCGCCTCCAAAACCAGTTGATTCATGGCCTTTGAAATGCGTAAGGGAGATAAAAATATCCGCATCCATAATGGCATGGCCGATTTTTGCCTCTTTGATATACTCGCCGTCAATAGGAACAAGGGTTTCATCCGTTCCCTTCAGGCCGTCGCCAATAATGATCTGGCATCCCGTTGTAAACGGGTTATATCCATTTTCATAGGCAGCATCCAGATGATCCAGCGCATTTTTCCTGCGTCCAACATACAGTGTATTACAGTCCGTCAGAAAAACCTTTCCTCCCAGTTCCTTGACAACATCTACAACTGCCTTTGCATAGTTGGGACGAAGGTAGGACAGGTTGCCCGGCTCGCCAAAATGGATTTTAATTGCCGTGTACTTATCTTTAAAATCTATCTGTTCGATGCCGGCTGCTTTAATCAGTTTTTTCAATTTCTGTAACAGATTTTGGTTTGGTGTTGCACGGAAGTCCGTAAAATACACCTTTGCTTTTTCCATGGAACAGTCCTCGCTTTCTCGCCACAATCCCAACAATATGATGGGAAATACAAACTTTTCATCTCCAGCAACAGGGATAACCTATAAAATGTCATGGAGACTTTATTATTATAGCACATTGATACTCACAAAGAAAGCTATCAGAAATCCTTTCCGCTTCGTTTCCGTCAATGTTCTATTCCATGGGAGATTACATAATCCCTCACTTTACTGAGATAGGCAATTTCCAGGTTTCCTTGCAGGAGAATACCATCTTCCGCATAATTTTCCGAAAACACTTTTCCATGCATCCGCACCTGCCCCAACAGTTGGGACTCCGCATAGGGAATTTTCAGTGTAACATTTACATACTTCTTGGGTATATATTTTTCAACAGAAACAAGCAGACGGTCAATTCCTTCCCCGGTAGCGGCAGAGATGGCTACTGTTTTATCATTGATACAAAACGGGGCCCTTCCTGCCAAATCACATTTATTTAACACGGTAATAAGCGGTTTATCCCCTGCGCCAAGTTGTTCCAGCAAGCTGGTCGTCACCTTGATTTTTTCATCGACATCGCTATCCGTCACATCGCAGACATTGAGAAGCAAATCCGCATACATGGCTTCCTCTAGGGTGGATTGGAACGCCTCCACCAAATGGTGAGGCAACCTTCGGATAAAGCCGACTGTGTCAATCAATATAATGTCCTCCCCACCTGGCAAAGTCAGAGAGCGCGCAGTGGGATCAAGCGTTGCGAACAACCTGTTTTCCGCATAGATATTCGATCCGGTAAGCCGGTTAAGCAGGGTGGATTTTCCCGCGTTGGTATATCCAACAATTGCAACCACGGTTGCATTGTCTTTTTGTCGCCGGTTATGGACATTCATTCTGCGTTTTTTCAGTTCCTCCAATTGTTGTTCCAGGGCACGGATTCTCCGGCGGATATGCCGTCTGTCACTTTCCAGCTTGGTTTCTCCAGGCCCTCTGGTACCAATTCCACCCCCAAGCCGGGACAAAGCAGTACCAAGCCCTGCCAATCGCGGAAGAAGGTATTTCTGCTGTGCGAGTTCTACCTGAAGCCTTCCTTCGCGGGTTCTGGCACGCATGGCAAAAATATCGAGAATCAACATCGTACGGTCAATTACCCGCACCCCGGTAATCTCTTCGATATTACGCAGTTGTGTTGCTGTCAATTCACAATCAAAAATCAACAAATCGCTTTCCGTATTATGACAAAACAATTCGATTTCAGCAAGCCTACCATGGCCAATACAGGTGGCGCTGTCATAGCTCTCACGTTTTTGCACAACCCTTCCTGTGACCTCCGCACCGGCTGTTGCGGCAAGCTCCGCTAACTCATCCAGGGAAATATCTACATCATACTCTCCTAAATCCACAGCCACTAGGACAGCCTTTTGTGGGGTTTTCTGATTTTCTATCATAAAATTCTCCTCTTTATCAAGCATTTATTCTATTGTATCCTATTTTTTTCTTTTCGCAAAGCAGTCCTAAAAATCTCATGGAATTTTTTCTCTATATGGGCCCTGGACGCAGTACATTTCGCATGTTATGATAAAAAACAGCGAAAAGGAGGAAATCAAAATGTCCATTGAATCAGTCAGGGAGTACTTTCGCAAGCATCATATGGAGACGCGGATTTTAGAGCTGGAAACATCCAGCGCGACTGTCCCGTTGGCGGCCAAAGCCTTAGGCTGTGAAGAGAACCGGATTGCAAAGACACTATCTTTCTATTCAGAAAATGGCTGTATCTTGATCGTGACTGCTGGAGATTCCAAAATTGACAACGCCAAATTTAAGGCCCAATTTCACCATAAAGCCAGAATGCTGACTCCAGAGGATGCCCTTCTTCTTACTGGACATGCAGTTGGCGGGGTATGTCCCTTTGCCACAGGCCCGGAGGCAGAAATATACCTCGATGAATCCCTCAAGCGTTTTTCCACTGTTTTCCCCGCCTGTGGCAGCAGTAACAGCGCTATAGAACTTACCATTCCAGAACTGGAACACTATTCTTGTGCAAAGGGGTTTGTGGATGTT
The DNA here is from genome assembly GCA_904419745.1 of Candidatus Pseudoruminococcus merdavium. GTDB lineage: Bacteria > Bacillota > Clostridia > Oscillospirales > Ruminococcaceae > Pseudoruminococcus_B > Pseudoruminococcus_B merdavium. Next base: position 69,011 of record CAJFSS010000001.1, on the reverse strand, counting down.
TGCAAAGGATGGCGTGAAACTTCCACAGAGTCAAAAAAGGAAAATTGACCAATCGGTCTCTTTGAGAAAAAGCTGGAGAAAACTCCAGCTTTTTTCTTTTCTAATACTATTGACAAAAGAAGTTTTTCATTGTACTATATGACTGTAAATACAAATATAGTCATATTATTTTAAATCCTTTTCTCGCATTGCCACATAGGATAAAAAGAGGAAAGGCAGATAAAAAGGAGGGGGAAAGACATGCAGCATGCACTGTTGTGGGCTGCTGCCGGTACAGGATTCACATTCCTGATGACTTCACTTGGCGCTGCAGTTGTATTTTTCTTTAAAAAGCAATCATCTGAAATGATTCAAAGGATTTTCCTTGGCTTTGCCGCTGGTGTAATGATTGCGGCATCCGTCTGGTCCCTGTTGATTCCTGCAATTGAAGAAGCAGAAGCGGATGGGATGGTAGGCTGGATTCCCGCCGCGGGAGGATTTATCCTTGGTGTTGCATTTTTAATGTTGCTTGATTATCTGCTTCCCCATTTACATCCGGGTGCAAAGGATCCGGAAGGGATGCCCAGTCATATGAAACGAACAACACTCATGGTATTTGCCGTCACTCTCCACAATATTCCGGAGGGGATGGCAGTGGGCCTTTCCTTTGCTTTGGCTGCCCAACATGGCGGAGACTCCGCCTTATATACTGCTGCAATGGCTCTGGCAATTGGAATCGGTATTCAGAACTTTCCAGAAGGGGCCGCCATTTCTCTTCCACTTCGCCAAGAGGGAATGGGAAGGTTTCGGTCTTTCCTCAGTGGAAGCCTTTCCGGTTTTGTTGAACCGGTCTTCGGCGTTCTGACCGTCTTAATTGCAGGCAGTATTGACCCCCTAATGCCTTGGCTGCTTGCCTTTGCTGCCGGCGCAATGATCTATGTTGTCGTAGAAGAATTGATTCCAGAAGCACACTTAGGAGAACACTCCAATCTCGGCACGCTTGGCGTTATGGCCGGGTTCTTAGTTATGATGATTTTAGATGTTGCCCTTGGATGATAGAAAGGAAGAACGATATGATGGAAACCATCCTGACTGCCCTGTTTGCAGTTGGTTTACTGGTTTTGAAAGACAGGCTTAAAAGGTTTGCATTTCACAAATCAGCCCATAAAACAGCATAAAAAAACCGGCACTGAACATTCAGTGCCGGTTTTTTATTCCATCTTTACAGATCCCAATTATACTCGATACAGATTATCTGTGCTTATCGCCGCAGTAACCGCGCCGTTTAGTCCAATGACTGCGCGTTTTCCCGAAAGCTCCTGCACCGTGTAAACCGTCTGATACACAAAAGATGCCAGGCTATTTCCCGTGTAATCCTTTGCGCCTTGTTTCACCCGGACTTTATCGCCCGCCCTGATGGCTACCGTCGGTGCAGACACTCCTGCTTTTGCGAGGTTGTCTGCGTGGACTGCTGCGGTAACGGTATTCCCAATCCCAATGACAACACGATCCCCAGATACTTCCAGCACATCGTAGTTGTCATAGTAGGTGGTGAAGGCAGCTCCACTGTCATACTGTACTGCCTTGAGAACCTTCACTTTATCGCCAACTTTGAATTTGCTGGCCGGCTGGGGATTTGTTGGGTTAGAAGGTTTTGTGGAGTCAGGAATTCCATCCAAATGATTAAGCCCCGCACTGCGGATGATGGATGGATAATCCTGATAGCACTCATTCATATCCACATTCCCACTAATGCCATCTACTTTCCCCTGAGAAGTGTACTGCCACATTCCATAACTGCCGGTAAACTGGCACTCGGTGTGATATTGTGCAACCCACTTATCATATGCCTCCAACCGAGATAAATCTAGTTTGTTCTCCAACCAATTTAGGCTTGCATAAATACCGACATAGTATCCAGCTTTCTCAATTTCCTCACAAAAGGCGATAGCCACCTCTGTCAATGCAGCTTTGGACAAGGGGCCCTGGCGCTCGTTGTTCTCCGTATCATAGTAGATAGGATACTCAAGTTGTTTATTTTTGACGATGTCCAACACCAGGCGGGCTTCTTCTCTTGCCATCTCTGGAGTGGTTGCGCAGCTATAGTGGTAGACGCCAACCGGAATTCCAACATCATGGAATCCCTGATAGTGTTTATCCACACAGCTCTCCTTTACCATACTCTGGTCTCCCCAATACATCAGGCTCGAACGGATGATAGCACCGGAAACCCCTGCTTTTTTAACTGCTGCATAGTTGATATTTGGCTGGTACGAACTGACATCAATTACCTTTGTCGCCATATCCTATTTGTCCTCACTTTCTTGTTCACATTTGCAATTTTTCTTTGGCGTTTCATATAACAATGCCTGTGCACTATCACTTATGCCTGTCGTCGTAGGATCAGTTACTATCCCCAAAACTGCAAGGATTGCAAAGGCGGCATTGACAACCGCCAATAATTTATTTCCCAAATCGCCAAAGTCCAGAGTATATCCAAAAACAGCGGCAATGGTTTGCACAAACAGCAATGCCGCCGGAACCAATGTGAGCCAAAAGCTCTTATTCTTAACTCTTGCTTTCCAGTTTATTTTCATTTTTAAATCCCTCCATTTTTTCTTTGGTACTCCTCTACCAGTATATGATATTTCGCTTTAATTGCCCCGTTTCCCCCTTCCCTCACATATTTTTCCCCCGCGGCAAGGCGTTCTTCCAAGGGCATTTCCTCGCTCATCACCGTCAGGCGCAAAGTATTCATATAGTCGTTGTGGGTGTACCCTTCCAGCCGCTTGATGCGTTCTTCGATTGCCCGCAAAGGCCGGGCTATTTTCCAAATTGCCACTGCAAACCCCGCTATCACGGTCAGATAGGTACATACATCCGCTACCCATTTCAGCTGTTCCAATTTACCACCTACTTCCACCTGCCGATTGCCTGAATATGTACCCATCCTTGCGTTTTGTACATATATGGACCCGCAAATCTAATGATTGGATATGCTGACATCATGTCAGCACTGGGTACGGCTGTGTATATCCATATTCCTTGCATTGCCGTGTCGCTCGCAATAACCGTCAGTGTGACATAGGGATATGTAGTAAACGTCGCTCCTATGCCCCCAAGTTCGTATGAGGCTGTACTGACTGCACCTCCCCCCGCTTCCTTGTCAATGACAATACTGTTAAAATACCGCCTCTTTGATGTAATCATCGTTCCATCGGGAAATTTCCATATCGCGGCCTTTTCATTCTCGTTAAGATTTTTTTCTTCATACTGAATTCCAGGTGCAAAATCATTAAATTCTGCCGCCACAAGCGCCCCGGAGGCATCCGCCTTGACCACAGTACTCCGTGCCGCTGTCTGGGCCTGGGCTCCAATATCCACAGTACTGGGTAACCATGTCAAAGGTCTGGCGCCAACGTCCGATGCCGTTGGCATCTGGACAAGTTTCCCATCACAATCCAATGTGGCATAGCCGTTTGCCGCCCCTTCTTTTTGTATCTGTGCTTGGGCGTATTGTGCAATTTTCCGCATATCTTCGTTGTAATCCTCAATCAGTGCAATGGAATCCCCTGTAAGGTACTGTGTCAATTTTAAGACGCCTTGTGTTTGTTCGCTTCCCGGCATGGGATTCCCTCCTCTTCCTTGTGGATACTTTTTGACATCTCCCGGATTGCATAACAGGTATCTAAATACATTCCATTCAAGCAGTCAATTCTTTTCTCTAACAGGAAAGCCTCCTCCCCTCTGGCCGTCAAGAGATGTTCCTGTAGCTGATTACGCTTTTCCAAAAGATTTCTGGCCGTTCGCCTGTATTCCTCTATCAATTTAGTCATTGTAAAATCCTTCCTTTCAAATTTCCCCATATTTTTTATCCAATCCAAGATATTTGAGCCTGGACTTGGCTCTCATCCTTCCTCTCTCCAACTGTTCCTGAGTTTGGAAAAAATGGCAAAAAACACAGCGCTTTTGAATTAACGCCAAACAGGAAGATCCTGCATCAAAAGCGCAGTTATTTTGTTTTTGTATGGGATCCTTCTCTGTTTTTTTCGCCTTGTTCGTCAACTCAGAAAAAGAAAATGAGGAGTACCCCTCGTGCTTCTTTCTTTTTGTTGAAGAAAACACTTTTAAAGGTTCTTTTGGTTCCAGATAACACCGCTCCACAGTCGCGGGAATTCTGTGATCCTTCATACACGCCATACCCCTTTCATCGCTGTTCATAGAGTGTCCGGTAAACGATATGTCCTCGTACGCACTATACAAATTATCTATCTAAACCGCCCTCCCCTACCCATTTGGTTTTCCGCTTTAGGGATTTTATCGAAAACTCATGCACGCACAATATCGTGTGCGGTCTCCTGAATGTTCTACGCCTGTATAGTTAGACGTTTATCCATATTAAAATCCTCCTAAATTTTTACAGTTTTCTCTTGCATTATAAGAACAAATGTTCTATAATAAAAGCGGATATTGCTTATACGCAATCCAGTTGCTCCCCTCCTTTCTTGTATTTCATATCATCCATATATGGATAGCAAAAATAAGAAACGTTTTGTTGATATTATTGTAGCATTGGTATCGGAAAAAGTCAACATTATGTTCATAAAAAGAAAGAACATTTTTATTTTTTGTTTCATGCCTTGATTCGTAAACTTATTGTTGCTATAATGTTTACGAGGTGGCATGGATGAATCATTTTGCTTATTATCGAAAAAAGAAGGGTGTATCCCAACAAACAGTAGCGGATTATCTTGGAATTACAAGACAAGCGTATTGGAACTACGAAAATGCAAAACGGGAAGCGGATTATGAAACCCTGTTAAAACTTGCTGCATACTTTGAAACCAGTATTGAAAACCTGATTTCAGAGAAGACAGAGCCAACTCAAAAAAAGGAAGTTGGCTTTGACGATTTTACTTATGCCTTTTTTCAGGAAACCAAAAATTTATCGGACGAGGCCAAAGAGCAGTTGCTGACTATGGCCAAGCTGCTAAACGGGACTCTTCCCAAAAAGAAAGAGTAGAGGAAACCACCATGCCACCAAAAATGGAAGACCTTTTCGAGCAGATTTATCTTCATGATATCCGGCTTTTCACCTGTCCAGTTCCAGGGGCAAAGGCCGCAACTGTAGAACTAGAAGGAATTTATGGAATCTTCTTAGATCCTGATCAAATCAGGGATTCTGCGGAAGAGCTCTGTGTGGTCGCCCACGAACTCGGACACTGTATGACGGGATCGACACATTGTCTATCAAGCAGTCTGGATTTGATTGAACGGCAGGAATACCGAGCAGATAAATATGCCGTACACCGGGTACTTCCTGCAAAGCAAATTCAGCAGGCCCTGCATGCCGGCTATACAGAAATTTGGCAGCTTGCAGAATATTTCAATGTCACAGAACCTTTTTTGAAACGTGCATTGGACATTTATTGCCGGGAAGGTTATTCGTTTGGTTCTATTTAATAAAAGCACTTCCTGTCATATGAAATAAGAAAAGCCGTTGTTTTAAAACAGCGGCTTTTCTTATTTCTTTCCTATCCTTCGCACCGGACGACTCTCTATATACTGTCTTGAACCACGCGGTTCATATTGAAATCTTGGGCCATCTTCCAGGACATACTGATAACCATATATAATCGGATCAAAGCGTTCCAATTGTTCGGATACCCAAGAAATTGCCTTCATAAATTGATTTTCCTCATATGCATGGCCGTGAAAAGTCATCACTTCATGGGCCGGGAGTTCTATAGTTTCAAATCCCTCAGGAACTTCCCTACCATTATCTACTGGCACTTCCATACCTTGTGCATATTCAGGGTATCCGGTTGCCTTAAATTTGGGGGCAACCATATTCCAATTGGTTCATATAAAGTATTCTGTATACTCTTTAAAATATCCCAGATATGTACCCCTCTTTTTTCGCGGCAAGAAAAATAATTCATTGCTTGAATTTCCCTTTTCAGTATGAGTTTAAAATCCAGACGGCTTTCTACTTGCACATAAATTGCTCCATGGTCCTTCTTCATATGTTCACTTCCCTATTTTACTATCACATAAATCAAACAGGTTTTTCCAGTAGTGGAAAAGCATTTTATATCAGTCTATTTTATATAATATTCACAAAATAATCGCTTGAAATTCGTCTTATTTCGTTTGCAATTGCGAGTAAAACGCTTTATAATATAAATAATTATGAAATAAAGGAGAGGAACTCACCATGGTTTGTTTGAAAAACGGTACCATTTTCGACGCAGTCCATCCGGAACCCTATGTTGCGGATATCCTTGTAAAAGACGGAAAAATCGCTGAAATCGGCGAAAATCTCTCCGCTCCAGAAGGATGCAATGTAATTGATGTAACGGGCAAAAACATCTATCCGGGATTTGTCGAGGCACATTGTCACTTGGGTGTCGATGGCTGGGGAATTGGCTTTGAAGGCAATGACACCAACGAAATGACGGATATTTTAACCCCACAATTACGTGGCATTGATGGCATCAACCCCATGGATCCTGTTTTTGATCATGCCGTCCATGGCGGTGTTACTACTGTTTGCACCGGCCCGGGATCCGCAAATGTCCTTGGCGGGCAGTTTGTTGCCATTAAAACAGTTGGCAAAAGAATTGACAAAATGATAGTGAAAGACAACGTCGCCATGAAATGCGCGTTTGGCGAAAATCCGAAACGCTGCTACAAGGATAAAAACAACTTTTCCAGGATGGCTACCGCTTCCAAACTGCGTGAGATGCTCTTTAAAGCAAAAGAATATGACGAGAAGCTGAAAGCGGCAAAGGGCGACCCTTCTAAGAAACCGGCGTTTGATTTTAAGCTCGATGCACTTCTTCCAGTCATTCACCGTGAAATCCCGCTGAAAGCACATGCTCATCAGGCAAACGATATTTTTACGGCCCTGCGCATTGCAAAAGAATTTAACGTTAAAATTACTCTGGAACATGTCACAGAAGGCCATCTGATCGTCGATGAACTGGCACAGGAACATGATGTTCCCATGGCAGTCGGTCCAACCTTTGGCCATGCGACTAAATTTGAGCTAAAAAACAAATCCTTTACCACTCCGGGAATTCTTGCAAAGGCCGGATGCCAGGTATCTATTATCACGGATTCCCCGGTTATCCCGCAGGAATATCTGCCGCTTTGCGCCGCACTCGCTGTCAAGAGCGGTATGGATGAATTTGACGCCCTGAAAGCTATCACGATTAATCCGGCAAAACACATCGGTGTTGAGGACAGAGTGGGTTCCCTGGAAGTCGGTAAGGATGCAGACATTGTTGTCATGAACGGCTCCTGTTTTGACGTTGCAAGTGCTCCGGAAATGGTATTCGTTGACGGCGTAGCGATTGACTAATTTTTGTTTTCATACATAATAACTCCATAAAAAATTTAAAGCGGGCAGGAAAATTCCTGCCCGCTTTAAATTTTATCCTATTTTTTGCTGAGTATTTCCTTTGACTTTTCAGCCTTTGAGCGCGTCAGCCACATTGCTGAAATAATGGAAACAAACGGGACTGTCAAAATAACCCCCAATGCACCGGAAATCCCCTGCAAAATCTCAATACCAATATCATACATATTGATGATTTGCAGATAAGGCATGCTGTACGCATAGATAATCATCAGCGTATTGATGGAACTGCCCGTAAATGCCAAAATCAGCGTATTGGACATGGTACCCATCATATCCTGACCCACATGGATTCCCGCAGTAAACAGCTGTTTGGTTGTAAGCTGTGGATTATGGATATAAATTTCATTGATGGTAGATGCAACGGACATACTGACATCCATGACTGCACCCAGGGATGCAATCAGAATACCGGAAAACATCATTCCGCCAATTTGCAGCTTACTGTTTTGTCCAATGACAATCATGGTTTCAATTTCAGAGACATTCCATCCGGAGATATGGGATAGGTTGCCAAAGATCATGGCAATGACTCCCGCCACAATTACCCCGGCAATAGTACCAAGTACAGAGCAAGCTGTTTTTACCGAGAACCCTCCAATAAAGTACATACTTACAAGCGTGGTCAAAATTACGACCAGGGTTGCTGCTAAAAATGGGGAATATCCAATATACATCATTGGCAAGTAGAGGAAGAGGATACAGACAAATGTAAATATCAAGGAGATCCCGGACATAATCCCCTTTCTCCCACCAATGATGCAAAGCACAACCAAAAACAATCCGACCAGTATGTATAGTGTCATTCCCCTGTCATAATTATAGACGCTCGCAGAAAAATTCCCTTCATACTCGCTGACCTGTACAATGACCTTGGTTCCGACTTCACATTGTGCACCATACAGATATCCAGCCATATTGCTGGCTTCACAGACGGTCCCCCTGTGCTGACCCGAAGTAATTTCCACTTTTAAAATCTGGCTGCCAGCGCGGTTTCCATCTTCATTCACATTGTCCTGCAATACCTCGATAACAGTTGCTTTTTCAAAGGTCATACCATCAGCAGGTAAAAGCGGTTTTTTTTCAATCCCCAGGTTGAAGAATATCAGAAAGATGACAAATAAAACCATCAGGACAGCAACAATGATATGTCCGATGAATTCTTTTTTATTGGCAGGATGCTGAAAAACCATCCATTTGGCCTCCTCTTCTCAAACAGGAAAGTACAGGGGCAGGAAGTCCTGCTCCTGTACTGAAAACCAACGTGTTCGCTGTTCCCGTTTCTTTTTTACTGCTCAGATTTGTGGCTGCGTTTTCTCAGGTAGATGACTGTACCGCCAGAGACAACACACAGTGCCGCAAGCCCTGCTACAACACCCATAGAGGTGTGATCGCCCGTGTTCGGATTGGAACCATCGTTTTCAGATGGAGCTTGACTGTCGTCATCACCCGGAACCTGGCTATTGTTATTATCATCCGGTTTCTGGCTGTTGTTGTCATCGGGAGCTGGGGTAACCGTCTCAGTGACTTTTGCAGCGTCAAATGCTTTCACAGCTGCTGCCAGGCTGCTGGTTGCCTCTTCAATCTCAGAAGCGGTTGCTGCATCATTGTCTGCAACTGCTTTTGCCGCATCAATCGCGGTCTTCAGAGCCGCCTTTGCGCCTTCTTTATACTGTCCAACTTCAGTACCCTCAACTGCATTGTCGTATTTGTTCTGGGCATCTACTACCGCCTTATCGAGTTGTTCCGCATCAGAGGTCTTTGCAAGGTTGGAAATTGCAGTTGCCAAGGATGCATAAGCACTGTCAATAGCAGAAACCTCAACCAGCTGCTGATCATTGTTCAGGGTTTTATCCAAGAGAGTGGAGAAACCTTCTTTTAAGGTCTGTGTACCGTTTCTCTTATAGTTTTCACCGACGGAGCCAGTCAAATCCTGCGCATATCCATAGTAGTTAACCGGATCCGTTGTGCTGGTTCCATTGAGTTGCTCATTATAGCTTTTTTCCAGTTTTGCAGCACCGGGATCCTCCTGGGTATCCAAGAGAGCTTTTACAGCTTTCACTGCCGTATCCATTGCCGCAACAGTACCAGAAGTATATGCGGAAGTATCCATGGTCTCAGCCTGGTTTACCAGTTCAAGAAGGGAAGCTTCATCCACATTTTTAGTAATGGTGAAATCGTCAGCATATTTGTTTCCATTGTAATCGTAGGTCATAATGGTCATGCTGTTGGAAGTAAAATCAATCGTGGAGAAAGTTGGAAGCTGGGCATTGGAACGTTCCGCAATGTAATACTGCTTTGTTGCTGCCAACTCATAGAACTTACTACCACTTGCAGAACCTGCTGCAATATACAGTGTGCCTTCCGGATCCGTGGCAACGCCTTTACCATAATTGATGGCTTTCCCATCGATCATCTGGAAAGTTCTTGCATAAGAATGATCATGCCCAGTCAAGCAGACATCAACATCAAATTCATCCATCAGCGGGGCAAACAGAACGCGGAGGTTGGCGCCGTCAATATCAGAGTGAGGAGAACCGGAACCATAAATATCATGGTGGAACATGACAACTTTCCACTTTGCATCCGGATGGCTTTCAATAGCCTGATTCATCAATTCCCTGTGCTCAGAGACATTCCGGTTATTGGAATTAAGGCTGATAAAGAGAACATCTCCATAGCTGAAATAGTAATCAACTCCGGAATATGTGTCGCCAAGGTCATGATTGCTGTTCGGATTGTTATAATGGTACTGATAATCGGTTCCCATACTCTCGTGGTTTCCGATTGTGGTAGCCAAAGGCATCTTCCTGAGTGCATCCGGATACAGGAATCCAGCATACTCTGCTTCACGGACGCCTGCGGTATCCGCCTCATCTGCGCTGGAGTAGTCAATCTGGTCGCCGGCAGAAAGAATAAAGCTTGCGTTGCTTGCTGTTTTCATTGCCTGTTCCATGGTTTTGTTCCAGTTATAGGTATCCGTCGCAATATTTAAATCGTCTTCCTGTCCCTGGGTACCACTACCGGAAGCACCGATCTGCGGATCGCCTACCAGGATTGTCTGGAAACTATCAGTAGACTTGGTGGTATAAGTTTCTGTTTTGCTCCAGCCCTCTGTATTCGCCTTATCATCATTGTACTGATAATAGTAAGTGGTGTTTTCCTCAAAGAAACCAGTAATAGAAACATGGTTTGCTGCTTTGTAAACTTTTTCACTGGTATTTTTCCGGTTAATATCCAGTGCTTCCCCATCAAACACCTTTGCATTGGACATATCTGCACTGGTGGAAACCCTGACTGCCGGAGCACCTTTGGCCTCAGAATACCATGCAAAATTCAAATCCTTTGCTGTTGCACCTGGGGTCATAACAATATTTGCGGAATTTGCCCGTGCGCCTGCATCCCAGACTTTAGTCTTCCATGTCTGATATGCGCTGGTAGCTTGGGTATCGCTGACAAGCGTGCTGCTGCCTGTCACTTCGCCATAGGCGAAAGACGGAATACTCATCGAAACCGCCAGGGCTGCCGCCATGGAAACGGCTGCGATTTTTTTGCCGAGCTTCATGTGGAAATCCTCCTTTTTCCTTTTCAATCTTGCTTTTTGAGAATCCTCTTTTGGAATCCTTTTGCATTATAGCGGGAGGATTTTCCGCTTTCAATCCATCTAACCAAAGCTTAACTGCTTAAAATTTAAATTTAACAATTCACGAAGAAAATGTTTTATTTTTGTTAAATTCCATTTTCGTTTTTTCTGAATATTTTTACAAGAATCCTGCCATTACATAAAAAGAAACGGTCCCAGAGTTTTTGTGACCCTGGGATCGTATGTCATAATTGAAAATTTTTACTCCTGCTTTGGTACATATAACTCGAAGCAATCAGCGCGTTCACCATAGTAGGCAACCTCAAAATCTCCCGCAAAACAGAAATTGATACACTTAGAAAATTCTTCAATTGGCGCGTACTCTGTAATCGCAAGACTGATTCGGTATTTCTTCAGGGTTTCCAGCATATTCGCCAAACCTTCTCCTGTTCCTCCGGTAGTAAGCCCCCTGCGCCCAAATTCCCGTAATATGTTTTCTGGAAAAGGAATCCCACTGTCATAGATATCAATTTCATAAAATCCGCTTTCCTGAGAAATACCCATATGGAGTTCTATTGTTTCCTCCCCTCTGTTGTTTTTGCGTATAATTGCATGGATGGCATTGGCAAGCGAATCCCCCAACAATTCCATTAGCTTTGATTGTGAAATCTTCCCCTTTCGTATCAGTTCCAACGGAGAAGTGTATACTTGCACTTGAAAAAGGATATTCTCCTGCTCCATTCTCCGCTGAAAATCCTGTAACATAGCGTCCAGCAACACCATACCGGTTTCTACGACAGCGGACGCCCGTAAAAATTCCTTCCTGCTCTCCTCCATCTGCTCATGATACATTCTCTCAATTCCCTGTTTAAACGGCATAAATTCTTTTGCAACTTCCGATCCATTTGCTTTTGTTTTCAGATCCTGCAACTGTTCATCACAAATTCGTTTCACTGCTGGCAGGTATTCTTTAAAATGATGAACCTGACTGGACAGTTCCCGGATATGATCCTGTAATTTTGCTTTTCTTTTCTGTTCACACCAGCTTTCATGTGCCCCTACCAAAATAACTGCCACTGCCACCAGTGCAATCAGGGAGAAAAACCATTCAAATCTCGTTTTGGACATATAATTGGGTAGCACAACAGCTATATTACATGCCAGCACAATCCCGCAAAGAACACTTAAAGAATAAAAACCAGTACTGCCTATTATTTTGGTCTTTTTCCGATATAACAGCAGGACGCACAACAGCGTAACAAAGCAAAACAATATGATATTACAAATACCAATCAGAAAAATATGCCCTTCTCCCATACTAGCAGTAATCACAATGTATATGATACTGCCAAGTGCCATATTAAGATATAAAGAAAGCGCGTATACATCCAAACTGATAAGCAGGGTTATCGCCAACTTTTCCCGGCCTCTTAAATAATGGTAAAGCCCTCCCAGTGTCACTACCAGTACGCCCAGAAAAGCAGTAGGGAATTTGTCCCCCATAACAACGGTCAGAAATGTCTGAACCACTGCAAGCAGAGCAATTTCCCAATAACCTGTCCGCTTCCTTTTTGGGGAAGACAAAACTCCCATAAAAAGAAAACCGCATGCCAGATATTGCGTGATGTGCTTCACCAGTAATAAAATTTTTGCCATAAGTATCCCTCTTTCTATTTTGATACTCCCATAATATCAAGTAGAAAGTACGGATAGAGGAAAATGCATCTTCCGGAAGTGATTTTCCGGTGTTTTTCTTTGATACAGACCTTTTTTCTCTATTTTTCAGTCTTTTTCACCAATAGATTTCTATCCATCACAAAAAACAGGCCCGTCCTCTGCCAGACAAACAGCCCGGCGGAAGGAATTCCGTCGGGCTGTTTTCTAGAAAAACATTAAAGAATTGTGTAAACAAAATCCTTACACAGCAATCGGGATCCCTCATCCACACCTGCCGGGAGCAGAGCCAGTGCGACAGGATTCTCATCAGAACCATCTGTTGTGAGCACTGCGTAATCCCCGTCTATCCTTTTTACAATATAAACTATTTCAAACATATCGATTCCTCCCAGCCGGGCCCAGCGGCAAGATCGGTTATGACAAAATTCCGCGTTATTTTACCCTCCATAATGGCTTCCTTTCTTGTAAAATGCTAAAAAACATTTCTATTTTGATCAATAAGTACTCTCTCATACAAATCAGGATAACGATACCGCTCGTTTCTGCTTAAAGTGGGCGCCTTGCAAAATAAATTTTGCCGATCTATCCTGGTTTTCAATGCCATTGTATCATATCCCATCTCAACTAAAATCTCCAGAATCTTTCCCACTTCACTATAAACAGAAACAAAAACAGCCACTACAGCTTCGTCTTTTGATATAGAACAAACTCTCTTCACATTGCACACAGCCAAGTATCTTCGCGCATACACTCCTCCGTCTTTTACATAATTTCATCGCAAAATGGGAACATTAGTCTCACAACGCCGTCTGGCGAATGATTTCAAGGTGCATGCACCAACGGAGGGTATTTATGAAAAAATATGATTCTCTGGACACACTGCTTGCCTACGACCAACAGGCTAAAGAGTACTTTAACTCTCTCCCCGATTATGTACAGGAAACCATGTGGTCAAGGGCGAAGGGGATTAACTCTTTTGAAAGTATGTGCCATTACGCAGACAACCTGACAAAAGGCGACGATTAACCGCCTGCAAGCCGCTCCTGTACTTGGGGCGGTTTTTTACTTTTCCTGAAAAAATCTTTTTAACCGGTTAATCTTTTTCTGGATACAACTCCATCATGCTGTAGCTCTTAATAATTTCATCTTCTGCACAATGATACACCATTTTCTGTATATAAAAATATTCCGTAGAAATACTGCTATCTCGCACAGTGATAACAATTATAATATAATTCTAGAAGGAAAAACAGCCCCTTTCGCCAATCGAGGTGTTCCGTTCTTTTTCAAAATTCATAGGGAGTGACTACCCACTTGATACAGCCATCTAACCGGTTTTCAAAGACATGGTATCCTTGAAGGATATCGTTGAGAGGTGCCCTGTGAGTAATTAAAAAGTCCGTATTCAGCCTTCCCGCATCGATCAATCGCAGAAGGGTATCACAATGTATGGCATCTACACCACCTGTTTTGAAAATAAGATTTTTCCCATACATTTCCGGCAGCGGTAGAACTTGCGGTTGCTCATACATCGCAACTAAAGCAACCACCGCATTGGGACGCGCAATTTTCCATGCCATCTCAAAACTCTGCGGAGTCCCGGCTGCCTCTATGACGCCATCGGCGCCTCTTCCTAAAGTATGTCCATACACAAATTCTTCTACATGACATAAATTGGGATTGCATCCATCATCTGCCAGTCCCAAATCCAGTGCCAGTTTCAGCCGGCTTGCATCCACATCAAACGCCAAGACTTTTGCCGCTCCAAACAAACGGGCGCACTGCATCGTACACAACCCTACAGGACCCGCGCCAATCACTGCTACTGTATCTCCCGGGACAATTTTACACAGCTGTGCACCGAAATATCCACTGGAAAGAATATCGCCGACAAACAGGGCCTTTTCATCGGTCACTCCATCCGGGATAGGGGTCAATCCCATGTCCGCATATGGAACCCTAACATATTCCGCCTGGCACCCATCAATCCTGCAACCAAGTTCCCATCCACCCTGCTCACAGTTATTGATAAAACCTTTTCTGCAAAAATAACACTCCCCACAAAAAGTAATGCAATTTGCAGCAACTCTCATGCCCGGACGCAGGCCTTTGACTGCACTACCAGTTTCTACAATCTCCCCAACAAATTCATGTCCTAGGATTGTCTCCGGTTTTGCACGGGGAACAGCTCCCCGAAGAATATGTAAATCGCTGGTACAGATGGTGGAAAGTGTTACCCGAACAATGGCATCCGTGTCTTCTTTAAGCTTTGGAACCGGACGTTCCATAAGCTCCAGTGTTCCATTTCCATGATAAACCAGTGCTTTCATTGTCTGTTGCTTCATTGTGGATACTCCTTCCCAAAAACATATTTTTTAATTTCCAATGGGATAGCCGAATTGTCAAAATATTATTTATTATAACACAACATAAAGGTATCCGCCATTACATTGAATTTTCATATCTCAAACCAGAATAAATTTTAAGAAATGCCCTTGACTTTTTTTAATCTGTGGGATATACTAAAAAAGTATTCTGGATGCATGTATTGATCTCACAGTTTTGTAAGTCATTGCTTTCTTGGAATGGTTTATAAGCAGTGAGGTTTTTTCTTTGTGAGGGAATATAATAATTTTTAGGGAGGTACCACAATGAACAACGGTACTGTAAAATGGTTCAACGCAGAAAAAGGATATGGATTTATCTCTAACGACAATGGCGGCGAGGACGTTTTCGTTCATTTCTCCGCTATCCAGGCTGACGGCTTTCGCACTCTGGAAGAGGGTCAGAAGGTTACCTTTGAAACAGAAACAGATCCAAAGGACAGTAGCAAACTCAGAGCAGTCAATGTCTGCGTTGTCAAATAAGAGATCGCATTTTTGAAAAAAATGATAATGCAGAAAAGCGGACTTTTAAAAAGTCCGCTTTTCTTATTTTTAAAATACTCTAACCACCTGGGTACTGGGGGCTTTGTCTTGAACCATTCAAAGCGATTTCCCCACCAATCAAAAGGCAACGAGAATCTGCCCCATGCCCTACCTGTCCCGTCTTGGCGATCGGAATACGACTGTCTGTAAACCGTAGGATAAGCTCCTCAATTCCAGGCTTTTCTCCCGACTGTTCCAGATTAGTAAACGTTCCAAGCAAAATCCCCTGAACTTTTTGAAATACTCCAAGCTGTCGAAAATGGGAAAAATAATCTGTTATCTGAGCGGCTCCGCCACCAAAAGCTTCCAAAAACAGGAGCTTCCCAGAAAAATCCGGCCAAAATGGGGTTCCCGACAATTTGAGCAGGCAACGGGCATTTCCACCGACTACAGTTCCAGACATATGATCCCCTTGGAAAAAGTGAAATTGTGCCTCAAAAAGATCCCTTTTTCCTTCAAATAGAGTGCGATAAAAACGTTCCTTCTGTCTTTGGGCGTCTTGTTTCACCAGATTCTTGACCTGATATAAAAAAGAGGATTGTCCGGTCATAGTATATACAGCATGGAGCAGGCAGGTCAAATCACTGTATCCAAATAGAGGTTTAGGATTTGAACCAATAACAGAAAAATCTAAAAAATCCAGAATCTCATTGGCAATATCACCGCCCGAGATATCAAAAATTGCCCGTATCGTTTGATTACGATAACAATCCATTAAAATTGCTGCCCTTGTTCGGGCATCTGCCGGAAACAGGGTTTCTCCTGCATAAAGGTAAGGGCTTTCCCATACTACCAATCCAAAAGATTCCAACACTTTACAAAGCTGCTGGTTTTGCTTCCGGCAGTTTTCCGACTGACCATTGGAACAACAGACAAGAGCAACCGTATCCCCCGAGTGAAGCATGTTTTTTCTTCTCCAAACATTATTTGATAGTGGTAATCAGCTCTTTGGCATAAGGAAGCGTCTCGATCCAATCACAAAAACGATGCCATTCATCCAATTTGTGGTTTTTCCTGGCATAATAGATATTGATAAGTGTTTCATAATTGAGCGTACAGGTTCTCATCTGATTATAACTGGAGGGAAGCAGTTGAATGATATCATTCCAAATTGCTTTATCCTTAGTCTGTACAAAGTTCACCCGCAGCTTTTCCAGATATTCGATTAAGCTTCCCATAACCTGTTTTGTCGGTTCGGACATTTTATCACAGGAAAAATCCTCCATTGAGAAGGGCTTGCTGTGTATTTTATGCATGGTACTGGTAGAGTTTGCAACCGTTGCAATTTTATAGGTGTCATATTCCTTCCACCAGTATAGCGGAGCAGTAATATCCACAGACACAAAAATCTGACGGATAAATTTTCTGTGGTCACTTCCTGATTTACAGAGTCGTATCGCCAGGGAAAGGTCATTTTCTCCTAAAACGTAATTTCCCTGTCCGTCATAATAGCTGTCGCTTCGGTTCCAGCTATTCAATGGGTTTCTTGCGCCGCGCATTGCATTTTCAAAATTCATAACGCTTGTGCGTTCCAATCTAATCATGATAAAACCCCCTGGAGTTTTTTTCAATTTTATCATAGCATTATTACAAAGTCGAGATATTGTAAATAAAAAAATTATTATTCATCAGAAATACAGGAAGATAAAACCCCTGTTTTTTGTTCTCTTCCGCTCCTTTTACAAAAGATTTCAGGGACAAAATCCACATCCCGTTTTATAATTTTTCTAGTCCAGAATCAATTTTAAACTCATGTTTGGCATTATCAAAATAGAATCCCCCTTTAAAGAGATTCTCTCATCGTCATGCTCTTCCAAAATCCGGATATCCTGTACAGAGATGCTCGGTACCTTAGAAAAGACAATCTCCTTTACTCCATCCATAGTCACGGGGTAGAAAGGGAGTTGGCATAGGGATATTTATTTCTCTGATAGCCGATTACGCTTTCTAACAGCATTTTTTGTCTAACATCTCTCTTATAGTATACTACTAGGATAAAAGTCAATCCTCTATTTGCTTATAGCTTATGGACAGCAATAATAACTCTTACTGAGCAAGAGATTTTTCTTGATTTTTAGAAAGGAATATGATAGAATATTACTGTTTTCCGGGTGTGGCGCAGATTGGTAGCGCGCTACCTTGGGGTGGTAGAGGCCGTGGGTTCAAATCCCGCCACTCGGACCAGGTTATTATTGAAAGAAGTCGGCTGTTGAAAGACAGTCGACTTCTTTTTGTTTCTATGATATAATTAATTTTGTAAAGAGTTGGAGAGAGAAAATCGGATGCAATACTTGAATAATGAACCGATATCATCAAAAGCGATAGCAGACCTGCGTGAAGCAGTTGGATGGAACCGCATGGAACATGTATATTCTAATCCATGTTTGACTTCGTACTATCATATTGCGGTTTATGATGACAATGCTTTCGTTGGCTATATTGATTGCGTATCAAACGGTGTTACGGATGCATATATCAGGACTTGATGGTTCATCCAGACTATCAAGGACGGGGTATCGGAACAGAACTTATGAACAGAATGATTGCCTTGCTCAAGGATAAACGTATATTTATGATTTCGGTTATATATGAAGAACACTTGAAACCGTTTTATAATCGCTTTGGTTTTTCTTCCCTGTTGTCTGGACAAATGCAGACTTTTGAGAGCGAATAAGAATTGGAAACGCACTCTTTATTGCGGGAAATGCCAATCTGACTGTATTATTTTAACGGTGATCTTTTCATGTTACCGTACTCGTAGGAACGAGAAATATCAGTTTTAATTTTTTCGTTTTATGAAAAATCAGTCATTTGTTTCATTGCTCCTTCTTTTTACAAAATACGCTACGTTCGGCTGCCCAGTTGGAAATGCTTTTGCAACAGCACAGGAAAGGCAGCATCTGGCCGAAACATTGACTGCCCTGATCAATTATCAAACATGTGGAGGAAGTGAGTAAAATCCGAATATATATTGTTGGCTCGGTTGCAAGCGGAAAATCCACATTGGCACGTCGTATATCGCAAATTACTTATATACCATGCTACCATTTGGATGAGATTGTATATGTAGAAGATGCGTCGGATTCTTGGGGAAATCGTAAGCGGCCTGTAGAAGAAAGGGATTGCCTATTTCAAACGATCCTCAAAAAAGAGAACTACATTATTGAAGATGCAGGAAGAGAATGTTTCCTGCATGGAATGGCACAGGCAGATATAATTATCCTGCTTGAAACCCCTCTTATCATACGAAAAAAGCGCATTCTATTTCGTTGGATAAAGCAAAATCTCGGAATAGAACAGTGTATTTACAAACCTCACTGCGACATGTTAAAAGCCATGTTCCGATGGGCAAAAGATTATGATACTGGAAAGGATGGAACAAAGGGACGCGTCTCCAAATTCAAAGATAAAGTAGTAGTTCTACACAATAACAAGGAGATTAGAAAGTTCCTTAAAACACAACTTGCAGGCAGTAGCTATCATATCTAATGGAAAAATAGTTCTCCTCTTCCATTTTGAGATCATCGGCCTTTTCTATTCTTGGTTTTTTACACCTGCCTGACAACTATACATTTTTTGCAGCGCTATCTCAATACTATCCGTAATTTTTTTCGATGGAGAAGAGACAGGGGAAAATCCCCTGTCTCTTTTATTATACGAAAGTCTGACTGGAATTTATCTGATTAAAGGAAAAGATTCTTTGTCTCCCTGTTTTCCAAACAAATTCTTTGAATTATTCGATTGGAATTTCCTATCAGCAAATTTAAGTTGCCTTAAAGTAAATTTAATGCTATAATAAAAATAAGGAGGAGATTACATGGGCGTCGAAGAAAATATCCGGAAACGCAGAAAATTAATGGGCTATACTCTCGAAGAACTGGCTAAAAAGGCTGGAGTCAGCACTACCACAATTCTGCGTTATGAACGCGGAGAAATCAAAGCAATTGGACATGACAAAATCAAAAAACTAGCAGACGCTTTGGACACTACCCCAGAACAACTTTTAGGCTGGGAAGAAGAACCTAAGGATACCGCGCAAACACCTACCGAAAAAAAACTATTACTTCTTGCACGGCGTGCCGACAAAATTCCACAACCTGACCGAGATGCGATCCTAAAAGTCTTTGAAAATTCTATTGATGTCTATTTGAAGACGAAAAGACATGCGGAGGAAAAAGAATAGATGCTCAAAAGCGATTGGAATTTTTGTAAAGAAAAAGCACTCCAATTGTTATTAAAACAGGAAAGCCTCTCTTTCCCCGTGGAACCACAGAGATTGAACACCGGATTATCCATCTACTTTGATTCCATACAGGGGTACTGCCATACAGTAGGACTTCCTGTTTCGGTATTTTGTAATGTACAGATGCTCCAAGATGGCTGTACAATTTTTTCGAAAGACCATTCTTTCTATTTAATACTCTACAATGAATGGGACAAATCTCAATATCGCAGGCGGTTTACTCTGGCTCACGAATTAGGCCATATCCTGTTATCGCATTGCAATGACAATGCAAACAGTGAAAAATTGGCAAATCAATTTGCCTCCCACCTTTTACTCCCACGGGCCGCTCTATCCTATATTAAGCAAAGAGTTCCTTTCCCTGTTTTGACTCAGCTGGTCCCTTTTTTTGGGGTATCCGTTACAGCCTTACACTATGCATGGAAAGATGCATCACTCTCTGGCCTCTCTTCCCCATACGAAATTCAACTCATTCAGAAGATACATTCGTCATTGGATACACTCATTTCCCATTTATCAGAACCAATCGTTTCCCCTGACTAATTCATATAAAAAACAGTTCTAAGAGGGTTTCCCTTTTGTTGTCCTCATATTAGCAAAAAAGAATCCTTACCTCAAAGGTAAGGATTCTTACTTTTTATCTTTTTTCCATGTTATGCCCGTTTTTTTCTATAAACTAACAGGGCAACAATGACACCGATAGAGAGCAATACCCCTAAAACTGCCGGAAGAACGAATGTAGTATCACCGGTCTGAGGAATTTCATCATCCGTGATATCTGGCACATCATCAGGTTCCTCGTCAATGCCTTCTACAACAAATACCCAGTCAACCATGGAATTCATAGACTGAAATTCATTTCCAATTGTTACAGGCGCTGATATTACCACTTCCAGGGTAGCATAATTTCCTGTTTCCAGCCATCCAAGGGAAACGCCATGCTCTTCAACCGTAAGATCCCCTGTACCGTTTTTTACCAATGCACCTGCTGTTGTACCATCATATAAGACAGTCTTATCGCCATTTTGCATGTGAGCAGTAATTTTCATTGGCAGAGAATTCAGCAATTCCTGCTGCTGTTGCGTCAAACCTTCCACTGATTCTGATTTTAACCAGACCTTTACATTCTCAGAACCCGCGTTTTCAATACGAACTGTCTGAGTCCTGCCCGGTTCTCCCGGCATCAAATCTTTGCTGTTTACAAAGAAATCCTGCTGGGAAATTGTCAATGAAGTTTGCTCCTCAGACCCACCAGAATAGGTTACCGTACGGTCGGGTGCCACCTCTTCAGAACCATCTGCTGCAAATACGCTCATTACACTGCAGCCCAGGAGCATCACGACAGTCAAAGAGATGGCTGCAATTCTACGGAATTTATTCTTTTTCATTGCATCATATCCTTCTTTTAAACATGGCGGCAAAAGCCTGCATAGCATGTTTCAAATTTTCATTCACAAGGTTTTGCCGCTGCCGGCATGTTCGCAGGGCCGACTTGGGCCTGTACAGCCCCTACTGTCTTATTCGACAGGAACTCCTGTCTGCATATCGATATTACCAAAAGATACAATCGTTGTCTGATCTTCACCATATACTGGTGTGAAATACTCGGACTGGATTGCTTCTGCCTGAATATCAATGATAATGTCTTTTCCGACAAGTTCATTGCCCCAAGTACTTGGAATTGTGACCTTATCAAAAATCATGGAAGAAGAACCTTCTTCTCCATCTGCTGCAAGGATATTTTGATAATAGTATTTATTATCAACTGGGCTCTTAACCCATCCATCCATTACATGAAGCCCATTTTCTAATTCAGCCTGATACTGTGTCTTTTCTTCATCCGTCATGCCATCAAAATAAGTGCCGCCAATTGTCACAGTTGCGCGGACATAAACAGGATGAGAACCGGTATTGGTTACTGTTGGATCTTTTGTCACTGTCTGTCCTGGCACTACATCGGAAATATGTTTGGTGCCATCCGTGAGTTCATCAAATTGTGGTTCTGCCAGTTCAATACTGACATCCCCAATCGTCACTACATTTGTGGTTCTGGCTTCACTGGATAACCACGCAAGAGTTGCTCCTACGCAGATGAGTGCCGCCAACAAGACAGAGGACACAGCCACCGTTATTTTCTTTCTGCTCATGGTTGACCCTCCCTAGGAAATTCCCCTTGCCTTTCCGGAATCACCGGAAAGGCAAGGCTCTCTAATAATCCAAGTTATTTGCTAAAGACTTCTGGGAACTCCTGAGCAAAACCGCCAATTGCAGCGTTGACATCATCAACATTTGCAGCCTGGATTGCATAGGCTTTTACTGTAACATCATAATTAGCAGTCTCATCAACCTCTTTTACTGTCGCAGGGATGCTAACCTCAGTAAAGACTGCCTCGGTGCTTGCCTTTGGAGCCAAAGTGCTCTTGTAATAAGCGAAGGTTGTTCCGTTCGGATTATGAACAATTTTCCAGTTTGTTCCATTTTCCCAAGCAACTTCTACATAGTCCGGCAATTCGCTGGTATTGACAACAACTGCAACCCAGACATCTTGATCAGAATCATTTTTGACCATTGGGTTCTTTGCTGCGGTGCTTCCCGGTGCAAAATTTGCAGCTTCGGTAATACCAAGCTTATCAGCTTCTGCACCCGGTTTTGCACTCTGGCCATCCGGCTGTTTTCCGTTGTTAAGCTCATCAAACTGATAACCATCCCATGCAGGCTCGCGGAGCTGAATGGAGAGATTGCTTCCCACAGAGGTGAAGGTGTTCGTCATCACGTCTGTCTGTGCGCTTAAATAAGCGAGGGTTGCACCAATGGAAATGGCTCCAACCAATGCAAGGGATGCAATAGTCGTAATGAGTTTCTTTTTATTTTTCATAAGTAATGCCTCCAAAATATGTTATCTTCTATTCACAGTTTCAAAAATGAGATCTCTTTTCGACCCACTAAGCTTCTGGAAAAATAGAATCAAACTCAGTATGGAATGCAGCTTTTGCAGCATCCAGAGTATCAATGTTTTCTCCCTGAATTGCATAAGCTTTCACATCAATGTCAAATCCAGCGACTTCTGTTGCTGTATCGCTGATGGTGACCTGTGAGAAAACAGGACTTGTTGTTCCATTTGTTGTGACTTTGGTTCTGTAGTAAGCAATGACTGTATTTCCACTCTCCCCTACAATATCCCACTTTGTTTTGTCCCAGTTCAGGGATGCATAAGAAGGAAGACCGGTTTTATCAACAGTAACAGCTACCCAAACATCCTGGCCACAGGTGTTCTTCACTGTCGGGTCTTTTGCAATCACATCACCAGGGGAGAATTCTTTCGCTTCGTTCAGACCAAGGGCCTCTGCATCTCCCTCATAACCCGGATTTACGGTTGAACCATCCGGATTTTTGCCTTCACCAAAGTTATAACCATCCCAATTCGGTTCGCGCAGTTCAATGGAAATATTTTTACCTCCATCTTTCGGGGTAAAGGTGTTTGTCATCTGCTGGCTCTGTGCATTCAAATAAGCAAGGGTTGCACCAATAGAAATAGCTCCAACCAGTGCGAGGGATGCAATGGTTGTAATCAGTTTTTTCTTGTTCTTCATACTGTTTTCCTCCATAACAATGAATAATGTTATTTATTCTCAGGGTCATCCGGCCCTTGGGGTACAACTTCTTCCTCGTCCTTTGTAAAAAGGTCGGGAATAAAATTCAACAATAGGATTACCACAATCACTCCCACCGCTGAAAGGATTCCCAATGGGGTTTTCATATTCAGGGAAATATATCCCAAATAGGGGATACTAAATTTAGATGCTCTGCCGACTAAAGTGTCAAAACTTCTTGCACCATCGTCGTTTGCATTTGCCTTACCCTGTGTGACAAATTCCCGTTTTTCCATATCAATGGAAATCAGATAGTGGGTGGCGTAGGTATTATCCGAAAGCCGGAAGGTGATGGCATCGCCGATTTTTAAATCTTCCGGCGATGCCTCTTTGACATAAATCACGCTTCCCACATGATAATCCGGTTCCATACTGCCACTGAGCACGGCAAGCGGCTGGTAACCAAATACATAAGGCAACAGCAATGCCCCCGCAATGGCGACCATAATAATCAGAAGCACCGTAGAAAGTAGGTTGCAGATTTTTTTAACCACGGTTTCCTCCAAGGGTTCTGATTATTTTTGCTGAATGCTGACAATGGTTTTTCCATCAGCAGCAAAAGTAAATGTCAAAGTATCTCCCCACGCTTCTATGAGTGCCCGCTGGCCCTCTCCATCCGTGGTCTGGATTGCTTCAGAAAGGACATCCACTTGCAAATCCTCAAAATCGGCCATGTCTTTCACCTTGACCTCTTTGAGCAGAAGGGCAGAAGTCTCTCCAGCCTTTACTGGGGACTTATGATAGAAAGTGCCATCTACATAAATCCAGTTTTCTTGCCAATTTTCTGCCAAAACCAGAGTGACTTCCCCCTCGCCATAGACAAGGGTGTTACCTTTTAAAACTGGACCATCCAGCTGGAAGCTTCCAATGTCCGCTGTAACATGACTGCCAGTCTGTTCATATTTCCAACTTGGAACCAGTTTCACACGAACATAGGCGTCCACAGTCCCGTTATTCTGGATTTTTACCTCTTTCTTTGCCCCATTTTCATCATAAGGGATGTCATTGGAACTATCCGGTGTACTGCTGTTTTCCTCCGTATCAATGGAGACAACACCCGGAGTGAAAGCATTTGTCATATTCTGCGAATTTGTGTGTAGAAAAGCAAGCGTGGTTCCAACCGCCAGCATGACCGTCATTGCAACAACGGAGGAAATCAGAACCAGCCGTTTTTTGTTTGTCTGTTTCATGTGTTATTTCCTCCCCTTACTGTTGATTTTCAAAGTAGTTGGTAACGCTGTCATAATCGCCGAACCAATGGTTGTTATCCTTTGTGTTGGTGACGGATGCGCTGATGTCTGGAGTTTCCCGGCTGATGATATTTCCTGACTCCCAGGTAGTTTCTTGCGCCTCATATCTCCAGGACCAACTCTCGTCCTCTTTAACGGTGTAGTTACCGCCAGCGAGACCGGTAATGGTCTTACTTTCATTGGCCTTCAAAACCACATCAAAGGTTTTACCCGTTGTTTCATTTTTCACATGGAAGAGGAAGGTCTGATCCGGATCCATATTCTCGGTATCTTCTACCACTTTTGTCACTGTCAACTGTCCTGCAATCACATGGACTGTGTAGGTTCCAGTTTCCTCTACTTTATATCCATTCCCCTGAACCCCGTTGACATAAACGACGCCATCAATGGTACTGTTTGCATTGGAATCCTTTGTTGGGCTTCCCGCTTCATAGCTTGCAGTCAAATGGTATTGATACTCTCCAGTTGTCTCTGGAATGAGACCGCCCGGGTTTTCTCCACTCGTCGTATCCCAAGTATAGGTTACGCCTTCCTGAGCGTCTTCTTTCATCTGTGCCTTTTCAGTCTCCGAATAAGGAACACTTGCGCCAAGGAATATCGTGTTCTCAGCGTTTCCTACTTCCAAATCCACTTTCACGTTGACAAACGGCTGAGGATCAAATTCAAAGAGTTCGCTGTTTCCTATCTGAATGCCAGATTGTTCCTCCACGTTTGTCGGAACATTGTTTCCACCAATGTAAGTTTCCTTTGCTTGTACTTTGATAACGCGCTTCCAGGAATTATCCCGGTTGCCGGATAAAGTTTGGTTTGTCCAAGTAACTTTGTTCCCATCAATAGAAACTGCTGAGCTACCTTTTTCAGAATGCCATGTGCCCGCCCCATCATAATAACCGACATCAGTGATAGTGAACTCATCTTCCACCACATCGGTAACAGTCACATTTTCAATAGGAAGAATGTCTCCTTCTACAGGGATATTCTCCACCTTTCGTGTATAAGTCATTCTAGGAGCGCTTGCATTCTCATGGCCTTCTCTGTCTGCCCAAACGTACTCTGTTTCGGTCTTTTCCCGATAATAGATACGCTTGGAGAAGAAACTATCGGAGCTGTAATATTCACCGCTTGGGTTTTTCACAGTTGCCGTTGTTCCCACATTTTCCCAATGGCCCAGGAATCCACTTGAAACCCATTGGTATAAGTCTCCTGTGTATGGTACTTCATATGACTCCCAACCTCTGTAATCATAGTAATACCATTCAACCCCGACGACCCGTTCAACGGGTTTCACACTCACTGTCTCATAGTCTTCATCACGGTTGCTAATCGGATCGTTATTTCCAGCTCCTTTATAAACGAGATAGGAACCTACTGTTTTTGAGCTTGGGGTAACCGACCCATTTTCCTGATAGGTGACTTTTTCAATGGTACCGCCGTTAGCCTTTTTATTAGACCAGGCGTTCAAAGTAATTTCATAGGTTCTGTTATCCCAATTTATCAATTGAGCATCCTTGGATGTGCCAAAAACTCCTTCTTCCAAGTGAATATTGATATAAGGGATTTCAAAGACCTGGTATTTGTCTTTCTCATCCTGTGTATAGGTGACAGTTGCCTCATCATTAGTTGGCAAGGAATAGTCCCCCGCCTCAATGCAAACATCTCCCTTAAGTTTTACGCGGAAGACTACTTGATAGGTATGGTTCTCAAAATCCGTCTTTATGTCGCCAAAATCCACGCGAACCTGATTTCCGTTAATGGAAATGCTTTTCGGTGTGATTTCCTGTCCGTCTTTCAGTACCTTAATTTCGCCTTGCTGGGAAGTGATATCGAAGTACTGGCTGACATTATCTGTAAGGACAACATCCTCTGCTGTATAGTGGGAAGTGGTGGCATCCTTAATACGCTTTGTGATGTTTTCAAACACAGCGTTCAGGTTTCCATTCCGTTCCACTTCATAGTAATAAGGACCATATTGATCCGCCGGAGATGCATAGTCCGAGGTATCTTCTTCATAACCAATGGAAAAGATTTTAGCCCCCGTACCTTGTTTATCAGAAAAGATGGTATAAGACTTACGATTATAATTCACTTTACCGGTATATGTCTGATCAGATGGGGTTTTTATCAAATTCGCCCATTCAATTGCGCAGTTTTTAT
Organism: Candidatus Pseudoruminococcus merdavium; assembly: GCA_904419745.1. Taxonomy (GTDB): domain Bacteria; phylum Bacillota; class Clostridia; order Oscillospirales; family Ruminococcaceae; genus Pseudoruminococcus_B; species Pseudoruminococcus_B merdavium. The sequence goes on along the minus strand of CAJFSS010000001.1, from coordinate 42,125 downwards.
TTCTGCCTCCAGCATCGTTATTGCCATCGCCATAACAATCATATCCAGAATTCCAGTCTCCGCCGCCCACAGCGCTTTCACGGAACGTTGGAAGGCCGTCAGAAAGGAAAACAACGAATTTCTGCTCTGCTTTAGAACTCTGCAAGAGATCATAAGCCTTCTGAAATCCGGATTCTGTATTTGTTCCTCCATTTGCATACAATTTATCAATGGCATATGTTACTGTTCTGGTATTTCCACTAAACCCGTCTCGAGTATTGACATAACTGTCCGCACCAGTAGAAAAACCTACCACAGCAAACCGGACATAATCGCCAGTGCCCTCTTGGCCCAGGACATTCTGTACCAGGTTTTTCGCCTGAGTTTTTACCGTTCCCATAATGTCATAAAAGTCATCCGGGTTATTAGGCCATCCAGGATATGAACCCATACTGCCAGATCGGTCAATCACCAGGACAATATCGGTCGTTTTGTAGGTGGTACTAGAATCACTGGTACCTGGTTTCATTTCCAGCGTGATGTCATAGTAACCATCCTGTCCGTCCACCGGCGTAGCCGTTTTGGTCAGGAGCTTGTCTGCTCTTCCTGGGATAAAGAAATTCCCATTTCCGGGATCAGATGGCTGGCTCTGTGCTCCGTTTGCTCCCATCATGCTTGCATCCACCGCAATGGAAATTGACGGCGCAGCGGTTGCAATCATGGTGACCGCTAAAATAAAAGAAAGAGCACGGAACCATGCTTTCTTCATTTTCTTCATTCTATACACTCTCCTTATTTTATCTGCGGATCCCCGCGACAGATGGGCAAACCTGTTGAACCAGAACACGTCCCCATTTATTGGTACGAATTCATCATATCACCCATAGGTCACATGCCGGTCACAAAAGCAACATTTCGGAAATATTTCTTTGTAAAAATACTTTTTTCGTTTATTTTATACAAAAAAGCTTTTTCCATATGGTTCAATAACTCTTTTATGGTAAAATTATCCTGGTACAAGCACGCTTTTTCAAATAGGAGAATAAGATGGAAAGAGGTGGTTTTTTTATGGTATTTGATCTGCTTTCCAATCTGTTTCAGAATTTTTTGTTCTACGCACTGCATCTTACCCAATCCGGTTCCTTTCCCAAACCCCTGCCTGCCAAAGAAGAACAGGCATATTTACTGCGTGTCAAGCACGGGGATACCAAAGCTGCTGATATCCTGATAGAACACAATTTAAGACTGGTTGCCCACATTATTAAAAAGTACTATTCCAACTACAAAGATCAGGAAGATTTAATTTCCATTGGAACCATTGGGCTTATTAAAGCAGTCTCCACGTTCGATTGTGAAAAAGGCGCGCGTTTCGCTACATATGCTTCCAAATGCATTGAAAATGAGATCCTGATGTACTTCCGTTCGCAAAAGAAAACCCTGTCCGACGTCTACATTTCTGATACCATTGACACCGACAAAGATGGAAATAATTTAACTCTACTCGATTTAATTGCAGACGAAACCAATATTATGGAAGATGTGGATTTAAAGCTGCAATCTGAAAAAGTCCGGATTCTGGTTGGTCGCTGCCTTACCCCCAGAGAGAAAAAAATAATTGAAATGCGCTATGGACTTTTGACGCAACATCCTCTAACCCAGCGTGAAGTGGCAAAAAAACTTGCCATTTCCCGCTCCTATGTCAGCCGGATTGAGAAAAAGGCCTTGGAAAAACTTCGGACAGAAATGGAAAAAGAAGATAAGCATGGCAGGGGAAGGTCCTCTCTTGATATCCGGGAAACTGTCCAGCGAGACACTTTATAACAAAAAGGCCCGCTCTTCTCCATATAAAGCAGAGCGGGCCTTTTTGTTATAAAAGAAAGTATTCTATTTTTTCATGGAAGATACAGAAAGACGGTTGATTGCTTTTTTCATTTTTAACTCTGCCAAATCCATTTCCCGTTTGGACTGCATATTCTTCAATCGGTTTTCCGCCCTTTCTTTTGCATTTTTGGCACGTTCCACGTCAATTTCATCCGCCCATTCGCAGCTCAGTGCCAAAACGGTTGTCTCCGTTTTCCCCACTTTCAAAAAACCGTTGGCAACTGCGGCATAGCGCTTTATCCCATTTTGCTGGATGCTAAAAGGGCCAATTCCCAGCGCCGCCACATATCTTTCATGACCTGGAAGAATTCCCATATCTCCCGTAGCCGCCCGTACAGATAACTGTTCCACTTCCCCTTCAAAAATAAGGCGGTCAGGCGTAACAATTTTCAAATAGAAGGTTGTCATATTACTCAGCCCCCATCCGGGCTTTTTCCACTGCTTCCTCGATCGTCCCCACAAAAAGGAATGCGGATTCTGGGAGATCATCGCACCCGCCTTCCAGAATTTCCTGAAAACCGCGGATAGTCTCTTTGAGTGGGACATATTTTCCTGGCATTCCGGTAAACTGTTCTGCCACAGTAAAGGACTGTGAGAGGAATCTCTGCACCTTTCTTGCACGGGAAACTACCAGTTTATCCTCGTCGGATAGTTCATCCATTCCCAAAATGGCGATAATATCCTGAAGTTCCTGATACCTCTGCAAAATCGACTGTACCGCACGCGCTGTATCATAGTGTTCCTGGCCGACAACTTCCGGGGCCAGAATCCTGGAACTGGATTCCAGTGGGTCAACTGCCGGATAAATCCCTTGTGCAGAGATCTGACGGGAAAGTACGGTTGTCGCATCCAGATGGGCAAAAGTAGTCGCCGGAGCAGGGTCGGTCAAATCGTCCGCCGGTACATAGACTGCCTGCACGGAAGTAATGGAACCACGCTTGGTGGAGGTAATCCGTTCCTGCAAAGCCCCCATCTCGGTGGCAAGCGTGGGCTGGTAACCGACCGCGGAGGGCATACGCCCAAGAAGCGCGGAAACCTCGCTGCCCGCTTGGGTAAACCGAAAAATATTATCAATAAAGAGCAGGACGTCCTGCCCCTCCCTGTCCCGGAAATACTCCGCCATTGTCAGACCGGAAAGGCCGACGCGCATCCTTGCGCCTGGCGGCTCATTCATCTGTCCATAGACGAGCACAGTTTTATCCAAAACACCGGAATCTTTCATCTCATGGTAAAGGTCATTTCCTTCACGGGTTCTCTCTCCGACTCCGGTAAATACGGAAATTCCCCCATGCTGTTTGGCAATATTGTTGATAAGTTCCATAATCAGAACGGTTTTTCCCACGCCCGCGCCGCCAAACAGGCCGATTTTCCCGCCCTTGGCATAGGGAGCAATCAGGTCAATCACTTTAATCCCGGTTTCCAGGATCTCGGTGGTCGACTGCTGTTCCTCATAGGAAGGATCGGGCCTGTGAATTGGCCATTGTTCCTCTGTTTTAGGAGAGGGGAACTCATCAACTGGTTCCCCCAAAAGGTTAAAAATCCTCCCCAGCGTTTTTCTTCCAACCGGAACCTTGATTGAGGAGCCAGTATCTACAGCTTGGATCCCGCGCTTTAATCCGTCCGTCGAACTCATGGCTATACAGCGCACTACATCATTTCCAATATGCTGTGCCACCTCCACTATGAGTCTTTTCTCAGCATACTCGATTTCCACCGCGTTGAGGAGGTTGGGCAAATGCCCATCCTCGAACCGGATATCAATAACAGGGCCGATTACCTGAACGACCTTACCCTTGTTGCAAACCTTCATCTGCATTTCTCCTGTTCTGTTTTTGGCACTATTTCAAAGCCTGCGCACCACTGACAATTTCCGTAATCTCCTGGGTGATTGTGGATTGGCGCGCACGATTATACAAAAGTTCCAGGCGTTCCACAAGTTCTGAAGCGTTGTCGCTTGCGGATTCCATTGCCGTCCTGCGCGCCCCCTGCTCGCTTGCAAAAGATTCCACTACTGCGCCATAGAGCATCCCCGCCAAAAAAATGGGGACAATTTCATCAAAAACCACCTGCGGGGAGGGATCGTATGTCACCAAATCCTGGTGGTATTCTTTTCCTCCAAAATCAATCGGCAGCACTTTGAGTAGTGCCGGTACCTGAGACAATGCCGTAACAAAATTCGTATAGGCCACATACAATTCATCGATCTCCCCTTTTTGATAGAGGAAGAGGATGGCATTTGCCATTTCAGATGTATCGGAAAGAGTCATATCCTCGCAGACGTCGACATAGCTTCCAATCATTCGATGAGAGGAACGCTGGTAATGTTCCGCTGCTTTCTTTCCAATGGCAATCACATGGGAACGTTTCCCTGCCATCTGTGCATCGGCTGCTTTGAGCACATTGGCATTGTATCCTCCTGCCAGTCCGCGTTCTCCGGCAATCACCACACAACAGCTGGTTCTCACCGGACGGGTACGAGTGTACTGGGAATCAAATTTTTCCGTTGTGGTAACAATATCGGACATCGTCTCATAAAGGGTGGTGAAAAATTTGCGGTTCTTTTCTGCACGTTCCTTTGCACGGCGCAGTTTGGAAGAAGCGACCAGTTCCATTGCTCTAGTGATTTTCATGGTGCTCTCCACACTCTTCATTCTGTGCCTAATCTCTTTCATAGAAGCGTTCGCCATACCGCACCGCCTTTCTTATTGCAGGGAAAGGAATTGATCTGTGAATTCCTGTAACGCCGTATTCAGCTGCCTCTCGGTTTGCTCTGTAAAATCTCCCGTCCTGCGGATTTCTTCTGGGATTTCTGCATAGTTTGAGTCCATAAATTCATAGAGTTCCGCCTCATACCGGTGGATATCTCGGAGATCAATTCCAGACAGGTATCCATGAATCACCGCGTAGAGAATGAGCACTTGATGTTCCACAGCAATCGGAGAAGTTCTTCCCTGTTTGAGAACTTCCACAATCCGCTCCCCCATTGCCAGGCGTTCCCTGGTATCCTTGTCCAGATCCGACCCAAACTGGGCAAAAGACTGTAGTTCCCGATATTGGGAATACGCCAGTTTCAAGGTACCGGATACTTTTTTCATCGCCTTAATCTGGGCATTGCCTCCGACACGGGAAACCGAAATACCGGGATTTACTGCCGGGCGTACCCCCGCATGGAACAGTTCGGATTCCAGAAAAATCTGCCCGTCCGTGATGGAGATGACATTGGTCGGGATATAAGCAGAGACGTCCCCTGCCTGTGTTTCAATGATGGGGAGTGCCGTCAAAGAACCTCCTCCGTGTTTTTCGTCGAGATTTGCCGCACGTTCCAACAGGCGGGAATGCAGGTAAAAGACGTCGCCCGGATAGGCCTCACGCCCAGGCGGACGGCGTATCAAAAGGGAAAGCGTACGGTAGGCCACCGCATGTTTGGATAAATCGTCATAGATAATCAGAACATCTTTCCCCTGGTACATGAAGTATTCCCCCATAGTACAGCCGGCATAAGGGGCAAGATACTGCAACGGGGCGAGTTCCGACGCTGTCGACGCCACCACAATGGTATAATCCATGGCCCCATGTTTCTCAAGAGTATCCACAAGCTGTGCCACAGTGGAATTTTTCTGCCCAATAGCAACATAGATACAGATGACGTCCTGTCCGCGCTGATTGATAATTGTATCCGCTGCAATGACTGTTTTTCCAGTCTGGCGATCGCCAATAATCAGTTCCCTCTGCCCTTTACCAATGGGAATCATGGAATCGATCGCTTTTATCCCTGTTTGTAAGGGACGGTTGACGCTTTTTCTTGCAAGAATTCCCGGCGCTTCCGATTCCATTGGCCGGTATTGTTTTACCGGAATGGATCCTTTACCATCAATTGGCTGTCCCAGAGAATTGACAACGCGCCCAATAAGCGCATCCCCGACCGGAACCTGTACAACATTCCCGGTACGGCGTACAATATCCCCTTCTTTAATTCCCTGATCCGGCCCCAGCATGACCGCACTGACACTGTCTTCTTCCAAATTCAGGGCCATTGCCGATACCCCGTTTTCAAATTCGAGCAATTCATTGGACACACAGTCTTCCAACCCGTAAATCCTGACAATCCCGTCTCCGATCTGTGTCACCTTTCCAATTTCTGTCATGGTAACTTTGAACTCAAAATTTTTGATTCTCTCTTTAATGATGCTGCTGATCTCGTCCGGGCGAATTTGCACGGAAATACTCCCCTCTCCTTTAAAATGATGAACGGGATACTGTACTTCGCAATTGTTCCAGCCGGGATTTGATACTATTATCCATGCGTCTGTCCCCGACGTCGATGACAATTCCCCCAACCAGATTTGAATCCAGCCGGTATTCCAAACATACCTGCTTTCCCGTCATTCGCTCCATTTTTTCCTGTAATTGAAGGCGTTGTGCTTTTCCCACCGGGTATGCCGTCCACACAACTGCACGTTGTACCCCGCTGGCAAAGTCACACATCTTCTGAAACTCCTCCAAAATGGGAAAATAGGATTCAAAGCGTCCCACGTCAATCAAAACTTGCAGGAAATTGAACGTATATGGAGATAGTATCCCTTGAAACAGAGAGTTCAATATGGCGAACTTTTCCCGCTTTTCCACAATGGGGATACAAAAAAAGCGAAACAGTGTTGGGAGTTGATCTAAGATCCCCTTTACTATTAGGAGGTCGTCCAAAATCTTCCGCATGTTGTTGCTTTCTTCTGCTACTTCCAAAAGCGCTCCCGCATAGACCTTTTCTATTGTTTTGGCCATGGCGTTTCCTCTTCTTCCTTCAGGAATTCCTCAAGCAATCGGTCCTGATCCTCCGGCGTAATTTCCCTCCGTACAATTTTGGTTGCCAACTGGACAGCCATATCCGAAATTTCATCCTTCATCTCATGGATAGCCCGCTGTTTTTCGCGTTCCAATTCTTTCCTTGCACGGCGCATGAGATGGGAAGCTTCCTGCTTTGCATCCTCTAAAATTTGCTCTGAACGGCTCTGCGCCTTGGCAGAAGCGTCTTTGAGCAATGCCTGCGCCTCCGTTTTTGCACTGGAAATCTGTGAGGTATACTCCTGCTTTGCCGATTCAGCTTCTGTCCGTGCCCTATGTGCTCTCTGATAGGTTTCTTCCACTTCGCGAGCACGGGCGTCTATCATTTTTTTCACCGGTTTAAACAGCAATTTTTTTACAATCAGGTAAAGGATCAACGTATTCCCAAGCGTGAACAAGATTGTCCACAGGTCCATCGTAACAAACGGCAGATGCATGTTTTTCCCTTCTTCTCCTTGTTTCCACTTCCATTACAGCCTGCCGATAAACGGATTGGCGAACATTAAAAGCAAGGCCACAACCAGTCCATAAATACCGGTGGATTCCGCAATTGCACAGCCAATGAACATGGTCCTCGTCACGTTTCCCTGTGCTTCCGGCTGTCTGCCAATGGCCTCGCAAGCCTTGCCCACTGCATATCCTTCTCCTATTCCAGGGCCAATTCCTGCAATCATTGCAAGCCCAGCACCAATTGCAGAAGCTGCCAATACAATCGCTTTTTCCATAGTCCGATTTCCTCCTAAAATTTTGTTTTTCCCAAAGCGAGGGATTGTTTTCAGCTATTCTGCGTTGCTGACAAATGCCATTGTCAGCATGCAGAATACAAATGCCTGCAAGACGCTCGTAAACAGATCAAAATAGAGTGAGAGCACCGCCGGCAGCCCAAGCTGTAAAAAAGGGATGTTGAAATTGCACAGAGCGGTAGAAGCCGCTCCCAAGGCGCCATAAACCAGTACAGAAATGACAATTCCAGACGCAATGTTTCCAAAATGACGGAAACTCATAGAAATAGGATTTGCTACTTCACTGAGCACATTCATAGGAAGCATAACAGCAACTGGCTCCGCAAACCCTTTCAGGTATCCTTTTACGCCCTTGGAGCGAATCCCCGTATACTGGATCATCACAAAAGTAATCAGCGCCCAGGCGAACACTGTATTCAAATCCCCAGTTGGCGGCCGAAGTGCAAGCAGGCTGCTCAGGGAAGAAAACAGGGAAAATAAAAATAAAGTGCCAAGATAAGGGGCAAAGGATTCTTTTTGTTTCCCCATTGTCTCACGTACCATTTGATAGACATAGGTCACATAGAGTTCAGCCAGAACCTGCTTCCCCTTGGGAATTTTTTTCATCTTCCAGGTGAGAAATTTGCACAGGAAAGCAATAAAAGCCATGACAATCCACATGTTGACAATGGTTTCTGTCACCGAAATCCCACCCAAAACCGGGATCGTAAATAGAACTTTCGGGCCTTCAATTGTAATATCCATACTCTAACTTTCTTTCTTTTGTATTATCAAACGGATAGATAGGACAAGTTTTGGGAACAGCAACGGAAGGATTATTCCCAACGCATAAAACGGAAAAAAAGTAAGTCCTAAAGAGAGAAATACTGCCAAAATGCCCATGCGCATCAGAAAATTTCCCATCGCGCGCCGTCTTGCCCCCAAGGGAGATTTCAGCAAGGATTTTTTTAAATGACTGAATAATAACACAAGATGAAACAGGGAAAACAGACTGGATACCAGAACAGAAACCATAAGAGAAATTGAAAACAATCCCAAGCAGGCCGCCACTACCAACAGGATACCATCCAATACAGCGCAGCCTATCGCCAAAAAATACAGATCCTGACGGATCGCTTTCATCGTTTTCTCCCCCCATCTCTGTTCCACTGCCGAAAGGCTTTGCGCACTATCAGGTAAGTGTTCAGCATCCCTCCGGCAATCCCAAGTAAAATACCTGTAACAATCAACCAGGAACCTATGGATAATTGTTTTCTCAGATAATCTGCTCCACAAACACATAGTAACAGAGGAACTGCAATTCCCGCCCCTACTTGGAACAAGAGAACAAATCCCTGCGCCGCTGTAACATGAAAATCCCTTTTCACAATCTGCCCTATCCTTTCTCTTGCCAAAAACAAAAGGGTTCAATCTAAAATAAGTCTGCACCACCTTTGTTGTCTACATTCAATACCACAAAAATTATTATGAAATAAACAACAGGGGCGCACGCCGGATGCGTATGCCCCTGTTGTAATATGATTTATTCCATTGGCTCATGATAAAAGCGCCCATCCAATCCATCCGATTTCAGGATATTGATAAATGCCTTGTCATCATATTGGCGGATAAACTGCACAATCTCCTTCACTTCGTCTTTTCCCACCACGACATATAACATGGTTTTTGGCTTTCCGGAATAACACCCCACCCCTTCAAACCTTGTCACCGCATGATGAGTAAATTTCATCAGTGGTTTTATCAATACATTTGGCTGAGAAGTGAAAACATTCAGCGTAACTTTGGAGTACTCCTTATGGACGTAGTTGATGATATTGGTGGAGACAAACTGGAAAATAATCGAATACAAGGCCGCTTCCCATCCAAACAAAAGGCCGGCTACAGTCAGCATGACCGCATTTAAAACAAAAACGGTTCCCCAAGACGATCCGTTGAATTTATTGGAAAGATATACGGCAATAAAATCTGTCCCCCCGCTGCTGGCCTTTCCATGTAAGGCAATGCTGATTGCAAACCCATTGATAATGCCACCAAAAACGGATACCAACAACCTGTCCGAAGTAATGGAAATATTCGGAAAAATATCGACAAAAATACCGGACAGCACCACCATCAGCAGGGAATAGAAAGTGAATTTTTTTCCTATCGTTTTATACCCAATCACCGCCGGTACCGCATTTAATATGACATTTACCAGAGTATAGGAAATTTCAAAATGGAAATATTCCTGACAAATCCGCTGAATTAAAACAGTTAATCCAGTAAACCCGCCTGGAAACAGATCCCCCGCCCGGACAAATGATTTGATGTTGACAGCCATTACAACAGCGGACAGGATGACACAACCCAGAGATATCATAAGCTTTTGGATTTTTTTCTGCTTACTTGATTTTCCGTAAACCATATGAGGTACTCCCCTCGGATGAATTTAGTTCCTTTATTATAGGAAGAGCGTCCTGAAAAGGCAAGGGACCTAATCAAATTTCCGATAAAAATATTACAACAAAAATGATGGGATTATGTCTGTTTTTGCTATTCGCTATTTCTGTCTCTTTTCCCAATCCTTTCCCGCTTGTTTTGGAATCCCATTCCTTGCCTGTTGGAAAGCCAACATGGTATAATAAAATATACATCTGGTTCCCATGTTAGATATGTGCCTGAGCTTTGGATGTACCATATCCTTATAAAAACAGAATAGGAAAGACAGTAACATAACAAGGCGATGGTTTGCATTTCTGGGAATCGGCAGTTGTCGTTTGTGTACTTTTACAGTTATCCACCATCTTGATCCCCCATTTCTGATAGGAGGAAAACAATGCGTACTGATACGGAAATGATGCAACTGATCCTCTCGACAGCAAAAGAGGACAAACGTATCCGGGCTGTCTATATGAATGGTTCCAGAACAAACCCGAATGCGGATAAGGATATTTTTCAAGACTATGACATTGTATATGTTGTGCAGGAAACGGAATCTTTCCAACAGGATAAAAGCTGGATTGATCGGTTTGGCAAGCGCCTTTATATGCAATATCCAGAAGAAAACGGTGAATATCCCTCCAATCCACATGATTGCTATGGATGGCTGATGCAATTTACCGACGGCAACCGGCTGGATTTGCATGTACAGAGGATCGAGTTCTCCCAGAAAGAAATAAAAAAGGACAGGCTATGCGTCATTTTATTGGATAAAGACGGGTGTCTTCCACAAATGCCTCCTCCTACAGACGCGGACTTTTTTGTCAAACAGCCTACAGAAAAACAGTTTGCCGATACCTGTAATGAATTTTGGTGGTGCCTGAACAATGTGGGAAAGGGCCTGTGGAGACAGGAGATCCCCTATGCACAGGATATGCTGGCATTGATCCGGGATGAGCTCCTCCGAGTGTTATCCTGGAAAGCAGGTATCCGGACAGATTTTTCCTGCAGTATTGGAAAAAGCGGAAAATATCTACACCGTTTTGTGCCCCGGCAAGACTGGGAAGATTATCTTTCCACTTATTGCTCTGCCAAAATTGAAGAATGCTGGCAGGCGGCTATCTCCATGTGCTACCTGTTCCATAAAACTGCAAGGTATGTTGCTCAAAAACTCGGATTTTGTTACAATGTGCAGGAAGCAGATGCCAGCTTTCACTATTTTCTGCACGTCTATTCCCTTCCAAAAAATGCAAAGGAAATTTACCCCTAACCAAATGATTCAGTACTTGAGAAGATTAAAATTCCGGACAGTCCCAATCCGTCCGGTAAAGGATTAAAGGAGGATACCATGTCACAGAAAAATCTAATGATTGCACAGTCTGGCGGACCCACTACAGCTATCAACGCTTCCCTTGCCGGGATTGTAGAGGCCGGAAAAAACAGTGGACAATTTGATCATATTTATGGTGCGCTGAATGGAGTAGAAGGGCTGCTCTCCCGCCGTATTATTAATTTGGGTGAACAATTGGCGGACAAACATGCCCTTGATTTGCTTGCCTGTACACCTGCTATGGCGCTTGGTTCCTGCCGTTACCGGATGCCCGTGCCCGGTTCCACGGAAGCAAAAGAAATTTATGCTCAAATAGAACAAATTTTTGAAGAATACCATGTCAGCTGTTTTTTCTACATTGGTGGAAATGATTCCATGGACACGGCGCACAAACTTTCCCTTTATTTTTCTGAACGCGGAAAGGATATCCGGGTCATTGGGGTGCCCAAAACCATTGACAACGATTTGCCCGTCACCGATCACACCCCTGGCTTTGGCAGTGCTGCAAAATTCATCGCAACTTCCATGCAGGAAATCATCCGGGACAGCGAAGTTTATAATGTACAGTCTGTAACCATTGTTGAAATTATGGGGCGCAATGCCGGTTGGTTAACTGCCGCTTCCTGTCTGCCCCGGTATCTGGGAGAGCATGCCCCTCATCTCATTTATCTGCCGGAAGTCCCCTTTTCTTTTGAAAAATTCCTTGAGGACGTCACCAGGGAACACGAAAAACATAAAGCGGTCATTGTTGCCGTCTCAGAAGGCGTACGTACGCCGGATGGAAAATATGCCGCGGAATCCAATCAGAGCGGAAAAACAGATGCTTTTGGTCACAAATATCTTGCTGGTATTGGCAAATACTTGGAGGAACTGGTGACAGAACATATCGGCTGTAAAGTCCGTTCTATCGAACTCAATGTTCCTCAACGTTGCAGCGCCCATCTCGCTTCCAAAACAGATTTGGACGAAGCGCGCCTGATTGGGCAAAAGGCTGTCCAAGCAGCGCTTGCAGGGGAGACTGGAAAAATGATGGTTTTTAAACGCCTTTCCAATCAGCCCTATCAGGTTTCCATTTCCTCCTGTGACATTGGTATGGTGGCTTTCCAGGAAAAAACATTCCCGGAAAAATGGATATGTCAGAATGGAACTTTTATCAACGAAGAGGGATTTGAATATCTCCTTCCACTGATCCAGGGAGAAATCTCTCAGGAAAAACAAAATGGTTTGCCTGTTCATTTCCTTTTTCAGAAAGAAAAACTGGTTTGATCCCCATCAAAAAGAGAGCCGGAAGACTGATCGTCTTCCGGCTCTCTTTTATGAATTACCTTCTATTGCACAGTATAAATATTGACACTTTCAATGGTATCCGCTTTCGCTGGCGTACCATTTTCATCCTGGGAAACATTTGCAAGTTTATCAACAACATCCATTCCCTCATAAACCTGCCCAAATACAGTATGTTTCTGGTCAAGCCATGGTGTCCCGCCAACTTCCATATAGGCATTCAGAATATCCTGGGTATATAATCCCGCATTGGAAGAAAATACGCTTTCCTGCATGGTGTCCGCTCCTGCCTGAACAATAAAAAACTGACTGGAATTGGAACCTGGCTCTCCCGTATTTGCCATAGAAAGGGCTCCGCGGAAATTGTAGAGATCCAACGAGAATTCATCCTCAAAATCTTCTCCAAAAGCGCTTTCTCCCCCGCGCCCTGTTCCTGTGGGATCCCCGGACTGGATCATAAAATCCTTGATCACACGGTGAAAAGTGACGCCGTCATAATAACCTTGTCTTGCCAGTGTTACAAAATTTTCCACTGCTTTTGGAGCAACATCCGGATAAAGGACAATTTTAATGGTTCCCTTGCTGGTTTGCATTACGGCAACTGTATCCCCGGATTTTGGCGCTTGAAACTGTCGGAGTTCCGTCTCCCCTTCCAGTTTATTTTCCCGTTTGGATTCATCCACTGCAATCGTTCCAATTTCTTTTAAACCATCTTCTCCAATTGGTGTGGAGGAAACCGTTTCCTTCTCACCGCATCCAGTCAAAATCCCACTCAAGAGGCATACGCCCAATGCAAGGGCTATCAATCGTTGTTTCATCAGCATCTCCTACTCCGAAGCGACAGCTTCTTCTCTGTGATATTCTCCCACAGTAATCGTATTGATGATAATATCATCCACCGGGACATTATTCTCATTTTTATCCGACGCTACGATTTTATTGACCACATCCATCCCGTCAATGACCTGTCCATAAATAGTATACAGGCGGGAATAAAGAGGAGCACCGCCAACTTCTGCAAATTTGTCGATGACCTTTTGCGGATAATTAGCCTCTACCATTTTGTCCAGCATGTCCTGTGGGACCTCTCCATCACTGACAATAAAAAACCGGCTGCTCGCTTTCTTATCCTTGGTACTGATTGAACCCAGTGCCCCTGCGTAAGACCAGAGACTCGGAGAAAGCTCGTAATTAAAATCTTTACCATCAAAAATACTCGTAGCAGTTTTTCCTTTTTTATCTTCCGTCCCCGCAAGGAACGCCCCGTCCGGTGCGGACATCAGGGAAAACACACAGGTCCCATCATAATACCCTTGCTGTGCAAGGGTAAGAAAATTTTCCACCGCGTTTGGCGCTTCCTCCGGATACAAGACGACTGTGATATCACCATAGGTAGTGTCAATCGTTGCAATTGGCGCTCCCTCTTCCGGTTCTTCGAACTGAATAAACTCAATATCAGCATCCAAAATCGGATTTTCTGCTTCAATGCCGCAGCCCGAAATGGTCAATAGCATCACTACTGAGAGAAGCCCTGCCATAATACTGGCTATTTTGCGTTTCATACGTGTTCATCATACTCCATTCTTACAAAATGTTCATGCAAACCGCCACAACGGTTTTCCGGAAAAAGATCCGGAGGCTCCATGAAAAAGTATTTTCAATGCTTTTTCATTTCGGCTTTCTCCGCACATTTCGCAAAGAAAGCTGTAATTTTTGCAAATTCCTAGATTTTTTAGAAAAATCTGAATAAAGCCAACAATTTTTATTATATCGAAAAAAATCCCTTGAAACAAGGGATTCTATCATTTCCACTCTGAATTTTTTATGAACAAAACAATGAGGTCACAGCAGTAATTTTTCTTACCACTGTGGCCTCATCTCATCTGATCTGGCATACTACACGAAACCGTACCTTTCTGATATCATTTCCTGCTATATTTTTTCCACACATTGGTTAGAGAGTTACAAACTCTATTGGATGACAGAAAAATGAATCGTTTTTTGGCAACTTGGAGATCCCATATTTTCTCTTCTTTTGAAAAGGAATCAGGAAATTAAAACTTCCATTGGAATCACCTTTCATATCAGCATGAATTATTCTTTCTATGGTGATGCTTTTTACAGCTTAACCTATCAAGATATCTACTGACATTTGGTTTGGTGGTCTATCCCCGGATTTCAGTACTTCGAAACTGTTTTTTCAGGAAACCACTTTTTGTGCAGATTCACACCAAATAATTGGAGTTTGGAATTCTATTCCCTATTCAATTTTTCTTGTCTTACGCAACAACACGATTATCTTTATTCTGGTTACAAACCCATTTGTCAGTTTCATCTGTTTTATCGTTCTCGAAATTCCCTCTCGTCAAGAAATAAGAACGGCTGACATTTGTTACTGATGACCGGATTTTGTCACGCTTTGACCGGTGTATGTCCCATCGTCATCATGGAACATACGGGAAACTGCTGCTCTTCACTTGCCATGGGACTCATCTGCCTTTCTTACGATACCGATACTTCTCGACTTTGCAAAACCACGGTTCACTGATAAACTCATCATAAACCCTTTGCTCTCATTGGCGTTTCATCTAGGTTTTGTTTTTCTGAAGTACCTTCTCTTGATTACATTTATACTATACCACCCAATATGGATAATGTCAATACTTTTTCAAAACTTTTTTTAAAAAAAATATAATATATATAAAACAGAATTGAGCAATAAAAATGTTTTTAAGTTGAGAGCACTTTGCCCTTTTTTGTCTACTATATAAAAACTTTACCATTTGGAAATACTCTGTTTGGGATGTTTTCATTGACTTTGCCGGAGAATCCTAGTACAATGAAAACCACTGTACCGAGTTGATTGAAAAAACTGTTTAAAACGGATCGGAGGATTCAACATGGCAGATCAGAACACCGAATTCGGGCCAAACCTCATCTCCCTGATGGACGAAGAAGGCAACGAACACGAATTTGAATTTGTAGACAGCCTGGAATTAGAAGGCAGCGAGTATGTGGCCCTGATTCCAGTATACGATAACCCGGCGGACTCCCTGGAGGACGATGGAGAGCTTGTTGTCCTGAAAGTAATGGAAGAAAACGGAGAAGAATATTTAGAGGCAATCGAAGATGAGGATGAATTTAACAATGTCTCCGAACTTTTTATGGATCGTCTCTCCGACCTCTATGATATTCAACAATAACTTTTCAAATTAAGGCAAAACCTTATTGCATTTTTTATAAACACAGGTTATAATAAAAAACAAGAGGCAGTTGCCTTCCCTACTGTGCTCGTGTCAGGGCAATTTATTTAATCCAACACCGAATGAAAGGGAGCCTTATGCTCTTTCAGCAGACTGCAGACCTCCCGGTTTTCCGGACGAAGGGAGCGAGACGCTGCAAGGCGGGCACCCACCTGTCTGTATAGATGGGTTTTATCATTTGCGCGACGGCATGGCGGGGAAACATTGACATTGATTCAGCCGGGCAAATAGTTGCCCGGCTGTTTTCGTACCATAAACATTTTTATAAATGGAAACCTGTGGGAACTCTGATATCCCATGGAAAGGAGTATTTCCTATGCAAAAAAACTGGCTGTCCCGGGAGCGTCTGCTCATTGGGGACAAGGGGCTCTCTCGCCTTGCAGATGCCACAGTTTGTGTTTTGGGGCTTGGTGGAGTCGGCGGTGCTGCGGCAGAAGCCCTTTGCCGTGCAGGAGTGGGACACTTGATTTTAGTCGATCACGACACGGTTGATTTGACCAATTTGAATCGGCAGATTTTCGCCACCATGGATGCCATTGGAAAAAAGAAAATTGATGCTGCAAAACACCGACTGTATTCGATCAATCCTTCTATACAGCTTACACTGCTTGATACTTTCTATCTCCCGGACTGCCGGGAAGAAGTTTTCTCCTACGCACCAGATTTTATTATCGACGCGATAGATACTGTGACAGCAAAACTGGATCTGGCCCAACAGTGCGGCATGCGTGGAATCCCGCTCATATCTTGTCTTGGGACGGGAAACCGCTTTGATCCTTCCAAACTCACCGTTGGAACCATTGAAGAAACTACCGGGTGCGGCTGTCCCCTTGCCCGTGTTATCCGCCGGGAATGTAAAAAACGAAATATTCAGAAGCTACCTGTTGTCTTCAGCACGGAATTTCCCGCACAGGGTATCTGTTCTGATGATTCCCCGACCGGAAGACACAGCCCCGGAAGTATTTCCTTTGTTCCTCCCGTCGCGGGATACCTGCTGGCCTCCTTTGCTGTACGTTCCCTATTAAAACTTAAGTGATTCCTGGTTATACCTTTTATATGTTTCATAGGACAAGGACAAAATTTCTGTCTTCCTCAAAAAAGTTTAAAATAAGAATGAAAAAACCTCAAAGAGATGATGACAGTTTTGTCATCATCTCTTTCACTGCTCTGTCACCCGGTCAGGTTATACTAAAGACAACAATTCAGAAAGGATGGCAGGAAAAATGGAAGTACTGCGTGTAGAACATTTATGTAAAACTTATGGGGAGGGCGCCACCCAGGTCCGTGCCCTTGACGATGTCTCCTTTTCCATTGAACAGGGAGAATTTACCGCAATTATCGGCCCGTCCGGTTCTGGAAAATCCACATTGTTGCATATTCTTGGCGGGGTAGACCGTCCAACCAGCGGAAAGGTTTTTATCAACAATACAGATATCTACGAACTAAACGAGACAAACCTTGCTATTTTCCGGCGCCGTCAGATTGGTTTGATTTATCAGTTTTACAACCTCATTCCTGTGCTCAATGTGGAAGAAAACATCACTCTTCCTATCCTGCTCGACGGACGTAAAATTGATCGTCAACAGTTGGGAGAAATTACGGAAACGCTTGGGCTTTCCCAGCGCATGAATCACCTTCCAAACCAGCTTTCCGGCGGGCAGCAACAACGGGTGTCCATTGGCAGGGCATTGATTGCAAACCCAGCCATTGTACTGGCGGACGAACCGACCGGAAACCTTGACAGCAAAAACTCCAGTGAGATTGTGGAACTGCTGAAACTGTCCAATCAAAAATATCACCAGACCCTTGTTATCATCACCCATGACGAACGAATTGCCCTACAGGCCAACCGCATTCTCTCCATTGAAGACGGAAAAATTGCCCGGGATGAGCGTATCCGTCCACTGTGAACGGTTCTGTGATACCAGGAGAAAGGACGGTACATGATGAAAATTATCAATAAGGTAACCCTTCGACATATGTTGCTCAATAAAAAGCGCACACTTGTAACCATTATCGGCGTCATAATTTCAGTGGCTATGATTACAGCAGTATCCACCTTTGCCGCATCCATGTTTGACTTTATGCAGCGGATGGAAATGCAGGACAGCGGAAACTGGCATGTCTCCTATCTTGGAACAAAGGTCTCCAGCCTATCGGCTATTGCAGAAGACGATGGAACCAAGGAAATGTATGTCACCAGGGAAGACGGCTATGCAAAACTCCCACAGGCAAACCAGAAAGAAAAACCCTATCTCTATCTGCAAAGCTATGATACCAACGCCTTTTCCCATAATTTTATTGAACTGGTGGAAGGACGGTTCCCCCAGGCGGATTCTGAAATTGTCCTTCCTCAATCCCTATTGGAAAAAAGCGGAAATAACTGGAAAATTGGAGACGTCATCTCTCTAGAAATTGGACAGAGAGAAGTCCCCATAGAAGTGGAATCCGGCATTACTGAATACGTTTCCGTCGGGCAAACGATGGGTTATTCAGAAGATGAACGCCTGAAAAATACAGAGCAACACACTTATACCGTTGTCGGAATTATTGATTCCAGCAGTAAAGAAGCATCCTGGTCTCCAGGCTATATGGCCTACACCTATTTGGATACATCCAAGCTGTCAGGAGATGAGACTGTCGACGCTTATCTCACAGTATCCAAACTCGACCGTTCGTTATACAATCGAGCAGAAGATTTACAAACAAGGTTGCAGGCATCCGGAGATACGGGCGCTACCATGCGGTACCACACTTCCCTGCTTGCTTATTATGGCTGTTCAGACAACAATGGGTTCATCACAGCAATGTATTCCATTGCCACAATCCTAATTCTGATTATCATGATAGGGTCCATTTCTCTGATATACAATGCTTTCGCTATTTCTATCAGTGAACGGAGCAAGCAGTTCGGGATGCTTACGAGTGTCGGTGCAACCAGAAAGCAGAAACGGGATTCTGTTTTCTTTGAAGGCGGAGTCATCGGCCTTATCAGCATCCCAATTGGGGTTGCAGCAGGACTTGGCGGCGCAGCGGGTGTTTTCTATTTTGTCAACCAGCTCGTTATCAAGTTTTGGGCAGAAAGTTTCAATTTGACCTTTCGTGTTATACTTTCTCTCCCTGCCATTGCTGCGGCAGTTGTATTCTCGGTTCTGACCATATTTATCTCCGCCTATCTTCCGGCGAGAAAAGCATCCAAAATTACACCGATTGAAGCGATCCGCCAGTCAACAGAGATTAAACTTACCTCCAAACAGGTCAAAACTTCAAAACTGACCCGTAAAATTTTTGGCTTTGAAGCAGAACTCGGCCTGAAAAATTTAAAACGCAACAAAAAACGGTACCGCGCTACGGTTTTCAGCCTGATTATCAGTATTCTGCTTTTTCTCTCCGTCAGCTATTTTACAGATGCATTGACAGGCGCCTATACCATGACCCAGACCAATGTCAACTTTGACAGAAGTCTTACTTGCAGAGGATACACCCTGGAGGAAATTGCTCCTGTCCTGGATAAAATCTCCAAAGTTGAGGGAACTGACCAATGGGCAGTCATCAAAAGCCTGAACACAGAGGCCTTTGTTCCAGAAAATGCACTCTCCCAGAAAACAAAAACCATTGTTGAAAATGAGGAGTCCGAAGGGCAGATCTATTCCCGCGAAGGAGAGCGGATGCTATTTGGCGGGGATGTTAATTCCATGAACGAAGAATATCTGAAGGCGTTTTGTAAGGCCAATGGGATTGATTATGACAAGATTAACGATCCACAGCATCCAACTGCCCTGTTCCTCAATAGCCTGCAAGCCCAATCAGGCGGAATTTACTATGAGGGAACTGTACTGCAAAGCGGGACATATTCTATAACTCTGCGGGACATTTATGAAGTGGAAACCACAATGGATATGACTGTCATTACTCTGGACAACGCTGTCCCCATAGGATTCAATCCGGTCAGCAACCCCAATGTAGGCGCAAATCTGGTGGTCGGCGACAGGGTATTCGAAAAACTGTTGGAAACACTCGGGCAGGGAAGCAATGGGGAGTATTCCATCCAGTTTGTCTCCACTTTGACTCCGGAATACCAAAACAATGAGTCCCTGATGGCCCAATATGACAACTCTATACAGAGTATTCTGGATGGAGATACCTCCCGCTCCGGGCTGTATTATACCAATCTCACGCAGGCACGCCAGCAACAAAATACCCTCGCAATTATTCTCAATATCTTTGTCTATGGGTTTATTGCCTTGATTACAGCAATCTGCGTGGCAAATGTCTTTAACACCATCTCTACCAGCATTTCCGTACGAAGACGGGAGTTCGCCATGCTCCGCTCCGTTGGTATGACGCCAAAATCCTTCAATCGAATGATCCGTTATGAAAGTATCTTCTATGGAATCAAGGCGCTGCTCTACGGCATCCCCATCAGCATTGCCGTCATGTGGATGATGCATGGTGCTTTGGCAGAGATGTTCCAGCCGGCTTTTGTCCTTCCATGGGTGAATATTCTGATTGCCGTACTCAGTGTCTTCCTGATCGTCGGCATCTCCATGCTCTATTCCAGTTCCAAAGTAAAAAAAGCCAATATTATTGATGCGCTTAAAGATGAAACCATCTGATAGACAATACTATACAAAAGCCGCGGAAGAAAATCCGCGGCTTTTGCTATCAGTTTTTTTGATATCTTTAAAACTTAGATAATTGCACGATAGAATTTGATTGTAAAGGTCATACCCTTTCCGGGTTCGCTGGACGCTTCAATGGTGCCATTTTGCTTTTGAATAATATTTTTTGCCATGGCAAGTCCAATGCCGACGCTGTCTTTGGATGAGTTTTTCCCCTTATAAAAGCGCTCAAAGATATGGGGAAGATCCACTGGATCGACCCCTTCGCCCGTATCCGAAAGCACAATCTGGGTATAGAGGGTACTGCTTTCATACTGGATTTTAATAGTTCCTCCGCATGGGGTGTGTTCTACACAGTTTTTGATCAAGTTTGCCATCGCCTCCGCAGACCAGTCCCTGTCGCCCAAAAAATAAGTATCCGGATCGCCTTCCAAAACAAGGGTTTGTTGTTTGACATCCATCAAAACCATCAGGTGTTCTGTTGCCTTGTCCACAAGATGCGGGAGAAACACCTGTTCCTTTTTAAAGCGAATGGTTCCTGCATCAAGCTTCGATAATTTGAGTAGGGAGGAAATCAGCCATTCCATCCGCTGAAGCTGAGAACGGATATGCCCGGTAAATTCCCGTCGTTTTTCTGCCGGCAAATCAGGCTGTTCGAGCAAATCGGTCATCACCAGCATGGAAGTCAGCGGCGTTTTTAGCTGATGAGAAATATCTGCCAGCGTATCCGCCAAATACAGTTTGTCTTTCTCAAGCAGATCCGCCTGATGGGCCAACATCACAGTCACCTTGTAGATATCATTTTTCAGCGCACTGAGTTCCCCTTCCATATTGTCCCGTAAATCCAGCCCATATTCCCCGGCGGCAATCCGATTCAGGTATATAGACAGTTCTGCAATCTGATGATAACGAACAGCGGTATACCCCAGAACACAGCCGCACAAAATCAAAAACAAAATGAGGAAAATAAGCGCACAGAGCAGGTGAATTCCTGCAATCACAAAAAAACCCACTGTCCCTGTCACCAGCATAATCCAAAACAGACGGCGAAATTCTCTATTTCTGAACATAACCGTCCCCCAATCGGTAACCAAAGCCCCTCACTGTCTGAATAATCCGAGGGTTTTGCGGATCATCTTCTAATTTTTCTCTCAGACGCTTAATGTATACGGTCAGAGTATTGTCATTGACAAAATCGCCGGCAATATCCCAAATTCCTTCCAACAGCTGATTGCGCGTCAATACCCGGCCTTGGGAATTTACCATTGTCAGCAGAAGTTTATACTCCATTGCCGTTAGGGGGATTTCCTTTCCCGCCTTGACAACTTTTGCCTGCATGGTATTGATTTGTATCTCTCCAAGCTCTATGATATTGGGATTTTGTCCCGTCAAATGATATCTTCGTAAAACCGAGCGGATTCTGGACAACAGTTCTCTGACTCGGAACGGTTTTGTAATATAGTCATCCGCCCCCATATCCAGTCCCAGTACCACATTGACCTCATCATCACAAGCCGTCAGAAAAATGACCGGCACATCTCCTTGTGCCTTCAGATGTTTACAGATATCATAGCCGCTGCCATCCGGCAAAGTTAAGTCGAGCAGATACAGATCGTAATGCTCCTTTTGAGACAGTTCCAGCGCCCGTTTTACACAGTCACAAACAGTTACAGTATACCCCTCCTGCTGCAAGGAATACTCTAATCCCAGCGCAATGGTGCGGTCATCT
Organism: Candidatus Pseudoruminococcus merdavium; assembly: GCA_904419745.1. GTDB lineage: Bacteria > Bacillota > Clostridia > Oscillospirales > Ruminococcaceae > Pseudoruminococcus_B > Pseudoruminococcus_B merdavium. Next base: position 20,037 of record CAJFSS010000001.1, on the reverse strand, counting down.
TCCACGACAAGCAGCTTCATCGCTATTCCTCCTTGTCAAAATATGATACAAAGCAAAATAATTATCTGTTTTTCTACAAAATGTAATTATTTGTCATTGAGCATTTGGAATTATGGCAAAGCCCCAAACCTATAGGCGCCATTCTATTTCATCGGCTCTTTTTTCTTTTTGGCAAATTTTCTTCCAAACAATCGTGGTTTTAATTACAAAATGTATAAATTCAATATTTAAAAACAAAATTCAACCATTTTTGACAAAATTTATTCTCCTATATGTCGTATTGGACATTTTGGTTTTCTTTTTTTATCATACCATACTTTATTCTTTCCCGCATGTCAATTGCTCAAGCGAAAGAAAAAAGAACCCGCGCAAGGCGGGTTCTTTTTATGTCCTTTATCTGACTAGGGAAATCAGATTGGTATCGTTGGCAAAGTTTACAATATTGTACAGCACCAGAATATCCGTGATAGTTTCCTGCTGTAGCATATCCAGAATTCCGCTACGTTGGTACCGTGGATCCACGACAAGGATCCTCTCATATTCCTCCGTCAGAAAGGGAAGAAAGGCATTGGCAAAAGAATCCTTGAGTACCAGCAGGGTTTTCCCATTTTTCACCCCGGTTTCAATGCTTACAAGTGGGTTGTTGGAACTGAGAAAATAGGAATACTGATCCTTTTTGGACAAGTAGCTCTCATCATATAGGCTGTCAAAATATTTTATTTCTTTCCCCGTATTCACCTGCATAGAGGGTTTGGGAGCATGGAAAAGAGTAAATGTCTGAATGGAATCAGGAGAAATGGAAGAAAGGTTGGCCTTTGAATAGGTTGTTCCCAGAAAAGAATCCGAAACTGTGCGAATTTCATAATCCTGCAGATCATGCGGGACAATTCCCTGAGTTTTTGCCCACGCAGTATAGGCGTAATAGGCTCCAAGCGAAGTCCAATGGTGATCCGTCCGATAATAGATTTCCTCCCCTGTATGCGCCTGTAATTCCGGTACAGGATTGCAAAAAGTAGCCAGTCCGTCTACACTGACGCCGATCTCCTCAATCAAAGGGATTTCATCCGGGACAGGAGCCCCATAGGGGAGTTTCTCTGTTAAAATGGCCGAAGAAGTCGGAACCACCATGACAGTCGAACGGATATCAGGATGTTCCTGTTTTATCTTCTGCAAAAATTCCCGTAAAAGTTCCTTGTTTTTTGAAAACTGGCTATTGTCAATCGTGTCAATGGCAAAAAGATATCCGTCTTTTCCAAAATAAGTTTTTTGGTTATCCCGTTTTCCTATGGCCAACAGTTCCCGCGTAGCCAGGCTTACCCAGTGATCCCGGAATAAAAACTGATCTGCCGTAAAAGAATCAAACTGTTTCATAAACTGTCCGCTAAATACAGTTTTTAAGGAAAGCTCCGGGAATGTCTGAAGATTACGGTTTTCATTTTCTGAAAATTCTACCTGGGGTTTGAACAGGCAAAATATCTGCACGGCACATAGACAGATGACAAAAAACAATGCTGTAAATTTTCCTTTTTTCATAAGCATCCGGCAAAAGCCAATTTTCCCCCCTTTAGAATCGGAAATACAGAAACGGATTATAAGATGATGTAACCAAAAAAGCAACGCTGGAAATCAAAATCGCATAGATAAGGATGTTCTGTGCCACGGCATCAACGACTGGTCTTGAAGACAGCCTATTCCCAATTTTCTCACAAATTCGCCTGGGAATTGTCGTACTCCCGATAATCAGGATCAAGAAAAGGATCAGATTGGTCGTTAGCAGATAAACAGAGCCCGCATCAGCAAACGGCTGTCCAAAACCTCCAAACATGGCGCGGAGGAATTTCCAACCTTCTCCTAGAGAATTGGCAGAAAAGAGCGCCCAGCTGAGGATCACAAAGAACATCACATAGGTTCTTCTCAAAATCCCGGGTACCTTTTCCAACAGGCGGAGCAAAAAAAGTTTCTCACACAACAACAGGACGCCAAACAGTAGTCCCCAGGCGATAAAATTCCAGTTAGCTCCATGCCAAAGACCGGTAAGCAGCCAGACAATTAGAATATTCCGAATCTGTTTTGGCATTCCTCTACGGTTTCCACCAAGCGGGATATAGACATATTCCTTAAACCAGGTACTGAGAGAAATATGCCATCTGCGCCAGAATTCCGTAATACTCTTGGAAGTGTATGGATAATTAAAGTTTTCCGGAAAATGAAACCCAAACATTTTTCCAAGCCCAATGGCCATATCGGAGTATCCGGAAAAATCAAAGTAAATTTGAAAAGTATAGGCGAGAATTCCAATCCATGCAGTCAGCACCGGAACCGATTGGAGATCCATCTTTGCCACTTCGCTAAAAATCATCCCAATATTGTTGGCAAGCAATACCTTCTTGCCAAGTCCAATGGCGAAACGGCGTACCCCCTGAGAAAACAGATCATAGCTTTCTTCCCGATGGTTGAGCTCTTCCGCAATCGTTTTCATTCTTACAATCGGTCCTGCAATCAACTGTGGGAACAGAGTGACATAAGTTCCAAAGGAGATAATATTTTTTTGTACCTTCACATCTCCACGGTACAAATCAATCGAATAGGACATAGTCTGGAAGGTGTAAAAGGAAATCCCAATTGGCAGTGGGAGATTGAGCAGAGGAAGAGAGACCCCCGGAATCATATTGATCGTGGCGATAACAAAATCCGCATATTTGAAAAATCCAAGCAGCCCAAGGTTCACCACAATTGTAACTATCAAAAAAATACGGGCGCGTCCTTTTCTTCCTTGCTTAAGGTTTGTATCAATACAACGTCCCATTGCATAGTCCCAAACAGTGGAAAAAAGCATTAGCACAACATAGACGGGTTCTCCCCATGCATAGAAAATCAGACTCATGACAAAGAGCACTGTATTTTTCAAACATTTTGGAACAAGGAAATAAAGGATCAAAGTGAGTGGTAAAAAAGTGAATAAAAAGGTAATACTAGAAAATACCATTGATAGAATCTCCTGTCAGTTTTTTTACTCCGGCAGGACTTCGAATTCCTGAATTCCCATATAACCGGGTGCAATCGCATATTTTTCAAAGGTAATAACAACATGACCCTGTGAATTGATATAAAATGTCTGATCCGGGTCAATACTTTCAAAACGTCCGGCCAACATCTCTGTATCGCTTCCATAGCCAAAATACATCAAATTCTCATCTTGTGCCAAACGTTCCTGAATTTGCTGCTTAATTGACTGATTGGCAACTTCCATATAATTTGGGCCAAGCATATCGGAAAGCGTAATATCCTTCCCGGTTTTCAGGTCAATATTGTAATAGAACTGTTCCTGATAGGCATTGGCCAGGGTCTCGCTTTTGGTAATATGAAAAGAGACGACTTCTTCATTGGAACAGGTAACCTCGTAATCAATGTTGACAAGAATTTTCCGGAAATCCTCTTCCTTGCCGCCAGTTTCCAAAAATGCCTGGTGGTATTCTTTGGCCCGTTGTTCCTGTTCCTCTAAAATCCCATCAATTTTCTGCCGGATTTCATAATTAATCCGCTGATCCAGTTCTGAACCGGACTGTGTTTCAATTGCAGGCATACGTACTTCAATATAACTCTCTTCATCTTCAATCACATATTCCCGAAAGGTAAAAACTCGTGCAATGTCTCCCAAAACCGGGACTTCATACACCTGCATAGCAAACGCAGGAAAAGCGTTGAGCACTCCAACAAACATCAGGCAAATACACGCTGCGGTGCACACTGCCGTTTGATACCATTTCAGGTGACGGTGCCTGGGCGCAATTGACGCTTCCGAAATTGCCTCTTTCACTTTTGAGGACAGCGCCGTAGGAATCCGAATGGAATCATAAACCTTTTTTGCCCCTTGCATCTTACTCATCCAGTTTTGCCTCCTCAATGGAAACTCGCAGCAATTTTAATGCCCTATATAATCTGGACTTAACTGTGCTCAAATTTGTTTTTGTAATCCGTGCAATATCCTCAAGCTTCAAGTCCTCAAAAAAGCGTAGAATAACAACCGTCTTTAACTCCGGTTCCAATTGCTGCACTGCCTCATATAGTTCAATATCTTCAAACCGCTTGTCTGAATGCGGTAAATCAAACTGCTCTTCCAAATCAGGAAGAAACAAAATTTTATTCTTACGAAGATACATTAAACATTCATTGACCAAAATTCGGTAAAACCAGGTTTTTAAATACTCCTGTTTTTTCAAAGAAGAAATATTGGTGATTGCCCTTACAATCGCGTCCTGAACAAGATCCAGGGCGGATTCCCGGTTTTTTGCATAGCTGAATGCAATCCGGTAAAACCGTTCCTGGTTTTCTTCCAGATATTCAATCAACGCTGCATACTGCCGGTTTTCCGCGCCCCCCACAGACGGCTCCCCCTTATCTCTTTCCCAAACTCCAATTGTATGGGATTTATTTTATCACACTGTCAATAATCTGTTCTGCCTTATCATTGTGGTTGGAAACACACAAAATAACCGTATTCCCAACTGTACGGATCACAGGATCGGAAAGTTTTGTAAGTTCTTCCGGCACATAATTTTCAAATGCCTCTTTTTGGGATTCCACTCTTGCTTTTACTGCCTCTTCTGCTTTGGATACATTGCCCGCATCGGATACAGTAATCACCGCAATTTCTTCTGCCGTGGCTCCAGTGCTCATATACACCACTGCTTCAGATACCGCGCTTTCCTCCATATCATACAGTGTGTAAAAAATCCTCTCTTCGGTTTTAGACATCTGGTCTGTAAATCCAACCTCCTGTGCGAGCTTATCTGCCAACTGAGATGCAGAGACGGATAAACTTTTTTCACTGCCGCACCCAGTCAACAATACTGCGCAAAGACATACTGTAATCATTACCGTCATCATCTTTTTTGCCATTTAAATCAATCTCCTTTTCATAAATAAGCATGGTTAAACCGTATGGGTACGCAAATAGTCCATCCATTTATTGCAGTATTGGGCATTGAGATGTACCCCATCGGTAGTCGCCTCGGCGGGGAGGCAGAGCTCAGAATCTTCAATACTCTCCTTGACATTGAGAAAATGAACCCCTTTTTCCCTTGTCATTTTTACAATCAAATCATTATACTTTTTGATATTCGTGTTATTATATACCGCATCTTTTTCCGACTTTCCTTTGGAAACCGGCAGGATGGACTGTACATAAATTTCCGCATTTGGTTGCACTCTTTGAATAGCATCGATGAGTTCCCCATACCGTTTGATGAACAGTTCACTATAGGCCCAGCCAAGTTCATTTACTCCCAGCATGATATAGACCTTACCGTAGGTTCCATATCCAAGGGCATCCACTACGGTGACTTTCTTTCCCCCCACATTGATTGCAGGTTTTTCCATAGCCGTCTCCACGTTCAAGCCTTTTACCGTCAAATACTCTGCATTTTCTGGGCCGGCATACATCATGAGTCCTTCTGTCCGGGAATCTCCAATAAAAACCGCATTGTCAAAATAACTGTCCGAGACAGGCTCAGATTTTGGGACCTGTCCTTTGACAGCGTCATGCACCTCCGTATTTTTAGGAGGAGCAGTACTCGCTGTTGTACTTGATTGCGAAGGGGTGCTGGAAACGGAGGAATCTTCCGTGGAGGACTGCGGGGATTCCGGTGGTGGCAAGGAAGTGGGTACGGATGAAATATTTGCATCACTAAGAGTGGAGGAGATATTACTTTGCACAGCCTGTGTACCTACTAAAGAGGGATGCAGAAAATTCTGTTTCACAATGACTGTGGCCGCTATAATTAAAAAAACCACAAAAATGACAGCGGAAATTTTATAAAACACCAAAGACTTTCTCACATTTTTTCTTGATCTTGTTCTTTTCACGCGTCTTTTTTTCATACCACATCATTCCTGTCTTTGCGAGTTCTTACGTTCTATAGGTTAGATGTATGTGCGTATCAAAAAGTTGACAAAAAAACAGAAAATTTCATTTTTTTTAATGTCAATCGCTTGTGCAATTGTTCCTACTGTTTCCCGCTCCGCATGTTTTCCATAAAAGCAACTCTTATAGAAATCAAATCACCTCTGGAAAAATCTCCAGAGGTAATTGACCGTTTGAATTTTATTGGTATTGGACGCCATACTGTTCCATTTGCGCAAGATGTTCTTCATAGGTTTCCGAATAGTGGTTGGTATTGTCATTTCCAAAAAAGAAATAGTAATAATTTGTTTGCGCTGGATTCTGCGCCGCTTGTATTGCGCGGTTCCCAGGATTACAGATGGGTCCTGACGGTAACCCGGAAAACCGGTATGTGTTGTACAGCGGCGCATATTTACTCTGGTTGGATACCAGGGAATTTCCAGTAATATAATCATTGACATATTCCCTGGTCGGATCGGAATCCAAACTCATTCCCTTAGCAATCCGGTTATGGTAAACTGAGGAAACCAGGGCCATATGCTCGGAACTGCGCGCTTCCTGTTCAATGATGGAAGCCAACGTCAAATCTTCATCGGAAGGCATTCCGGAATAGGCGGCATAGGCGTTGAGCATATCGCGAAGCACATCTTCCGGATCATCGTTTTGAACAAAATCATAGGTGGCTGGGAAAAGGTATCCCTCCATTTTAAAACATCTGTCTGAAGATTCCGGAACATAAAAGGACTTCACCGTATAGTTCTGAGCGGTTTTATAAAAATCCGCCGCGCTGCAAACCCCTTTTTCCTCCAACCGGTTGGCTATCTCCATAAAGGTATCCCCTTCGTAAACCACAAATTTAACCGGAACAGGAGCAGGAACGGAGGACGTTTCATGGGAGGTACTGGGAGGAGTAGTTCCCTGTCCCTGTGTTCCACCGGTCTGCTGGGCGTCTGTGGATTGTGTAGAGGCATCTTCCTGGGAGGCAGTAGAAGACTGTATCTCCTCCGTTTCAGCAGGCCAGGAAAAAGTCTTCAAAGAGGAAGTGTCTTCTGTAGTCCCTTTGCTACATCCAGTCAAAAACATAAGCAGAATACTGCATAACAGTATTCCTGAAATCCATCGTTTCATAAAAATCACCTTTCCATGAACCTATCATGGGTCTCTTGTTCTAGCAAATAATATCAATTCCTGCCAAAACTCGATTTCAAAACATCCTTGTATCATAAAGGCTTCTTTTTGGAAAAATCCATAGCCTTTCCTGTCTATCATAGCTTTTTTTATAAAAAAATGCAAGAAAACCGTGAAAGTTCTCTTCCTTTGGAAACATTCACGGTTCTCTTTTCCTGTTAGCAAATTTATTTCAGCAGATACGGGGCAATCCTTCCCCGTACAATTCTCCAAGTACACGGGTTCCCCCAATGGGAGTATGGAGCAGGACGGCGTCCGCTTCCTGATGGCTGATTTTCCCGATAATAGCGGCGTGTTCTCCATAGTTACTGGAGCGGATCAGTTCCAAAGCCTGCTCGGCCTGTTCTTGTGGCAATACGGCGACCAGTTTCCCTTCGTTGCCCATATACAGTGGATCCAGCCCCAAAATCCCGCAGAACCCGCGTACCTGATCGGATACCGGGATCGCCTGTTCTTCCAATTCTACACAGCAATGGGAAGCACGGGCAAATTCTCCGAGCACCGTCGCAAGGCCGCCGCGCGTCACATCCCTCAGCGCATGGAGTTCGATACCCGCCTGCTGCATTTTGGATACCATTTCCCCAAGCGGCGCGCAGTCACTGGAAATGGTGTTTTCAATTCCCATCCGGGCACTTAAAATGGCTGCATGATGGTCGCCGAGCGTTCCAGAAACAAGCACTGCGTCCCCCTCCTGACAGGATGAGGAACTGATGCAGATCCCCTCCGGAACAAATCCTACGCCCGCCGTGTTGATATAAAGGCCGCCGTTTCCCTCTACAACTTTGGTATCCCCTGCAACAATTTGCACACCCGCTTCTTTCGCGGTTTGAGCCATAGAGTGGACGATGCTTTCCAGTTCTCCAATATCCGCACCCTCTTCCAGAATAAAACCACAGGTGAGATATTTGGGAACAGCACCGCTCATCAGCAGATCATTGACTGTTCCACATACACTCAACCGCCCAATATCCCCGCCGGCAAAGGTGAGCGGGGTGACGACAAAACTGTCGGTTGTGACTGCAATCCTCCCTGAACCTTCCACCACTGCGGAATCCTCCATTCTTGAAAGAATGGGATTGGAAAATGCCTTTGCAAACAGGGAGCTAATCAATTCCGAAGTTGCATGTCCCCCGCTCCCATGTGCCATTGTAATTCTCATCATCAGTCCTCCCTATGGTTTGTCAGATATTGAAAACAGCTTCCCTCAGCCGAAACCATACAGGCCCCTTGCGGGGACTGCGGAGTACAGGCTCTACCAAACAGCGGGCACCCGTGGGGACTAATTTTCCCCATCAGAACCTCGGCGCAGCGGCAGTTGGGATTACTCTCATGATCTTGATTCAGCCCCCTGCTGCCCGCGTCAAAGCGTGCATATTCTTTCCGGAGTACCAGTCCGGAATCTGGAAGGGTTCCCATCCCACGCCAGGCTGCGTCACAGGGTTCAAAATATTTCTGAACTAGCTGCTGCGCCTGTAAATTCCCCTCCTTGGTGACTACAGATGGATAGAGGTTAAACACCCCCGCTTTGCCACGCCGCTTAACAAGTGCATAGATGGCGTCCATCAGTTGCTGTGGCTCAAAGCCGGCCACGACAAAGGGAATTTTATATTTTTCAGATAGATTTTCAAAAATTTTGCTTCCAGTCACAACGCTGACATGCCCCGGCGCCAAAAATCCATCGATATTCCCCGCATTTTTGCACACCCAGTCAATGACCGGGGGCATGGTTTTCAAAGAAGTCAATACCTGGAGGTTGTCAATCCCTTGTTCCAACGCTTGGGAGATAAGCAGGGCATAGGCGGGGGCTGTTGTCTCAAATCCCACTGCTGCAAATACATACCGGGTTTCCGGGTGTTCTTTTGCAAGCGTAAGCAGATCCATTGGGGAATAGAGCATGTGTACCCTGGCGCCATCCCCTTTGGCATCGCTCAGGCTCTCCCGGGAACCGGGGACCCGTAGTAAGTCCCCAAACGATGCGACAACGGTATCCGGGGTCTTGCTCAGTTCCACCAATTTATCGATATAGTCGGTGACAGTTACACAGACCGGACATCCCGGTCCGGAAATGAGCTTTATCTGTTTTGAGAGCATTCGAGGAATCCCGCTGTGAGAAATTTCCGCGGTATGGGTACCGCAGACCTCCATCAAACGCATCGACGGCCCATTATATTCCCGCAAAAATCGGATGATATCGATCATAGCTGATCCATCTCCTCCAGAAGTTCTACAATCGCGTCTCGATCCGTCTGGGTAAGCACCTGCAAAATAATCCCTGCATGGACAAGGACATAATCCCCAGGCTTCACCTTGACAAGACCCGCCTCAGCCCGCACAGTATTGCCGCTGAAATCCACAGTAGCCACAGTTCCCTCAAGTTTCACCACTTTTCCGGGCATTGCAACACACATAAAAACCCTCCTTTTATCAGGTAATTCATTGGTTATTCATTGAAAATTCCATAGGGCCGCCCTGCATGGCAATCCAGGCCTGTCCAAGAGAAAGTCCTCCATCATTACAGGGGACCTGATGGTTCAGGTACACATGGAATCCCGCTTTTTTAAGTAAAGCCAGCACGCGCCCAGTTAGCAGGCGGTTGGTAAAAACACCTCCGCTGAGCGCCACATCCTGTTCCCCTGTTTTTTCCCGGATGCGAATGCAGAGATCACAGATCATCCGCGCCGCGGCCTCATGAAACCCAAGGGCCGCCTCCGGCGCGGGATACTCTCCATTCGCGAGCTTACAGACAATTTCGCCGGCATCGGCCAAAAGCATCTTGTTTCTTTCAAAAATTGAAAAGGCAAGCGGGAGAGGGGATTTTCCTTCCCGGACAGCGGCTGCCGCTACATTTTCCAAGGCGATGGCGCACTCCCCTTCATAACTGTTATAGGTACGCACACCAAGCAGGTTGCTCACAGTATCAAACAGGCGCCCCATACTGGAACTTTGAACGGTATTGATATTCTGTTCTATTGCCGCACACACGGCCGGGAACCTGGAATCCTCACAGGACAGGCCGTAAGCAGCGCGGTAACTCATTTCCGTCAGAGAAGCGTCTTTTGCCGAAGCATCTCCTCCGCACAGATCAACCGGATTCAGATGGGCCATACGAGAAAATCCCGCACCTTTACAATAAAAGAATTCCCCGCCCCAGATGGTGCCGTCCGTCCCGTATCCGGTGCCGTCAAACGCCACGCCAATACAGGAGGACAGCGCATGCTCCGCCATCACCGAGGCAATATGTGCATGGTGATGCTGGATTGGAATAAGAGGAAGCCCCCGTTTTTCTGCCAGCTTTTTGGCAAGGGCAGAAGTATGGTAGCCCGGGTGCAAATCGCAGGCAATCTGCATCGGATTCAACTGGAAAATCCTCTGCATGGCCGCCAGTTCCTGTTCATAGATCCGTGCGACTCCATAGTGTTCCATGTCTCCAAAATACTGGCTCAGATAGGCCCTGTCCCCTGCCGTCAAAGAAAAGCAGGACTTTAAATCCCCTCCCATCGAGAGGATGGGAAATTCTGTTTTCTTAGAAAGCCACAGGGGCAAAGGGGTATATCCTCTGCTCCTGCGGATAAGCTGCGTCTCCCCCGCAACTACTTGGACAACGGAATCATCTAGCGGACGCAGGATTTTCCGTTTATGGTACAGGACGCCGTCCAATCCCTGCATGGCGGACAGCATCCGTTCATCTTCAATGAAAATTGGTTCCCCGGAAAGGTTGGCACTGGTCATTACCAGAGGGCCGCAGGCATCTGTCAGCATTTGATGAATACCTGTATAGGGCAAAAACAAGCCGAGGAACCGGCTTTCCCCACTAACTGCGGGGGAAAACATGATTTCTTCCCGTCTCCTCTTCAGCAGCACAATCGGCCGGGCGGAAGAGGTGAGCAATTGTTCTTCTACTTCGCGGACGTCGCACAGCTCTCTTGCAGCATCCAATGAAGGGACCATGATGGCAAGCGGCTTTTTCTCCCGTCGCTTATATTCCCGTAGGCGGAGCACAGCCTTTTCCTTTCCCGGCAGGCAGGCAAGCTGATAGCCCCCAATTCCTTTAAGTGCCAGCACACCGCCGGACTGGAGTACCCGAATTGCCTGTTCCATAGCTTTTTTCCCCTGAAATTGTTTTTCCCCGTGGAGAAAAATCATCTGAGGTCCGCAGTCATGGCAGGAAATGGTCTGGGCGTGCCTCCTACGGCTATGCCTGGTATACTCCTCCCGGCACTGTGGGCACATGGAGAACTCCTCCATCGAAGTATTTTCCCGATCATAGGGCAACTGTTCCAGGATACTGTAACGAGGCCCACAGGAAGTACAACTGATAAGGGGATAGGCATAGCGCCTGTCCTTTGGGTCTTTCATCTCCTGCAGGCAGTTTTCACACAGCGGCAAATCCGGAGGAAAGACCGGGATTTCTGTGGACAGACGGGAGCTTGGGACAATTTGAAAATCTTTCAGCCCTTTCGTCCGTACTGGCCTGGACTGTACGTCCAGTACAAAAGCGCCGGGTGGCGGGTTTGAGAAAAGGCGATGGACAAACTGCTCCATCGCCTTTTGTGTCCCTTCGGCAAAAATTGTCACAATCCCGCCGTTATTCTGTACCGTTCCCGTAATCCCCAGATCGGAAGCCAGGCCCGCCACAAACGGGCGAAACCCAATCCCCTGTACGGCGCCGAGAACCGTCAATTCCCTTGCTGTCTTTTGGACGGGCATACTCATGCCTGCTCCTTACCGGCAGATTCGGTTTGTGCTGGTTTGACTGGCTCTGCCTTAGGCGGAGGAACTGGTTGAGAAAAGCTCTCTGTATATTTCTCCGAAGAAGGATCCGGATATTGCTGGAGCATCTCAAGGCATTTTTTCGGACAGCTTTCCACACAGCAATTGCACTGGATACACCCAAACCGCTGGATGGTCCAGGTCTTGGCCGCCCGATCAACGGAAATTGCACCGGTTGGGCATTTCCTCATACACATTCCGCAGAAAATGCAGGTATTAATATCAATGCTCACATGGCCACGGGTACGCTGCGGATAGACGCGCGGCTGCTGAGGATACATCCTGGTTGCAGGTTTGTGAAATAAATTGTGGAAGGCCGTTTTCGTAAAGTTAATTTTACTCATAGTGCTTACCTCTCCGTACAGCTGATACAGGGGTCAATGGTCAAAATCAAAATCGGCACATCGGCAAGCTGGCATCCTTTCAGGGTTTCCAGCATACCCGGCAAGTTGGCAAAAGTCGGAGTACGTACTCGGACACGATCCAGGTTTTTCGTTCCATTTGCTTTGACGTAATAAATCGCCTCGCCTCTTGGCTGTTCCACGCGCATAAAGTGCTCCCCTTTCGGGAAACCCTTAACCGGAACCGACACTTCCCCATCCGGGATTTTCCCAACCGCCTGGCGGATAATATCAAAAGATTGGAAGATCTCCCGGATACGCACGTCACAACGCGCATAGCAATCTCCAACATTGCTGGTAATGGGTTCGAATTCAATTTCCGGATAAGCCGCATATCCAAGTTTCCGGTTATCCAGCGCCACGCCGCTGGCCCGCATAAACGGACCCACTGCGCCAAGCTCCACCGCCTGTTCTTTTGTCAGAAATCCAACATCTTTCAAGCGGCTGCACACAGCATAGTCATTGAGAAAGGTTTTCGAAAGGGTTTTGAGCTCCTGCTCCATTTCATCGAAGTGGCGGAGAAAATCATGCAGCATGTCGTTGTCAACATCCTTACGCTGTCCCCCAATTTTATTGACCGAAAAGATAACGCGCCCGCCAGTGGAAGCTTCAAACATATCGAGCACCTTTTCCCGCAGTCTCCAAGACTGCATAAACAGACTTTCAAACCCAAAGGCATCTGCGAGCAATCCCAGCCAAAGCAGATGACTGTGGATGCGGGACATCTCACACCAAATAGTACGCAGGAACTTTGCACGGGGGGGAAGTTCTATATCCATAATGTGCTCGACTGCTTCACAATAGCCCATCCCATGCATAAAGCTGCAAATTCCACAGATACGTTCTGCAACATACACATATTCATTAAAATCTTTTTTTTCGACCAGTTTTTCCAGTCCTCTATGGACAAAACCAATGGAGGGGACAGCCTCCACTACTTTTTCATCCTCCAATACCAAATCCAAATGGATTGGCTCTGGCAGGACCGGATGCTGTGGGCCAAATGGCACCACGCTGCGCATAGACATGAGGATTCCTCCTTTTATCAAAAACCGAAGGCAAGCCTTCAGACAGTGTTTTCAGACAATCCGATTAATGGAACGGCGTTTTGTGTTCCAGACGGTACAGGTTCCCCTTGTAATCCAAAGTGAGAAGGTTCACCTTGATGCCAAACAGATCATGGATTTCATTCTCATACAAAAAAGCCGGGGCAAAAATATTGCTGATACTGGTAATTTCCCCGCCATTCGGTACATTATAGCGAAGGCAGAGAAATTCATATTCTTTTCCAAAAGAATATGTAAGTTCATATTCCTCCCCCGCCTTGGTCGCACAAATCTGCACCAAACGATATCCTTCCGTTTTCAGTTTCATAGCCTCGGGAACCAGAGACCTGGGATCAATCCCGATAATATTCTGCTGTTCCATCTTTTAAGCCCCCTTTTCCTTAGAGGATTCCAGCTTCATCTGTTTTCTCTTTTCATCGAGCAGGGCGACTGCTTTGACCACCCCATCAATAATCGCTTCCGGGCGGGCTGCACATCCTGGGACATAAATATCCACCGGGATGGTTGTATCCACGCCTCCGAGAATATTATAACACTCTTTAAAAATACCGCCATTGCACGCACAAATACCCACTGCCACAACCACTTTTGGATTCGGCATCTGGGAGTAAATTTCCTCTACCACCGGTTTATTCTGGGCGTTGATTCCCCCGGTAATCAGGAATATATCCGCGTGTTTTGGGTTTCCCGTATTGATAACACCAAACCGTTCCACGTCATACAGTGGCGTCAGACAGGCGAGAACTTCAATATCACAGCCGTTACAACTGGAACCATCATAGTGCAACAACCATGGAGATTTTGAGACACTTAACATTTGCTTTCCCTCTTTTCTGTAGTTCATTTATGGGATGAGCATGATAATCATCAGATTAATTCCGCCCGCAATCAATGTAACACCCCAGGCGGATTTGAGCATCAGTTGCCATTTGACACGTGGGAACACATTATCAATTATGACCTCCAAAAAATAGGAGAGCAGACAGACAACAACGGCCAGCGGAATGCTCCACCAATGGCAGCTCATGACAAATAGTCCCACAACGCCAAGTAAAAAAACATTTTCATACCAGTGAGATAGTTCTACCAAAGCCAAAATGTTCCCGGAAAGTTCAGTCGTCAAACCGCGTACCATCTCCTGATGAGCATGGTGGGAAGTACTCAGGTCAAATGGAGATTTGCGGAATTTAATGGTCAGGATATAGACAAAGGTCACAAAAATACCTGGAAGATAGACGATCGGTGGTATGTCCGCCTGAATGATTTCTTTGACATTGAAGCTGCCCGCTGCAATATAAAACCCAATTGCCGCAAGCAGGACCATAGGTTCATATGCCATCATCTGCATCAATTCCCTTTGCGCACCCATGGAAGAATATGGGGAATAAGCAGAACAAGAGGACATAATCAAAAAGATACCCGCCAACGTCAGTGCAAAAAAGACAAGCAGAATATCTCCGCCCCAGAAAAAGAGGGCGCCGGTAAATACCACAAAAATCAGGAATCCACAAACCAAAAAATCTTGGATATTATTGACCACTACCGACTGTTTGGAAAACAGTTTATAGAGGTCATAAAACGGCTGCAGAAGCGGTGGCCCCTGTCTCCCCTGAAGTCTCGCCGTCAATTTCCGGTCAAATCCCTGCAACAGCCCGCCGATAATCGGTCCGATAATAATGTAAGCCAAAGCGGATACAATTGACCCTACCATTACAGAGCACCCCCAATCGCTACTACCAGTAAGATAATCAGTCCCGCCGCAGAGAGCACCAGGGAGGGAACAAAGAGTTTTTCTTCTCCAAAATAGTCAGTCAAATACCAGTTCGACAAGTACATCCGTTTTGGTTTTCCAAAGGAGTCAACAAAGGTACGATCGTCCCCAGTATTGGCGCCTCCCATGTAGGAAGTAATAATTTTGTTCTTTTTTCCAAAAGTAAGCACCCGGACTGCAATGGGTAAAATGACAATCATGCAGAGCATCATCGCCATGATATACAGGTTACCGCTGCTGATAAGAGCTGGAACTGCTTCGTGGAACATATCCATCAAAAACGGTTCAATCAAATAGGTAGAAGCCAACGGGAAAGATAGACACAGGGTGATCACCAACAGACAATGGACTAGCAGAGAAACCCATTCGCTGCCCTTTGTGGAATCCTTTACCGCCCCGGAATGGTGGTGGACTGCGATCAGGGTGCCAAGCCATTTTGTCCAGTAGAACAGCGTTGTCGCGCTACCAAATATCAGGAAAATAACCAGCAAAATGCTTCCAGAATCTACGTAAGCCTTCAGCGCCGCCCATTTTGAAATCAACATTCCAAATGGGGCAAGGAACATCCCCGCAATTCCCACAATCATGACATAGGCAAGGCGCGGCAGTTTGACTATCAGCCCATGCATATCTTCAATATTACGACTGCCAAGACAATTTTCTACTGCACCAACGGACTGGAACATCAAGGATTTAGAAACTGCATGGAACATCATCAAAAGAATTCCAGCCCATACTGCTTCATGCATGCCAACACCCGCACATGCAGTAATTAAACCAAGATTGGATACTGTTGAATAAGCAAGTACTTTTTTTCCATCGCTTTGGGAAATAGCAAGCATGGAAGTTGCAAGAAAAGTAAACCCGCCAATGGTAGTAACCATCAGGCCTGCCAGGTTTCCATAAAAGGCCGGGGAAAGGCGTAACAATAGATAAACGCCGGCTTTTACCATGGTTGCAGAATGCAACAGCGCACTAGTTGGCGTTGGCGCCACCATTGCGCCAAGCAGCCAACTGGAAAACGGAAGCTGGGCACTTTTCGTAAGTCCTGCAAATGCAAGCAAAATCACTGGGATAATCGCGATAGTAGTCCCTGTACCAGTTTGAACAAGTGTCTGCAAATCTGCAATTTTAAGCTGGATTGCAGCATAGGCAATAGCGATAGCAAATCCAAGTCCTCCAAGAAGGTTCATCCATAAAGCGCGGAAAGAATTGTTAATAGCCTCTTTACTTTTGTTGTACCCAATTAACAGGAAAGAGCAGATACTCGTGATTTCCCAAAAGAAATAAATCCAAGTAAGGTTGCTGGAAAATACAAGGCCAAACATGGCCCCAAGGAAAACAAAAAGCATAGAAAAGAAAAAGGAACGCCGATCTTTAAATTCAGTGTGATGGGTATGGTAATCCTTCATATAGCCCATTGCGTAGACACAGATAAGGCATCCTACAATTCCAATTATCAAACACATGATTATGGTAAGTTTATCAGAAAGAATATGATTGCCTGGCAATTCAGATTTTCCTGTTAATTCAAGCCAAGTAATCAGACCAGTCTGCGCAACAGAAAGCAGGGCGCAATAATACTTTTTCCATTTAAAACTCTGGTAAATGATTAACCCCATTAAAAACCATTCGACCACAAGCATGCCAGTGTTAATCCAATGTGTTTCCGGCAAATAAGACACCGTTTCCCCACTGATCAAATTGGCAGCAGAAAAAACAAGGACCGCTGCCATAATTACCACACAAAAAGCAAACATGGTATACTTGCGAACTGGTCCGCTCTTACGCATACACGCTAAAACCAGGGCAGCGAAAAAAGGAAACAGAATTAAAAAAGCAATCAATCCCAAAAGGATTCCCCCTTATCATTTAGCGGCCATCCACCGCAAAATTATTTTGCTTTCAAACCTCTCTCAGTTTACTCCCCTGTCCGATTGATGTCAAGCATTCATTCTCCTCATCTTATTGTTAAATATTTAACCAAAAGATGAAAGAATACTTTACCCTCTCCTTCCCGGAAAGCAGGTTGGTGTATTTTTATATGGAATTGATAATCCACACAACGAACGGACCGGATTCACAATATGTGAATCCGGTCCGCCGCTCAGGAACTGAGCCCTATTTTCCCACCAAGAAACCCATTTCCAAAGATCAACCAATCAAGCTGAAAATTCTAAATCCGATAATTTTATGTAGTACAATCTCGGCTCCAGGAATTCTGCTGTGTCTGGATCTCGATAGGACATGACAAGGGCCAGGTGATTGTTTTGATCGGTATAAGCATTGACAAGGGAATATCGCTCTTCATCCGGAGCATGAAACTGGGTTTTTTTCAAAGTACCGTCTGCGTAATCCAGGCAATAGATATCGTTACTCTTTGTATAAGCCTGATAAAACAAGGTCTTATCAAAATTATTGAACGCAGATGAGATTAAAGAAAAATTGTAATCTGTTTCTGCCACCTGTTTGAGCGCATCCTCTTCCATCCTTCCTAAAAACCTACTAATACTAAAATTCTCATAGTACACATAATCATGATAAACCTGAAAATAGCCCACACCTTGACGCAGCTCATTCGGATCAGAAGAAAGGGACGTTACATCAATGGAAGTGATGTAGTTCATATCATGGTCATATCGATCGATTCTCAATGCAACCTGATCCTCCGACTGCATCGCCAAAACTAATAATGAGATGGTATTTTCATCTGAAGAAACCTGCCGAATGGTTTCGCCCTTCAATCCATCATCATCAAACGCGAAACTTTTCAAAAGGGTGTTTTCTTCTGTCTCCACGTTGTACTCCATAAGCCTAGTTTCATTTTCCAGTATTTTTGTATATATAATTTTATGATTTCCGACAAGCGCCATGGCATTATAGGGGAATCCTCCCTTATCGGAAAAGATTTCCCTCATCGTGTTGGACTTAAAGTCAACTTCGCAGAATTTCAGAGTTCTTTCCTGGGAGTCATTCACATCCGTCGCAACAAAAAAATACAATCGATCATTCACATAAACTTTGTTACTATTTTGATACGACCAGTTTTTTACCGTTCCCAATTTGATATTTTCTTTCGTATCCAATACATATCGATAGTAAGCCATTTCATCTATTGAATCAGTAGAACCATCAGGAAGTTGGGTATAAACAATGCTGTCCTCTGTTTGTATAATCATTCCATAGTGCTCAATTTCACCGATTACATTATTATTGATATCATAAATAGTAAGTATCTCGTTATTGATCAATGGCAACATGGAAACATCCCCATCGATCAGTTCGTTCTCCTGATTGGAAGCACTACAACTTCCCAAAGGCAGGGTAAAAAGTATACAAAGTAAAATCGCTAAAATCCGATTGAAACTTTTCACGATTTCATCCTCCTATTTTTCCATTTGCTACAAGCAAAAGAGACATACCGGCTGAATACCCAAACTCATCGGTAACAAAAAAGGCCAGTTTTATGCCAGCCTTTTTTCGTGAAAGCAGGAGTGTCTTCTACCAAATAATATCCCTGCAAACTCTGTGCGCAATATCTGCAGATTTTGTATAATAATAAGGCCAACCACTCTGGGTTTGTCCAAGTGGATCCGCAAATTCGATAATGGACTTATCAGAATATATGGAAACAATATTGAGACGATGGCCAGCAGTAGCATAATGCCAATTTGCTCCCGTTGTATTTACAATTGACATCGAAGGGGGCTTTTTATTGGAAACCGTGCTATAAATCCAATTCAGCATATTGGTTTTAGTGGGATTCATAGCATGTACATACGTAAACCCAGAGATTTTGGAATTAATATATGGCGCAATCTTTGTAATAACAACCCCAGTTGGAGTGATATTCAAGTCGGACGCAATTCAACTTTGTGATGGAGAATCACCATTGATAAATTGTAAGGTACTTTTTATACACGCCGGTACACAATAGTTTGATTGTTCCTGTTGATAAACGATGTATGCACCTCCAATATTTATCATAGTCGCTCTTGGTTGCGGTTGATTGGCAAGTTCTTCAGCTTCCTTTATTTTCTTATCAATTATTTTCAGCTCTTCATCTGTAAGAGAATTCAAATATTCTTCATATTCTTCAGGTGTTGGCGCTATTTCACCAGTTATTATAGTCTTCTCTCCCCCTGTATCACTTGCATTGATTATTATTCCCAGAGAAAGAATCATTACAATTGACATAAATACTATTAACAATTTTTTCATATAAAATTCCTCCTTTGTTCTAAAAATTTCTATTTGTACATTTATTTTACTATTTTTCCATATAAAGGTAAATAATTTTTTGATAAAATATCAAAAAATTATTTAAAAATCCAGTCAACCTAAATCAATCATACTCATGTCGTTACTGCACTATGTATAATCCCACTGTCATCATAAATGACATAAAGTATTTTTCAATATAAAAAACGGTATGAACAACATGTTCATACCGTTTTTTGGAGCTGCTAACCAGATTCGAACTGGTGACCTCTTCCTTACCAAGGAAGTGCTCTGCCTACTGAGCCATAGCAGCATTGGCAGGGGCAGAAGGGATCGAACCCTCGGCACGCGGTTTTGGAGACCGCTGCTCTACCAGCTGAGCTATACCCCTATTTATATTGGTGGGCCCTCAGGGACTCGAACCCTGGACCGACCGGTTATGAGCCGGTTGCTCTAACCAACTGAGCTAAAGGCCCATAATGTAAGTACAAGTTTACGAAATCGCTGTGAATTTTCTTCACAGCGATTTCAAACTATTGGCTCCCCCTGTCTGGCTCGAACAGACGACCCTGCGGTTAACAGCCGCATGCTCTACCGACTGAGCTAAGGAGGAATATCAAGAGCTGGCATCGACCTATTTTTCCAGGCGGTCACCCACCAAGTATCTTCGGCACCGCTTAGCTTAACTTCTGTGTTCGGGATGGGAACAGGTGGGTC